>JAHEDG010000047.1 GCA_024641335.1 Candidatus Zixiibacteriota bacterium
CACCTCGGAGTGGGTCATGCGGCGGGGGTGTTCGATCAAAGTCTCGGTACCGCCGAGGCTGACAGCCAGCCTGCAGATTTCGAGGTTATTGAGAACAGCAAAGGCTTCTTTCTTGCCGCCCTTGATATAGAATGAAATAAGAGCTCCCGGGCCGGTACATTGTTTTTTATAGATCTCATATTGCTGGTCGCCTTCCTTGAGTAGGGCCGGATAGACGACTTTTTCGACTTTCGGGTGGCTATCGAGGAATTCGGCGATCCGGGTGGCGTTTTCGGCGCATTTTCTCATACGGATATCGATAGTTTCCAGCGAGCGGGCCATAAGCCAGCAGCAGAAGGGATCGGTGGTAGCGCCGATAACGGATCTGAACGCTTTGATGCTCTGGATATCGTTTTTGTTTCCGAGGACAAAACCGCCTATGAGGTCGGAGTGGCCTCCGATAAATTTTGTAGCTGAATAGATGGAAAGATCTGCTCCCGCGGAGAAGCAGTTTTGGAAGATGGGGCCGAGGAAGGTATTATCGACAGCCACCATCACTCGTCCGTTTCTGCCTTTATATTTTTGGGTCAGTTCGACGATAGCTTTGATATCGGTGTGATTAATGGTTGGATTGGCGGGGGTTTCGATGAACACCATGGCCAGATGATCTTTATGAATGTCCATCTGGTTTTTATATTCTCTCAGGTTTTGGGAATAGACAGGGACGGCCAGCATTCCGAATTTCGGCAGGATATTATCGAAGAAATGCTCGGTGCCGCCGTAGACCGGCGCTGAATAGATGATGACGTCACCCTGGTTCATGAGCGAAAGGCACATACTGGTAATAGCCGACATTCCGGAGGGGAAGACTGCGGCGGCTTCGGATCCGGGTTCCATGACGACCATTTTATCTTCGACGATCTCCATATTGGGGTTGTTCAGGCGTGAATAAATCAGTCCGGGATGCTCGTCGCTTTTACGTTCTTCCGGATGGAAGGCCAGATGGAAGAATCGTTCGCCCTCTTCGGCTGTTTTGAAGAGGAAAGTCGACGTCGGGAAGATGGGCACCTTGGCTGCCATTTCGGAAAATCTGGGATCGTAACCGGCTGTCAGGACTCTGGTTGTCGGTTTGCATTCGGGAAGAGCGTCTTTCCACCAGTATTTATTTCCATCACCATGCACATTAACCTCTTTTCTCAGGAATCTCGATTCACCTTTAGTTCACCTGCGTCAATTATATATCAGTTCGACACAGGCAATATATTTGGCCAGGGGATTTAAGGCAAATCAAAAGGGGATTTCGGTCGGAATAGGTCGGTCTGGAAAAATCTGGCGCAAAGCGATTTATTTTTGTATTTTATTGAACTTTGAAAATTGTCGAGGGTATAAAAATATTTAGAATTGCCGGAAATGATAGAAGAGTTGATCTGATAATAATCAAGAAGAAGAGGGATTTTGAATGGTTGAAGCCAATGGTTTGAGTATGCGTTACGGACCGGTGGAGGCGTTATCCGGGGCTTCGTTTAAAGCCTACAAGGGCGAGATAATGGGGCTTTTGGGTCCCAACGGCGCTGGTAAGACGACCACCATGAAGATCCTGACCACGCAGATCGTTCCATCATCGGGGAACGGATCGGTGGCTGGTTACGATATTCTCAAAGACCCGTTGGAGGTTCGCCGCCGGGTCGGTTATCTGCCGGAGACTCCTCCTTTATACGGTGAGATGGAGGTGGCTGAATATCTGGAATTTGTCGGCCAGGCCCGTGGGCTGGAAGGAGCCCAGCTTCGAAAGCGGATCGATTATGTAGTTAGTTCGTGCGGATTGCGGGAGGTATTCAGGTCGGGTGTGGGTACATTATCTCGGGGGTACGGTCAGAGAGTTGGGCTGGCCCAGGCGCTAATACATGATCCGGAGGTATTGATTTTGGACGAGCCGACTTCGGGTCTCGACCCGATTCAAATCGTTGGGATCCGGGACCTGGTGAAGTCGCTGGCTCAGGACAAGACGATAATATTCTCGACCCATATTTTGCAGGAGGTGGAGGCAATTGCCGATCGAGTGGTGATTATAACCGAGGGTTTGATAGTAGCCGACGGTACGCTGGACGAACTGGTGGCCAAGGTTTCGGATAAGCAGAGGTTTACGCTGACCGCGGGAGTATCAGAGGCGGATTTGAAGAAAGCCTTAAGCGATCTCAAGCCGAAATTCGCTTTGGATTTCAACGTATCATCGCGGGACGGATTTACTACGGCCCGGATAGAATCATCGGGCGGCGGAGATATCTGGGCGACGTTGACCGACCTTCTACATACCAGCGGCTGGACGATCAGGCATTTTTCCAGGGAGAGGATATCTTTGGAGGAGGCGTTCCGATATTATGTCAAGACCGGCGTCGGAAACAGGACGTCAGGAGAAAACGCGGCGACAGGAGAGAGGGCATGAAAAATATCGCGACAATATTCAAGAGGGAGTTTTCATCTTATTTCAATTCTCCTATCGCTTACATTTTCGTGGTAGCGATATTGGCGGTATGCTCCGGGCTTTACATGTCGTTTTTCTTTTTCGCAGTAGGTTTGGCGGAGATGCGTGATTTCTTTTCGATCAATTCCTGGCTGATGTTGTTTTTCCTGCCGGCTATTACGATGCGTTTGTGGGCGGAGGAGCAGCGGTCCGGTTCTATAGCTCTGCTGCAATCGCTGCCGATGAAACCATACGAGCTGGTATTGGGGAAATTTTTCGCCGGTCTGGGGTTTTATGTTCTATATCTGATCGGGACGCTGCCGATACCGATCGCCATCGGAATTTTGGGTGAGCCGGATATCGGTCCTGTTTTCGGCGGGTATATGGGACTGTTGTTTTTAGGCGGGCTTTATACGTCGCTGGGGCTTTTCTTCTCGGGTTTATTCAAAGACCAGATAACGTCATGGGTAATGGCGGTAATAGGCACCATGCTTTTGCATCTTTTGGGCTGGCTTCCGGTGGCCGCTCAACTCGATTCATGGGTCGGCGGTGTGGGGACGTTTTTGCAGAGATCGGTCGGTTCGCTGGGTCATTTCGAGACGATGTACAAGGGCGTAATAACGCTCAATGATATTTTGTATTTTCTCTCGTTTACCGTAGTATTTCTGGCCTTGAACGCGTTAACGGTGGAGCAGCGGATGAGACGTCAGGCGGATCTGACTTTTTCCGGGGCGGCTGTTGTAATGATCGCGGTAGCGGCGATGTTCAGCGCGATTGTCTTCAAGCTTCCGTTAGGCAGACTGGATACCACGGAGGGGCGGATCTATACGATCAGTGATTCGGCCAGGAACATAATAGAGAAACTGAAGACCAATGTGACGATTCGTTACTACGTAACGCCTGAGGATCAAATGCCTCCGGGTATGAAGGATATGGAGCGGAGTATTTCGGATAAGTTAGGGGAATTCGCCAAGGTAACCGATCGGATAAAATATGAAGTTATAGATCCGACGACGGATACCGAACTGGCCCAGAGTCTTTCGGAGAAGGGTATCGAACCGTTTACCTTACGGACAACCGAGCGGGACGCAATCGGGATAAAGAAGGTATATTCGTCGCTATCGATATCTTATCTGGACAAGCCTGACGATATCATATCCCAGGTAATGCCGTCCAGCTTACCGCACCTGGAATACGATATATGTTCGAGGATATTCAGGCTGACGCAGGAATCGTCGCCGTCGCTGGCGTTGGTAGCGCCGTACGAGCCTATAGATCCTCGGTATAACGATCCTCGGATGAGGCAGGTGATGGCGCAGATGGGTCAGAAGATACCTGACAAGACGGATCGTTTTAAGAATATCGGAGAGACTCTCCAGCAGTTGGGTTACGGTTTTACCAGAATAGATTTATCGTCGGAAGAGCAGATGCCCGGTAAGGTGAACGCTCTTCTGGTGCTTGACCCTCAGAATCTTTCGGACCGTCAGAAATACGAGATCGCTACGGCGTTATACTCCGGAGTGGATGTTATCATGGCGGCGCAGAAGTATAAATATAATTACAGTCCGACCAAGATGGGAAATGTCATGCTGATGCCGGCGAGCGCCAATCCGGGGGTTGATGATCTTTTGAAGAAATACGGTTTATCGATTTCCGATAAGATTCTGATGGACGCCCAGACGCAGGTTGTGAGTATCCAGACTCAGCAGACATTGGGAGGTTTTTTAACTGTGCCGAAGAGCATGGACGTTCAATCGCCGGTACAGATCAGAATATCTCCGGAGAATATGAATCAGGATTACGCGTTCACGGCCAATTTGGGGCCTATGGTATATCTCTGGGGTTCTCCTCTGGATATCGATTCATCGGTAGTGGAGGAGTTAGGTCTGGACCTGAAGGTATTGTTAACGTCGAGCGAGGAGAGCTGGGAGACTGAATTTACCGGCATGCCTATTGGTTCGGACATGACCGATCAGAAGAATCAGAAGATGATCGGCAGGCAGCCGTTGGCGGTAATCTTATCCGGTCAATTTCCGAATCCGTATGAGAATCAGGCTCCGCCGAAGTGGCAGGATCAGCCGGATTCACTTTATACTCAGTCGCAAGGGGCCTCGGTATCGCCGTCACCGGCCAGGCTGATGCTCATAGGAAACAGCGAGATATTCTCCGACCAATTTGTACCGGATTCCCGTTACCAGGGGCAGAGGCCGTCACACGAAGAGCTTATCTTAAAGGCGATAGAAGGGTTCGCTTTGAGTGAGGATCTTTTGCATATCAGGAGCAAATCGATACAGGTCAGGTTCCTGAAGGAGACGTCGCCATTGGCCAAATTATTCTGGAGGATTTTCACAATCCTGGCGGCTCCCCTGATTATCGTGGCGTTCGGAGTGTTCAGAATGATCATGCGCCGCGATAGACGTCTGGCCTACCGCAGACTTCTGGAGCAGGCGGGCGGAGGGATATAGAAGATGAACAAGAAGGTAATTTACAGATTGTTGATAGCGTTCGGGGCGCTTTTGGTATTGTTTTATGTACAGAAGAGTTTCAGGCCGGCGACCACGTCTCCCAAGAGCCTGTCGGAGTTGAGTCTGGATTTCGATAAGGACAAGGTTGTCAGGATCGACGTATTCAAGCAGGATTATCCGGATTCCGGTTTGCATTTTCAGAGACTCGAATCGGGTTGGGTGTTGACTAATGAATATTCGTCGAGAGCCAGGGAAAGCGATATAGATAAGCTTTTGGATGATCTTCATCAGGCGAACGGTTCGATCAGGGGTGAATCGGCGGACCTTTACGGTGATTTCGATATTTCGGACGAGAGGGCATTGCAGATAGAGTTTTACGGTCCCGATGAATCGAAGCTGGTACATTTGTATATCGGCAAGGGTGGAGGCGGCAAGGATTGTTTTATTCGGGCGGCCGGATCGCCGGTGGTATATTTGGTCGATAACAATTTTATTTCGAGGTTCGGGGCGTGGGGCGCCGATCCGTTTAAGAAGCTTCCAACAGACCGCTGGCTGGAATTGAGCTTATGTGAAATTCAGAAAGACAACTTAACATCGATGAAGATACACAGGGATAAGAAGGATTATGAGTTTGCCCTGCTGGAAACGCCATCGGAGGATAGTCTGGCGCCGCCTGTCAAGATTTGGAAGCAGATCACGCCTCAGAAAGGGGCGACTCTGGAGGAGAGTAAAATCAAGGGTCTGCATTCGAGCTTGTCCGGTCTTCGGGCGGCCGGTGTTGACGATCCCGGCAACAAAAGCAAATTCGGCTTGGATAAACCGAGATTTACCGTCTGGTTCGCCGATATGACCGGATCGGGTAAAAATATCGTCTTCAGCAACGAGATAAACGATGGCGGAGACCGTTACGCGTTGGTCGATGGGAGCGATACGGTTTATAAAGTCAATAAAGGGAGTTTCGAGCGGATATTCGTGACGCCTTTTGAGACGACCAAGAAATAGATTCGATAATATCTGGTTTTAAAATGCCATCGGATCGACACCCCGATGGCATTTTTCTTAACCGAAAAACAAATAGTCACATGTTCGGCGCAGGAGATTTAATGATTCCGGCCAACCCGATTACGGGATAGAAAACAATCGCGTATGTCGGCTGAGGGCCGGATCTATTTTCCGTTGAGCGAATGAGCCTCGATCATCCGAATCAAAGTACCGGTCATGGAGTTTTTGACTGCCAGTACCGACATTCCGGCTTTCAGTCTGATTTGGGAAGCGATCAGATTGGAGTATTCGGCGGCCATATCGGTATCCCTGATGGCCGATTCGGAACCGGTCAGGTTGGTCATCTCGGCGCGCAGATTATTTATCTGCGAACCGAATTCGTATTTTTGTCTGGCTCCGATATCGGCGCGCAGATCGAGGACCTCTTTTATTTTGGTATCTATTGCTTCCACGGCGGCTGCCGCTTTGGCGGGATCGGAGATATCGAGAGCGGCAATCGATTCGAGATCAGCCACCGATCCGGAGGAACCGTCAAGCAGAGAAAAGCTGCCGTAAGAGGCGTCGGCGATTGTCGTATTATAGGAATCGACGTTACGGTTTATAATATTCTGATAGGCAGCTCGCATGCCCTCGGTCATGGCGCCGTCGTTGGAAGCGGCCAGGGCGATACTGCGCATTTCCTGCAGATTGCCCTGCATGGATGATAGATAGCCTTCGGCGGAAGCGTATTTGTTGTTTAGGGCATCGATGTTTTCGATTTTTTGTTCCACGGCGGCGATGGCGGATCGCAGCTGGGTAGATATAACCAGCCCGGCCGGATCGTCGGACGCGGTATTTATTTTCATCCCCGAGGATAATTTCTCGAAGGATTTTCCCATGCCGTTAGTTGTCCTGATCAAGTTGTTGAGGGAACCGTAGATATCGGCTAAAGAACCTACACGCACACAGCCTCCCTTGTTACGGTTAAGTAGCAATATTCATGCAAAATCGCGGCCGTTCATAGGGTTAAATCGGTATAGAGCATGAAAAGCGCATTTTTATAGCTGGCAATGAGTTAGCGGGATACCGATTGTGGGATAGCGCGGTATATGGTGAAAATCCGATGGAATATTCCCACTTCTGTGGGGATATCCCCATATAATGGAAGGAACGGAAAATTCTAATAGAGGGTCTATTATTGCTCAATTGGAGATGTTTAGGGAATCCTATAATTTTCGATAAGGCTTGACGAAAATATATTTATCAAGTAAGAATTCGGGATGCGTTATGGAATTTTGACTTTTCTGATAATGCTGGTTGTTGTTTCTCAAGGGCAGACGGCAATCTTATATATCGATGACCTCGGAGGTAATGTCCGCGGGACGGGGAGCAGGTCCGATCCGTTCAGGGATCTGCAGAAAGGGATCGATCTGGCTCAAAACGGCGATACATTGATGATAGCCGCCGGACACTTTATTTCAAAACAGTACGCCTACACGGAATCGCTTTGCGGCAACTGTCAGGAGCATAAAACCGATGTGGCCGCCAGCCGGGGATTCATGATTCAGAATAAGGGACTGACTATCATAGGGAGCGGGATCGATTCCACAGTATTGGTGACCAACGCCGGTTACGGAGTAATGTTTTTAAACAGCCGCGAATCGCGGATCATGAATTTGAAAATCACCGGCGGTATGCGTGATTTGGATGGGGCGGCCACCGACGCGGCTATAGTAGTCAAATGGAGCAGAGTTACAATACAAAATTGTCTTTTGGCCGACAACACCAACCGTCCCGAATCAGTGGTAGTCGGAATCGGCGGGGTAATGGGGCGCGAAGGAGCCGAGCTTTTTATTATCAACAACCGGATAGAGAACAACACCTGGGACGGAGTCGCGCTTTATCGAGGAGCGACGGCATATATTGCCGACAATGTCATAAACGGCGGCAGAGGAGCGGGAATCGGGATAACCTGGGACGCCACGGCCACGGTGATTCGCAACAGAATTTCCAATTACTGGAAAGGGATCGGATCATTCGGAGATACCAGGGTGATCTGCTCCAATAACGTCGTCTTTGATAATCTCGGCTGGGGGATAATCGCCACGGGGACATCGTATATGGACGCTACCAACAACGTGGTTTATCATAACGGCAATTGCGGGATGGCTATTTGGTCGGAGGAGTGTACCGGCAGATTTTCGAATAATGTCGTTATGGAGAACGGCTGGCGCAAGGAATGGGTTTGTCCCTGTGTGGGTATCTGGAACTACGGCAATCTTTTTAACTTCGATATATCATTCAACAATGTCCTGAACAATACGGACGGCTCATACGGCGATATGCCGGATTATTCGGAGAGAAACGGGAATACGAGTCTGGATCCGAAATTTATCGATACGGAGAGCTTCAAGCCGGCTCCCGATTCCCCGTTGATCAATAGGGGTAATCCATTGCTTTCGGATCCCGACGGGACGCAATCGGATATGGGTATTTACGGCGGGCCGAGAGCGAAGCGATAGAACCGCAACCACGGTAAGGCAACAATGATCGAGAATATCCGCATGGAGGTATGATGGAGACGAGTTGGATCGAGAGAGTATTTTTATCGATATCCGGCTCAAACCCGATCTGGCAGGGTCTGGTCGGGGGGCTGATTATAACGGCGTTCAATACAGTCGGGGCTTTGGCGGTATTGGTCTGGCGGAAACCGTCGGAGAAGTTTCTGGACGCGGCTCTTGGTTTCGCGGCCGGGGTTATGCTCACCGCCAGTTTCACCAGCCTGATAATTCCGGGCATCGATCACGGCGGGATCTGGCCGGTAGTGATCGGGATAGTGTTAGGGGTCGTATTTTTGGATCTGGCCGATCATCTCACTCCTCACGAACACGCGATCAAGGGGCACGAAGGGCCGGAGGCAAAAAAAATCAGAGGAGTATGGCTTTTCATTTTAGCTATCACCCTGCATAACGCGCCGGAGGGTTTGGCTGTCGGGGTAGGTTTCGGATCGGGCGATATCCCCAACGCCTTGAAATTAATGATGGCTATCGGTATTCAGAATATCCCCGAAGGGCTGGCGGTGGCTATAGCCTCGCTGAGCGTGGGGATGAGTTCATATTTCTACGCCAGTTTGGTGGGAATTCGCGCCGGGCTGGTGGAGATCCCGTTGGCTCTTATCGGAGCCTGGGCGGTGACGGTCGCCGGGCCGATTCTTCCCTACGCTATGGGTTTCGCGGCCGGGGCGATGCTCTATGTAATCAGTGATGAGATTGTCCCGGAGACGCATCGCAAGGGGCATGAACGTATAGCCACAATCGGCACCATGATCGGAGTGGTGGTCATGCTTTACCTGGACGTGACGCTGGGGTAACGAAGCAAGCCGCAGGTCAGACCTTATTAGGTGTTGGCCGAATTCTACCTTATATAGATTTTCGGCCTTAATTATACTATTGACTTTGCCTGAATCATTAAATATCATTTTATATCAATTCAATAATATTGCCCGTAAGATATTGGTTATGAGGCATGTCGGACCATTTGTTATTAATGGGGAGGATAAAAGATGGAGAATTACAAGACTGCCGGGATAGTTCTCATAATTGCTTTCTTTTTAAGTTGCGCTACCACAATTCCAGAGACTAAATATATGCCTAGGGAAAGTGATGACGTATTTCCTTTTTTTACGAAAGGCCAGCCCATAGCGGCGGTTCAGTCAGATAATGCCTTTATTTTATTATCGATGGAGCGGACTATTCTCGCTAATCGCCGATATTTTCGTCTTTGGATCCTCTACCAGAATATTTCTGAAGAACCATATTTGCTAGAACCACTGAAATTTACGACCTTTACTTTAACATCAGTATCAGAGAATAAAACAGGGACCAGTAATCCTGAATCACCAACGAAGATCCTGGCTGATATCTCGAATGAAAAAGCGCTATCTTTGATCGTGCAAGCAATTGGCGGTAGTCTTCAATCAATGGCGGCCAATCCGACAACGGCGGAAACCAGATTTAACGACGGATCTTCGGCGACTACAACTATATATGATCAACAAGAAAAGAAAGATACCATAGCTGACCAAACAGCCAACGCCATGGCAAACACAGCAATGTGGTACGATTTATATCAGAATAGCATCAGCGATGGAATCCTTAGAAGAAACACCATTTTTCCAGGCCAGAGCGTAAATGGATTCATTTACTTTCCATTTCCTATTGGTAGGAAATGGAGAAATGACAGCTATACAGTTTACACCTCCCAAAAGAGCTATTTTCTCAGACTTGATTTGGATTTACCAGGAGTAAGCCATAGTATTTACTTTGAACCTATAAAAGGGGAATAAAACGACCTTTTTGGAATTTGAACAAAAAAACAAATCCACTTTAAATATAAAAAATAGGGACAGAACAAAGTCCTGCCCCCGCTGATAGCATGGCGTGTGTCGGGTCGGGCGACCCGACAGCACATATAACCTTGTTTGTCGGCAGAAAAGCTATAGATCTGCAATTCCCTTAAAACGGCGTAGGGGTTTGATTAATCAAAACCCCTACGGATATCACGACTATATTACCCAATCACCCCATGCTTCTTGCCGATCTTGATAAACGCCTTAATAGCCTTGTCGATATGGCTCATTCCTCTCTATCAAGGGAGCTTGTCTCCCCGCGCCTTCTGCCACGTCATCCCCGACCAGATCGGCCGTACGGCGCGTATGAGGAACCCGGGATATCCGGACCGGGGTCTTTGCAAGAACCCGGCTACGAGCCGATCATATGGGGTGATATCTTCTTACAATTCGAAATTTATCTTTATGATATGAACCTGAAATTTATCGTAAAACTGGATTTGCCTGACGGCCAGCGAATTATAGAATTTGTCGCGATAGAGGGAGAATGACAGATTTATCCTCACTCCTCGTTGCCCTGTCCGGCTTGGCAATCGGAAATCTAAGTGGTCAGGAATGGGTTCCTAACCACTCTTGATTATTTGTCGTGCTGTCGGAAGTTACTTTCCTAACTGTAATACAGCCGGTATGGATTGGTATGGACCGACAGTTTGGGAAGTGTCAGAAGTTGCTTCTGACGCCACAGATAAAGGATTAGTTAGCAGTCGAGGTTCCAGGATATCTCCGCAATATCTATTCGTCCATAAATTAAAATGTTGTCGGAGGTTACTTCCGACAGTAAGAGCGTGGTGCGTCTCACTACTTCAGCAAGTCATCAAGTTCACAATTCAACAGCGCAGATTTGTTAAGCAAAATCTGCTCTTTCTGGTTTAGGTTTTGCGCTGTCATACGGATCAGTTTAGTTGCAATCACGTCCCCGAGTACGATTCTTCCGGTTTTCCCCAGATACCTTTCAGTCTTCTGGAAGAACAGCGTGGCATACTGCCTGAGCTTTTTCTCTGGCCTTGGCCCGCTGCTCACCCCGTTCGCGCTGAACTTAACGAGTTCACTGAGTCTTGCGTCCGCCTCGACCGGTAATTCTCCATCGCCGAAATCGATCCAATAATCGCTGAGCGCATAGATGATTCGCACCGTACTACGCTCGGTCGTGCCATACACGTATATGAATGACCACACGTCTGGCATGAAATTCCTGTGAATGATGATTTCCTGCAAGTGCGTCACCGTTCGGATTCTATATTCATCAAGCAAACGAAGATAGCTCTCCCTCCAATTCGTTAGCCAGTTTTCGATATACGTCCGATTGAAAAACATAGGTGTCAGGTCTTGCTTTAGATTGGCGTCGCTCACCTCGTTCATCTGCAGGGTCAGTTTGTCGAAAAGCGCCTGTAGGTTTTTCACATCAACGCCCTTTGCGGAAAGGTAATTGAGATCCGGGATTACTTTTTTCGACATGTACCATAAGAGGTCATAAATATCCCGTCCCTTTTCTTCGTATATTGCCTCACCTACCCCGCGCTGACCGCGCAGTTGAATGGCGGCGATCTTGCTTGCCATGAGCGTACCCATGTTGTAGACCCTAATGACAAACGACAGCTGGTCGCGGTTGACCGGCTTGCGGTCTATCACGGTCTTGGGCGCGACGAAGTGGTTGAGGTCGATCTTTACGTGAATCTGATTCGAAGGATGACTGATGCCGAGTTCCTTACTCACGTGAAATTTGAGAAGAAGTCCACGGCCTTTTGTCGTTTTGAGGGTCAACAAATCCGAGCCCGCCCCGTGCGTGTTCAGGAAGTGCGATTCCAGTTCACTTTGCAAAGTATCGAGAAACCCATCGGAAACCGCGTGACCGATTTCGAAATCAAGGTCAACCGACATGCGGTCCAGACCGTGGCAGATTCTGAGGGCGGAACCGCCGTACATGACCCATTTACCATACTCCGAATGATGATAAATGAAGTTAAGTACGTAGTACTGGAGTTCTTCTTTGATCCCGTTGCGTAGCGTTTCAGCATCGTCATTTCCCGACGCGGAAATATCCTCGAGCTTTCTTTTGAGGGCTATAATTATCTGGTTATTCATGTCGTATATGTTTCTTTATGGTTGTATAAAACGCCTCCCTTTGCCGGGCGTCCATTCCATCGATGTTAATACGCAATTCCCCAATCAGGGGATCGAGATCCTCGAACTTGATTGTCCGGAACTGCCTCGTTCTGTAATAGAGTAAATCAAACAGGGCCTTCGACGGGGAAGCGATGAAGAAGTCAAACCTCTGTTTTTCTAATCTGAAATCGGAAAACAGGCTCGGTTTCATGGACTGGTAGGCGAAGGTGCCTGCCCTTGTCCTGTAATCCCTGGTTACTTTCGTCGTAACGCTGGTCATCATTCGGATTACCTCTGTGGTCATGTCGTAATACTGGAGCGCCGTCCAGGAACTCACATACGATGGCCTACGAATGATATTAGCCAGATAGAAAACATAGGATATATCCCCTTTGTTCTTGTTGTAGAAGTCGGCGGATACGTAAAGTCCCTTACGCAACTGAATAATCTCCTTGCGTTTTATAGTCTGAGCTATATAAGCGTCGACGGTCGTAGGTTTCAACTCGTACTGCTCGCTGAGTAGGCGTATAGCCTGCTTTTCGAAGTACGGCTGGGATTTCAACTGTTCAAGTAGGATTTCTCTGTATTTCATAAATATGATGAAAACATATCAAACGTGAAATGACATGTCAACCAAAAAATCCGCCTCAAATCCGAGAAAAACCGGATATTTTATCCCCAAAATCCCAGTTGCCAATTGGTAATCCGTTTAGATTTTCCGACTAATGTAAACGGATATCCCGCTTTTGTTTACGCTGGCAAGGGAAGTAAATGAAGTGAGAAAGCCAATATTGTTTCACAATTATGATGAAAATGTGCTAAATGTGAAACGACCTGCCGTTTAAGCCATTTCACAGAGCACGCCGGTATTGATCCCGAATTTCCAACAGGCAGGGCGTTCATAAAACAGGTAAGATGAGATTATGGGCAGGTAGGTTGGGAGCGTGGGGCTCCTGACCTAGTTGCTTCCCTACCCAATCACCCCATGCTTCTTGCCGATCTTGATAAACGCCGCGATAGCCTTGTCGATATGGCTCATCTCATGACCCGCCGATAACTGCACACGGATACGGGCGCCCCCCTTGGGGACTACCGGGTAGGAGAATCCGATCACATAGATCCCCTCGGCTAACATATCTTTGGCGAAATCCTGGGCTAACTTGGCGTCATTGGGGAACTTGCCGAACATGATCGGCACTATCGGATGATCGCCGGGCTTGATATCGAATCCGGCCTCGGTCATCGCCTTGCGGAAATAGCGCTGGTTCTTCTCGAGCTTGTCGCGCAGTTCGGTTGTGGCCATGAGGATATTGAACATCTCCAATGTCGCGCCCGCGACAGCCGGGGCTAACGTATTTGAAAACAGATACGGCCGTGATTTCTGACGTAACCACTCGATCATCTCTTTCGGTCCCGACGTGCATCCGCCGGACGCGCCGCCTAAGGCTTTGCCGAAGGTGGTGGTGATAATATCGACCCGCCCCATGACATCGTTGTATTCATGGGTGCCTCTGCCGGTTTTGCCCATGAAGCCGGTGGAGTGGGAATCGTCGACCATGACGATAGCGTCGTATTTCTCGGCCAGGTCGCAGATATCCTTCAATTTGGCGATATTGCCATCCATGGAGAAGACGCCGTCGGTGCAGACGATACGGTATTTCAAGTCTTTGGATTTTTTCAAGCAGTCCTCGAGCTCGTTCATGTCGTTGTTGGCGTAACGGAACCGCTGGGCTTTGCACAGCCGCACGCCGTCGATAATGGAGGCGTGGTTTAAGGCGTCGGAGATGATAGCGCAGTTCTCGTCGAAAAACGGCTCGAACACACCGCCGTTAGCGTCGAAACAGGCGGCGTAGAGGATCGTGTCCTCCATGCCCAAAAATTCCGATACCTTTGCTTCGAGCTGTTTGTGCAGATCCTGGGTGCCGCAGATGAAGCGCACCGACGACAACCCGTAGCCCCACTTATCGAGGGTCTTGTGGGCCGCCTCGATCAGCTTGGGGTGGGATGATAATCCCAGATAATTGTTGGCGCAGAAGTTGAGCACCGTCTCGCCGGTTTTGACTTTGATCTCGGCCCCTTGCGGGGTCATGATAATCCGTTCTTCTTTGTAAAGTCCGGCTTCTCTGGTAGCCTTGATTTCGTTGGCCAGATCCTCTTTGATTTTCCCGTACATTATCTTTCTCCTATTATCAAAACGTTCACCAGCAAGGACAGCATTAGGAACGCCAATTTACGCAACGAAACCGGTGTTTGCAATGGCTTTTTAGGTGTATGGTCGGCTTGTCATTACTGTAGGGACAAACCTGTGTGTTTGTCCCGGAAAATGGCCGACACACAGGTCGGCCACTACAACAAGGTGGTCGGCATAATAGGCATTGTCATTCCAGCGGAAGCTGGAATCCACACTCAAGCCATCAGGTTGTAGCGTAGTTGGGAAAACCAGGCAATGGCAAGCCCGTGGATTCCGGATCAAGTCCGGAATGACAGGGTGAACGCCCGATCTGGCTTCCCCAAAAACGTAGGCAGGGAGTTTATCTCCCCACGGCTATAATAAATAAACGTGGTCGGCGTACTTTCCGGTGCGCCGACCCATTGTCGTCAGACGAGGACGTCTGCCGACCACCGAACGACATCCTGACACTATCTGTTTTTGGATGTAAAGAGCCTTGTCATTCTGGTAGGGCAGGAGCCTGTCTTAAGACTCTTGCCGCCGGGATGGCAGGTCTCTCCGGTGGGTTTTCCTGGCGATTACGAAACCGGCAAGAGCGGCAAAGACGGCGCGGCGGCGTTGTTGAGGATGCCGGGGGGTTGGTTGAAACCATTACGGTTTCGGTATAATACATTTCGTGATATAGACTTTACTTTTGATATTTAGCAACGATAGTGCAGGGATTAAGTCTGACAGCATCGGATAAATATTAATTGAATTAAAGTTAATAAATCAATATATTAAGCGGTGGTAATAAAAATACGAAATATAAAAAGTTAAAATGGAGGCCGGCATGGTAACGGCGAAGAAACATGGAGATTTAGGTGTAACCGTCATTATGATCATTTTATTAGGGCTATGTTCCGACGAAATTTTAGCGCAAAATTCATCTTTAGAAAGATTGAATGCCCTGATACTCAAGAACTTATATAGTAATGCGGATTCCGCGGTAATCAAAGGAATGTTCGGAGATGGACACAAACTACTTTTGACGAATTTCACCCGGGAAAAGGTCGATAAATTTTATGATTCGGTAGCGGAACCTGCAGATTACTTTGTTAACATGAAGATTCATTTGGATTGGAATTTTGGAACTTACATAAGAAAAATGCAAAATTATATAATTAATAAAATTGATTCTAATTCTACAAGCCACGACTGGCGCATCGAGGAAACCCCTAATTTTGTGATCTACTATACTCTTTCCGCGAATGACTCGACTGTAATTAAAAACCTTGGTATATATTTGGAGGCGGTATTTTGGGAGATGAAAAAGCTTTTGGTAATTTATGAGAAGCCGTATATTCGTAGTTTACTTATCAAGTCATTCTATCCCGATTCGGCAAAGTCGTTTAGAGTACCCAGCCCGCCGGAGCGTACGAATGGTAAAATCCAGATATTATTATTCCCCCACATGCATGAATTTCAGCGGCATTTCCCCAATAGCAATGTCGATCAAAACACTGGCGGTATCTGCTTGTTTTCGCTTTACCAACGACCGCAGAACTCGATTAGAGAGATTTTAATTAACGTAAGGGTGGCTATGGTTTTTGGCGGATATATCAGTTTTCCCTTTTTAGCGCACGAATTGGCTCATGCCCTCCGTTTTATCTATTATAGTGATCTGGATAACCTTGATAAAGAAGCTGCCAGACTCTATGAAATCTATGAGAAACAGGGAAAAGAGGCTTACGCTAACGCATTTTGGCCTGATTTTAAGAACCGTATCCCCGGAAACAACGGGATCTTTGAAGAAGCGATAGCAAATTATTCTATGTTCTCAACAGGTCCCCTTAACAGGTCGGGAATTATTCCGCCGCTAAATTGCCTGATTGGCCAAAAACTAAAAAAAAGTGAAAAATACATTATACAAGGCACCAAGGGCGGAATCGATTTTGGCCTTTTAAACCTAATCGGTTGGAAATTGGGCATTAGTCAAGGCCCAGACAAAAGGGTGGTTAAGACTATCTTCGCCTGGGCCGATTTCTTGAAATATCTTGATGATTCTTCCACTCCGAGGCAGATGCGGCAATTGTATTCGGTTACTGATCAGGATCTCTCCTTAGCCTTTCAGAGAATTTTCGGACGTAGTATAAAACAAGCCGCGGTCGAATGGTCAACGAGAATTAACAAAAATTAATTTCGATACTGCACCTTCTTTCCGGCGGGTCCCCGGGTTCCCAGTCCGGCGGATAGTAGTCATAACAATGAATGCCTATCCATGTCAAAGACGGTGGTGTGGGAACATCAGGTGCCCTCGATAAATGAACAGCTAGATCAAAATTATCCTCGAGAGAACCAAGCACAGCTTTTTGCATCTTTTCCCAGCTATTATTATGTATATTATTAATATTATTCTGCTGGGTAGGAGTCAAAGTGAAATTATCCTCGACGTACTATTTTAGCCCCTTTAAGTTAATTTCATCGATCGTTTGCTGCCTTAAATTAGCATTGTCGAAGATCTCCGTAATTTTGCCCGCAAGATCCTTGTTAGAGAGAGGAACTGCCATAACATCCTCCTTTGTTGTTAAAAATCCTATATTATATGGATAATACTATTAATTACATATGAAATTGCTTAATAAATGTCAAGGAATATTTTTAAAAAAGTAAAATCCTTTCATTGCGTCGTCAGGAATCTCGTATGAGCCGTATCGCCCTTCCTGACGATTGCCGGGTTGCTGTCAGCGCATAGACTACCCCCCAAATTCCCTTGCCAAATCCCACCCCAAAACCTGTTTTCCCGCCGTTGGTATCCTCCGTGCGGTTAAGTTTATGTAATTGACCGCTGACGGGAGCGTCAGGTGCGGCCCCGCATTCGCAGGGGCAAGCGACCTGACGCCACCGCTGATTGTCGGGTTATAAAAGCCCAGAGGCAGCCAAAAACCTGATCTACGACAATGTATGGATTCCGTATCAAGTGCGGAATGACAGGGAGGGCACTTTGCGGGTGGCATGCTTTTATCGACATTAAGTCGGTATAAGCATGTTGCTTGATTTCCCATAAATCATTTCTATATTCCCCGCATGTCCCGACTCCCCATCCAGGTCGCTATCTACTGCGTCCGCCAAAACGACGGCAAACGCCAATACCTCATGCTCCACCGCGTACTGCCGGGCATGACCTTCTGGCAGGGGATCTCCGGTGGCGTGGAGAGCGAAGACCCCGATTACCACACCGCCGCCCTGCGCGAGCTGAAGGAGGAAACAGGCTTCGATCCGGTCAGCCTGGAACTGATCGATTATTCTTACACCTTCCCGGTCCCGGAATCGATGCGGCATATCTACGACCAGCCGGTCGAGCAGATCACCGAGATTGTCTTCTTAGCCCGCGTTCCAGACAACTTTGAACCGACCATAGACCCGATCGAACACGACCAATATGAATGGTGCGACTACGAGACGGCGATGGCGATGCTCTATTGGGAGGGCAACAAGGAGGCGTTAAGGCGGTGCGAGAATCGTCTTGGACTGTAGCCGGGGTCTTGAAGAAACCCCGGATTTGATTATATGATTCCGAGGTCTTTACAAGACCTCGGCTACGACTGACATCGAAATGGAAAAATGATGATGAAATGGCTTGCGGAAACATGTTTATCAGCGTATTTTCTAAAGGCAACAATATAATAATTGGAGGTTGATATTGTCGAACGGCGAAATCAATTCTTTCCTTAATTTGACTCGTAGAAAACAAGAACAAGATGATAGATGTAACAGCCTAATATTAACTTTGCTGGCAGATCCTCTCAGCCCGAGTACAGGAAAGGCAAGGAAATTTCTATTATTGGTTTCAGCCGTTAGTTTTCTTTTTACTATAGGAAACCTGTTTCCCAGCAAGATAGATGCGCTTGGATTGGATATTCAAATTGCGGATAGAATAATCATAATCAGAATAATGCTAATTCTCTTAATATACTTCCTTCTTTCATTTAATTTTTACAGCTTCGGTGATTACACATCATGGGGAAGCAAAATGTCGCAACTAAAAAGCAATATCGAAGAGCTTAATTCAATAAAAAGGCAGATTAATAGCTACGAGCATACAAAAGCATCATTAGAGAAAGATCCTCTGGCAGGAACAAAGAAATATAAGAAACTTGTGGATGATGTAAAGGAAACAACAAACGATAAGCTTAAGACGCCTCTAAAAATAAATTATTCTAAATACCCACGAGAAACTATTTTCTTGATTTTAAGGGTGTTTTGGGAGTTTGGACTTCCAGATCTTGTTGCGATTTTTGCTTTAATATTATTGATAATTAAACAGAATCCTTAATATATGATATTGGGGATTTATCTGGGGCCAACGCCGAAGTACAACGGTTATTCACAGCAGCCGATGAGCTTTTGTAAAAGCTGCGATTAGGACCTAGAAGATAGATAACAGAGTGAAAAATAAGATGGTGAATGAAAAAAAATGGGATCTTTTTAGTGTGGAAGAACTTAAACATGTATGTAAAATACTCGCTGACGCCGATCATGGATTAAAGGGATCCGAGATAGCATATATTTTAAGACAGATCGGTGCAGAGGATATTGATCCTATGATGACGAAATGGAAGAGACTATTCAATGCGCTTATAAAGCGACAAAATATCGACCAGGCCTCTAATACAATTTTGGCATTTATAAATAAAGCATTGCGCCCGGCGAGATATGTCCATAGAAGAGAATTTTATCATGACGTGCTTGAAAGTGTAAATGTAGTTCTTGCATTTCATGGATTACAATACCAAGAAGATGGGAAATATCATACTATAAAAAAGGTTACTAATCTGACAGAAGCGGAAAGCCGGGCATCTAGATTAAAAGAAAGCCTACTCAATAGAAAACTCCACCCGGAGTTATTACGTTTTTGTAAAGCGGAGTTAGTCGTTGACAATTATTTTCATGCCGTTCTTGAGGCCTGTAAGAGTATTGCAGAACATATAAAAGGTATTTGCGGTTTAACAAACGATGGTCCAACTCTTATAGATGAAGCGCTTGGAGGGGAATGTCCTTTAATAAGAATTAATGCTTTCTTGACTGAGACTGAAAAATCGGAGCAACGCGGATTCGTCAACCTTGCAAAAGGATTGTTTGGAACCTTTCGCAATCCAACTGCTCACGCTCCCAAGATCGAATGGGCCCTATCTGAAGAAGACGCCCTCGATTTATTCACTCTCGCTTCATACGTTCTTCGTAGAATTGACAATAGAAAATAACCAAGAGACTAATTGGGTTGCCGACAAAAAGGCTGCCGGAGCGGATTCCGGACAGCGCAATGCCCCCCAAATTCCCTTGCCAAATCCCCCCCCAAAACCTAAATTCCCGCCGTTGGTAGACGCGTATCGAACGAACCTTGAAAAAATAGCGAGAAAACGATGAAAAAAGAGATGAAAAAGATCCTGGTGACCGGCGCGGTCGGACAGATAGGGTCGGAGCTAACCCTGGAACTGCGTAAACGTTACGGGGCCGAAAACGTGATCGCCACCGGCCGCAAAACCGCGCCCTCCGACGAGCTTAAGAACTCCGGGCCGTTCCACTTTATCGACGTTAACAAGATCGAGTCGGTCGAGGAGATCGTCAAAA
>JAHEDG010000085.1 GCA_024641335.1 Candidatus Zixiibacteriota bacterium
AATTCGCTCATATAAAGATGCCTTCCGGCGAAGTTCGGTTATTCAAATTGAATTGCATGGCCACTCTCGGGCAGGTCGGCAATATTGAGCATGAGAATATTTCATTGGGCAAGGCCGGAAGATCGAGATGGCTGGGAGTCAAGCCTCATGTTCGCGGTGTGGCGATGAACCCGGTTGATCATCCGATGGGCGGCGGCGAAGGCAAGTCGTCCGGCGGACGTCATCCGTGCAGTCCCTGGGGTCAGCTTTCCAAGGGTCTGAAGACCGGCAACCGCAAAAGAGCGGCCAACCTTATAGTAAAACGCAGGAAGTAAGCGGGAGGAAGATATGACTCGATCCTTGAAGAAGGGTCCGTATGTCGACGAGAGATTGTTGAATAAGATCGAAGCTCTTAATGAATCAAATCAGAAGAGGGTCATTAAGACGTGGGCTCGCAGAACAACTATTTCTCCGGAGTTTGTCGGTCATACTCTCGCTGTTCATAACGGCAACAAGTTTATCCCCATTTATGTAACCGAGAACATGGTCGGCCATAAGCTGGGTGAGTTTTCTCCGACCAGGACATTCAGGGGCCACTCGGGCAAATTAACCGAAAGAACGTCAGCGTTAAAATAGGTGATAATGATGGAAGTCAGAGCTGTTTCGAAATACGTAAGAATGTCCCCGCGGAAGCTTCGCCGAGTGGCGGAATTAATCAAGGGGGAGCCGGTCGACCGGGCGCTGAGCATTTTGGAGTTTACTCACAAGGCGGCCAGCAAGGCGATATACAAGACCCTGAAATCGGCGGCCTCGAACGCCATCGCGGCCGAGGGTTCGGCCAGGATTAAAGTCGAGAATTTGTATGTTAAGCAGGTTATGATAGACGGCGGTCCGGTATGGAAGAGGATCCGTCCGGTTGGTATGGGCAGAGCTTATGTAATCAGGAAGAGAACCGCCCATATCGACGTAACCGTGGCCGAAAAGATAACGAAAATAAAAGCTGTAGCAGAGAAGAAATAGGGAGGCCGTTTGGGACAGAAGACTCATCCATACGGTTTTAGACTTGGAGTAATAAAAGGCTGGAAATCGAAATGGTTTGCCACCGGTAATTACGCGGAGCTTTTGCAGGAGGATCTGCTGATCAGGCGTTATACTTACAGACGTCTGGAGCACGCTGGTATTGCCGAGGTGGAGATTTTGAGGGCGCCGAAAAAGGTGACCATCGACATTCATACTGCCAGGCCGGGGATCGTGATCGGGCGCAAGGGGGCCGAGGTCGACAAGCTGAAAGAGGAACTGCAGCTTTTGACCGGCAAGGAGATATTGCTCAATATTATCGAGATAAAGAAGCCGGAGCTTTCGGCCAATCTGGTGGCTCAATCTATCGCCAAGCAGCTCGAGGGACGTGTCAATTATAGAAGGGCGATGAAAAAGGCTTTGGCTGCCAGCATGAAATCCGGCGCTGAGGGTATAAAGATTGTTTGCGGCGGTCGTCTGGCCGGCGCTGAAATCGCCCGTACTGAAAAATATCATGACGGCCGGGTGCCGTTGCATACATTGCGGGCTGATATTGATTACGCGACCGCGACCGCCCATACCACCTACGGGACGATAGGGGTGAAGGTCTGGATTTGCAAGGGCGAGATTATAGGTCATCCTGAATTTGATGGAGAGGAAATGACCAAGGCGCCGGCGGGTATCAAGGAGCAGCCGGCGGATACCAAACGTCGCAGGGCTCGTCATAAGAGGCAGGATCCCGGTCCGCATGGCGACGGTAAAGGAAAGCCGTCAGCCAGGGATCTCGACCGATCTCAGAAGAGCCAGCGTCCGCGGCCTCCCAGGCAATCCGGTTCGAAGCCTAAAGGCGATTCCGGACCGAATAAGAATCAGTCCGGCGGAGGAGAATCCTGATGTTAATGCCTAAGAGGGTAAAGTTTCGCAAGCAGCAACGTGGTCGTCGCAATGGCAAAGCCTACCGCGGGTCGAACATAGATTTCGGCGAATACGGTTTGAAGGCATTGGAGCCGGCCTGGATTACCAATCGGCAGATTGAGGCTGCCCGTGTGGCGTTGACTCGTCATATAAAGCGTGGTGGCAAGGTTTGGATCAGAATGTTTCCCGATAAGCCGGTCTCCAAGAAACCTGCCGAGACCAGGATGGGCAAGGGAAAAGGCGCTCCGGAATTTTGGGTAGCGGTAGTTAAGCCGGGCAGGATTCTATTTGAGTTGGAAGGTGTAAGTCAGGATCTGGCCAAAGAGGCTTTGAAACTGGCGGCAGCCAAATTACCGATAAAATCGAAGTTTGTCACACGGCAAGATTTAGCCAGGGAATAGAGTTATGAAGCCTCGTGAAGTAAGGGATATGACCAAAGAGGAGATCCTCACTAAAAAAGAGGAGCTTGAGAAAGAGATTTTCAACCTGAGGATCCGTCAGGGGTACAAACAGATTGATAATCCGTTGCGGATAAGGATATTAAGACGTGAGTTGGCGATGATTACCACGGTATTGCATGAGGATAAGCTAAACATTCGTCAATTGTCCGCGAAGGGGGAGGCGAAGAATGGATAGGTCCGGCAGGAAGACCAGAGCTGGAGTAGTAGTCTCCGCCAAAATGGATAAGACGATTGTGGTCACTGTGGAGCGTTCTTTCAAGCATCCGGTTTTCGGGAAGACGATTCGCAAGAGCAAGAAGTTGTATGTCCATGATGAGGAAAATAAGGCTAAAGTCGGAGATAAGGTATTGGTAATGGAGACTCGTCCTCTTTCCAAGACCAAATCCTGGCGTCTGGTGGAAATTACAGAGGAAGCCAAGTAGGCTGGATGGTGAACAGGCAATGATTCAGGAATATTCAAAACTCAATGTCGCTGACAATTCCGGGGCCAAGATAGTTCAGTGTTTCAGGATTTTAGGCGGCACTCGCAAGCGTTACGCTCGGGTGGGTGATATCATAGTGGTTTCGGTCAAGACCGCGATTCCGGGCGGGGCGGTAAAGAAGAGCGAGGTTTGCAAGGCGGTTGTGGTTCGCACGACCCGGTCTACGAGGCGTAAGGACGGGACCTATATACGTTTTTCGGACAACGCCGCTGTGATTATTAACGAGCAGAAAGAGCCTCGCGGCACCCGAATTTTCGGGCCGGTAGCGCGGGAACTTCGTGATAAGCAATTCATGAAGATTGTTTCGCTGGCTCCTGAAGTATTATAGAAGGATAGCAGAGATGAAGGTACGCAAAGGGGATTTAGTCAAGGTTATATCCGGCAACGACCGGGGAAAAACAGGCAAGATCCTGAAGGTTTTTCCCGATACCGGCCGAGTGATAATCGAGGGAGTCAATCTGATCAAGAGGCATTCCCGTCCCACTCAGAAGAACCGGAAGGGCGGCATAGTCGAGAAGGAAGGTTCGATCAACGCTTCCAACGTGATGTATTATGACGGCCGTTCGAATACGGTTGCCAGGTTGGGTCACAGGGTTTTGGCGGATAATAAGAAGGTCCGTATCAACAAGAAGACCGGGGAGATAGTGGAATAGTTATGACCAACCTGCAGAAAAAGTATTTTGAGGAGATCAGACTTGGTTTGATGAAAAGCGTCGGTTACCGCAATATCAATCAGGTTCCCAGGCTCGAGAAGATAGTTCTCAATATCGGGGTAGGCGAGGCTATCGGCGAACCCAAGAAGTTGGAAAGCGCGTCGGCGGAGTTGGCGGCCATTACCGGCCAGCGTCCGGCGATTAAACGTGCCCGAAAATCGATATCGAATTTCAAGCTTCGGGCCGGCATGCCGATCGGCTGCATGGTTACTCTCCGGGGCGACAGGATGTATGAATTTTTGGAGCGATTGGTCAACGTGGCCATACCGAGGATCAGGGATTTTCGCGGCATCCCTTCGAAATCGTTCGACGGCCGGGGCAATTACACTTTCGGGATCACCGAGCAGATTATTTTCCCTGAGATAGAATATGACAAGATAGACAAGATCCGCGGTATGAATATCACGTTGGTGACGACTGCCGGTACGGATAAAGAAGGATTGGAATTGCTACAGGCATTGGGAATGCCTTTTAAGAGGAATTAAATTATGGCCAAGAAATGCAAAGTAATAGCGTCGGAGCGGAAGCCCAAGTTTGAGGTTCGCCGTCATAATCGATGCAAACGTTGCGGGAGGCCTAGAGGATATCTAAGGCATTTCGGGTTGTGCCGAATTTGTTTCAGGGAATTGGCCCTGGCCGGCGAAATTCCGGGTATCATCAAGGCAAGCTGGTAGGTGTAATATGAGTATGACTGATCCGATCGCCGATTTTCTGACTAGAATAAGGAACGCCTGCCGTGCCAAGCAGCGCAGGGTAGATATCCCGGCGTCAAATTTAAAGCAGAAGATGGCGGAATTGTTAGTGGAACTGAATTTTATTCGTTCCGTTGATTTTATTGAGGATAATAAGCAGGGTATTCTTCGAATCAGGCTTAAATATACTCCGGATTCCGAGAGTGTGATAAGCGGTTTGGAGCGGGTTTCACGTCCCGGCCTGCGCAAATATTTGACCAACAAGGATCTTTCCAAGGGCACCAGGCGAATGGGAACGATTGTGCTCTCGACATCAAAAGGGATATTACCTGAAAAGATGGCGACGGAGTCCGGTGTTGGCGGAGAAGCCCTTTTCAGGGTCTGGTGATGGCAGGAGGCAGATATGTCGCGCGTAGGTAAAAAACCGATACCCATACCTTCCGGCGTTAAGATAACGCGAACCGCCGGTGTTATTACGGTTGAGGGTCCGAAGGGTAAATTGACTCAGGATATAATGGATATCATATCCTCGGAAATTCAGGACGGTGAAATATTATTGAATCGTCCTTCCGACTCCAAAACCCACCGTGCCATGCATGGTCTTTATCGGGCTTTGATCTCCAATATGATTATAGGTGTGACCAATGGGTTTTCCAGGGATCTGGAGATCGAGGGGGTCGGCTACAGGGTGGAGAAGACCGGCCAGGCATTTACGTTCTCACTGGGATATTCTCATCCGGTAGTGGTTATACCTCCACCGGG
>JAHEDG010000048.1 GCA_024641335.1 Candidatus Zixiibacteriota bacterium
TCGGGTATGGTATTGTACACTGAATCGATCAGGGCTAAGAGTTCATCGGTGATAAATTCCTGCATCAGCCCGGCAAAGGAACCGGAGCCGAAATCGGGGGAATTAGTGTAGAAACTTCCGCCCAGCTTATTGGAAGCGTCAGCGGTAACCACAATCATCGGATCTATTTCTCCGGCGTAAATGAGCTCGTCCATGGTCTCGGCCACTCCGAACAACCCTTTGAAATATTCTTCGTTACCACCGTAGCCGTGGAGCAGGTATAGAACCGGGTAATCGGTCGAAGTATCCGCGGGATCGTATCCGGGAGGAGTATAGACCACGACATTTCTGCGGGGGAAATCCTGCATGATATCCCCATCGATTGAATTAGAGAAGAAATCATGTATGTAATAGTAACCTGTCGGCTGGCTGATATCGACGGGATTAACCTGCTCGGAACATTGCATGCCCGCCACGGATATAACCGCTACAGCTAAAATAAGAGCGTATTTTTTCATCTTGGCCCTCCCCCTTAAAATCTGTAAGTTAGTGAAACGTGAGAGGCATGGAGCGTCGACTTGAAATCACCCGGGTAATTATCGAATTCTCCATCGCCGTTGATATCGGAAAGAGAGGTGACGCTTCTATCGCCGAAGCTGATATATTCGTAATTATAGGATAATTCCATGTTGGAGAAATTGAAGGCCGCTCCGATATTTAAAGCGCTTTTATCCCCTATATCCGGAATAAGCGGAGTAAAAGTCTGGTCGGGTATCGGGCTGGGGTCGAGATAGTAACCGAGACGAATGGCCAGCGGTTCGATCGGCCAGTATTCCGCGCCGAAGGAGAACCTGGTGGTATTAGCCCAGTCGAGCATGATCAGCGAAGTATCGGCCATTGTGCCGGAGAGATTGGGGCCGTCGAGAATGATCGCTACCGAATCCAGCGCCGACCAGTAGGTAATGGCCATATCCGCGGTAAAGGTCAGTTTTTCGGTCGGCTTGTAGGCCAGTCCGAAACCGATATCGGCGGGCGTTTTCAAATCCGCTTCGGCATCAGGGGCGGCCGTAAGATTATTAACCGCGAAGAGCGATCTGACCCGGGCCGAATCGTAGGAGGTAAAAGAATTGCTAAGCAGAATATCTCTCAACGTGGGATTATCCATGGTATAGAGTTCCTGCTTGGCTGTGCCTTTAATTTTGAGAGTGGTTCCGAGTTTTCCGGACAACCCGAATTGGAGTTTATCGTTGAATTTGTAAAGCAAACCGTAATTGGCGCCGTATCCCCAACCGGTTCCCTCGAGATCGGCGTCGATCAGAAGGTTTTCGTGCGGGATCGGTATTCCCGACGGAATTAGGGCCGGTTTTCTGAATACCAGCTTCGCTTTCTGGAATGAAATCCCGACACCGAGACTGAGCTTATCGTCGAGGAAAGACCCGGCTATAGTAGGATGAAAATCGATTACATTCAGCTCGGCGGCGTGATCAAACCAGGGATAAGCGTTTCTTATATTCATTGACGCGGTCGGGTTATAGAGATCCCACTCGCTTTTCAATCCCATAGGCACGAAAATCGCCATTCCGACAGTATATTTATCGAAACCGGATAATTTGAAAAAGCCTGAAAAATCGGGAATGAAAATCGTTTTGTCGTTGGGGTAACGAGGCAGGCCGTTGCGATAGCCGATATCGAGACCGCCATAAGTAATATTGGGCGTATATTCCGGTTTGGGGTTAATAGCTACAAGCATTCCTGTTAGTTGGGATTGTTCGATTTGAGTCAGCCCGGCCGGGTTCCAGTAGGCCGCGCTCCAATCATCAGCCAACCCCCGGAACGCGCCCCCCATGTTTATCGCCTTGGAGCCGACACCGGAGAGAGCGAATCCACCGGCCGCCGCCTGGCCGATAAACAAAGTCAGGCAGAGCGTCATCGTTACGGCAGCGAGCCGCCACGACAATCCGAAAGCCCTTTTATTTATCAGGGGATCGGTACCTGTTAATCGTTTAACCATTTGAGTCTCCTGAAGTATTTTTAGTTTTACATTTATTCCAAACCAAAGGCCGTTATTCATAACGGCTTAATAAATCATTTTTAGTCCATTTCGGCCAGATATTTTTTCGCTTCCTCCTTGTATTTATTATCCAATGGTCTCTGGGCCGGAAGATCCAGGCATTGCTGGAATTCGGCTCGGGCCGAATCTTTATTTTTAACGCTCAAATATGTAATCCCCATTTCGAGGTGGTGGTGGATGTATTCCGGGTTCAACTCAATCGCCTTAAGCATAAAGGCTATAGCGTCTTCTTTATTAGCGGCTCCGAGACCCATGGGTATGCGGATTATTTTCGGTTTTTTGCTCACCTCGCGATGCCAGCGCCCGAGAATATGCCAGGCGCCGTCATGAACCGGGTCGAGTTCGAGAGCTCTTTCCGATTCGGCTTTGACCTGTTTGGCCAGGGAGGCCGATTTGAATATCCCCTTGAACAGGGCTATCTTGCCGAGAGCTCTGGCGAGCTGAAAATGTGAGTCGGCATGAGTTTCGTTGAGCATAACAGCCTGATTCTCGGCGTGGCGCGCTTCCTCGAATATTACCAGCTGGGAATCTTTAGGCGCGGTTTCTCCCAAGAGGTTAAGGCTTCTTCCGAGTTTCCAGAACGGCTCGAAGGCCGAGCTGTCGAGGAGGCCGGCCTGGCGGTAACAGACGGCGGATCCGTGGTAGTCGAACGATTCATAAAGGCTGTCGCCCATAGCTATAAGCTGCTTCGGCGATTCGCAAACCGCTTTTCCGGTCAAAGCCGTTAGACATATTGTCATAGCGATCAACGCCCGCGGCAATTTATTAGATATCATGAAGCCTCACTCTACAACAGGTTTAAACCTTTATACTCTCAAGTTCGTCATCTCGATCATCGCCTCACGCGGCCTTAAATCGAGGCCAAAGTTACAAAAATCGATCTGACATGTCAATAGGGACTATGCCGGATATTCGAAACGGACGGATTTTTTTGAGAAAAGAAGTTCATTTTTTTTAATGACGCCGGACTGTTCCCATAACTTGAAATCTTTAAATCCCAAAATCAGAATGTTATCTTTGTAAGATGTTTCTCTTACGATGAGTTACGATTTTTAAAAATTACTTCCGGTTTTATTCTTGACTTTTCATAGCAAAAAGGATTTTATGAAACGCGTTTGGATGATGAGTGGTTTGGGTGTCCTCTGGTATGATATCCTTTACCAACGATTAAGAAACAACAATAAAAAGGTTCGTTTTAGAAAAAATTGTTCAGTTCGGATGACGATTATTGGTTGGAGAATTTAACATTTTAATTACCGGTGCTTCTTAAATTATGGCGATAGAAACCTCACCCTCACCTGAACATCTCTGG
This sequence comes from Candidatus Zixiibacteriota bacterium, assembly GCA_024641335.1. GTDB lineage: Bacteria > Zixibacteria > MSB-5A5 > UBA10806 > UBA10806 > JAHEDG01. The sequence goes on from JAHEDG010000048.1 coordinate 3,363, forward strand.
GAACAAGCGATTAAGATAATCAAATCCGAAGTTTCGTTTCAAAACTTCAATACCTGGTTCAGATCATCGGCCGGTGTCGAGCTTAACGAGGAGACGTTTAAAATCTCGGTGCCGAATAAGTTTACGGCCGAGTGGTTGATGTCGAAGTTTAACTCCACTGTCTCGAGCGCGGTGGCCGATTGTCTCGGTTCCGAGCGGAAGATCGAATATCTGATCGGCGATCGGGAGGAACCCCCGGCGGCAACAACGGAACCTCCGGTTATCAAGGTAAAGAACGATTATTCAGATAATATTTATCCTGACACCAGCCTCAACGACCGCTACACTCTGGGCAATTACATTGTCGGAGATTCCAACCGTTTTGCCCACGCTGCCGCGGTAGCGGTGGCCGAAGCTCCGATGCAGACCAGGTATAATCCGTTATACATTTACGGCGGAGTCGGATTGGGCAAGACGCATCTGGTACAGGCCATCGGGAATTATGTAAGGGAAAATTTTTCCACCCTGCGGATACTCTATGTGACTTCGGAAAAGTTCACCAACGATTTTATCGATGCCATCACTCGTCAGAAAACATCAGAATTCGCCAAAACGTATAGAAGCGTTGATCTTCTACTGCTCGATGATATTCAGTTTTTGACCGGCAAGGAAGCTACCCAGGAGCAGTTCTTCCACACTTTCAACACTCTCTACCAGGCGGGCAAGCAGATAGTTTTGACATCCGATAGATCCCCGAGAGAGATAAAGGGTTTGGAGGAACGGCTGCTGTCCCGTTTCCAATGCGGATTAGTGACCGATATTCAACCTCCCGACCTGGAAACCAGAATCGCTATTTTGAACAAGATAGTCAAATCGGAAAATTTATCTATTCCTCCTGACGTTATCGCTTTTATCGCCAACAATATCACCAAGAATATCCGGGAGCTCGAAGGATCGATAATCAGGATACTGGCCAGCGGATCGTTGACCCGAAAGGAGATCAATCTGAACATGGCTTACGAGGTTCTCAAGGACGCCATAGCGGTAGGCAAGAAGATATCGGTCGGCTATATAGCGAGAACTGTCTCTCAATATTACAAGATTGAGCACGAACAGATTAAATCGAAACGGAAGACCGCTGATATTGTCAGGGCCAGGCAGATCGCCATGTATCTTTCCCGCAAGCATACCACCGGTTCGTTAAAATCGATTGGCGAGGAGTTCGGAGGACGCGACCACTCCACAGTCATCCATGCCATCACCACTGTAGAGAACTTTCTGGAAATGGATTTCTCTTTAAGATCCGATATCGACAATATCGAGGCGCTTCTAAAAGCCTGAGATTTCCGATTAAGCAACGAGCGGCAACAATCATAGTAAATTCGTGGTCCGGGATTATTCGGGCTGTTTGCCTGTTCTGGTAAAATTCCATGTTAATAACCTGTTGAGGATAATGAGGATCGCTGTTAATTTACGGTCACAGTTCATTTCCATATGAACATTTATCAACTGTTCGGCCAGCTCTATTTGACCAGGCATCAATTTATGTTGACACAATTTTCCAATACTCATATTTTTCCACCTGTCGAATGGCGGTCGAATTCGTCGACGGGCAGTATGTTAGATGACAAATTCGGATAGTTATCAACATCTCAACGCCCTTTATTATTAGTTCTATAGAATAAGAGAATAAAAACAAAAGAACGGAATCCCGAAATGAAAACTTCTCTCCGGAACGGAACAGGTTTCCAAACACTCGGGATAGGACATAAAATACCTTTGGGAGGGAACAATGAAATTAAAAACCGATAGAGCCAATCTTCATCAGGCGACCTCAAAACTATTAAGCATCGTACCGCCGAAAACAACATTACCGATTCTCTCCAATGTTTTATTCGAGTTGGAGAATGAGAAGCTCTCATTGAAAGTCACGGATCTTGATGTTTCCATGACGGTGACTTTGGATGTCGACGCTCAGAAATCAGGATCTATAGCGGTACCGGCCCGGGTATTTTATGAAATAGTCAGGGAGCTTCCGGATTTCGAGTTGGAGATATCGACATATGAGAACCGGATGGAGATAAAATGCGGATCTGGTGTATACAAGGTATCCGGTTTTTCGGCCGAAGATTTTCCCAAGCTTCCCGATATCCATTTCGCCCGTCAGGTCAAGATGGACGGCGCGGCGTTGACCAGGATGATCAAAAAGGCGAGTTTTGCCGTATCCAAAGACGAAACCAGGCCGGCGCTTAACGGCGTATTCTGGCACACATCGGAGGCCGGGCTTAGTTTGGTGGCCACGGACGGTCATCGGCTGGCCAAGATCAGCAGAACCGATATGAAAATTACAGGCTATACCAAAGATATTATAGTTCCTCCCAAGGTTCTGGATAATCTGGTCAAGCTGCTGGGAGAGGAACCAGGCGAAGTCGGGATCATTGTCAACGAGAGTTCGATAGTGTTCATAATGGAGAACACGGTTCTGACATCGAGACTGCTGGAAGGACCGTACCCCAACTACGATCAGGTAATACCCAAGGATAATAATAAGACATTGACTATAGAGAGAGAGCTTCTGAACGCCGCTGTCCGGCGGGTGGCTATTCTCTCCAATTCGTTGACTCACCAGGTCAAGTTTTCGCTTAAGGCCGATCACCTGGAGCTTCTGGCCACCAATTTCGATCTTGGAGGCGAAGCCAAGGAGAGCTTGAAAGTTCAGTACAAGTCAGAGGATATGGAGATCGGCTACAACGCCAACTATGTTCTGGATATTCTGAAACAGGCCGATGGCGACGACGTGGTATTCGAGCTTAATACTCCGACCACCGCGGCTATTATCAAATCGGCGAAGATCGAAGATAAAGAAAGCTATTTCTTTCTGGTGATGCCGTTAAGACTGCTTGACTGAGACGCGGCCGGTTCTTAGAGTATGCATATAGAGAAAATATTTCTTAGAAACTTCCGCAATATAAAGCGGGCCGATATAGATTCTTTTTCCGACGGGATCAATATCCTGTTCGGTTCCAACGGCAGCGGCAAGACCAATCTGCTCGAAGCTATCGGCTTATCGTCAATAGCCAAATCATGCCGGGGAGCGTCGGAACAGGATATGGTCAATTTCGATTCCGATTCGGCCCGGGTGGATGTTTACGGCACGGTTCAAAAAAAAAAGTTAACATAAAATTCTCCATAACCAGGGCAGGCAATAAGAATATCGTCGGACCGTTCGGCAAAACCATGCGGGTTTCCGACGCTGTGGGAACGTTCGCGGTGGTGTTTATCATGTCGGAGGATATCAATCTGACATCGGGATCCCCCGGCCACCATCGGAACTTTATGGATATCTACCTTTCCCAGTTTTCGCCGGGGTATCTTAGAAACCTGATAGAATATCAGAAGATTCTGAAGCAGAGAAACGCCCTTATTAAGAAATCGAGGGGAAAAGAGGATAAAGAATTTTTTCTTCAGCTGGATATCTGGGATCGGAGCCTGATGGAATGGGGATTAAAAGTTATGCGGTCGCGAAGCGAGTTTGTCGCGGAGATAAGTCCGATAGTCACCGAGTTGGCATTGAAACTCTCGGATTCGACCGAACCGGTGGAGATTTCTTACCGGCCGAAAATGGAGCCGGACGGTTTTAGTGATGTCGAGGGGGCGATAGAGATCTTTCGCCGCGACCGGGACAGGGATCTGCGTCTGGGAACAACAGTTACCGGACCGCACCGGGATTTGATAGAGATATTGATTGACAATAAACCGCTGCGCCAATTCGGTTCTCTGGGTCAGAGGAAATCGGTTATGATCGCTATGAAATTAGCGGCCTTCGAGGTTCTGTCGAAGCATCGAAAAGATAGAGCTATCCTGGTGTTGGACGAGGCTTTCGCCGAGTTCGACAATCGCCGGGCGGAATCGCTTTTGAGCTTGCTTTCCGGGGTCGGGCAGGTATTTTTAGCCAGTGCCGGAGGGGACGGGATCAATTACGGCGATCAGGTGAAGATATTTGATCTGGCCGCCGGCCGGATTACCGAAAGGAAAGTGTAGCTTATGTTTTTGGCCATTGATATCGGCAATACGACTACCATGATCGGGTTTTTCGAGCGGGGCAAGCTGGCCGGCAGCTTTCGGATAGCGTCAAGACACGCCGTGACCGCCGACGAATCGGGTATTATGATCCATCAGCTCCTGGAATATCACGCCGGAAAGAATAAAACCGTAAGGAAAATAGGTATCAGCTCTGTCGTGCCGACTTTGACCCAGATCTACAGTTCCATGTCGGAAAAGTATTTCGGGTTAAAACCGTTGATTCTGAATTATAAAACCGAAATCGGGTTCAAGGTACTGTATGACGATCCCCGACAGGTCGGCGCGGACCGTTTGGCCAACGCCGCCGCGGCCAGGTCGGCTTATGGTTATCCGGCGATCATTGTGGACCTGGGTACCGCCACGACCTATGATATACTGGATCACAACGGCGATTACGCCGGAGGCTTGATTGCTCCCGGAGTCTGGACATCAGCTTCTAATCTCTTTAAGAAGGCTTCCAGGCTGTTCCCGGTGAAGCTGGAAAAACCGGATAAGATCATAGCCTCGGATACCGCCAATTCGATCAAGGGCGGTATCTACTACGGTTTTATAGGGCAGATGGAGTATATTGTCGGCAGGATCAGAAAAGAGATCGGAAAAACGGAAATAAAGGTTATAGCAACTGGCGGATATTCCGATATTTTTATTGAGGAGACCTCGCTTATCGACGCCGTCGATCCTGCTTTAACGTTAGAGGGATTACGGTTGATTTTCGACGGCAAAAGCTGAGGAAATAGGGATCTGAACGAGATTTTTCTTGCAAGAATGTTTCCCCTTGCGTAATTTGTCGGTTAAGGGACCAGACACTCTGAAACGGAGGACTACCGATGAAAATAGACCGGCCAAAACTAGATAGAAGCTCCTGGGACGAGATTCAGATCGACGGCTGGTTTAAGGCTCTGATGCCGCCAAGCTGGGAGATTGACGACGACGACGAGGTTTTGATTTACGACCCCGCCGGATTCGGCGATCTGCGCATAAGTCTTTTCCGGAAAAGCAGCGGAAAAGGAAAAAAAGAGCGGGCCATGGATATTATCACCGATTGGGCCGAGGAGCTCGATCAAAGATTCAATTACGAAGTCGCTATTCTTAAGCGAACCCGCAGCCTGATGATCATGTCGGTGGAATTTATCGGCAGCGAGGATGACGGCGACGTTGTTTACTGGAGAGTCTTCGCCGCGGTAGGAGATAATATTTCGTTGGATATTTGCTATAGCTGCGCTCTCGAAGATCGGGATCGCGAGACCGATATTGTCGAGGGGATTATTGATTCCATAAAGCTTCTCGAACCAGTCGCCAAAGTTAGTCGGTCCGCGTCAGGCGGTTGACAATAAATTCGGCTACCAGAGATTTCTAAGCTTTCAGGATATAAATTTATGAGTTTGGGGAGTTGTTTTGAAATTCGATGATTTTTGGGATAAAGGGGTGGAATTGCTGAGAGCGGGAATGGAAAATTCCGCCGATGGAGGCAAGTATATAGTCGATATCTGGACGTCCGATAAGGGAATTCAACCGTTGAAATTCCCGGTTATCGACGCCGACTCCGAGGAGATACGCTGCCTGTCGATTTACGCGTCCAAGGAGATGGCCCTGACCAAAGAGGATATGGAAGCGTTATATGATATCTGGGACGATTATGTCAGCGGCGAAGCCACCCGCATGGATATAATCGAAAGTGTCCCCCGCCCTACCTATTGCGTGGCTATAATGAAGCTTTGGAAAGATAAAATTTCATAGGTTCTTGTTTCTGTTTTATAGTTCGGTGAAAACCGGAGCGGGATTTCCCGATTCTGAATAATAGTTTAAGGGTCGGATAGGTGATATTCTGGCTGTTTGCGCCCGCGAAACCGAAATCGGCGGCCAGACGATTTCCGATTTCATTATCTGTCCGTGTGTTATGTTTTGCCGTTAAGGCGTTTCATGGAGCCATACAGCATAAGAAACGGTTTGGCGCTCCATTCGAATATTTTTCTATGATAGACTATGGCGATCATGGCGAAAAAACTGCCGAATATTATCCAGTCCGGTATCTGGAAAAGGTATCCGGCATAAGCTAAAAGGAAATACCGGGGAAACCGTCCCGCCGCCACCGCCAGTAGATATTTTTTGAGCGGATATTTCGACGAATAAACCAGGAACTTGAAAGGGAAAAAAGGTATCGGGGTAAACCCGGCCACTACGATAGTCGTAAACGGAATTTTATTGAACCAGCGGCAGGCCTTTTTATAAAAGGAGTTCGATTTGTACCTGATCGAGTAGGAGAGATTTAGAACCGGCGCGAAAAACTTATAGTCGAGGTAAGCCGCCAGTATTGTTCCGAAAGTGGCCGCGATAGAAAGCTGCCAGAGATTAACTGTTTTGCCGTACCAGACTAAAACCGGTTCATGAGGAAATAAGGCGATGGCGGCGTTGGATGGTATCGAATAGAAAAATATAATCAAAAGCGGGTTTATCCCCGGCCTGGAGATCATCAGGTAGGCGCCCAGAATTCCGAGGATTACCATAACGGCGCCGAAAATATATGTCTTCGGCGTCATAACGTCGAACTGATAGCCGGAATCCGATTCCATCACGACTTAAGAATCGCCGTTAGAGATGGTATTGTCAAGATCTTTTACCCCGCGCGAGCGCCCGGACTGACGCGATCAGGATAGACTACCTGAAAAAAAACGGCGCCCGGTGCGGACGCCGTCATAATGTTCGTTTTACTCGTTATCAGTCGACCCGTCTCGAGCGAACGCCGAAATCGACATTATCCTTGATCCACTCGAAAAGACGCGACTGCTCCTCGAGGGGCCTGTCGGCGAGAAGGATCTTGGGATCTTTCCATGATTCTAATACTTCGGCGTCCTGGGTCCAGATCTTGACCCGGCTCCGTTTGACTTTGGTCTGCCAGTTTCTTCCCACTGTGGCATTGGTGTAGAGCAGCCGGAGTGTTACGCTCCGAGCCAGGGTTTCCAGAGGCTTGACCACGATACTGCCGAAATCCGTTTTGCCGTCCCGTTTCACGTCGGGAATACCGTCGCTGATCATAACCAGGGAGATCGGCCTGAGGACCATATTTTTATTCTTGATGGTCAGGGCCACTTGTTCGAAAAAGGCGTTGTAATCGGTGAACGGGTTGGAATTATCCCTGGGGAAAATCTCTCTTAGCCGTTCCGCTATCTCCGCTACCGATTTATTTTCGAACGATTGAATCGGGTAGAACGTTTTAGGTTCGTTGGCCCGCGCGCCTCCGATGGAACTGACGAAGAGCACGCTGGGACGCTCCATTCCTCCCAGACCGTTCAGATGACAGTACAGGTAGTGGGCCAGAAAATCAATGGAGTCATCGAAATACTTGCCGTTAATAAACGATCCGCTGATATCGACACCGATGAACATGGAAAGTCTCGGCTTGGGATCGTCTCCCGAAAGGCCGCATCCGAGGATAGCGGCGCTCAGGCAAAATAACGCCATTAGTGTTATTTTGAGTTTAGACATTTTGATAATCTCCGATTTTTTCGTGAACTTCGTTGCCCGGCTTCATCCGCCTGGAAATGTTATCAATCAGATCTTTGGAATTCTTGATGGATCTTAAGTTGGTAAACGGCAGATCGAAAAGATGGTTGGACGACAGAAGCAAAGTGCCGAAATTTATCGCCGCGGCGATTACCTGCAGAGGAGGCAGGATAAAGGAGGCCAGAAGCTCTTCGCCCTTGAGCTGGATCCAATGAGTTTCCTCTTTGATTCTGTTGACGAATTCGGAGGATACTCCCAGAAGTCGGCTTTTGGTTGTTTCGCTGCCGCTGAATATGACGACTCCCTTACCCTGGATTATGTACATAATGGTAGGAGTGCCGTGGGCCGCGAACAGGAACCACGAAAGACTCCTGATCCCGAACCAGACGAAACAGGATATACCCAGAGTGCCCAAAATACCCAGTTGGAAATTCTCCGAATACTGGGCGAACCAGGGAACCAGCGAATCGACGAATTCCCTGTAAAGGAAAACCACCTCGACAAACAGAACCACGACCTCGATTACGCCGATTCCGGCGATCGAGGAGATGTTCTTTTTCTTTATAGATTCCACGAAGGTGGAGAGTACCGCGTAACTTCCCAGAATCATGAACAGCAGGAATAAAAACAACGGAATTCTGATGAAGTTAACCGGCAGGTTTTCACCGGTGATATTGGAGAAGGTATCCACCACCAATGGAGTGGTAACGTAGGTAAAAATAAAGGCCTCGATCAGACACCAGAAAAAGGTCATGAAGACGGCCACCCAGGGAACCGGTGAACTTAGCACGTTCTGGCTGACCCCCTTGATCAGTCTGAAGGGAGTGTATATTATCTCCTGAACAACCGACCAGAGCCCGAATACGGCCACTTTGAAAAGTCCCACAACGGCCACCGCCAGATTGAAGAAGAAATTGATAATTCCGCCCCAGAAGTAAATAATCGATTTTCCCAGATCCCACCAGGTAACCAGCAACGCGGTCAGAAAGGCGACTCGCTGCTGCCTTATGAGTACTGTCAAAAGACAGGCCATGGAAATCCAGCATCCCAAAATAAACGCGAGGACCGGCAATAACAAAAACAGCCTCTTGCCCATACTAACCCAGAACTGATCGCCCAATCCCCAGGCAAAACTCAAGAAAGCGTTTTGAAAGAAGAGTGGAAAAAATAGTATGGAAAGGGCGAGTTTGAAAATACTGCTGGTTTCATTGAACATAAATAAACCTCCCGATATTTGGGTCGTTTTTTAAGTGTACTATAGATTTATAATCGGCAGGATTATCGCTAAATTGAGATCATGAGCGTAAATTTCGCTGTTTTCGCGGCCTGTATAAATCTTGGAATCCGGGCCGAATCGGCTAATTACCGCAACAGGTTAGAAGCGTTTTCGGGATCGGCCCCAGGCCGATCTTTATACAGCGGAGCGTCGGTTCCCGGGGGAACTGAACTACTATATTTGCCTCTCATGGATTCCCGATTAGAGATTTCGGGAATGACCGTCGCAAACAGACAGGGATGTTTGTCCTACCGGCAAAAGAAAAAGGCAGATCTCTGGAGAGACCTGCCCTGCGTCCTACCTTGTCAAAACCGCGGGGGTTTTGACCTACTGCCCTGCTTGATCAGCCCGCAGGCTTTTTCGATAGTGGCCTCTTTTTGCAGAAATGCCGGCGAATCCTGTATGGCGGCGATTTTTATCGGATTGTTGCTCATTTATTCCCCCAAGGTGATTTTCGCGTTAATTTCGCCCTAATATAGAAATGTGGAGTGGGGTTGTCAATGGGGGAGGGAAAATCAAAAATCACAATCCATAATTCAAGCGACGGGCATGCGCGATTGACAAATGGCCTCTTGAGATGAAAGTTAGAACAAGCCAAATAACTACAATTGGCCTAATGCCCTTAATCTTTCATCAGCCAAAAATGCCTTAGTGTCTTCAGATCCAACAACTCTATCTTCATTTGCAAAAAAATCTTTTTCAATTGCTGCCATCTGCTTATCCGATATCTTCCCCTTGATTTCATTATGTATATTTGCTCTGTCAATCAAAAACCTAAGAAAATTGAATGGTAATACTATATCTCTCTTGGACATAGTAATTGAACCTGTCCCGAAAACCCTGGTTCCTTCGAAATATTTAGGTTTTTTTGGGACAACAAAGGTCAATATTATGATTTTACACAATTTATTATATATGAATAGCTTTCCGCTTCGACTAGATACAATTGCCGTATCCATTGTTCGCGTAAGATACATGTTAATATTGTCAGGCAAAGAATGAGAATCCATCATAGCGTTATCTATCAAATCCATAAATATCAAATGATTTGCGTATTCATTTTGGCTTTTAGCCTCGGAAATGACATAATCTTTAAGAAATTTGGTTGCCTTCTGCAAACTTTTTAAAAGAGTAGAGCTAAAAGAGTTCGCACCTTCCGAGATTGCTTCATTGTATATTATTTTTCTAAGGGCCTGACAAGCGCAGAATCTGCCCAATCTATAGTCATAATTCAGCGTATGAAGCAAACCGCTATGATAAGGCATGAAAACTGTTTCTGAAAAATATTTTTCTACGTTCGAAAAAATAGCCTCACAATTTGAACAAAACAATCGATATTTCTCTCCATCTTGTTGCCTTAAATTGGGTTCTTTTGAGTTACGAATATATCCGGTAATCGACGTACTCTTTTGATATTTGACAACAAAAGCAGGTATAATATGGCTAAGCTGAATATCGGAGGTTTTACCGCAGAGCTTGCATATACCTTTGTTGTTAACCAAAACTCTTATCTCCTAATTATTTTTCTTTTTCCGGGTAGATTCTCCTGCTTAAAAGCTATCCAAATCAAGGGTGTTCGCTATTAAAAATAGCGTTTGCGATCCGTCTTATAATGGTTCTGTTCCTTCGCTTAGTATTCGTATATATTCGCTATAGGCGAACAGCCGAGCCCTGCTTTTCCCCGGTATCTCGCTTAGAATACCCAGTTTTATTAAATTATTTAACGCTTTTTGGGCAGTTGGGAATGATAACCCAGTTGTTTTGGCCGCCTGCAGTATTGTTAATAGCGGAAATTCCTGGAGGGCGACATGAACACGAAACGCCGATCCCGAAGCCTGTCCGATAGAATTAATATTTATTCGGTCTTTTTCAAACAGGTTCGATAGCGTTTTTGCGGTTTTTGCTGCCAGGTCAGCAGTTTCACGGACACCATACAAGAAGAACGATATCCAACTTTCCCAATCCCCATCGATCCTGATTTTTTGTAAATGATCGTAATATTCTTGTCGTCGCATTTTTAAATAGAGGCTTAGATAGAGTACTGGTTCTTTCAATACGTTTTCAGAGCAGAGTAGCAATGTTATCAGCAATCTGCCAAGTCGTCCGTTACCGTCCAAAAATGGGTGAATAGTCTCGAATTGAGCGTGCATCAATGCCGCTTTGATCAGTACAGGAGTTTTAGCGGGCACATTATTCAGGAATTTTTCAAGATCTCCCATACATTGAAGCAGGTTTTCGGCAGGGGGAGGAACATAAGCGGCGTTGCCGGGACGATCTCCTCCGATCCAGTTCTGTGTCCGCCTGAATTCACCTGGGGCCTTTTTTGCTCCTCTTCCTTTTTTAAGAAGTTCGCCGTGAATTTCTTTTATCAGCCGCAATGATAGCGGGAATCCCTCACGCAGACGCTTGAGCCCATAGTTCATAGCGGCAATGTAATTTGAAACCTCCTGGACATCATCAAGAGGTACGCCGGGTATGCCTTTGCTTTCAAATATAAGGAGATCCGAGAGAGATGACTGTGTGCCCTCGATCTGGGAAGATAGTACAGCCTCCTTCCTCACATACATATATAAAAAGAGCGAAGTGTCCGGTAGCAGCGTAGCAATGCTATCAAGACGGCCTAAAGCCAATAACGTGTTGTCGATTAATTCATGTAAATCGGCATCGATTTTAATGGCAGGTTCTGGAGGTAACGGGTAAGGAATAAATGCCTTGTAATTTTCCCCGCCGACAGTTGAAATCCTGTATTCCCCCGTTTTTTTCCTCAGCACCGGATTATCCCTTAAATCATTAAAGCAAATTTAATCAAGTTGTCCTTTGTTAAAGGATATGCCATTCTTCTTTAATAAGCAAGATGTTTTTTATGGAGATGAATCACTTTGATTTTAGCTATAACCCCTTTAATAACTATAGATTTCATTAAAGAAAACCCTGTTTTCCTTTAATGAAAGAAAGTTTACATAATAATGCGATAGTGCTACAAATCAATGTAATTGATTGATTTGCGGTATGTTATCGAAATTGGCCAGTGTAAGCTGTCAAAACCGCGGGGGTTTTGACCTACCATCTGGATTCCCGATTAGAGAATTCGGGAATGACTGTCGCGGACAGACAGGAATGTCTATCCTACCATCTGGATTCCCGATTAGTGATTTCGGGAATGACCGTCGTAAACAGACAGGAATGTTTGTCCTACCGATAAAGGTAAAAGGCAGATCTCTGGAGAGACCTGCCCTGCGTCATACCTTGTCAAAACCGCGGGGGTTTTGACCTGCCCCCTGGATTCCCGATTAGAGATTTCGGGAATGACCGTCGCGGACAGACAGGAATGTCTATCCTACCATCTGGATTCCCGATTAGAGAATTCGGGAATGACCGTCGCGGACAGACAGGAATGTCTATCCTACCATCTGGATTCCCGATTAGTGATTTCGGGAATGACAGGTAGGTGCGCTGTAATCATCCCTACCCCTCTTTAACCGCCGCGATCAGAGCCTGGATTTCCTTCTTGCCGTCGCCGAATAACATCAAGGCGTTATCCATAGCAAACAACGGATTGGGAATGCCGGCGAAACCGGGGCTAAGCGAACGTTTGATCACCACCACTGTCCGGGCTTTGTCCACGTCGATAATGGGCATGCCGGCGATGGGGCTTTTGGGGTCGGTGCGGGCCACCGGGTTGACCACGTCGTTAGCGCCCAGTACGATGGCCACGTCGACCTGCGGGAACGACGGATTGATATCGTCCATCTCCCGAAGCTTGTCATACGGGATATCGGCTTCGGCTAAAAGCACGTTCATGTGGCCGGGCATCCGTCCCGCCACCGGATGAATAGCGAACTCTACTTCGATACCCTTCGACTCGAGCAGGTTGGCCAGGTCGCGCACAGCGTGTTGGGCCTGCGAGACAGCCATGCCGTAACCCGGCACGACCACCACCTTTTGAGCGTCCTCCAACAGCATGGCCACTTCTTCCGGGGACGTCGATTTGACAGTTTTGTAGACCTCATCGGCGTCAGGAGTATCGGCTGTGGGGCCGAGTGTGGCGAAGAGAACGTTGGCCAGGGAGCGGTTCATCGCCTTGCACATGATTTGAGTCAGGATAATCCCCGACGCTCCCACCAGCGAACCGGCGATAATCAGCACGTTGTTATTGATAACAAATCCGGTAGCGGTGGCCGCCAGACCGGAATATGAATTTAAAAGAGCGATGACCACAGGCATATCCGCTCCACCGATGGATAGAGTCAGTATCACGCCTAAAATTCCGGCGATACCGACCATGACCCAGAACAGAAGCGTATTGCCGGGGTTCATCACGACCATGACACCTATCACAACCGAGGCTATGGCCGAAACGATTTTCAAGGCGTTCATGCCGGGGAAACGGTCTTTCTTGTTCAGAAGCATGAGAGCGATAATAACGCCCGAAAACATCATGACGACCGACAGTATCGAGATCCCCTGGGAATAACCGTACCAGATCGCTCCGGCGGCTGTTACCAGCGAAAATCCGTACTTGATGATCTTCTGCCAAAGACGCAGCTTCCATTTTACAGCCAAAAACTCGGCCAGCTTGCCAAAGGCGACATAGCTTCCGAAGAATGTCACCGAGCCGATGATACCGGAAGCTACTGTGGCGATTTTCATCTGCATATCGGATTCGCCGGCCGCCAGACTGCTCATAGCCGCCACCAGGGCCGCTCCGGCCACCAGTACGGACGCTCCTCCGCCGAAACCGTTGAACAGGCCGACCATCTCCGGCATGGCTGTCATGGCCACTCTCATGGCCGCGATCGCCCCGATAATCGAGCCGATTATGATTCCGAGGATGATATAATGAAATTCCAGCCCCCCGCTCAATAGTGTAGCCGCGATAGCGATCAGCATAGCCAGGGCTCCGATATTGTTTCCTCGGACAGCGGTTTTGGGGTGGGCCATCCATTTAAGATCGAAGATGAACAGGACGGCCGCCAGAACGTAGGCGATATTAATCAGGTTTACGTTTATCATTTTTCCGTCCCTATTTTTTCTTGAACATTTTGAGCATACGGTCGGTTACCAAAAACCCGCCGACTACGTTGATAGTGGCGAAAACAACCGCCACGAACGCCAGTATTTTGGCCAGATGGGGATTTCCGATCTGCCCGGCTAAAACCAGCGCCCCGATAATGGTAATGCCGGATATCGCGTTCGATCCCGACATAAGGGGGGTATGAAGCGTAGGCGGTACCTTGGTGATGATCTCGAACCCGACGAAAATCGCCAGGATAAAGATCGTGAGAGCTGTTACAAAAATATCCATATTGAAGTCTCCTTGGCTTCTCCTGCGGAGAAATATTATCCTTTTGAAATAACCTGCCCGTCACGGGTGACCATTGTCGCGGCTAAAACCTCATCATCGGAATTGATCTGAGCGGCTCCGTCTTTGACCAGCAGGGTCAAAAAATTAGTCAGATTTTTGGAATACATCTGGCTGGCGTGGTACGGCACGGTTGACGGCAGATTGATCGGTCCGATAATCTTCACCCCGTCCAGGTCGACAGTCTCTCCCGGTTTGGTCAGTTCGCAATTGCCGCCCCGTTCGGCCGCCAGGTCTATAATCACCGAACCGGGTTTCATTCCTTTAACCATATCGGCGGTTACCAGGATCGGGGCTTTTTTGCCCGGTATGGCGGCTGTTGTTATCACTACGTCGCTATCGGCCACAACCTTGAACATCATCTCGCGCTGTTTGCGAAGTACTTCTTCGCCCATTTCCTTGGCGTAACCGCCTTTGGTTTCGGCATCACCGGTATCCAGCTGGAGTTCGACAAACTTCCCGCCGAGACTCTCTACCTGCTCTTTCACCGCCGGCCGTACATCGTAAGCATGCACAACCGCGCCAAGCCGCTTGGCCGAGGCAATGGCTTGCAGACCGGCCACTCCGGCTCCAACGATGAAGGCGTGAGCCGGGGAAATTGTCCCTGCGGCGGTCATCATCATGGGAAACATCCTTGGCAGAGCGTTGGCGGCCAAAAGAACCGCTTTGTAGCCGGCAATTGTGGCCATGGAGGAGAGGATATCCATGCTCTGCGCCCTGGTTATGCGGGGCATAAGCTCCATGGCATAAGCGGTAACCCCTTTTTCAGCCAATAACTTCAATGAATCGGGCTCGCTTAAGGGTTCCATAGCGCCGATTATTATCTGGGCCTTTTTCATTAGTTCGAGATCGGATTTGCCGGCCTGGGGATTGGCTCCAAGGGCACGGACGAAAAGCACGATATCAGCGGAATGGAACAGGTCCGCCCTGGAATCTGTGGTTTTCGCTCCCTTTTCGGTAAAAGCGGAGTCTGGGTATCCCGCGTCCGATCCGGCGCCTTTCTCGATAGAAACCTCAATACCAGCTTTTTTCAGCGCGGCGATGTTGGCTGGTACGAGGGCTACCCGGTTTTCTCCGGGGAAATTCTCTTTTGGCACTCCAACAATCATTTTCATTCCTTTTTTCGAAAAAACAGTCTCGATCCGGTTTTAAATTGATGCCCCATCGTTAAACTATCACTTAAATCAACGGGTTCCGTATCCCCGGATGATTATCCGAAACAAAGACCCATATTATGGATTTGATATAAAGAGTCAAGATTTTTTCGTCATGTTGTGGAAATCAGGAAAAAAGAGACTATTTTTATTGCCATTCAGCTATGAGTGAAATATATTGCACTATTGTCCATTGTATTTTGGAGATCTGAAACGAAAAACAGAATTTTCCCGTGTATTTCGGGATTTGCGGTTGTTGAGAATAATGAGAGATGCTCATTAGAGGATTTTATAGGATGAATCAAGTGAGAGAGGGCGTGGATTTTTTTACCCAATAAAGGAGTATTTTTAAAAGGAGGTGTTCGATGCCATTCACGGGAAACGAGAATCACAAGATCACTTTGGCGGAAGCTAAAACGCTTACGGCGAATTATCGCGGGGCAGCGTCTTCGGGAGCTCAACTGGGAGGTTATTTCGGCAAAACCGCGCTTATCGCTATCTTGAGCCAGGACGAGTGCGTGGGTATGAGGATTTATTACGCTAAAAAAGACGATGGAGAGCAGACCTTCGTGCTGGTCGGCGTGAACGCCGCC
>JAHEDG010000049.1 GCA_024641335.1 Candidatus Zixiibacteriota bacterium
TTAAAGGTTTCGATCTGGCCCGCCGTAAAATAGCCCAGGAAACATTCCTTTGCGAAGACTGCGCCAATATGTGCAATATAACAAAAATCAATGATAACGGCCGGGAGCTCTATTACGGTTCGAGATGCGAAAAGTACGATTCCGAACGGGGGATTTCCTCGGTTCATCCGAATCCGGTAACAATCAGAAACCGTCGATTCCTTTCAGCCCCTCCCAGGGAAGATAAATCCAGGGATATAACAGTAGGCATGATCAGGGCCCTCTCTAACTGGGAATATTTGTATGTATGGCGCCGGTTTTTCCTCAGCCTGGGATGCAAGGTCAATATTTCGCGCACCAGCGCCGGTGAAATTATCAAGGACGGCAATGAATCTGTCGGCGCTGAAACCTGTTTTCCGGTTAAAGTGGCTCACGGTCATCTGATCGATATCGCCAAAAGGAAATTGGATTTTATATTCCTGCCGTCGATTGTTACCGGAACCGATGCGGCCCCTGAAGGAACCAACAACTACTATTGTCCATATATACAGGCGTTTCCGTATATGGCCACAGCGGCTCTGAAAAAACAGCTGGGAGATAATATTGTTGTTAAGCCCAATATCTATTTTGATGAAGGAGCCGGAGCGGTAGTTAAGGCGCTCTATAACGCTCTCAAACCGTTCGGATTCGGACGGGGGGAAATCCGCAAAGCGTACCTCGGGGCCATGGAATCGTTCGATCTGTTCAAAGAGGATTTAATCGAAGAGGGGGATAAATTCCTCAGTAAAGTTTCACCGGAGAATCCCGGAATACTGCTGATAGGACGTCCGTATAACAGCCTCGACCCGGGGGTATCGATGGATGTATCCCAGAAGCTGACAGATCTCGGGATTACAGTCATACCCATGGATATGGTTCGTCTGCCGGAGGATGACTTTAAATTTATCTACTGGCAGAGCGGACGGAGAATATTAAGGGCCGCCAGACTGGCCAAGGAAACCCCGGGTCTCTTCCCTATCTATATCAGTAATTTCAGCTGCGGCCCGGATTCGTTCATCATTCATCACTTCAAGAAAGTGATCGGTGAAAAACCACATATGATTCTGGAGCTGGATGAACATTCGGCCGACGCCGGGCTGATAACCAGATGCGAAGCGTTCCTCGACAGTCTGCCCAAAAAGGAAAAGAGTTATCCGAAAGTTCTGAAGTTTTCGCGCTCCAACGGTTTTAAGCGTAAACTCCTGATCCCCCGGATGGCTGATCATGCCGAGACTTTCGCGGCCGCTTTCAGGGCCTGTGGAGTGGACGCTGAAGTTTTACCGGAAACAAATAACAGGTCTTTGGAATTAGGCAGAAAGCTGACCGGAGGCCGGGAATGCTATCCAGCGGTGCTGACTGCCGGAGACTTGGCTCGTGAACTTGAAAAACCGCACGTCGATCCCGATAAGGTGGCCTTTTTTATGCCTACAGCGGGAGGTCCATGCAGGTTCGGTCAATATCATCATCTTCACCAGCAGCTCATGGAGAATCTCGGCTATGGCAATGTTCCAGTCTATTCGCCATCATCCGATGACTCTTATGGAGATTTTCCAGGAACCACGAAAAAATTTCGCCGTCTGGCCTGGCAGGGATTCTTGACAGCCGATTATCTGCGAAAATTCCTTTACCGTTCCCGCCCATACGAAAAAACCAAAGGGGACGCCAACCGGATTTATCGTCAGTATCTCGATCAATCGGTTCTTGATCTGGAATCGGGAGGCGCCGGACTGCCGGAAACTATCAAGAACGCGTTCTACGCGTTCAAGGATATAGCCGATTCAAACATCGACAAAAAGCCGGTGATCGGGGTGGTTGGAGAGATCTATATCCGCAACAACGCTTTTTCCAACAACTACCTGGTGGAAAAACTCGAATCATTAGGGGTCGAGGTGGATATCGCCAGCTTCTCGGAATGGATATTTTTCACTACCGAGATGTATCGCCGCGATTCTATCAGAAAACGTTCCCCCAAGGGACTTCTCGACGCCGCCCTAAAAGAACATTTTCAACATAAAGACGAGAAAAATCTGCTTAAACTAATTCGCGACAGTCTGGACGGTGAGACCGACAGCCCGATCAAGGATGTTCTCGATCTGGTAGATCCCTATTTGCCCATCAGTGTGGGCGGAGAGGCCATGCCCGCATTGGGAAAAGCTCTCGATATGATCAAGTTAGGCCGCGCCGGCATCGTGAATACGCTTCCATTTACCTGTATGCCCGGCAATGTAGTTAACGCCATTTCATCCAGGCTGAATGATGAAATGCAGGGGTTCCCCTGGCTGAATATCGCCTATGACGGCACCAACGGAGATAATGACCTGGTAAAGCTCGGGGCTTTCGTGGAAAGCGCCAGGGCATGGGCCTCGGCCAAAAACAAAGCGGCCAATTAGATAATTAATCCGACAAAACATAAACGCCCCGATCTTTGTTTGATCGGGGCGTTCAAATTTATTTAGATATCAGCGGGAAAAAGCTATTATTTCTTGTTATACCCGGATGGGATCTCGAATTTACTGTTATCGACAGCTTTTGTATCCACGCTTAAGACCTCGGAAGTCACCGAAATGATCGTAGCCGGAGCATCGGCAGTTTTTTCACTTTCCCCCTTGCCCATAACTTTCTCCATTTTCTTCTTCATCCACGAGGGCATTTCAGAGTCATCGGTTTCTTCATGATTGTCCGATTCATCTTCAGGTAACTTATTTTTACTGATCTCGATAACGGTTTTAATGGAGAAACCGTCGACTTTGCCGGCCTTTTCGTAAAACCCGGCGAACTCATCGCCGAAACCTCTCAAAGCCTGCTCCATACCTACAGTAACCGGCGGACCTTCGCTGCCGGCGGCATCGGAGTAAGCGGCATAGAACCGGTTTACCTCGTCCAAGCCGGGGAAATCCGATGTCTTCCACTGCCTGAATATCACGGTGGTCGTATCCGAGGGATCTTCCCTGTTAATTCCCGTTCCAGTGCCGGTTACCAGGACACAGTTATAGCCGTTTATTTTTTCAGTCTTATCAGAGACTTTCAGATCGAATGTCCACTCGTAATCGTCGTCATCGGACTCCTGGTCATCCATCTCATCGTATGATTCCTCATCATCGCTTTCCTGGACGAAGTTGGCTTCGTACGATTTGATATCGGTTTCGTGATAAGTTTTATTCTCCTCGATGATATTCCAAATCAGGTTTTTATCGATACGTACGATGGAAATACTGTTGATTTCCGCGCCTCCCGGAATCAGGTTCGAAAGCGCTCCGACAAGTTTCATTTTTGATTCCGAGCGGCTCTTGTCGGCCCGGATATATTCGATCGATTCGGTTTCGCTTTGGCCAAAACTGACCGGGCTTTTCATAGTAGTTTTCGATTTAATGACGACATCCGCCGTGCCGGTAACGGAAATCCCTATGGTCATCATGATAATCATTGTAATCGACTGTATTTTCACGGCTTTCCCTCCTGTTTTTAAAATCGCCGGGATCAGTGTTTTCGAGGCCGTATATTCCTTGAATATCAGGCCACGCTATCTATCAAGATATAAGCCCTGCCGGAT
The DNA here is from genome assembly GCA_024641335.1 of Candidatus Zixiibacteriota bacterium. Taxonomy (GTDB): domain Bacteria; phylum Zixibacteria; class MSB-5A5; order UBA10806; family UBA10806; genus JAHEDG01. The sequence goes on from JAHEDG010000049.1 coordinate 3,569, forward strand.
ATGGAACGCAAGCATAATTCTATCCGCGGAAGGGCGAAGGAAAAAAGAGGTTGCAATAAGAACGCGTATCCCGCAAAATCATGACCAGGGCATCAGGGAATTATGGTTAGAATCGCTTTTGACTTATTTTGATTAACGGGATTAAATCGGAATATTCGTAACCGGCGAACGTATGAAAAGATGAGGGCGGTAATTGTCAATCGGCTCGGAAAAAACCGACAGCGAACTAACGGCTCTGGCCCGGGATGGGGATGAGACCGCTTTTAGGGAGATTCTGGGCAGATACCGCTTTAGAATTATGGCTATTTGCGTGAGGATGCTCAAGAACCAGACAGAAGCCGAAGAGGCGGCACAGGATAGTTTCGTTAAGATTTACCTTCATCTTTCCGATTACGATCCGAATAGAAGTTTCGCTCCCTGGGCGGCCGGAATTGCCATCAACGAATGCCGGGACAGACTTAGAGCAAGATCGAGATTCAAACGGATATTCAGGGAAACTCCTGAAGGCGAGATCGAGCGGTCCCATCAATCGTCGGGGGAAGATTCGGAGAATAGAGAAAGGCTGGAAACCGTGGAGAAAGTAATCCAGCAGCTGCCGGAAAAGCTTAAAGAAGTCTTGATTTTGAAAGCCTATGGCGATTATTCTTATGAGGAAATTGCCGATGCATTGAGAATAAGGACAGGCACGGTAATGTCCAGATTGTTCAGGGCCAGGGAGAAGCTGACAGAAGCGCTCAAAAAAGGAAATCTATTGTGAAGCGGTGCGAACAGTTCGAAGCCTTGCTCTGGGACTACTCCCGGGGCGATTTGGGCTTATCGGAATCAGAAGCTATAGAAAAGCACCTATCGGAATGCGATAAATGCGGCCAGACTCTGGCGACATTCAAGGCCGTCGGAGAATCGGCGGCGGCCACCCGTGAGAAGATCGCCGTTATCGACTCTGTCCGGTTCGATGATATGGTAATTAGGAAAATCAGGTCGGAATCCAGACCGTCCAATATATTCACTGATTATAAGAGGTATTATATCCGCATGGCCATGTCCGTAGGATTGGCGGCGGCCATCGTCATATTCATGATTATGTCGATCTCGGATCTGGACAAATTGAATATCCCCTCCCCTGTCAAAACAAGACAAAAAGAGACCCCTGAAAAAACATATGACCGGATCGAGATTAGTTTAAATGACCGAATCGGAGCGGATAAAAAAGAACCTCAATCCGGAGAAAAGCAGCGCCAGCCCCTTGCGTTCAAGCCTGCCGAGACGCCCGAGAGCGGGGAGATGTTTGATGACGGCAATTTATTATTAAGTAAGGAAATTACAATAATACCTGAGAATCCTATCGCCAGCCATCCTGAAAAAGTGAATTTGCCGATCGAGACACCATCGGTAGCGGCGGAGAAAGAGGATATAAGCTCAAATAGTAAGACGGTCGCCTCAAAAGACAAGTCCAGAATCGATCGCGCGGATATTTCCGCGAGTTCGACGCGTTTAATTGCCGCCAGTCCGTCGGGAGGCTTCTCGTTTCTCGATTCGCCGGTGGCCAATCCGGCTCCGGAGTCGGTATCCATATCGGCCGTATATATATCGGATGAGGCGGTACCGGAGCTATCCCAGCAGACCAGGGCCTTGATTTCGGAAGTAGTAATAGATACAGGCATGATACAGACGGCAAACCCGCCCAGAGGAGTTCTGGTAACTGTAGAGAAGATGCCGGTAGCCACCATGCTGGTCACCCCGGAATATCCTACCTGGGCCATGAAACGGGGAATCTCCGGGCTGGTCTGGGTCAAGGCGCGCCTGAACGAAAACGGCGATGTCGAATCGGCGAAGATCATCTCATCCAGCTTCAAGGGTGTCGGATTCGAGGAAGCGGTTATGGAAGCCGCGTTGAAGAGCAAATATAAGCCCGCGGAAGCCAACGGCTCCAGAATCCCGGTCTGGATAGTCTATCCGGTGGAATTCGTCTATACAATAAAATAGTATTATAAAAAAGCCCCCTCTGGCGAGGGGGCCAAGAAGCAGATTTAGTCGAATATCTTCTGGAGGGGGACGAAGACATCCGAAGCTAAATCCACGTTTTGAGCAGATATCAGGTTACCGGGGTCGCAGTGCCGTCGTCAGGTTGAATCGTGTCGTTGTCGTACAACAGTTTCTGCTCGGACTGCTGATTTTGTTCATCGGTTTTGGTCGGGTAGTTCGCGCCACAACCGACAATCCCGGCGGCCATTATTCCAATTGTAAAGAGCATCAGTAATGTTAAGCCCCACCGTTTCATGATTACTCCCTCCTTTTAAAAAGTCAAGTGTTATTTTTTGTTTTGGTCATCGGCCGAAGGATCAAGCTGGTTTTGAAGCCAGCTTGGTCGGAATGCCTTTTTGAGTCTTTCGATTCGGTCTTTGCTTAACTTTTGGAACCTTTCTTTGTAGTCTTCCCCCGGCACTTCTTCAACTTGAGTCGCGGCCAATTCCTTTTCTTCCTTTTGGTTAGGTTTATTTGTCACTTGTTCTGTCACCAGAACCGCCTCCTTCAGATATATCAGCGATCTTATTTCAACTTTATCATTTTACCGGTCACGGCCTGGTCTTCCGTGCTGATTTTACAGAAAAATATCCCTGAACCGGTGTCGTTGTTTGCCGAATTCTTACCGTCCCAATGAATTTCATACAGGCCCGGAGCGAATTCATTTTGCGTTAATACCCTGATTTTTTCTCCGGTTAAACCATAAATCTCGATTCTGACCGAAGTCGGGTTCAGGACCTCGAATCTAATGGATGTTTCGGGATTAAACGGATTCGGCGCGTTTCCCAAGAGCCTGATTTTCCCCGGAATCTGTACGTTTTCTGTTTCGATTCCCTGGGGAGAACCGATGGCTATATCGGCGGTCATTGACGCTCCCGAATTACTTATATTAACAACGGAGACAGAAGTTCCGGTTCCCGAATAAGCGTAAGAATTAGGATTTGAGCTTCCCAAAAAGCTCCTATTTGTGCTGATTCCGGGGAACGGGTCTCCCGTATCGCCATTATCGAGGTTTTTTTCCAATTCCCATAGGCTGTCCGCCTGTTCGAGAGCGACTTTGTAATGCCCGGTAAGACCGGATCCCGGCCACCATTCGCTATCGTTATTAGTCTTAATTTCATCCACATGCCAGATTAGCAGACCTGAACTCGGAATCTGGGAATCATACCCGACTAGTTGACGATTTTCGACCAGGAAGTACTCGGTGGTCGGAGCGCCTAAGGTCCAGAGTTTGTAAATAGAGGGGTTTGTCTCGACCTGCGCGATAGTAACGCCGCTTTGATCGGATACCGGTACCGTGGGAGTGACAAATCCCAGGAATATCCTCGACCAGGCATCGAAATGGGCCGGCGAATTGCCATTGACGCCATTCCAGCTTCCCCCGGCCATAAGACTCCATCGACCGACACCCTTGGATGTATAGTCAGTATCATAGAGATCGGGCAGGCCGAGAATATGCCCCAATTCGTGGCAATAAACTCCAAGAGTAATATCTCCCGGGGCAGACCAGTATTCAGGGTTTATCGAATAGGTACTGATATAGACTCCATCCTTTAGTCTCGGCGTAATGCCCCATTTATGCGACCAGATATCGGTATTCAGCCCCGTGAATTCAGCTCCCGCTCCCGAATGGATAATTATCAAGCCATCGACATAACCGTCGCTATCGTTGTCGTAAAGTGAAAAATCTATAGTGGCATCGAGCGAGTCAACCAGTTCCTCGACCAGCTTCTGGGAGTTTTGAGGATATGTCCCCAACGCATTATTGTTATTGACATAATAAGCGTAAGTCTGGGCGGCCCTGGTCCAGCCAATCGCGGATGGATAGACGGCTGAAACTATAGAGAGACCGTCATAGGAGACTTCTCTGTAGAAATTATTAACGCTTCCTGCTGTATTGACATATATCAGGGTATCGAACTCAACGGCCGCCACACTGGCAACGTTGTCGGAGAAATCGACCAACAGAGCGAGAATATTATAGCCGGCGACTCCCGTTTTGGAAACCATGCCGGCCTTTTGCATTATCGATTCCCCCCCGGCATCGACACCCCTGGCCAGAAGCCGGGATCGTTGAGCCAGGTAGTACGGCATTTCCACCTTTCCCTCAGCGATTTTATCCGCCAGATCGGGGTGGGGCGGCATGGCCGCGAGGTCCGGGGCCATTATCGTCGAAATCAATCCAACGATTATGGCAGTGAAAATAAGGCGAACCGACCGGCTTATTGATACCCTGTTATTTTCGCTTAATTTCATCATCGTATTCCGCTCCATGTTAGAAATAAAGTCCCATACCGATCGCGAATTTGGCGCCTTTGGTGTGCGATGGCAGTGGCGAACCGGTATTGGCCATTCCAATATCGAAATGGTAAGCGCCCAAATGAAGGCCGAATCCGAATGAATAAATCGATCCCTGTTTACCGCCTGTACCCATTCCTACCCTCAGGGGAAAGAAACCGGCGGGCCGGTATTCCAGGCCTGCGGAAACTCTGGGATTCAATCCGAAACCCGGACGATCTTTGGTGGCCTGTTCCCAATCGAGAGAGCAGGTCAATTTACGGAAATTCTTTACCAGCCCGAGTTTGATAACAGCCGGCAGATCGGACGAAAATGAAGGGATAGCGATTGTCGTATCGCTTGATGTCACCAGCGAATCGGACACGGTACTGTCGGAAAGCCCCTGGATGGTGATAGGCTCCATATTGAAAGTGAACTGTATTTCCTCTGTTTCGTTGGACCAATTCAGTTTGCTATAGAAATTCTGCCAGGCTGCGGAAAAGTACCAGTTTTCCTCGAACCGCACGGCCAGTCCCAGATCTGCGGAATACCCTGAACCGCCCAAAGCGGTACGGATAGCCATATTACCGCTGCCGACAAAGCCGGAATCGGTGGTGGCCACTCCGCCTTCGGCGTTGGTCACTTTTTCATAACCCAATCCCCGCAGGTAATGGAGGCTTGCCCCGACCGCGAATTCGCCCCCCTTCCAAACCATAAGAGGATGCCCATAGGAAAGGCCCATATCGGCGATGCCATAGCTTTCGCCGCGTGTATCGGAGAATGAGATATTATCCATAATAGCGTTGCCGTAAAACAGCAACTCGAAAGGATCTCTGTCCAGATTAAGACTCGAGACCGCGTATCCTCTTGAAGTTAAAGCAAAATTGCCTGCCGAGAAATTCAAAGCCGAAACCTCGGCCTTAAGATCGAGACTGAGTCCGTCCGCGGGAATATGGCCTAGAAACTCTTCTTTGCCCGCGTCATCCAAAAACTGACCGTTGTATTTATTGTAATCGGACAACGAGAAACTATTGTTTTTTATTCCCGCTCCCACATTGAACAGGTTGATCGTAAAAGCCTTGCCGTCAGAGAGACCGAGGTTGGCAGGGTTCCAATACGGGGCTTCGAGATCCCTGGCCATGGCGGTATAAGCACCGCCCATACCGACCGCTCTGGGATTGGAATCGCCGCTGCCCCAGGCAATCCCGGCCAGGAGGAAGAGAATCAGGACGCTTCCTCCGATTACTCCGAATATTTGCTCGCGTTTATACATTATCCCCTCCTCTTTAATTCCACATATTGTCGCCGACTTTAACCTGGATTCTGGCATTGGACCTGATATTGATGTAATCGGTCCCAAGAACCTGCACTCCAGTCGAATCGGTGGGCAATAGATTGATTTTTTGACCAACATAGACCATACTGGTATCGAAAATGGCCAATTGAGCGCTGCTTAATGAATCGGAGATATTGGAAAGGGCCGATTCAATTACGTGGCCGTTATTGTCGACGGTACCGGGAAGAAGCGTATACGGGCCGAGAATCAGGGTTCCGGGATTGTCATACAGAGTCGAATCGGCTAATGTCCCGATATAAATAGTCATGGAAATCCCCAGAGGAAGATGCGAATCGAAATCGATATTAATCGCGCCGTATCTGAAAGTATCCTGAAAATTATCGGGGCGCGAATCCTTATCTATCTCTGTTTCCGATATATCGGTTTCGATTGAAACGCTGTCATAGATGGCCAGGGCGATGGGCGAGTAAATCTGCACTTCGCCGTAAAAATTATCGTCAGCGGTAATCGTGACCACGGCATAATCCGGATTCAGTACGGCAGATCCGGAAATCGAAATATCGGACGGCGGCGGATTCAAGAAATCCGATAGCTCCTGGGAGCTTACTTCCAATGTAGTCAAACGCGGCGAAGCGCCCGGAGAGCTTTTTCCGGCAATTCGTCCGGCGATATCGATTGATTTTCCGCCTCCGATTATGATCAGATCGACATCGGAATCCGCGGTGCTGTTATTATAAAGATTCAGATTCAATTCCGCCTGGGTAAGCATAGCTTGATCCAAACCTTGCGGAATATCGAGATTCTGCTGAATCGGATCGACGACGATAGCGGTCGGTTTCACTCTGCCTGTTATGGATTGGAAAGTTATATCGGCGACATTCACGCCAATCCCGATACTATCCCCTGCCGCAACCGTGTACTGGGTCGGCGCCGAAGCGGGGACCGTGGCGGTGAACTCGATATCGATATACTGGGTCGATGGGCTGTCAACTGGACTGAATTGATAACCTGCCAGATCTACTATCACCTGCACGGCGCTGTTACCAGACACCAATTGATTTATCAGCATGGGAGATCCACCCAAAGTGAAATTAGCTGATGTGATATCGATGGTAAGCGGAAGCTCCGTCCCATTGGAGATATCGAATTGCGCCGATCCGGCGGATATGGATGATGTAGTAATATTGGTGGAATCGCCGATAGCGGTTAACCGCGACTGACTCTTGATTATTTCCGGGATTTCCGCTCTGGAGGCGACCACTGTAATAGTCGACGGGAAAGACATATCGGCATCCAGACTCTGCGGTCCGGCATAAAGGAGAACGCCGCCGGCAGTATATCCCTGAAAATCCATGGCCAAACTATTGGAAATCGTCTGACCGGAGAGATCGATAGACTGAGTCTCCTGCTCCAAATAGGTGAGTCCGTTGGCATAGACCGCGGTTCCAACGGTGTGCGAGTCGGCCAGGTCTACGACGGTTACGATTAATGTATCCAGATCGACTTCAAGATAATTGCTAAAGGTCAAATCCAGTGTTCCGGATTGAACATCCATCCATGTGAAATTACTGATAGCGGATAAGTTTTGAGAATGACCAAAAGACACCGGCGGAACCACGCCGAAATTGACGGTTAAGAAGTCATTGATGTTGGTGGAAGCGGTTGCCCCACCAGGCGGATCGATGTCAATAATACCGAGAGAATCTCGGATATCGAGATTGATCCCGGCGACGGTCAAGTTGTTGGCGACAGAGACTGTATCGAACCCCTGTGTGATGCTGAAGCCGGGATTCCCCAGGCTGTCGAATGTAATAAGAGAATCCCCGATATTCTCCAAAAGATCACTGATGGAGAAAGTCTTATTGGAAATAGGGATATCCCAAGTTGTTAACCATGAAGGCGCTTGAGGTTTTTCGACGGTGCAGGCAGCCATGATCATCAGCACTGCTACGGGCAAAATCAACAGGAATTTAATCGATTTTGACCGGAATTTTCTGATCTTTTGCATATTACCCCTCCTGATAGTTCCAAGTTTCCGGTCTATACTTTGCAAGGGGCATGCCATAGAAAGATAAGAGGGTTGCAAATGGAAACATCGCCGTAACCCGTTGATATGATAATTATTAGATAGGGCATTCGGCGTATTTCTCAAACGCTCTTCCTGCTTTTTTAGCTGGAATTATGGGATTTCCCCTATATGAATGGGAGAATAACAGGTTTTATAAATGAATTTCACCATATTGACTTCAAGGGATATTGGGGTATATATTAGGGTTGTGAGGAAAACGGAGCGTTTACTTTATATTCTGTCTCTTTTACGCACCAATCACGGACTTAAGGCGTCCGACCTGGCCCGTAAATGCGGAGTAACAGAACGTTCGATTTACCGCGATATTATCTCTATTTCGGCGGCCAATATCCCGATCTATTTTGACGGCGGTTATCGATTGCTGCATAACGGCTTTTTGCCACCATCGAATCTCACAGAACATGAGGCGGGATTCCTGTTGGGGCTTTTGAAATCTCCATTGTTAGGAAAAGGGAAGCCATTTCAGAAAACGGCCAGGGTTATTATCGATAAGATAGAATCGATGAGCGCGTCGGATAACATCAAGGATTCAATTTCAATAGGCGCGGCTTTTACCGAAAAGCAGGATACCTACAAGATCGCGCCGATAATAGAAAACGCTATCCGGGATAGAAAAAGCCTGTTGATCCATTACAGCTCTCTGCGAGGGGAGGAAACTGAAAGAAAATTGGATCCTTACGCCATTACTTTCCGCCGGCATGCCTGGTATATAGTCGGTTATTGTCATTTACGGCGCGAAATCAGGACTTTCCGTCTGGGAAGAATCAACAAAGTGCAAATAGCCGGGAAGAAGTTCGAGATTCCGACGGAGTTTTCTATCGAGTCGTATTTTCGATCCAGCTGGGGTGTATATAAAGGCAAGATAAAGCAGTTCAAAGTAAAGTTTACCGGGGAAGCGGCCGTGGTAATAAAATCATCGAGCCATCATCCCGACGAGACTATCGAAGACCGGGATAACGGCGATGTGCACTACAAAGTAACGGTCGGAGGCGAGGATGAATTCATACGCTGGGTCTTGGGATTCGGTGATAGCGCCGAGATTCTCGAGCCTCCATCGGCGCGCCAGAGAGCCAGGGAGCTTTTAGGCTCGGCTCTCTCGAAATATGAATAAGGTAACTCGCGAGTTAATGGCCTGAGATCAATCTGAGTATATCGTTGTAAGTAACGAAAACCATAAGCAAAAGAAGCAGTCCCATACCGATCTGCTGCCAGAACAGCCTTTTCTTAAACGGTATCGGTTTGCGGCGGAAAGCCTCGACACCCAGGAAAACAAGGTGGCCGCCGTCCAGAACAGGTATGGGCAGAATATTCAGGATTCCGAGATTAACGGAGAGAAAAGCGGCCAGGTTTACCAGATAAGGAAGCCCTCGACGTAATGCCTTACCGGCCTGATCGGCGATCATAATCGGCCCGCCCAGGTTTTTTACCGATTCCTGTCGGGATACGAGTTTCCATAGGAAATCCAATGTCACCGCGGAGATAAACACTGTAGCCCCGGCGCCCTCTTTGACGGCGGTAAGAAAATCGGTGGCGTGAAAATCGAAGACCGGATCTACACCAATTCTTCCCTCGGTTCGCTCGACCCCCAAAGTATCGGTGTAGTCGTATCGAAGGGTCTTGATTGTCGTCAGGTTATCGATATCGCCTCTTCGGTATTTAATCACGACATCCTGTTCCGGGCGAGCTTTGATAAGAGCGGCCATTTCCTCAAAATCACCCACGAAGAGACCATCTACAGAGATAACCCGGTCTCCTTCTACCAACCCCCCATGATAAGCTGGGGTATCGGGCCCCACAGAACCGAGTTCGGTGGAATTCGGCCTGGCCAGAGGATTCCCCCAAGCCCAAATCATTATAGCAAACAAAAAATAAGCGGCGACAAAATTCATGGCAGGGCCGGCGGCTATGACCATAGCTCTCTTCCAGACGGGAGCGGACATAAACTCGTCGGGTTCGCCGACCGGCTCGGTTTCATCATCAGCAAAATCGGGGATATCCCCTTTCATTTTGACATATCCGCCGAGGGGAATAATTCCTATGCAATATTCTGTCTCCCCTATCTTTTTGGAGATGATATTGGGAGGAAATCCGAGGGAGAATTTTTCGACCTTAATTCCGGAACGTTTGGCGGCAATAAAATGCCCCAGCTCGTGAACAAATACCAGTAACCCGAGTATGGCGATAAACGGCAATATCCAGTCAAACATTAATTCCCCTCATTCCAGTTAAAAGAACGATTTCAGGGCCGTAAAGTTCCATTTCAAGGCCCTTTTTCACTACTTTTCGAATCGCCCGACAATCGTTCGGGCCGATTCCCTGCTTTTTATATCGGCCTCGATAATCGATTCGATACAATCGGCCTGAATTATTTCGGCGCTGCTCAAAACATCGTCAACAATGGAGAATATCCCGGGAAAATCAATAAATCCGTTCAGAAAAGCGTCGACAGCAATCTCGTTGGCGGCATTAAATATGGCCGGCGCGGTATTTCCTACCCTGACAGCCTGTCTGGCCAGATTCAGGCTGGGAAATTTATGGTTATCCGGGGGTTCGAAATCGAGAGAGAATTTCATGTTGAAGTCAAGATCGGCTATGTCGAGACCGCGACGCTCCGGATAGAATAAGGCATATTCTATCGGCAGACGCATATCCGGTCTGGAGAGCTGAGCGATTACCGAGCCGTCGATATACTCAACCATGGAATGAACCACTGATTGAGGATGAATGACCACATCGATCCGATCTTCGGGAAAATCGAAAAGATAGACCGCTTCTATAATTTCCAACCCTTTGTTCATGAGGGTAGCCGAATCGATAGTGATCTTCCTGCCCATGCTCCAGGTGGGGTGTTTCAAAGCCAGATCGACCGTGATCTCCCGGAATTTTTCAACCGGATAATTTCTGAACGGCCCGCCGGATGATGTCAGGATCAACCGTCTGATATCGTTAGTTCGGCCCGATTTCAAACATTGGAAAATGGCCGAATGTTCTGAATCCACGGGGATTATCTCGGCGTTATGACTCTCCGCAATATCCTTTACAAGACGGCCTCCGGCGACCATCGATTCTTTATTGGCCAGCGCGATCCGTTTACCTGTGCCGGCTGCTGCCAGAGTCGATTTCAATCCAGCGAAACCAACCACGGAATTGATGACGATATCAATTTGAGGATGCGAGGCTAACTCTTCGAGGCCGTGTTCGCCCGAAAGAATAATCGGCTTTGAACCGTTCAGGGTTCGAGCAAGCTCGGCTGCCGCGATTTTATCGGCAACGCAAACTATCTCCGGATGGAATAAGGCTATCTGCTCGGATAAAGCGTCGATATCAGAATGAACCGAAAGCCCGAAAATTCCAAGCTCCTCCGGAAACCGAGAGGCGGCCCAGAGGGCGTTCTTGCCTATCGATCCGGAGGAGCCGAGTATCGCGATATTTCTCAAAAGTCCCTGATAACTATTTTTTGGCGGGGACCATATCGACGAGCCGCAGTTTTTTCATGATCACCGGTTCGAGCGGTTTGTCGTTTACCCCGACTTTCACCTGTCCGATTTTATCGACTACATCCATACCGGAAATAACCTTGGCGAAAGAGGAAAATTTCTGCTTGTCGAGGAAGGAGTTATCCTTGAGGTTGATATAGAACTGGCAATTGGACGCTCCCAAGCCGGACCTGGCCATAGCTACGGTATAGGGAGCCTGCGGATACGGCGATTTTTCGTCAGCCAGACGATCGTCGCCCATACTGCCGCTGCCCGAACCGGTCGGATCTCCACCCTGGATGACAAAACCGGCAACCACCCGATGGAATGTCAGGCTGTCGTATTTGCCGGCGTCTACCTTAGAAAGGAAGTTCCCGGCGTGAATGGGAGTTTCTTTCAGGAAAACTTCGAGATAAATATCGCCATGATTGGTCTGTATTTCGACAATGGGATTTTTCTCGACTTTTTTACATCCCGTGGCCGAAACCATAAAAATCGGAATAATCATGAGTATTATCCTTTTCAACAATTTCATCCTCCTGTTTTATTCCGGTCTCGAATTAATTTTCTAAAATTCCCGCGTACGGCTATTATACTCGCGCCGCAGTATTCGGTTCGCCTTAACCAAATCGGCCAGTAATCATTTACAAAATTCGGGCCGGAATGTCCAGAGATTTATCGATTAAAGGCCGGACAGTCGACGGATATCTTCTTATCTAATCTATTTCTCCTCATTAAAAAAGGCGGGCCGTTAATGACCCGCCTTGTCATTAGCGTCACTAACAACAATTACACGATTCCCTGGTCCAGCATGGCATCGGCAACTTTCAGGAAACCAGCGATATTAGCGCCATTGACATAGTTGCCGGGCGTACCGTACTCCTCGGCCGTATCAAGGGCGTTTTTATGAATGCTCCGCATAATAGAATGGAGTTTCTCGTCGACCTCTTCGCGGGTCCAGCTCAAGCGCAGGCTGTTCTGGGACATTTCCAGACCGGATGTGGCCACGCCTCCGGCGTTGGCGGCTTTCCCCGGACCATAAAGGATTTTCTTATCGATGAAAACACTTACAGCATCCGGGGTCGAGGGCATATTAGCGCCTTCGGAAACGACATAGCAGCCATTTTTGACCAAAGTTTTGGCGTCATCGCCGTTAAGCTCGTTCTGTGTGGCACAGGGCAAAGCGACCTGTACAGGGACATTCCAGATACCGGCGCCTTCATGATACTCGCATTTGAATTTTTCGGCGTATTCCTTGATTCGACCACGGCGCACATTCTTGAGATCCATAAGGAATTCCCATTTTTCGCCTTTGACGCCGTCCTTATCATATATATATCCGGCCGAATCGGACAGGGTCACGACCTTGCCGCCGAGCTGGTTTACCTTCTCGACCGCATATTGAGCGACATTGCCAGAGCCGGAAACAGATACCGTTTTACCATCCAAAGACTCGCCGCGGGTTTTGAGCATCTCCTCAGCGAAATAAACCGCTCCGTAGCCTGTGGCTTCGGGACGGATCAAGCTACCACCCCAGTTGAGTCCTTTGCCGGTCAATACGCCTTCGAAGGCGTTGCGGAGCTTTTTGTACTGTCCGAATAGGAAGCCGATTTCCCTGCCACCGACTCCGATATCGCCGGCAGGAACATCGGTATTGGGGCCGATATGACGGAACAGCTCGCCCATAAAACTCTGACAGAATTTCATGACTTCGTTATCCGATTTACCCTTGGGATCGAAATTGGAGCCGCCTTTGCCGCCGCCCATGGGCAGGGTGGTCAGGCTGTTTTTAAAAACCTGTTCGAAGCCGAGAAATTTGAGAATACCTAGATTAACGCTGGGATGAAATCTCAAGCCACCTTTGTAGGGCCCGATAGCGCTGTTGAACTCGACCCTGTAACCAATATTGACTCGAACTCCGCCTTTATCATCCAGCCAGGGGACTCGGAAAATAATAATTCGTTCCGGCTCGACGATACGCTCCAATACCTGGGCTTCGCGATACCTGGGGTGACGGTCGAGGACCGGCATTAAAGATTCAACAACTTCCGTTACAGCCTGATGAAATTCGTTTTCGCCAGGATGAGCGGAAATTACATGCTCCATAAAAGCATCGACTTTGTTTGACATCGACGTTCCTTGCCTTTCTTGCAACGCCCCTCGCCAGAGGGGGATTCAATCTTGCATTCTACGACGCTTGTCGCCCCGGTAAGGGCGGAAAATGAAATTCCAAACAGGAGTTTGTTCAAAATTTCACAAATCTTGGTAATAATAAGCTTGCTGTTATTATAGTCAAGAAAAAATCTTCCCTATGGTCTGATTTTCGAATTTTTATTGGAAGGATATATCTGAACGGTAAAAGCGATGATATCAGGGAGATATCCGCAATATCACAGACATCCCCCTCGATATGTCGTAACATATTAATACACTAACAGTTAAAAGGCACCGCATAGAGCGCGATGAAGGCATATCGGCAGCGTACCGATAAGAAGACCGGTTATCTTTTTTTGATCGTTTTCCCGGCCGCGGCTTTTCTTTTCGCCAATGTTCCGGTGATTATTTTTGTCAGCTCGGCGGGGTCGGCCAATTTGTAATTAACGCCTTTCCCCTTCAATAATTTGATGGCCTTATCCTGTCGGTTTTTCGGAACAATAAACACTGTCGGAATCCTATAGGCTTTTAAGGCGGAGAGGATATCATCGCTTTTTCCGAAATCCTTCGATATGGTCAGAAATTTATGAAGATACCCAACCACCATAGAAATATTATCGGCCCTGTTGATATGGGCGATATATTTGCCGTGATTGTCCCATCCGTTGGATAGCGGCAGCGTATCCAGTCCTTCCAGCAGCAGATCAGTAAGCAATTCTGAATTGGTGCCTTCCATGTAGCCGATAATCTTCATGCGTCCTCCTTTGAATTGTTTATTTAATAAACCAACCGCCGAGAACGGTAGCTCCTCTAACGGTTGTCAGTCATCTTGCTATAATAATATGTAAGCCATAATCATAATTCCCGCAAGCAAAATTCGATAAGTATTCAGTGTCGCGCCTTAGACCAACAGGCAGCAGTAACATGATTTTCAGAGAATTTTATGAATCTGATTTTCGGGCAAAAAAATCCGCGCTCTATTGAACGCGGATTATTATTTCAGTATGATGTATAGCGGAGTTTAATGACGCGATGCCAGTTTCAGCCTGTTCAATGCCCTGGCCAGAGCAGCCTCGGCCCGCCGGGTATCGATATCAGCGCTGGAACGTCTGGCCAACCGTTCCCGGGCCCGTTTTTCCGCGGCCCTGGCCCTATCCAAATCTATCTGGTCAGGGGTCTCTATGGAATCAGCCAGGACGGTGGCGATATTCCCGGAGACCTCAAGGAACCCTCCGGAAATGGAATAGACGGTAGATTTATTTTTCATATCGGTGACTGTCAGAACACCAGACATAAGGGCCGTGATAAGCGGGGCATGATTGGATAGCACACCCAGGTAGCCTTCGCTTCCGGGGGCTACAATGGCACGGGCGTCCTGCTCAAACACCACCTTCTCAGGGGTGACCACAGAAAGCTTAAACAATTTTACGCTCCCGACTTCATCTGCTCGGCTTTTTCAACTACCATCTCTATACCTCCGACCATGTAGAAGGCCTGCTCCGGAAGATCATCGTATTTGCCTTCGATAATTTCCTTGAAGCCCCGGATGGTATCCTCGAGCTTGACGTATTGCCCTTTCGTTCCGGTAAATACCTCGGCCACAAAAAACGGCTGAGACAGGAATCTCTGGATCTTGCGAGCCCGTGAGACAGTCAATTTATCATCTTCAGAAAGCTCGTCGATACCGAGGATAGCGATAATATCCTGCAAGTCTTTATATCTTTGCAAAACCTGCTGAACTCCGCGGGCAACGTTGTAATGTTCGTGGCCAACAATATTCGGATCGAGAATTCTGCTGGTAGAGGTCAGAGGATCGACGGCGGGATAAATCCCCAACTCAACGATCTGCCTTGATAACACGGTGGTAGCGTCGAGATGGCTGAAAGTGGTCGCCGGGGCCGGGTCAGTCAGGTCATCGGCCGGTACATAGATGGCCTGGACAGAAGTGATCGAGCCGGATTTCGTGGATGTGATTCTCTCCTGCAAGGCTCCCATTTCGGTGCCCAGGGTCGGCTGATATCCTACTGCCGAAGGCATTCTGCCCAGCAAAGCGGAGACCTCGGAACCAGCCTGAACGAAGCGGAAGATATTATCAACGAACAGAAGGACATCCTGCCCCTCTTCGTCTCTGAAATACTCGGCCATACTAAGCCCTGAAAGCCCGACTCTGAGTCTGGCTCCGGGAGG
>JAHEDG010000013.1 GCA_024641335.1 Candidatus Zixiibacteriota bacterium
GCCGGACGTTTCCTCCGCGGGCACCAGCTTCATGCCGCATTCCGGGCATTTGCCCGGACCCATCTGAACAACATTCGAATGCGAATCCATGGGGCAGGTGTAGACGCCGCTGGTCCCTCCACTCTTTGAGGAATCCATCTTCATTTCGTGTTTATGACCTATTGTATCGGCCCCGGCCTCTTCCTTACTCATATCCATCTTCATCCGCTTCATGTCGGCTTCAGGATTGACAGCAGGCGTTTTTCCCGGATAACCGATCTTCTTCTCGATCAGCTTCATTCCGCATTTCGGGCATCGTCCCGGTTTTGCGGAAACTACACTGTCCTCCGGCATCGGGCATTCATAAACCGTGCGGCCGGACGTTTCCTCCGCGGGCACCAACTTCATGCCGCACTCAGGGCATTTGCCCGGACCCATCTGAACGATATGGGCGTGCGAATCCATGGGGCAGGTGTAGACGCCGCTCGCCGGCGCTGCCTTTTCAGAATCCATTTTCATTTCATGTTGATGACTCATTGTATCAGCCTTGGCCGTATCCCGGCCGGTATCCATTTTCATCCCTCCCATTTCCGCTTGCGGATGTTCGGGCTGTTCGGACGGAATGTCGCTGGTGATCTTAACCGATGCCATTTGGGCCTTGATCTTATTGGTCGCTTCCCGCAAACGGGATTCCGAATCGAGCATGAATTGAGAAGATGTCACAACCATATCGCCTTCATTTAGCCCGGAGAGAATTTCGATCATATCGTCCTGCCCCAAAACTCCCAGGGTTATGTCTCTCGGCATGAATTTACCGTCGCCTAAAGATACAAAGGCGACATTTCTCAGTCCCGTACGAATCACCGCCTGGTTGGGGACTGCCAGCCTTTCGCCCGGCAGGGCCGATTCGATTCGGGCCGTGCCGAACATGCCCGGCTTGAGATTCATACCCTTGTTGGAAATTTCGATCCGAATCTCGGCGTCGCGAGCCATGTCGTTTAAATAAGGATAGATAAACGATATGCGCCCTTCGTATGTCTGCCCGGGCAGGTATGACAGGGTTGTTTGCGCTTTCTGCCCGGCCTTTACATAGGGAAGCTCGTATTCGTAGATATGAGCCACAGCCCAGACCGTCGATAAATCGGCTATCTCCATCAGTTTCATTCCGGGCATGATGTTGTCGCCTTCGACCACCATCTTCGATATCACGACACCGTCGGCGGGCGTATAAATCGTCAACGTCTTGCGAACCTTTCCGGTACGGGCTAATTCATCGATCTGCCGCTGAGATATATCCCAGAGCAAAAGCCTGTCGCGGGCAGCCTCAAGCAAACCACCGGCGCTTTCGCGAGCCGAGGCCAACGACGCGTCCTTAAGCTGATCATAATTGGCCAGCGCGGAAAGATACTCACGTTGAGCCGCCACCAGATCAGGCGAATAGATCTCCAGAAGAGGATCGCCTTTACTAACTGCCTTCCCCTCATAATCGGCGTAGAGCTTCTCCACCCATCCCATTACCTTGGAGTTGACACTAACCTGCTTTTCCTCGTTATAGGTGATATGGGCCACGGTGTTGATCTCCCGTTTCAATTTCATCTTCCCGACCCTGGTCATCTTTAAGCCCATATTCTGCGAGGTAACCGGATCGATACGGATGATATTCCCGGCAGCCTCGTCTTCGTACACCGGCACCAGGTCCATACCCATCGGCGATTTGCCCGGCTCGTTGCGGATATAACTCGGATCCATCGGGGCGACCCAATAGGCGATCTTGCGTTCGCCCGGTTTTTGAACCGATGATTCCCGCCGAATCGGCGTCAATTTCATCTCGCATATAGGACAATAACCCGGTTCGTCGGAAATTATCTGAGGATGCATACCGCAGGTGTATTGTTGTTCTATCGACGAATTTGCGGTTTGTTCATGTTTTCCATTATCCGAGAACATCAGCCGTCCCAGGAAAAAGCCGGTTCCCAGGCAGGCGACCACTATTATCACAAGCCATAATCTTTTCATTTTTTTCCTCTCGATCCGTTATTTTTCAAGCGACGGCGCGGCCTCGGCTGTCAAAGCAGCTATTTGGGCCAGCGATTTTAATCCGTCAGCCAACGATTTTCTTAACTCCAGTTCGGCGTCAAACAACCCCATCTGGGCGTTGATGACATTCATGAATTCCAGCTTTCCCACCTCGTAGGCGACCCTGGCTGATTCTAATTCGGCCCGAGACTGGGGAATTAGCGATTCCTTATATAAGGTGTAACGCGAACGATCGCGATCGTACTCAAGCAGGTGCTTATCCAATTCAAACCGGAGTTGATCGTTCATATCCAGTTTCATGTATTCCGCTTGACGCAGATCGGCCCGGGCCGACGAGACCATGTTTTTCTGTTTCCATCCGGCCCAGAGTGGAATATTAATTCCCGCCGAAACACCCAGCATATTTTCCCCGGACATGGGAATCATCTCGCTGGCCTGTCCGAATCCGTAAGAGACGCCGAAGGTGAAATCGGGCAAATAATCCAATTTGGCGTTTCTTAACATGTTTCGGCGCATATCGATCTCAAACGCCGATTTCCTCAAACGGGGATTTTCCCGTTCAAGGTTCGATAACAGAACTGATTTATCCAATAACGGGAGATTCGCCATTTCAGGCAGGCTTGCCTTTACCGGCTCCATTGACGGGTCGCTGATAAGCTGTGCCAGCATCACTTGAGACATGCCGATCATCTTGACCACCATCAGCTTCTCATCCTCAAGCCTGGTCCTCATTGCCTGCGCCTGAAGAACGTTGGCCTGAATTCCCTGGCCGACCCTGTATTTTTCCCTGGCTACGGCCTCGAGCTCGTCAAAAAAGCTGATATTGTTTTCGACAGTCTCCAGGGCATCGTCCCAGTAAGCCAATTCATAATAGGCCGATCTAACCATGGCGGCCATATTCTGACGTGTATTCTCAAGCGATTCCCGATGTCCCCCGGCCATATCCTTAGCGGCGTTTTTCATGGCTCCGAGTTTGCCGGGAAACGGTATCATCTGGGTAAGCCCGATCATGACATTAGGCGTGGCCATAGGCTCGCCGACCCAGGAACCGTTGGTCGGCCCGGTTAAACTTATCATAGCCATGGGATCGGGTAGCGAACCGGCGGGTGATACCATATACTCCGCCGACCTGGCCATCTGCGCCGCAGCCTGTATATCGGGGTTATCCCGTAATACGGTCATGACCAGAGAATCCAGAACCGGATCCGATGGAAGGGTTTGACCCCATGAAGATAGGGGTGAAAACAATATGGCTGCGGCTAAAATTAGCCTGATTTTAGAAAACACTCTGTCGTCCTTTCGCAATAAGTTAAATCGACACGGCTTACGCCGGCCAAACATGCTATAACTTATCCTAAAGGATCAACAAAGTAAAGGAGAGCTGGATTGCTTTTCTATGGAGGGTGGTGATAATGATCCAAGTTTGAATATTCGTCCATCGAGAATCAAATCTTCCTGGATCATAAGATGTTCGGGATAAATATAATTAACGTCGGGACGAATATTATCCTCTTGTAAAACCGTCAGATTTACCGCCGTTTGAAACGGGACGGGCTTATCCTGCGCAATCCCGCAACCGCAACAGGGACTTCCCCCCATAGTGAGATCGACCGTTTTCTCCGGATGGCAGCAGCAGGCAGACACGACGCACCCCTGGCTGAAAGCCACAGGCGCGGCCAAAAGCATCAGGCCCAAAACGGCGCTTAGGATCGATTTCGTTAAATTAACCATCATGTCTATTATCTTAAACTCCCGATACTAATTACGGTTCCCGAAACAATCTATATTAATATTATCGGAAAGCAAGGGTTAATTAATTATTCACAAATCGAAATAATACGAGGAAATGACTATTCGCTTTCATAACTTTCTATCTATTAGTCTGTTACTAAGGCAATGCTGAGGCCATAATCAGGAGTTTCTAATCCGATCGCAGCCGAAAACCCAAAATGGATAATATCGGCTGCCCGCTTATTTTCTCGAAATATATTCCTCTGTAGCTTCCCGCATATGTCCCGAACGGTAATCGAAAAGAAAAAACGGTATTCCCTCATTATATAGAGAATCGGCTTTGAATTTGATATCCAAAGGCCCCTTAATAGGATCATTGGAGACAATCAATGGCCTTCGGAATCCGAGCCTGTACATCATCGCCGGCCCGGCAATGGCCCGTCCGGGCATATGATCCAGCAGAGTATATCGACGGCTGTTCAGATCGAGGCCGGACGCCCCGATATCGTCCACGATACCGCGAACCAGATTCTGGGTGGATTTATATTCGAGCGACGTTATATCGATAGCCGCGACGCTTATCCCCATATATCCGACGAAAAGCGAATATGCGACGATCCTCAACCATGGCCGGGATTTCGATTTTCGGATCATCTCCGAAAACATATACCCGATCAGAACCGCCAGCCCCAGCGATGGCAGATAGATATTCCTGGAGCTGACCTTGTAATTCAACGGGATTATGGGCAAAAGGGTGATGAAGATAATTAGAATAAAGAACTTCACCTGTTTCGACGACCTGATAAATGCCCATATCACGATAGGTACAAAACTGAATATGACCAGATAGCTGAACCACCGCCAGAAGTAATAAAACACTCCGACGGAATTCGCGATCTTCTGGAAATAGGGATGAGCGGGGGACGGTATGATAAACCAGCCCAGGTACTCGAAAAGAACCCTGATCATATGAAAACCGGGATAATAATAAGTTTCCACCACTCCCGGTCTGGAAATCAGAACGGTTCGCAAAGTGAAATAAACAATCAGCCCGATAGTCCCGACCAACGCCACAGGCTTTATCCTCCTGATAATCTCTCCCCGGCCGGCGAAAAGCGCGGTAAAAGCGGCAAAAACCAAAGGAGCAATCACAAAATCCTCAACTATAAACAAACCGAGAAATCCGATTGCCGCGAATTTCCCGAACGACGTCCGGTCACCCGATTTCAGATAATCGTAAAGATACCACAACCCTGAAATATAGGCCAAGGCAGCCAGCTCCCGGATGATTCCGTAGAGCCAGATAACCGCTTCATAATGCTGAAAATAAGCCGCGAAGAAAATCCCCGAAAAAAGCGCCGCCGGCTTTGGTATTTCTGTCTTTATCAGCAGTTTATAAAAAAACACGCTGACCAGCGAATGCAGCAGTATATTCAACGAGTAGTAACCGACAGGGTTATCGCCGAATACCAGATACCTCAGATAAATGACAATATTGATCAGCGGACGAAACCGTCCGGGATTTTCCATGGACAGAAAATCGGACAGAGAGAAACCGTCGCGCATAAGGTTCAGGACGATCCAGTCATCGGTATGAAAATCGTTATAAAGACAAATCAGATAGGCTATTACGGCCAGAATCCCTATAACCCATTCTTCTCTGCCCGTTTTTAATATCTTATTCTTGAAATCGTTCTCCTTCCATGATAATAACAGTCGGTGCAAATTTAGCTTATTTTAAAGGAGATACAATGAAAAAAATTATCCACAGCGAAAAAGCCCCCAAACAAATCGGTCCGTACAGCCAGGCGGTTGTCGATCCCGCAACCGGATTGCTCTTTACCGCCGGACAGATCGCCCTCGACTGGTCCACCGGCCAGATGCTTGAAAAGGATATAATCAAACAAACCCATCAGGTTTTCGCTAATCTCAACGAGGTGCTCCGAGCTGCCGGCAGCTCATTTGACAATGTCCTTAAGGTCACCCTATACCTTAAAGATATGAATGACTTCGTTAAGGTAAACGAGATCTATTCCGAATACTTCAGCAAAGACTACCCGGCTCGCTCAGCTGTGGAGGTTGCCGGATTGCCCCGAGATGCCCTGATCGAGATCGATCTGATCGCCAGGATCTGAGCTTCTCGGAAATGACTATCCGGAAAAAGGGTTGACATCTGCCCCGCCAGGTGATAACAAATCGTGTGCTTCGAAAAAGGAATTCGAAACGGTAAGAAAGAAATGAAAATGGACCAGGGGCGGTCTCATAAAAGAAAGAATCGATCTGCGGCTATAACTTTGTGCTTAACGGTAGCTTATCTGGTCTTCTCATGGTCAAATACGGCTCTATCATCGCCTGGAGAATGCGCCTTGGATTTTCTGAATATTCCGGTGGGGGCCTATTCGGCGGCTACGGGGCAGGGCAATCTGGCCGGAATCGAGGGTCCGGAGGCTATATTCGGTAATCCGGCGATGATAGGAAGAACGGCCGGAGGATTCGCCTCCTATCAGGAACTTCTTACGGATACCCGATCGGAGGCTTTCGCGGTCGGCCTGAAGTTGCCGGGATATTATTCGGCGGCATTTGGGTTCCATATCTTTCAACCGGGGGAGATCAACGGTTATAGTTCGGAAAATATCAAAACGGACAATATAAAGGCCGGGGATTACCTGGCCAGGCTGGGGATATCCTCCAACGGAATCCTGTCTTATGGACTGTCGTTCTCTTTCTATGGCCAGCGGCTCCATGATCAGACAGCATACGGTTACGGATTAGGATTCGGCTTATCTTATGAAACCGGTTTTGGACGGTTAGCTTTAAGCGCTGAGAATATCGGTCCGGATTTCAGGATCGGGGAATCGTCATCGCCTCTTCCTCAACGATACTCCATATCCGGGTGGATTCCGATTCGAAACAGGTTCTTAAATTTGAATACCGATTTTTATTTCAGCCGTGAATCAGGTTTCGGAATAGCGGGGGGGTTGGAGTACTCCCCGACACCGGGATTCTATCTGCGGGCCGGCGGGAATCTGGAGGTCCCGATCGCCCTCGGATTGGGTATCAACGCCAACAGGATAGGTTTCGATTATTCCTATATGCCGTCGGAACTCTTCGGTGACCGGCATTTGTTCAGCCTGTCTTACCCCCGTTAATCCTTTAATGCTTGAAATAAAATGATATAATGTCTCTGTCTGTATTCCGAAAGAAGAACTGACCTGACGAAAAGCGATCTTGTATTGACAAACATTATTCCTATTCTCTATTTTGGCAGGGGTGAAATAAAACAGTCGGGAGGTTCAATGAGGAAATTCATCGCCTTAATAATTTTTACGTTATCGGCCGGACAGGCCCTGGCTCTAACCGATATATCGATCGGCGCGTTCGGGGGATTGAATATCCCTGTCGCCCAGGAGGACGCCAAAACAGGCAACGCTTTCGGGCTCAAGGCCAAATTCTCGCCGTCCCCCATGATAGGGGGTTCGATATTCTACGAAAATAGGGCTTTCGGCGATCCTGAAATCACAGTCGGCGGATTGACTATGAGTATCGACGGCGGCAAGGTTACATCGTTCGGCGCGGAACTCCTTATCGGCAATGTCGGCGGAGCGGCCGGACCGCATTTCTATTGGGCCCTGGGCATTTCGAATTACCAATGGAAGCGTGATGGATTTGAAGATCACACAAAGGTCGGCTATCATCTGGGGCCGGGATTCGAGCTGGTTTTACCGGCCGCCAATATCGGCATCGAGGGACGGGGTAAATTCGAGATTGTCCCTACCGGAAGCGGCGGATCGAGAAAGAACGCCCTGGTATTTGTCGGCGTAAACTATCACTTCGGGTTATTATAGGAGGGTTGAGATGAAGAAATACATGATCTACGGTATGGCCCTTCTGGTTTTGATTTTTATAGCCGGATGCGTGGCCAGCGGAACGCTGATATTGGTGTACGATATCGACTCGTTTATCTCGTCGTCTACTTCTATCCAGGTAACCGAGGTCGATCTGACCGACAACAGCGACTACAACGACCACAAAGATAAGATAAAATCGATAGACCAGGTAGCTGTGGTTGGTACATTGGAAAACCTGGAGTTTGCCGACAACCAGGCCGAGGTCTGGCTTTCCGATGTCGGTACTTATTCGAGCCCGGCCGAGGTCAGGGCTAATGCCACAATCGTTTTCTCATCGCCGGTGATCCTTGCGGGCGATACGCTGTTCATCGATTGGTCCGATGCTTTGAGCTACATTCAAAATCTCCAGACATTAAAAGACGCTGCCGACAATGGACATTTCTACTTGTACGGTCTGGCGGAAAATTCACCGTTCAGCGTCAGGTTCCAGATCAGTCTGGTGATCACTATGACCGCGGGACTATAGCCGCTGTTCTCATAAGATTCAGGGCACAAAAGCATAAAGGCCGGATATTCGCTTTGAATACCCGGCCTTTTTTGTCGTTTATATTACGATCTATCGCCCTCTGAAACTTCTCGACGGTCTGTTTATCGCGGGCATATCAGAGAAGATGGAACGGGGAGGCGAGGTATCGATTTTCATTTTTTCTTCTACCGGTTTCGACGGCGCAGTCGCCGGTATATATTTTCGTCCGGCATCGGGCGAGATCCCGAATGATTCTTCGGCCGCTTTAATAATATCTTTGTTCAATCCTTCCGCGGCTACTTCAGCGGTGAATTTCCTTCGACCCTCGACTAAATCCTTTAGATAAAAATCGATCTGTTCGCGAGTATAATATTTGTTGATATCATACCTGGAGAGATCTCCTCCCCGACATTCCACGATCTCTTCGGTTCCGAATATCCCCTGGCGATATTTATTCGTGCCGCGCAGATCGCCCCGCTGGATATCGGCCATGAGCTCGATCGGAACCCGCTCGACCTTTCGGATCATCTTCTTCCGTTTGACTCCCCCCTCTTCGGTCGTCTCGAGTATCTCTCCCATACCGCCGGTGTTGTACTGGTAGAAATGAAGTTTGCCGGGGAATCGTGATTCCAGACCTTGCATTATCTCGTAGAAACGGTTCACCTTGAAAGCCCGTGAGCCTATGATAAACGGATCGGTTCCCACGGTACGCACGGATTCTCCCGCCTTAACCGGCTCCGACGCGAAACTATGCGATGATTCTCCCCAGAGGTAAGCCAACGCGGCCTGCTTCAGAGTCAATTTCTGGGAGAACGGCAAAATAGTATTTCGCCGGGTAATAAAGGCGAATACCAAACCGTCCAGCCGCTCCAAAGGAGGCAGATTTATGCTGGGAGCCTGGATACCGACCATTTTTCGGCCGAGTTTGATTCTCAACTTATCTTTCCTGATAACCGACCGGCCGTTGGCGTTGAGACGCTCGTCGAGAAAATCGGGATTGCCGTCAGAATCTATCATGACATTCTCATACATGGCGGTTTTATCTATCAGGGCGTAATACATAGCTTCCTGCAGCTTTACGTCGACGTCCGTCTTAACGAAGAAACCGTTCTCTGAGCCGTAAGCGGAGCCGTCGGGACGAAGAAAAACTATATCGTCCTGCGAGACTTCGGTTCTCTCCCGATCCTTATGGTTAAGTCCCAGTTGGTGACAAGACCAGGTCGATTTGCCTGTGGCCGACAGCCCGAAAAGCAGGACTCCGAAGGTCTGAAGCTTGCCGGAGAAACTGTCTCTGACATAAACGACCTTGGTGCCGGCATGAAGACCGAGCATCCCTTTACCGTCAGCCGCCCACATGGCCTGACGGAGAAATCCTTTTTTATCCTCACCCATATAGTCGGTGCCCAGAGCGATATTGATATTGTGCTCCGGAATGGAGAGCACCTGCTGTCGAATCGGATGCTCCTCGGGGATATGGATCATGGTGAATTCTGGTCCGGGCCGGTTTGACAGCTTGCCCAGGGTATTGGCCCACATATAGGCGGTACGGTAATTCTTGGGATCGGCCACGGACATATAGAGATTGCATATCGGGTTGAAATCAGGATTGTCGCCCATTTGGCGGCGAACATGTACGAACGGCAGAGTTTTCATCATCTGCAGAACCTTATGCAGCTCGTCAGGGGCGTTCTCGATAATCCCCTTTTGCGGCTCAGAAAGTTTCGGCAGCCTTACCTCGGGTGAACCGAGATAAACTGTTTTCGGGCCGATTCTGCTGGATACGGCAGAACGCCAACCCCATGAGCCGAATTTTGTTCTTATTCCGGTGGTGACAGCCAGGGAACGTAGTTTCCTCAATGAATATGATTTAATGTTTGGACCGCTTAAAAGAGGCTTAAGGTTTTCAGCGAATTCCCTATAGGCTCTTTCGTTGTATATCTCAGACATCCTTCACCTCATCCTCAAAAGACGCAGGCGGATACGAAAATGCCGCCGTTTTTGTTTGTGAAAAGCTACACAAAGTCGGGCCGGAAAGCAAGTGGAAACAGTTATACCGATCATTGCCGGAAATCATCTGGACCGCTATGCGATTTGGCACTCGATACCGGTTTGCTTTCGGATTTATAATACAAATCGGCCTCTATTCTGTCCGTCTCTTCAGCGTAATTCTCGCGCCTGCGATGAGCTTGACGATTAGTATGGATTCGACCTATATTACTGCGGCTGAAAATAGTACTCAGATCAACAGGAGCTTTTTGGAGACAACTGCAATGCCTCGAAAACCGAAAAGACCGAAACTCCGGGTGCCGCTGCCCAAAAAAACCGAGAAGATCCATCCGGATAAGAGTAAATATACCCGCAAGGGAAAACATACTAAAGCAACCGAAGGAACGTCCGACGGATTACCGAATTGATTTTAGTCAAGGCCTTCAGCTGGAAAAGAGGTATATTGCGATAAAGCGGGGAAAAGATCCTCGCCAGTCGATATATTTATTGCCGGCAGGCAAAAGGAGCTGCGGATGGGTCCGATTGAGAAGTTGATGGACGAACATCGGATTATCCTGAAAGGGATAGGCGTTTTGGAAAATGGGATTTTGGAGCTGGAGAAAAGCGGGATCGTATCCAGCGTTTTTTTCGACAATATGATAGATTTTATTCGCGGCTATTCCGACAAGTACCATCATGCCAAAGAAGAGGATATCCTCTTTGTAAGGATGGGAAAGGCCGGATTTCCCACCGAACAGGGGCCTATCGCCGTAATGCTGTCTGACCACGATCAGGGGCGAGGTTTTGTGGCCGAGATGGAGAAAAGCAACCGTCTATACTCCGCCGGAAATAAATCCGCGGTCGAGGGAATAGTTGAGAATGGGCGAGCTTACGGATCTTTATTAAAACAGCATATATTGAAAGAAGATACAATTCTCTACCCTATGGCGGTCGATATTCTGGGTGAAGCGGGAATAGCCGCCATGAAGCCTGATTTCGATCGGGTGGAATCGGAGCAGGCCGGAATCGAGAAAAAATATATCGCCCTGTTGTCCGAGTTGAAATACTGAAAAAACCGATATCAGGTTGACATATAGGATTTCTTATCTTAAATAGCCGTCCATGGATAACAAAATAAACCGCGAGGACGATTTCGCCAGGCTCTGGCTGGCGCATGACGGTCTCTGGTTTCAGGCCGTGGAGAGGGAATTCGGTATGGAAGCGGCCATCCGGCTCGATACTATCGCCTGGAGCCAATTTTCCCCGATCGAAGCCGGGAGAATATTATCACGATTGGGTAAGGAGCCGGGCGGAGGCATGGATCTTCTGGAAGAGGCTCTGGGAGAGCGGCTTTACGCTTTTATCAATAAGCAGACGGTTATTGAAAAATCTTCGAAGAGACTGGTTTTCCAGATGAATTCCTGCCGTGTTCAGGACGCCCGATACCGCAAAGGGATGGCGGCTTTCCCCTGCAAAGAGGTGGGAATAGTCGAATACGCCACATTCGCCGAGGCTATCGATCCCCGGATAAAGACCCGTTGTCTTCATTGCCCTCCCGACGCCTATAACGGTGAATACTGGTGCCGTTGGGAGTTCTATATTGACTGATAATCTCCTTTTATCATCCACTAAATTGTCGGCATTTGCCTCCAAAATTGAACTTGACATAAAGCCGTATTAATATTTTTATGCATCGAACCGAGCCGGGTTAATTCTGTTTTCGCCCGATTTGCCGGAAATTCACAACTGAAACTAGATTAAATGTTCCGTCGCCGGATGTCCGGCGGAATCGAATACTGGAGGTTTATTTGACTTACATTATCACTAATGATTGTATCATGTGCGACGCCTGTCTGCCGGAGTGCCCTGAAAACGCAATCATAGCGGGAGATCCCAAATATATCATTACTCCGGAAACATGCACCGACTGTGGCGATTGCGCCGAAGTTTGCCCGACCGAAGCCTGCCTTCCTGTAGAGGATGATTGAGCCGGCAGGATTCTCTTGGCTCCATCCGCCCGAAAAAATAATTTAGATTTCAAGTCATAATAGCGGGCCTGGCATTTCGTTTTTATTCTTTGGTAATTCCGCTCTCGATAATTATAATCTCCGAATGAGCAAATCACAGACAAGCCAATGGCGATGAGACCGCTTCGGCGATGATACTGGCGAGCTTCTCATCAATAGCCAAATCGTATCCGTCGGGCGATGTTCTCTCAGGAGTCGCCGGGGCTATCAAGGAGGGGGAGAGAATAGCTCTTCTGGGATCCAATGGCGCAGGCAAGACTACCCTGCTGGAAATATTGGCCGGTAATATAGAGCCGGACACCGGAATTCTGGAAATACCGAAATCGGTCAGACGGAGCTATCTGCCGCAGAATATCAAAGCGGATAATTCCGGGGATCTATTCGATTACGCTCTGGGAGGGATGGCCGACCTGGTGAAGTTAAAACATCGACTGAACAATATTCATCATGAACTATCTCTGGACCACGACAACCCCGGTTTGCTGACGGAGTTGGGGAGGCTTCAGGATCAATTCGAGACCGCCGACGGCTACCTGATGGAATCCAGGGCCAAGGAGGTTCTTGCCGGCCTGGGTTTCGGCCGGGACGAATTCGATAAAAGCCTGAAAGAACTATCAGGGGGGCAGCGAAACCGCGCGGCTTTGGCCAGGATACTGATAAGCTCCCCGGATTTGCTGCTTCTTGACGAGCCGACCAATCATCTGGATATATCCGGTCTGGAATTTCTCGAAGGCTATCTCAAGTCGTATGGC
Organism: Candidatus Zixiibacteriota bacterium; assembly: GCA_024641335.1. GTDB lineage: Bacteria > Zixibacteria > MSB-5A5 > UBA10806 > UBA10806 > JAHEDG01. The sequence goes on from JAHEDG010000013.1 coordinate 12,887, forward strand.
GGAGGAGTAGTTTATGTTTCTCATGACCGGGCTTTTATAGAGGCCACAGCTACAACTGTTTGGGAGATGGCTCACGGCAAGCTGGTCTTGTATTCCGGCGGTTACGGCTATTATCTTACCGAGCGGGAAAAACGGCGCGATTCTCTGGTCAGGCAATACGAGGCCCAGAGGGAATTTATCGAAAAGACAGAGGATTTCATCAGACGGAATATCGTAGGGCAGAAAACCAAGCAGGCTCAGTCGCGGCGGCGGATGCTGGCCAAACTTGAAAGACTGCGAAAACCGGTATCGTCGGATGACACGGCCAATATCAAATTTTCCGGCGCGGAGAGATCGGCCAGAATGGTGGTTCAAGCTGACGAGGCTGGGTTTTCCTACGACGGCGGACGATTTTTACAAAATCTGGATTTTGAGATCGAGCGGGGCGAGAAGATAGGTTTTTTCGGCCCCAACGGATGCGGTAAAACCACTATCCTCAAATTGATAACCGGCAGACTGACCCCGATTGTCGGCCGGATTGAAATCGGGAAGAAAATCAGTATCGGATATTACGACCAATTGACCGAGAATCTCGATCCGGAATCAACCCCGCTGCTGACCATCAGAGGGGAAAAACCGGCCTGGACCGAGGGACAGATCAGAAGCTATCTCGGCAGATTTCTTTTCAGCGGCGAGGATGTATTCAGAATAATCAGGACATTTTCGGGGGGAGAGCAATCGCGGCTGGCGCTGGCCAGGTTGATTGTGACCGAACCGAATTTTCTGGTTTTGGACGAGCCTACTAATCACCTCGATATCCAATCGAGAGAGGCGTTAGAGGGAGCTTTGAGCGAATATGAAGGTACTGTTCTTTGTGTTTCGCATGACCGGTATTTCCTCGATAAATTCTCCGAACGGATTTTCGCTATCGAACATGGGAGTATCAGGATATATCTGGGCGGATACAATGATTACCGGCGTAAAAAAGAGAAACAGACGCCTCCTCCACGGATTCCGGAGAGAGGGATTCGGTCAGGGGAGAAAACGGCGAAAAATAGTAAGCGTCGAATCAACCCGCAAATCGTACAGAAAATAGAAAATGAGATAGCGGGGCTGGAAACAGAAATCGCTTCGCTGGAAACCCGAATCGCCGAACTGGAGTCGTCGTCCGATTGGCAGAAACTGACCGGTCTTTTAAGCGAGAGGGATATTTTGTATTCACGGATGGAAAATCTGATAGCCGAAGCCGAGGATCAGACCGGAGGCATCTGATTCGGCGCCGGTAAAAAAAATGATTTTCCGCTTTCGGCAGGATGTGATATCTTTGATATCGATGGGAAAACAGCTAAAAGATAGCAAAGGATAATTATGAGGGATCAGAGAATCGAAAAACTGGCCGATGTTCTGCTGCGTTACTGTATCGGCCTGAAGAAAGGTCAAATGATCGGTTTAAGAGGCACCGTTCTGGCCACGCCTCTATTAAAAGAGCTTTACAAAAAGGCCCTGATCATGGGAGCCTATCCCTTTACCAGGATTGCTTTCGATGGATTGGAGGAGATTTACTACAAATACTCTTCCGAGGAGCAGCTCAGATACATAACGCCCCTGCAGAGATTCGAGGCGGAGAGATCCGACGCTCTAGTTTCGGTGATGTCGAGTTTCAATACCAAAGCCCTGACCAAAATCGATCACAAGAAGCAGGCTGTCTCACAGAAAGCTATGGCTCCCTTGATGAAAAAAATAATGGCCCGCACCGCCAGGAAAGAATTTTCATGGGTCGGATGTCTATATCCAACCAATGCCTCAGCCCAGGACGCCGGAATGTCTCTTTCGGATTATGAGGAATTCGTCTATTCGGCCTGCTGTGTGGATAAAAAAGATCCTATCGCCGAATGGAAAAAGATCTCCCGTTATAACGCCCGTCTGATAAAATACCTTTCGACCAAAAAGGAAATCCGTATCACCGCCCCCGGAACCGATATGACATACAACGTAAAAGGCCGAAAATGGATCAATTGCGACGGGAAAAATAATTTCCCCGACGGCGAGGTTTTCACGGCCCCTATCGAGAATTCCGCCGACGGGCATATCCGTTTCACCTTCCCCGCCGTGTACCATGGAAACGAGGTCGAGGATGTCCGGATTGAGTTTAAAAACGGGAAAGCGGTAAAAGCCACCGCCGCCAAAGGAGAGAAATTCCTGAACACCATGCTCGATCTGGATAAAGGGGCCCGTTATCTCGGCGAAGTGGCCATCGGCACCAATTTCGGGATAAAAAACTTCAGCAAGAACATTCTATTCGATGAGAAAATCGGAGGGACCATACATATGGCTCTCGGGCAATCGTACCCTGAATCGGGAGGAAAAAATAATTCCGGTTTGCATTGGGATATGATCTGCGATCTCCGCAAAAACGGGGCCCTCTACGCTGACGGGCAGATGTTCTTTAAAAACGGGAAATTTTTGAAATAACCGATATCGGGTTACCATAATCACCCGATCCGCCAATAGAAATTTCTTGTCATGATAATACAGATGAAGGCGCGTAACTTAAACGTACTTGATGCGAGGGAGCGGCGGTAATGAAAGTAAGCGGAAAACTAACCATAGCGGTCGTACTGATTTTCATCTCTATCTTCTATTTTGCCATGCGGAAAACCTTCAAATCGGCGGAGCATTCCAGATCGCTGATATTCAGTTATTCGGTCAGGGTAAATAACATACCGAGCGGGACGCAAAAAGCGGATGTTCTCATTCCTGTCCCTCAATCGGATAATCACCAGATAGTCTCGAACCTGCTGGTGGAAAGCCCTTATCCGCACACTTTTATTATCGACAGCGAATACGGCAATAAACTGTTGACAGTTGAAGCGGTCGGCAATCTCGAAGAGAGCTTCGAGGTGAAGATGCTCTTTTCGGTAAATCGGAAAAGGTATTCCTCACTCGATGGTTCGATGAAGGACGTCGATACGCCGTCAGAATCCCTCAAGGCGAGATTCCTGGCGCCGGACAAACTGGTTCCGTTGAGCGGTCCGGTGGAGGAGGAAACAGAGAAAGTAATCGCCGGGGACTTATCGGTTCTGGCCCAAGCCAGGGCGATTTATAACGACGTCGTATCCACCATGACCTACGATAAAAGCGGCGACGGCTGGGGTCGGGGTGATGTTATCCATGCGTGCACCGCCCGCTCCGGAAATTGTACCGATTTTCATTCTCTTTTCATCGGAATGGCCCGTTCAGCCGGCATACCGGCCAGGTTCATTATGGGTTTCCCCATTCCGGAAACAGCGGATGAGGGAGAGATAGGCGGTTATCATTGCTGGGCGGAGTTTTACACCGAGGAATTAGGCTGGGTTCCGGTCGATGCTTCGGAAGCCAGCAAGAATCCCGACAAAACCGAGTTTTATTTCGGAACACTCGACGAAAACAGGGTGGCTTTCACTATGGGACGGGATATATCGTTTAACGATGAGCTTTTGCCCGAACCCTTGAATTATCTCATCTATCCGTTGGTTTTTATCGATGGTACGCCCTATGACGATTTCGAAAAGAAATTCCTTTACGCCCCGCCCACTTCGAGCAGATCATATTAGCCGAAACGGTAAAATCCAAAAATAAAAAAGGGCTGGTCCGGCTGACCCGCCCTTTTTGCCCGAAGGTTAATAGATCTATTCCATCCTCTTCCCCGCGGTGGCGATAATCATATTCTCCGTATCGAAATTGTCTTTGACCACTCGCTGAACATCATCGACAGTTACCCCGCGGATCTTCGAAAGGTAATCGTCTTCGTAATCGTAGCCGACGCCCAAAAACTCGTTTCTGCACATATAATATGCCTGGTTGATTCTCGAGGCCCTGGATAACAGCATGGAACCCCAGGTGGAATTACGGGCTTTGTTCAGCTCGTCCTCGGAGGGCATTTCATTTTTCAGGTTGTTTATCTCGGCGATCATGCCGTCCCGGGCGATATTGTAGTTCTGATATCCTGTGCCCATAGAGGCGATAGTCCAGCCGAAATCCGGCATAAAAGAGACACCCATACCAACCGAATAAGCCAATCCCTGTTTCTCTCTCAAGTTCAAACGCATGCGGGTCGAGATTATCGAGGAGGCCATATCGATAGCCGGCGCGTCGGGCGATTTCAACCCCGGAGTGGGCGAACCCATGTAGATATAGATCTGCTCCTTTTCCATATCCTTGTGAACCTCGACCAACCCCGCCGGTTTATTGATCGAGGCAGCGGCCGGATATTCCCCATCGTAACCAGTCATCTGACCAAAGGTTTCGTTAATCCATTTTTTAACGGTTTCCGGCTCTATATTGGAAGCTACGGCCAATATGATATTATTCGGGGCGTAGAATTTCCGATGATAAGCGATCAGATCATCACGAGTGAAGCCCATTACCGATCGATTGTCTCCCATGACCGGCTTGCGAAACGGATTGTTTTCGAAAAGAGTGCCGTAAAAAAGTTCGCTGGCGTTTTGGTAAGTGGATCCGGATTTCATCCCCAGCAATCCCATGACATTATTCCGGGATTTTTCTATCTGATCATCGGGAAAATCCGGTTTGGCGAATATTCGGTAGAAAAGCCTGGTGCCCGGCTCGGCATATTCGTCGATTGTCTCAAATTTGATAAATGAATAGGCCGTGCTGGTATAACGGTCGTCGTACGGGATATAGGGATTGTCATTGGCAGTAATCTCCGATCCGAGATCGTCAAGCGTGTTCTGGATCTCATCGGCGCTGAGGCCGTCGGCGCCCAATGTCAGCATCCGGTTGACGAAATCGGTTATCCCGTCCTTGCCTTCCGGTTCGTTGGCCGATCTGTTTTTACCGAGTATGTTAATTGCGAATACGCGGCTGTCGGGATTATACTTGATAATCAGATCGAGACCGTTGGGCAAAGTCTCATGAATGAATTTATTGTAACCGGTATCGCCGCCGTTCTGCGCCGACGCCGGCGAGATAAAAAATATGAACGGCGCGAAAAATACCGTTATGGCAAAAAACAAGAATTTTGAATTTTTCATTCCTGCACCTCCGGCTCGGGCGCTAACGCGCAGGCCACATATTTCGGTTTGGAAAAATACTTTTTAGCCGCCTTCTGGACATCCGAGGAGGTCACTTTCGAGAGGTTGTCGACATATTCAGCCAGGAAATCGTAGCCGCAGGTGGCCAAAACCGCCGCTTTCATTATCCCGTAGTAATGCAGTTTTTCCTCGAGCTTGATCTCGTAGACCTTGTTGGGCACCACTACCCGGCGGATATCGTCAGCGGTAAATTTGATACCCGGCAGATCTCCCAGAACATCAATAGCGGTCCGGACAATCTTCTCAATATCGCCGGGATCGTTAGCCCTTATGCTGATATTTAGAAGCGTAAACTCGCTCTGGACATCCAAACCTGCGCTGACATCGGAGGCCAGCGGATTCTCGCCGTCGGTCAGCGCTTTACTCAACGGCGACGAGGACGAATTCAGGTACTGCGTAAGAACATCATAGGCGAAATATTCTTTTTCGCTGTAAAGCGGTCCGGGAAGCGAGATATCCACATAGGTTACCTTGGAGGGATAGTTCTTGATATGAACTTCAGTTCCGTATGGAGGAGATATATTGAATTTCTCCAGCCTGGGCAGTTTTCCTTTGGGTCTGGAGCCGTAAAATCGATCCACCAGTTTTTTCATTTCGGCGGTCTCGAAATCGCCGGTTATGAAGGCGGTCATATTGTTGGGGACATAATGCTCCTTGTAATAACTCATAACTTCATCGCGGGTAACCGTTCTGATGGTCGATTCGTACCCGATCACCGGGCGGGCATAAGGAGTCCCCTTGAATTTAACCGATGTGAAATAATCGCCGGCCACGCCGCTTTCGACATCGTTGTCTTTTTTGATTTCCTCGACAACAATATCCCTCTCCTTGGGAAACTCCTCGGCGGGCAATATCGAACCGAAAAGCTGATCCGACTGGATATCCAGACCCTGTTCGATAAACTCGCGCGGCATAACTATCAGGTAGCCGGTCATTTCCTGCCGTGTGAACGCGTTGATATAGCCGCCGAAATCCTTGATTCCCTCGTTAATATCCTCGCGGGTTTTGGTCTCGGTGCCGTTAAAGAGCATATGTTCCAAAAGATGCGTGAAGCCGTTATTGGCGTCGCTTTCGTATTTGCTTCCAGCCCGGACCACCACCACCGATGATATCAGCGGAGAGGCGTGATTCTCCTTCAAGATCACCTGCATGCCGTTGTCCAGGGTGTAGAAAGTGGTTTTGCCGGCCAGGGCCGACGACGCGATCATCAGAATAATCGGGATGATCGTCAGGATTTTTTTCATAACTCCTCCGCTATTGAAAAAGCATTTGTTTCTTTCGTCGAGGATAGATAATTTTGCCGGGCGATAATGTCAAGGAGTAATAGCGGCGAATATCGCGGCATATCAGTAATTAGTTTCTATTGTTTTAGTTACCTGTCATCGGAGGACATTGGATCTGACGCCCTCCGATGACAACGCCTGTGAGAATATTGATATCGTCGAAGGTGTAATATTACCTGTCGGCATAACCGGTCTTAACAGGCAATCCCGTGACGTTGGCAAACACCATCGAGCAGGCCGTACAGGGCATCGAGAGTCTCATCGACCGAACGTCTGATTATCTCGAAATCGCGATCATCGATATGCTTCTCCAGCAGCTCCCGTTCGGCGGCGGCATGTTCCTTATCGGCCTCTATATGAACCTGAAAATAGGCTAAAGCACGGTGATTGTCGAGACCGTAAAATTTCTTCAGTCCGTCGATCTTGGTTTCGGAGACCTCGGGAATCTGGCTTTCGTAGGCGTAAAGGGCCGCCAAGCCGGCGGCAGTTCCCCGGCCGCCGCAGACAGATCGGAAAGTCCCGATGAGGTCCGATGTTTCCGGGCGGATATCGGCATTTTCCATTTCGGCGGCCCCGAGACCGAAACCCTCTCCGAACTGAACCCAGAGATCCGGATGATTGGGAGTTCCCGCCTCTTCGTCATTGAGATTCTTCAGAATTTCGCGACGGGTATTTATATCCTCGGTTTGAGCGTGCACCGCCGAGAGATATGTGGGGAAAGCGCTGACATGCCGGTAGTACTGACAGGCGTAATCGCGCAAAGATTCCACACTCAACTCCCCTTTGGTCCAGGCTTGGTAAAACGGATGTTTCAACAGGCTTCTTTTTGCTATCCGCTCGTCGATTTCGTCAATGAAAGCGTTGGCGACAATTGTCATAACTCCTCCTGAAGCTGTCGCGAGACGGTTGTTAGCCGCGCCGCGAATATTCCCAACTAAAAAAATTATCGACCACTACATAACGATAGCAGGAATGAATATCATTGTCAAAATAATATTAGGATCGATTGTTTTTTTTTAATGTAGAAAAATCTTCATGGGGTCATCTGCATTGCTTATTCAAAAAAGGGCTGGAATATCTACAATTCAAAATCGCCCAATTATAGATGTTTCTTAATGTTTGCCATAATCGAGATCAATTAATATATTGTCCGCCTGATGACTGGAGAAATATCAGGAAAACCGTCGGATAAAGATCGGGTCGATCTTAAAAGAAATATCTTTAGCCTGAGAACCTTACTGGGATTCGTGGTGGCCGGGATGGTCATCATAGTATTTCTCAGAAATTTCGAAATCGGACAAGCCATTGAAGCCATTTCATCCGCCAAATGGTATCTGATACTGGCATCCGCCGCGGTATATTATCTTTCACTCCCGCTTCGGGCCAGTCGTTGGGGGCTTTTGCTTCGACCGTCAGGCCATGATATAGCTGTTGAACCGCTGGCTCATTATTATTTTCTCTCATGGTTCATCAACGCGCTTCTGCCGGCCAGGATAGGAGATATATATAGAGCTTACCTTTTGAAGAAGAACAACGGTGTTCCGGTATCTTTGTCATTCGGAGTGCTGTTTTCCGAGCGGGTATTCGATCTGGCTGTTGTTTCGATTTTCGTTGTTTTCTCCGGAGCTTATTTTTACACCATCCTCCGAGGCACCAGCGAAGGTGACTACCTGGTATTCGGTTTTATGGCGGTGATAATGATCCTCGTATTTTTCGTGGCCATGGCAATCGGCCTGCCTCGAATACAAGGTTTTTTCCCCGAGAAGTGGAGTATCCGGCTGGAGCTTTTCCGTTCGGGTCTTTTCAGGTCGCCGTCACGCCTGCCGATTATGATAATCATGACCTCGATAATCTGGCTGACCGAAGCTCTGCGGCTGTATCTGGTTTTTCTGGCGTTCGGGATCCAGGCTGGTTTCCTGATGGCCGTTTTCATATCGCAGGCTTCGCTAATCTTAATGGCTGTTCCGCTCTCTCCAGCCGGTCTGGGCCTGGTGGAGCTTTTGATGCTGAAGATACTATCATCAACCGGGATATTAACCGATCTGGCGGGAGCTTTAACTATTGTCGACCGTATAATCAGCTATTGGAGTCTTTTGATCTTTGGCGGAATTTGCTACCTGTTATCAGCGAGGGTCCGATGAACATACTTATCTGTATTCCCACCTATAACGAGTTGGAGAATGTCGAAAATATCATCTCCGCTGTCCTGGCTCAAGGGGACGATATCGAGGTGCTTATTATCGACGATAATTCACCGGACGGCACGGCCGGTATCGTGGAAAATCTCAAGAAAGACAATCCCAGAATCCACCTGATAAAAAGACCCGGCAAGATGGGATTGGGTACGGCCTATGTCGACGGTTTCAAATACGGTCTGTCGCTTCCACGGGTAGGATTCCTGATGGAAATGGACGCTGATTTCTCCCATGATCCCACTTATCTGACACATTTTCGGGAAGCGATCAAGGATTACGACCTGGTGATAGGATCCCGTTACAGCAACGGTATTTCTATTGTAAACTGGCCGATATCAAGGCTTTTGCTTTCTTATTTCGCTTCGATTTATGTTCGTGTTATTACCGGAATGCCGGTCAAGGACCCCACAAGCGGGTTCAAATGCTTCCGTCGTGAGGTCCTGGAATGGCTCGATCTGGATAAAATCAAATCCAACGGATACGGTTTTCAGATCGAAATGGATTTTTATGTCTGGAGGGGCGGTTTCAGTATCAGGGAGATTCCTATCCTGTTTATCGATCGGCGGGCCGGGACATCAAAAATGAACCGCAAGATAGTATATGAGGCGGTAATAGGTGTTTGGAAGCTATTTGTTAAGAAGCTCTTTAGAGCTGACAAGCTAAAAAGAAGACAGAATCCGGCCTAAGATACTCTGTATTTTTTTAAATAAATCGGAATTTAGATTCTTGCCCTTTTGAAAGGGATAGTTTATATTGACGCCTAATAAAAAGAAAGCTATTGCGGCAAAAGGAGAGGTTAATGCAAAAAATCATCGGCATAATATCGATTCTAATCTTGATCGCCGGATCTGCCGTGGCCGCCGATTACTGGCATTTCGGGATGGGACTCCGGGGCACCGCGGTTTTGCCTGGTGATGAATACAGCAATGCCTTAGGTGTAGGCGTGGTGGCGTCATTCGGCGACCCCGATTCGAGGTTCACTACTCAAATGGAGATCGACTCGTGGAAAGTCACATATTCTAAAGACCTTCCGGGTGACGGCTACGGCGCGCTGGAGCATGAATATTCGGGATTCGGGGCCGGGTTTTTCGAAAAGTACAGACTATATGGATTCGGAAGCAAGATCTCCGGCTACCTTATCGGCGGGCTGGGCGGTTACTTTCTCGAACTAAAACGAGAAGAACCTATCGAATTGGTCGGATTACAGATGCGTTCTCAGTACCTGCATCCCAGGGCCATGACGGCCGGAGGTACCGGAATCGATACCCGGATCAGCCAGAATATTACTACTTTTGTCGAGGGTAGATACGTTTATATAATCAGCGGCGGCGAGGAAGATAAGCCGCTTATCCAGGGATATCTTGGATTAAAGTATCTATTTTAAGCCTCAGCTCAAATTAAACTCTTGAAAAACCGCCGATTATGGCGGTTTTTTTTAAAGTTTTTTCCAATCAAGCCGATCATAGGATCATATTAATCCTTAACCAAGGAGGTAAACAATGAGGAGGACTCTACTTCTCACAACGGTATTTGTCGCGGTGATAGCTATGACAGCTTCCGCGGGCATTAATTTCACCCACGGCGGAATTCGCGCCGGTTATGTGGCTCCCAAGGATATCGACAACACCATCGGATTCGGCGGGGAAATCGGTTTTGGAGTTCCCGTTCCCAACCTGAGCCTCAGCATCGAGGCCGGTTACTGGAACAAATCGTACACCGATGAACTGACCACCTGGAAACTGGGATTCTCCGATCTTAGTTTCGGACTTTCCGGCAAGTACGAAGTTGACGCCTCTCAAGGCAAATTCTATCCGTATTTCGGAGCCGGTGTAGGCATGCATATGCTGAAGGCCGAAATTGAAGTGATGGGGATTTCCGCTTCCGCGACCGATTCCAAATTCGGGGCTCATGCTTTCGGCGGAATCAGGGTTCCGTTCGCTCCCGTTATCAGCGGTTTTGTCGAAGCACGTTATACCGTTGTCGACCCGGATTATCTGGGCGTCTATGGCGGTTTGAATTATTCCTTCGCCAAATAACTTGACTGAAAACTCAAGTTTAGAAAACCCGGCCTGCCGAAAAGGCCGGGTTTTATTTTGGCGCTTTCAGACGATCCATCAGAAATTCTATAAAATGAACCATTTTCTCCCGTGATGAAAAACATCGCCTGGGGATAACATAGGCCAGTTTGCGTCGAGTAAAGATCAGAAATATCCGACCAGTATCCTTTACGGTCTTGATGTCGGGCCAGGCGCTGACCGCCTCCCGTCCATTGGCGCTGATATGGATTCCCTCATCGGTCAGACGATAAGAACGGTGGTTCATCAGGTCGGAGATGCCCGGACTTTTTATCAGGTAGATCTGCATTATCAGTATCAGCGGCTGAGAAAGTCCTACCGCCAAAAGTATGGCGGCCCATATTGAAATAGTACTCAAAAGTTCTCTGGTCTCCGAATCGGGATGAGAAAATGAAAGATACACCATACCGACGAAAACAATCAATCCCAATAGATCGAAAAACAGAAGCCACCTGATATGATAAAAATTGTAGATGGAGATTTCTCCTTTGGTCAGGCTTACATTTACTTTGTAATTCTCAGTCATAATCGTCCCCATACAGAATATATACGATTATACGATTTAGCGGCAAAATAATTCATGGGATTCCGGCGATAAAAACGCCCCGATCTTTCGACCGGGGCGTCAGAGAAGAAATATCGATTGAATCGATTAGGGCACTTTTTCGCCCGCCGGAACCCTGGCCACATCAATCACTTTATCGGTGGCATCGAGTTTCATCAGCCGGACTCCCTGGGTAGCCCTGCTCATCGAACGAACAGAACTGATAGACAACCGATTAACAATGCCCCTATGAGTGATAAGCAGCAGTTCGTCTTCGTCAACCACTTCCTTGACAGCTACCACCAGACCGTTCCGCTCGGAAGCCCTGATATTGATCACCCCTTTGCCCCCCCTGTTGGTTACCCTGTAATCGGCTATATCCGATCTTTTGCCATAGCCGTTTTCGGTAACTGTCAGCAGAGTAGATTCCCGTCTTACCACCACGGCCGATATCACATAATCATCCTTGCCCAGGTTAATGCCCCGGACCCCGTAGGCGGTTCGTCCCATAGGCCTGACTTTCTCTTCAGGGAATCTGACAGCCAGCCCTCTGCGCGTAGCCAGTATGATATCACATGTGCCGTCGGAAATAGCGGCTTCGATCAGCAGGTCGTCGTCGGGCAGGTTCATGGCTATTATGCCGTCACGCCGGGGATTGGAAAAAGAGGCCAACTCGGTTTTCTTTATCTGGCCGTTCCTGGTGGCCAGAACAATATATCCGATGTCCTCGAAATTCCTGACGGGAACAAAGGCCGAGACCGAATCATCTTTATCCAGTCCTATCATATTTACGATAGCTTTGCCTTTGGCCAGTCTTCCGCCCTGAGGAATAGCGTGAACCTTGAGCCAGTGACAACGTCCCTTACCGGTGAAGAAGAGGATGTATTGATGGGTCGAAGCAACGAACATATGCTCGACAAAATCCTCCTCTTTGGTTTCCATTCCCATGACCCCGCGGGTTCCCCTGTTCTGCTTGCGGTAGGCCGATGTCGACAGACGTTTGATATAGCCGGAATGGGATATGGTCACGATCATATCCTCTTCCGCGATCAGATCCTCGACAGTGAAATCGTCGTCGATTTCCTCTTCGAGTATGAGCGAATGACGATCATCGCCATATTTTTCTTTCATCTCCATAAGCTCGTCTTTGATAATTTGCATACGACGGTCTTTGGATGCCAGAATCTCGTTCAGCTCGGCGATCAGCTTGATAGTTTTTTCGTATTCCTGCAGAATCTTATCGCGTTCCAATCCTGTCAGTCTCTGCAGCCTCATTTCCAGAATCGACTGGGCCTGAATTTCGGACAGCTTGAATCGTTTCATTAAACCATCTTTGGCGTCCGCGGGATCCTTCGATTTTTTTATCAGCTCTATAACCGCGTCGATGTTATCCAGGGCAATTCTGTAACCTTCCAGAATATGAGCCCGTTTCTCGGCTTCAGCCAGATCGAAAGCGGTTCTTTTCAGAATTATTTCATGCCGATGGTTGACGAACTCCTGCAAAAGATCTTTGATCCCCAAAGTTCGGGGCTGACCGTTCACTAAAGCCAGCATGTTCATTCCGAAAGTAGTCTGCATCTGGGTCATTTTGAAAAGCTGGTTGAGAACGATTTCCGAGGGAGTATCTTTTTTAAGTTCCAGAACTATCCTCATCCCGTCACGGTCGGATTCATCGCGCAGATCGGAGATTCCCTCGATTTTCTTGCCGCGAATCAGATCGGCGATCTTTTCCAGAAGATTGGATTTATTGACCTGGTATGGGATTTCGCTGACAATTATACTCTCGCGTCCGTTTTTTTGTATCTCCACGTTGGCCTTGGCCCTGATCATGAAGCGTCCCCTGCCGGTCATATATCCTTCGCGCATTCCCGAAAGACCGAATACTATTCCGCCGGTCGGGAAATCGGGCCCGGTGATGAATCGCAGAATATCCTTCGGCGGCATATCGGGATCGTCAATTAAGGCGCAAAGGGCGTCAACCGTTTCGCTTAGATTATGAGGAGGAATATTGGTGGCCATTCCGACAGCTATCCCGGAGGAACCGTTGCAGACGAGATTGGGGAATTTGGATGTCAGAACACCGGGTTCCTCGCGGGTCTCGTCATAGTTGGGGATCATGTTGACCGTATTTTTCTCAAGATCAGTCAGCATTTCCATAGCTACGGGGCTCAGCCGCGCTTCGGTATATCTCATAGCCGCCGCCGAATCGCCGTCGATCGAGCCGAAGTTCCCCTGGCCGTCGACCAGAGGATATCTCATATTGAATTCCTGAGCCATCCTGACCAGTGTCGGGTAAACGACCTGTTCGCCATGAGGATGGTAATTTCCCGAAGTATCACCGGCGATCTTGGCGCATTTTCTGTGAGGTCTTCCCGGGGAAAGATTGAGATCGTTCATAGCCACCAGGATCCTCCTGTTGGACGGTTTCAATCCGTCGCGAACATCAGGAAGAGCCCGGTTGGTAATTACCGACATCGAATAATCTATATAGGAAGATTTCATTTCATCTTCGATGAAGACCGGCAGTATTTTTTCAGATTCCAAAGGCATTGTTTATCTTGCTCCTTCTATTTTATCAACATCAAATCAGTATAGCATAATTATCCGGGGAATTCAACAAAATAATAATAATTTCCACACCCTAACTGTTTGGAATACAATAAGTTATTGCTATCATTCCAAGTCGGATACTTTTTTTGGCAGATCTAGATAATTTTGGGGGCCTCAGATAAAAAAAGGCCCCTTTTCAGGGGCCTTCAAACTGGTGATTCTAATATCTTGGAGGCGCGCCTTTGCCTTTGGAAGCGAAGGAGAGTTTTACTCCAAAGTAGATGAAATCCCATGAATCGGACGGCAAGCCGATTTCGAATGAATTCCCGAACGCGTTATATTCGGAGGAAGCTATATTGTATTTGATTTCCAGTTCATAGAGCATATTACGGTCTGTAGGACTGCTCAACCCTATACCTCCGAAAACGAAATTACCCTGATTCCCGGTTCTATCGAACGTGTCTTCGGGAACATAGAAGTGCGCGTTGGGAGTGAACACCCCGGCTCCGCCCATCAAATATAATTTTCCTTTGGAGACATTAAGAAAGTTCATTTTAGCCAATCCGCCGAGTTGGCTCAAATTAAAACTCAACCGCCCATCGCTGGTGGGGTATGAGGAGCCGAACCTGACATAATTGGCAAATCCTCCAACCGAAAAACCACCGAGAACATAATACCTGATTTCCGCCTCGATCCCGAAACCGGAGCCGGCCGAAAGCCCGGCTGCTTCATCGGCGAAATCGCCTTGGGCAGCGGTCAAGCCCAATCCGAAAGAACCTACAAAAGTACCGCTTTTCTGGGCGTGCAGGTAGACAGGAGCGGCCAGAATCAGGATTAACGAGACCAGCAAAATTTTTCGCATTCAATTCTCCTTAAAAAATCGCGACATCACCATTTTTTTCAATATACGAAAACCGCCTGTACCGAACAAACTAAATTCTCCGTTATTGCCCGTTTTTTAGTACCCCGATTCGATCTCCTTCGGCCAGAGATTACAGGCTATCCGTTTCAAGCCCATTATAATCAACATAATTGAGCTGATTGCGGTTTCAAAATCTTTGATGGGCAATGGTAAAAAGCTGATCGTCCCATCGTTATGGATTCTAAGTTAACCTGAAAATACTTTACTTGAGATCGAAATTTTAGCCAACAGCGGGTCAGGCAACCCCTTATGTCTTTTGATACGCGATATGAAATCCGGGGGGGAATGTCATATGCAGACTATAGCGCCTGTCATCTTTTAAGCGTTTACTCCTTTTCCTGCAACCATCTGAGCTACTTCCAGCTCATAGGCTTCGAGCACTTTTTCTTCCACATGACGCCGCATCTCGGAATTGACCGGATGAGCGACATCCTGATAGGTACCGTCCGGACGTTTTTTCGAGGGCATGCTGATAAAAAGCCCCTTGTTGCCGCTGATGATCTTCATTCCCCTGATGACAAAGGCGTTGTCGAAGGTGATATTGGCGAATGCCTTCAACTTATCCTCGTTTCTCATGGTCAGCCTGATTTCGGTGATTTCCACGATTCCTCCTGGAGTTGCGTTTTGCTCCGACGATAAGAATGTAAAATAGAACGGCCCTCATATAATAAGCTGCTGATAACCACTTCTAAATTACCTCATAAAAAGGCGGCAATAATACCGGTCTGCAGTAAAACACTCTGAAGCCCGGCCCGAGTATCTTTTCCATTTTCAGTTGTCTGATATCGCGAGAGAAAAAAATACCGAAAAAAGCCGACCCGGAACCTGTCATAGCGCTATAATCAGCTCCATTGGAATCCAAAATCTCCTTCAAATTCGAGAGCTCCGGCAGTTTTTTCAATGTAACCTCTTCCAGATCATTCTTGAACGACCCTAACAACCGCCTGAATCTGGAGAAATCTATCCTTTTTAATAATAAAAAAGATTCTTCATTTTTTGTCAAGTTAATTTTTACATCTTGATATATCTGGGCAGTGGAAGCGGTTGCCGAACAGGTGATTACGACAACGCTGTAGTCTGTGGTTATCTGCGTCGGGTTGATTATTTCACCGCGGCCCGAAACACGGGCCTGGCCTCCGGTTAAGAAGAACGGGACATCCGATCCTATCGCGGAAGCCAGAGCGATGACAGTTTTAAGGTTCGGCTTAATACCATAAAGTTTGCACAGACCCCTGATTACGAATCCGGCGTCGGACGACCCTCCGCCCAACCCCGATCCGTAGGGGATTTTCTTCTTAAGATCTATGCGCACACCGGGAAAATAGTATTCGTCTCGCAGCGCCAGGGTGGCTTTCAGAGCCAGATTATTTTCGTCCACGGGGAGCGCCGGATCGTCGCAGACCATCTCTATTATGTCTGATTTTTCCAACGTGATCTCGTCATAGAGATCTATTGTCTGCATCAGACTATCGATCTGGTGATAACCATCGTCCCGCTTTCCGAGAATTCGCAGATATAGATTTATCTTGGCAGGGGCCTTTAGCGATATTTTGTCCAAAACGGAATACCTGTATCCAACCTGTATGATAAGTACAAATTAACATAAAACTGGCCGAAAGATCTGCCCTTATCATGCTTATAATTGGTAATATCCTGATGACCTAAGGCGCAGCCGGTTTCCATATTATTCAGGATTCGAAAATTCGAAACCAGGCTGATATCGTCGGTAATCTCCACGATACCAGACGGGAATTTTTCAATTTTTGGCAATATACCGTCCTGACGATCGACAGCGTAATACTCCCCTTTCCCCCTTGAGGCCCACTGAATCCCTATCCGGCTATTGCCGGCGAACCGTCTGGTCAGAGAGGCGAATATTTCGTACTCATCGGAATCCAGACGTCCGATAGGACGGTCCCAGTTGTAATAGACATTGACTCGTTTCCTGTGGCCGTAAACATATTTATCTATAGCGTTAAGCTCTATCAGAGCTTTCCAATGGCTGAAACGGGACGGGTTCAGATCGGCGCCCAGTTGTATCCCGAGTCGCTGAGGCCCGTTGTTCTCATACTGAAAATCATCCGCAATCAGCTGACCGTAAAATCGTCCGATTCCCTTTTTCGTCCATGACCCGTCGATAGCCCAAAATGTGTTGTCATCCAAAGACCGGTTGAAGGACTCCCAGTAGAAAAGAACTACAGGGATACCATAGTATATCTCCGGCAGCCGCTCCGGCCCTCCATAGAGAACCACTTCCGATAAGGCTAATTCCCAGCTATTGCCGGTATTCAGAGCGAACCGATGTCCGGCCAGATAGCGTCTGTTATTCTCGGCCCGAACCGGGTCGTAATAATCATCGATTCTGGCTGTAAACCATGACAACCTGAACGGCTTCAGATCGAACCGAAAACTAATCATATCCAAAGGCGGAGAACCGTTATCGATAAGCAGACTTCCCCGTGAGGACGGCCCCCAGATAATCCTCTGACGTCCCGCCAGGATATTGAAATTACCGAGTTCAAAAGCGGCGTAAGCATGATCGAACTGGCCGATTATGCGGGCGTTATGCGCCCTGCCGTAATACCAGGGATACCCGGTACCGTCGGAATCGAAGATCAGCCTGGTATCGATCCCCCAGTTATTGTCTTTCGAAATCCACCAGCCGGCATTATAAGCGGAACCGATTTCGCCCTTGAAATTACGGTTTACATACCTTGCTCTTCGCAGAAAATACCCATCCCGGCGTTCCCTGGAAAGACCTCGAAGTTCCAAACCGAGATTGAAATCTCCGGACAGGCGGTCGGGTAAGCTTTTTTGAGGCGGACCGAGATAATTCAGTACAAACTCGGCAGTTTCCCTGCTTGACGAATCGAAGACTGGCATATCGGACATTATCGCCCTTATGACTTCATTCATCAGCCATGGTCTTTCAGCCACTGTTAGATCGTTGAGGTAGCCCCTGTTTATCAAATCCAGGATCTCCAGATTGACAGGATCGGCGGACGAGATAAACACGGTTTGAGCGTGAGACGAGCTGAAGAGAATTATCGCGGATATAAAAAGCGTCGTCCAGATGGTTCTATAAATTAAAAGCATAACATCAATTTATCCGGCAAGTTACAGAATGTCAAGTTGATAGAGATGTATTCTCCTGGGTCATTCATCAGGATTTGGGGAAATGTGATCGACCGTTTAAAAATAATGAGTTGAAATAATATCTTTAAAATCCCAGGTGAATCCCGAACGCCCACTTATGATCGGCGCGGCTGCGAATAGACTGATTATCGTAAGGCCAGTGTCTGAAATAAATCATCATCGCGCCTTTATCGCCGTAGATGGTGAAATTAAGATCCAGGCGATGCCGCCGTTTCAGCTCACTTTCCTTGTCCAGGACCCATAGGTTATCGGAATCCAGGTCTATCCCGATTCGCTTGTAACGCAGCAGACGGTATTGAAAATCGGTGTTCATGGTAAATTCGTAGTCATGATGTTTCTGAAAGCTCATTCCCCGGGGAGCGAAAAAACTGGCTATCAGATGATAATCAAAACCGTTTTCCCATATGAGACCATCGGCTTTCGGCTCGGGTTGATGATACTTGATTTTGGAAAGATACTTCATATTTCCGAAACCGAGCCTGAGAGAGTTCCAATACACGGAATTATCGTGCCATCTGTCTATATCGTGGAAACAATCATGATGAATCTGCGCTTCCATAAAATACTTCTGGAACTCCAGTCTTCCCGCGAGCCCGAAGGACCAATGAGCCCGTGTCGGATCGAAGACCATATTCGATCTGTATTTCCGCCCCATATGCGTTTCCTTGAACAGGTCGACCATGAAGAAAAAACGCTTATAGGCGAATGTCTCGATGTTGGCGCTCAGTTCGGTGTCTATAAAGTAATCTCCGTTCTGCTTGAAATAGATATAGGAAACGATATCGCCGTGCCCCTCGAAAAGGACCCTGAAATCGCCGGCGGAAACGCCGCTCGAAATAAACAAAACCGCTATAATTGCTGATAGGGATCCGCGCAACTTCCACCTCTCATTTTTTTTGCACTCGGCCAGGCTAAGAGGACATCCGGATAATATCCCAATAAAGAAAAACGCCGCCTCGGTTCAGCGGCGTCGGAAAATCATGGCCTGTCAAATCTTAAAAATCTTCTTCCTGCCGGAGATCACGTTTTTAGTAGCGTTCCTGGTATCCACCACTATCGGCGAGTTATCGACAATCCACTGGTAGTTGAACGAGGAATGATCGGTTGTTATAGCCGCGCAATCGCAGGACTTCAGCGTTTTTTCATTGAGCGTAATAGCCTTGAGATCCGGCCCATGATCCATCTTTATAACCGGAACGAACGGGTCGCAGTAGCTGACTTTGGCTCCCTTTTCCTGAAGCAGCCTGATTACGTCCAGCGCCGGAGATTCCCGCAGATCGGAGATATCTTTTTTATAGGCTACGCCGAGTATCAATATCCTGGCGCCATTGATCGAGAGTCTTCTCGAATTCAGGGCCTTGGTGATTTTCTCAACCACGAATTCCGGCATGTGAGAGTTGATATCGCCGGCCAGTTCGATAAATCTGGCGTAGTAATTCAGCGATTTCAATTTCCATGAGAGGTAATGAGGGTCGATAGGTATACAATGTCCTCCAAGCCCGGGGCCTGGATAAAACGGCATGAACCCGAACGGTTTTGTGGCGGCGGCGTCGATAACCTCCCACACGTCGATTCCCAATCGATCGCACATCAGGGCTACCTCGTTAACCAGACCGATATTTACAGATCTGAACGTGTTTTCGAGCAGTTTGACCATCTCGGCAGCCTTGGTCGACGATGTCGGGATAACCTGGACTATCACCTGTTCGTAAAACGCTTTGGCTACCTTCAAGCAGGCCGGAGTCGTGCCTCCCACGATTTTAGGCGTGTTCTGAGTCGTGTATTTTTCATTCCCCGGATCGACTCTTTCGGGCGAGAAGGCCAGGAACAGATCTCTGCCCACCTTCAGCCCGAGCGCGTCAAGTTTGGGCCGAATCAACTCCTCGGTCGTGCCGGGATAGGTGGTCGATTCCAGGACAACCAATTGTCCCTGGTGAAGATATTTCTCAATCTGCTCAACCGCGGCCAATATAAATGAAACGTCCGGGTCCTTGGTTTTATTCAGAGGGGTCGGCACGCAGATAATGACCACGTCCGAGTTCTTCAAGACAGAGAAATCGTTGGTGCAATGGAGCCTTTTGAGATCGACCAGCTCTTTGACCTCGTAATCCTTGATATCGTCGACATCCGATTTACCGGCGTTGATCGTTTTTATTTTTTTCTCCAGTATATCGATACCGTTGACCTTGAACCCCACCCGGCCGAATTCCACCGCCAGGGGCAGGCCCACGTATCCCATGCCGATAATAGCTATCGACGCCGACCGGTCTTTAATTTTTTTCTCCAGGCGCGAGGCCAGATCCTCGCCCGCGATTACCGTAGTTTTCTTTTTAGTGTCTTGTTTTTTCGCGGATTTCGATGGCATTTATATTCCCCCGACAAAAATTGAGCTGTTCTTTATAGAGTATATCGTCAAACTTCAAATTTCCTCAATCAGGCGAGAACGCCAATATTTCAGTGAATCGGCCAGAGTGGTTTCTATCGGAATGGCCGGCTCCCAGCCGGTCTCCGATCTGATCCTGTCATTGGAGCCGATCAAAATCGGAATATCTACCGGCCTTAATCGAGATTGATCGCTCATTATCTCGATATTCTTGTCTACCATGGTTCGGTATAAATCCAGAAGCTCGGAAAGAGAATATCCTTTGCCGGAACAAACGTTGTAGGGACGCCCTGCCGTACCTTTCTCCAGTATAGCCGCGTAAGCCCTGACCACGTCGCGAACATCGGTGTAATCACGCCGGACATTCATATTCCCGACCTTCAGCTCCGGCGGAGCGATACCCAGATCGATCTTGGAGATTTGGAACGCCCAATCGGAGAGAACGCCTACGGTCTTCTGACCCGGCCCGGAATGAGAAAACGCCCTGGCGATATATACCGGCAGATCATAAGCCCGGTAATATTGATAAGCCAGAAGATCCACGGCCGCTTTGCTGACCGCGTAAGGATTTATCGGCCTCAGAGGACGATCTTCGACTACCGGACATTCCTCCGGAGTCAACTGGCCGTAAACCTCCGACGATGATATTATCAGGGTCTTTATGGGGAAATCGACTTTGCTGATTGTCTCCAGCAGGTTCAGTGTCCCTATCAGGTTTACCGAGAAGGTCTCGAACGGGTTTTCAAACGATATTTTCACAGACGATTGCGCGGCCAGATGAAAAATAACGTCAGGAGCGAATTCGGTCAGAGCATTCGACATAACCGCTTCATCGCGAAGATCGCCGCTGAAAAACCGCAGGTCTTTTTCGCCGGTCTGCTCGCCGGTTTTATCCGGCTGATCGTTATCAAGACCGGCCACTTCGTAATTTTCCAAGAGCAGATGCCTGGCCAGATGCCCGCCGACAAAACCGCGTATGCCTGTGATCAGGGCTTTCATGTCAAGTACCTATCGCACATCTTAAATATTAATACAGAATTCAACATTATTCCTTTAGTTCCTCTTAATCACGGTATTATTTCTGAGTATATCTCGGGGAAATATAAAACAATTCGAACTTATGATCGGTCTCGGAGTGTTTTTCCCGGGCATGCCCGCTGATCTTTTGAGGAGATCTATAATCCATCGATTCTACTTCTTCCCCAGCTTTTCCATATCGGAGTCGACCATCATTTTAACCATCTGCTCGAACGATACTTCCGGCTCCCAGCCCATTTCCTTTTTGGCGTGGGAAGCGTCTCCCAAGAGTTCATCGACCTCGGCCGGCCGAACAAAGCGCGGATCGGTGACCACATATTTTTTATAATCCATATCCAGGTGGGAGAAAGCTATCCGGCAGAGTTCGCCGACAGTATGGCTATGGCCGGTGGCAATTACGAAATTATCCGGTTTCGGATGTTGAAGCATCATCCACATAGCTCTTACATAATCTCCCGCGTAACCCCAGTCGCGTTTGGCGTCGAGATTGCCCAGAGCCAGTTTTTCGGCCAGACCGAGCTTGATCCTCGCCGCGCCGTCAGTGATCTTCCGAGTGACGAATTCCAGGCCGCGCCGGGGAGATTCATGGTTGAAGAGGATTCCCGAAACGGCGAATATATCGTAAGATTCTCTATAGTTTACCGTAATAAAATGACCGTAAACCTTGGCTACCCCATAAGGAGATCGAGGATAGAACGGCGTCTTTTCGGTCTGCGGCACCTCCGCCACCTTGCCGAACATCTCCGACGATGAAGCCTGGTAAAATTTGATTTTACGGTTGAACTGCTTGACCGCCTCCAGAACTTTAGTGACCCCTAAAGCGTCGAATTCCCCTGTCAGGAGCGGCTGTTTCCATGATGTAGGCACGAACGATTGAGCGGCCAGATTGTAAACCTCGTCCGGTTTCGATTCTTCAATAACCCCCAAGATTGAAAGCTGGTCCAGAAGATCGCCGTGAACCAAATGGAGCTTATCGCGGATATGATCTATCCGCTCGAAATTCTCGGTGGAGTTGCGGCGGACCATGCCGTAAACTTCATACCCTTTTTCTATCAGCAGTTCGGCCAGATATGATCCGTCCTGACCGGTAATTCCCGTAATTAAAGCTCTCATCGGTTCCCCTTGCTCAAACTCGCAAAATATAGCTTGTCAGCTCCAGATGTCAATCAATTATGAGAATAATCCGAAAAGCAGCCGTAAACCGGCCGCTTTCGGCCAAATCGATCCGGCCGTTCTCACAGCCGGCTTTTGCGCTTTTGTAAACCTCTGAATTACAACCGGATACGCTACCAAAAATATATCTTTCAAAACAGCTTTTATCTTGAAATATCAAGCGTATAATGGTATTATATTTAATTGCGGGAAATAGCCTGATGACGCGAAGATCGCGGGGCTGTTGATCCAGTATTGTCGAAGAGAGAGAATGAAACGCGAGCCTGAGCTAATCCGAAATCTTATCCTGGATTCCATTGAGAAAATGGGATTGGGGGAAAGGATCCAGAAACAGTCGGCGGTGGTTCGATGGAATCAGATAGTCGGCGATAAGATAGCGTTGGAAACGAAAGCTTTGCGTGTTGACGGCAATGTGTTGATAGTCAAGGCTTACAAGGCGGCCTGGCGGCAGCAATTGACCTTTTTGAAAGATGAATTGCTAAGCAGGCTCGAGTCCGATTTAGGCCGGGATTGCATCAAGGATATACGCTTTATTTAGAGCGATGAAGGAAACTGGAGATAAAATGAGCGCAGATTCTGTTCAGCCCACAGGGCATCATTATGACGCGGCCACTATTCAGGTACTAAAAGGGCTCGAGGCGGTACGTCGCCGCCCGGCCATGTATATAGGCGATGTCAGCGCCAGAGGATTGCATCACCTGGTTTACGAGGTGGTGGATAACTCCATCGACGAGTCGATGGCCGGCTTCTGCGATGAGATAAAAGTAGCCTTAAACAATGACGGTTCGGTGACTGTGGAAGACAACGGCCGCGGGATTCCCGTCGACGAGCATCCCACCCAAAAGAAACCGGCGTTGGAAGTGGTCATGACCACCCTTCACGCCGGAGGCAAATTCGATCATCAGACCTACAAGGTATCCGGCGGTCTTCACGGTGTCGGTGTTTCGGTAGTCAACGCTCTCTCGGAGTGGTGCGAGGTGGAGGTGGCCCGCGACGGTGATATTTATCATCAAAGATACGAATTCGGGGGCACGGCAACAGCGGTAAAGAAAATCGGGAAGAAGCCATCGTCCGGAACCATCACGACGTTCTACCCCGATAAACAGATATTCGCCAAGATTATATTCTCTTACGAAACTCTGGCTTCGAGACTCAGGGAGCTGGCTTTTTTGAACCAGTCTCTGAAAATCGTGCTGACCGATAAACGTGAGGGGCAGGAGAAGACCGAGACTTTCCGCTATAAGGGCGGCCCCAGCGATTTCGTGAAATATCTCAATGAGAATAAAAACGTCCTGCATCCCAAGCCCGTATATTTCCGCAAGGAGCGGGAAGCGACCGAAGTCGAGATAGCCATGCAGTACACCGACGGTTATTCCGAGAATATTTTCAGCTACGTGAACAATATCAATACAATCGAAGGCGGATCTCATCTGATAGGATTCAAATCGGCGCTGACCCGCTCGATTAATAATTACGCCACTAAAAACAAGCTTTTGAAGAACGGCGACACCGCTCTTTCCGGCGAGGATGTCCGGGAAGGTTTGTCCGCTATTGTCTCGGCGAGAGTGGCCGATCCGCAGTTCGAAGGGCAAACCAAAACCAAACTCGGTAATTCGGAGACCAAAGGGATCGTCGAATCGATAGTCGGGGATATGCTCTCCGCCTTTCTCGAAGAAACTCCGGCGGTTGCCAGGAAGATTGTGGAGAAATGTATCTCGGCCGCCCGGTCGCGGGAAGCCGCCAGAAAGGCCCGGGATCTGGTCAGGAGAAAATCAGCGCTCGATTCGGGCGCTCTTCCCGGCAAGCTGGCCGACTGCTCGTTGAAAGATCCGGATCTTTGCGAGATATACATTGTCGAGGGTGATTCGGCGGGCGGCTCCGCCAAGCAGGGACGGGACCGCAAATACCAGGCCATCCTGCCCCTGAAAGGCAAGATTCTCAATGTCGAGAAGGCCCGTATCGATAAAGCTCTCTCCAACGAGGAGATCCGCACGGTTATCCTGGCCCTCGGAACAGGCATCGGCGAGGAGTTCGACGCCGCCAATTCGAGGTATGGCAAAATCATTATCATGACCGACGCCGATATCGACGGTTCGCATATCCGCACCCTCCTTCTGACTTTTTTCTACCGCTACATGAAACCGTTGGTGGAGGCCGGAATGGTATTTATCGCCCAGCCGCCGCTTTTCAGAGTCAAAAAAGGGAAACAGGAGTTTTACGCTTACGACGAGGTGGAGCGGGACAGAATCTCCGAGAGGATCGGCAAACAGGGCGTGACTATTCAGCGTTATAAGGGCTTGGGCGAGATGAACCCCGATCAGCTCTGGAAGACAACTATGAATCCGGAAACCCGCACGCTGAAAAAAGTCGATCTGGAGAACGGCGCTGAAGCCGACAGGATCTTCACCACGCTCATGGGGGACGTTGTCGAGCCGCGCCGCAAGTTCATCGAGGAACACGCCAAATACGCTAATGTGGATATGTAGATTCTGTGCTGTCGGGTCACCCGACCCGACAGTTGCTTGAACAAGATAAAGCGTTCAGGTGAAATCTCCTGACCCCATACCTGTGCCCGGCAGATGCCCTCGTCCGCCGGGAAGTGTTGAATTTAAGAGGACAGATCGGCCGCGCCGATTTATATCAATCACGTAGCAAAATCTCCGCCGCCGCCCCGCCATCGTTATAGAATCGGACTTCTCCCCCGTGTTCCTCGATTATCTTTTTCACTATAATCAATCCGAGGCCGGTCCCTGTTTTCTTTCCGGTAATATAAGGCTGGTCGATCTTCTCTAATTTTTCCGCGGGATATCCGGGTCCGTTATCTCTGAAAATCACCCGAATCGCGTTATCCGTTTTTTCGGCGGTTATCTCGATAGACACCTTATCGGCCACCTCGACTGAGTTCTTTATCAGGTTGCCGAAAACCCGTCCCATCATCAAAGGATCGAGATCGAGCAGCGGCAGATGGTCGGGGATAGCCGTATTAATTGTTACATTCTTCCTGTCCCGGTAAAGGAGAAGCGATTTGTTCAGGATATCTTCAAGCGAGCATCTCACCCGTTTCAGCTGTGGTTCTCTGGCGAATGTCGAGAACTGTCCCGAGAGATCATTCAATGCCTGTATCTGGATGCGTATAGCGGCCAGGAGATCGACCGCTTTATCGCCGGGGATATCCCCTTTTTGAGCCATCTCCTCCAGCCGGTAAAGCTCTATTGTAATGGGTGTGAGAGGATTCCTGATCTCATGCGCTATCCTTCGGGCGACTTCTCTCCAGGCCGCCAGACGTTCGGCAGTGAGCAGGCGTTGCTGGTTTTCGACAATCCGATCGGCCATAGTATTGAAGGAATCGGCCAAATCAGAAAACTCGTCCTTCCCCCCTAATTTGACCCTGCCCTGCAGATCGCCCGCTCCGAGCAGCCGCGCGCCGGATGTTAGTTTCGCCAGCGGATGGGTCAGTTGACGGCTTATAAATACCGACAGGATCAACCCGGCAGCCAGCGCCAGAAATATGGATGCCACGGTCAGCACAGTCAGAAGGCGAAGCGAAAACGCTTTATAGATCGAAAGGCTGGCCGATGTCGAAACCGCTTCCGCAAGCAACCGTCCATTTTCAGCGTAATCGGGTGGCAGAAGAATTCCGCAGCCGATCATGTATCGAGAACGGCCGACCGCATGGATCAGAAAGGCTCGCTCTTTGTAATACCATCGCCAGGTACCGGCCGCTGACGGCAGATCGCCGGGGATCGTATCGGCGGTTAACCGCAGAGAATCGGAGAATACCAGCAAACCGGATTCCGGGCTCTGAATAAAGACGATATCCGCCTTTTCTGTCTTGAGCCATTCGCTCAGCGATGTTCTATCGGGTATAAGCGGGACTGAACGCAGCTTATCCCGAAGCGTCTGCCCGGCCATGCTCTCGGCGTCGGCAGCCATACTCTCGGCCAGAGCCAGACTCGATTCCAGCCCGGACGCCCCTATTCGGTTCAGGGTAGAATTCAAGAGATAGGAAGCGGCGGCCAGGATAATCAGGGCGGGCAATAGCCCGACAATGAAAATAATGACGAATATTCTGGAACGAAATTTCATCTGTAAATGGATATTAGACTCCTGAAGTCCCGCTGTCAATGGCGATTTCCCGATTGCCTAATAAGAAATAAACCTGTTTTATTTCTTGACCTCAAGACAGCGATTTCATAGCCTTGGGCCGTGCCTGGCAAAATTATGAAATTCGAGGAGTTGCGATCGCCCCAGTTGGCCGCGCTGGATAGAAGCAAAACGGTAATACTCTTGCCGGTATCGCCTCTTGAAGGGCATGGCCCGCATCTGCCTTTGGGAGTGGATTTTTTTGACGCGAAATATTTTTCCGATCGGCTGGCCGGAGCCATTACGGAAAGAAGAACGGATTTCGACGTTGTAATCTGCCCCGGATTACCTGTGGGCACACAGCTGTACAAGCAAGCAGGTTCATTAAGAATAAAACCGTTAACTCTCTATAATCTGATAAAAGAGACCGGCTATTCTCTAACTTATTGGGGTTTTAAGTATATTTTCGTCCTTTCAGGTCATGGCTCTCCCCGCGATATCGTGACCATTGAATCGGCCTGTAAGAAAGTTTCCATTAAACGAAAAATACAGATGCACAATATTTCCGGTGCGATAGCGGTTCGTTTTCTGAATGGGGAGTTTGTCGAGAGGATCTCCGCCGGCTTGCCCGATCCACTCTCCCCGACTGACCTGAATCTGATGAAAAAGGATATTCACGGCGGCTGGTGGGAAACCTCCATGATGCTCCAGGTCAAGCCTGAGCTTGTGGATGAGAGCTATAAGTCATTGCCTTTCAATGAGAAATCCGGCGATAATCCGAATCCGGGCCTCGGTTATTATGGCTCTCCATCCAGGGCATCTTTGGAATTTGCCGGCGTTTCGACTGATATTATTACCAACGAAGCAGCCGAAATAGTGGAACGCTGTCTTCGCGGGGAGGATATTACTTCGGATACGGTTTCCCCACTGTGGAGAATACGGACATTACGGCCTACTTTCAAACGGTCGCTGTATTTTGGAATACTGTTTTCTATTAAGGCCTGTGTTATAGTCTGGTTGATTTATAAGTACATAATCCGCTAATAAGTTAAACTGTTTCATTATTATAGCTTGCTGTTGAGCAAGTCTTCTCTGTTTTGGGTAGTATATGCTAATCCTCAAGGCGAAATCGGCCGATATAGGCAAAAGGAGGACTATAATGCCGGGTATTCCAGCTGGTAAGACATCGTCCGTTAAGGTCATGGATAAGACTTTTATCCTGCAGACGGAATTCAGGTTAAAGCCCAAGCCGGCGATCGTAACATCAGTGGCCCTTGACGGGCAGGTGATGCATAAGGTCGAGCGGCAATATATCCGTCCGTATGAGGCGGATCATGATTTCCGTGCGGCCGAGGACGCTATCAACGCTCAACATACCGCTATCGCCAGAAAGTTGAGCAGCGGGGGCGCCGATTTCATAGGTGTCACCAAAGAGCCGACTATCAGCATTTCCCGAGAGGACAAGTTAGGAGTGATTTCAGGAGTCTCTTTCGTGGCCAATCTGGAGGAAAAGCTGGCCGCGGATAATCCATCCAGTGTTTATATTCAGTCGAAGCTGATTGTGGAAATATCCGATGCCATCAGAAGCGGCACTCGCAGCGGACGGTTTCTCAACGCGGCGGTGATCAGCAAAAACGGCAAATTCATTCTGGATAAAAGCGACGGGAAAGCTTATCTCTTAAGCCTGAAACCGGAAGCCGAAATCAGCAAAATCATAACCGAAATAAAGAATGCATGAATAAGATTCTTTCCAATATCAGAGCGGTTCATGGAGTCTGGGGCACCATCGCTATCGATAAGAAAAGAGCCCTGACATATCAGATGCTCCCGGCCAATTTCGAGGACGACTCGGTCAAGGAGATCGCCGTTCCCACGTTGAACCTGGCGCGCACATCAGATGATCCCATGGTCATCGATATGTTTTTCGATACCGGACGAGCCCGACTTTATAACCGGGAGGAGGCGGTCGTGCTGGTGCTTGGGCGGGAGGATCTCAATCTCGATATGCTCGGCGTGGTCTGCAAAGAGGCGATACCGGCAATCTGCCGAAGGTTCGCCAAAGGCGAACTGGCCGATAACAACCCCCGTCAGTACGATCCATCGGGTGCCAGCTTCGAGTTCCTTCTCAAAGCGATCAATATCTTAGCCTACAACGCCCAGCAGAAAATAGGCGCGTATCTTGTCACCAAGCATTTGCGCAACGCCAAGGACGCTTTGGTTTCGGATCACCAGTTCTTCTCCACGATCAGTGTCGACAACAACGGTGTGGCCAGCCTGATCAAGGGCTATCCTCCGCACAAAGGGGACGATCTGCTGAATGCGTTCGCCCACTGGGCCAACCTGTTCGTATCCAACTGCGCCTCATCAACCGACAAGCTCAAGCCGGGCGATATCCTGGAGCTGACCCTGGAGATCAAAAGCAAATTGGAGCTGACCGGTTTTTACCAGTTGTACGCCGACCAGGGGATATAAAGGCCTAATTATTGGCCTGCAAATAATCGCCTTCTGAATATCTATATGCGACGGGTATCGGCTCGGAACTTACCAAGTTGCGGGCAGACCTCCGTACGTGCACTGTAAACGGTCAAGTACGACCTTATGTCTCGTAGGAGATTCTTGACCGTGCCTTGAGCCGTAGGGTCTTGATTACTCAAACCTCTAAAGGATCGTTAGTTGCGTATTGTTTTACTTTTAGATATATTCTTCCGCGTGAAAAAACTCACCCACCTCCTCCTCGATATCGAGGGCACCATCGTCCTCGATAAAAAATACACTCCTGTACCCGGCGTGCTGGAGTGGTTCAACGCGCTGGCCGAAAAGGGGATCGAAGCGCGGCTGGTCACCAACAATACCACCGAATCGCCCGACGATCTCTACGATATCATGTGTCAACGCGGTTTCGAGATTGAGCGGCGCGATCTGTTTACCTGCATGAGCGAGGCAGCCGAGCGGATGATACGCCAAAAGGCTAAAAGCTGTTTCGTGATCGGCGTGGACAATGTGAAGAAGTATCTGCGAAGCCGTGGGATCGAGCCGGTGGAATCCTGGAAGGCGGACGCTGTTTTGGTTGGTCTCGATCCGACATTATCGTATGGCAAGATGAACACGGCGGCGAAAGCGATATTAGAAAACGGGGCTAAGCTCTATACTCTGCATCGCAACCGGCGTTATGTGGACGAGAACCGCGAGACGGTGATGTCATCGGGGCCGATAGCGGCGGCGTTGGAGAACGCCTGTATGGTCAAAGCCAACGTCTGCGGCAAGCCCGATCGGAAATTCTTCTTAAGCAGTATTAAGGGCTGGGATATCCCGCGCGAGAAGATCCTCATGGTTTCCGACGATCCGTTCGCCGACTTGGCAGGGGCGAAAAAGTTAGGGATGAAAACCTGCTGGGTCCTGACAGGTTCGCAGAAGGATCTGGCGGTCATCAACAAAATCCCGAAAAATCATCGTCCCGACTTTACACTTGATAGTGTCACGGAAATACCGATTTGAGCCTGCTATCGTCATCCAGAGATACCACCCGTTGGACTTTCGAAAAAGGAGCGTCGCTATACGAGCGTTCCTGGATAGTCAATCATTTCCTCGGGCAGTGGGACGAACGGATTATGGCGCTCAAACCGGAGCCGCCGATGCTCGATCTGGGCTGCGCGACCGGGCGTATGCTCGGCAAGATGATCGATAGCGGTTATCCCGAAATACACGGATTCGATCTTTCGCTGAATTGCCTGAAAATATTAAAAAGCAAAATTCCCGAGACACCATTATTACTTGGCAGGGGTTTTATCGAGGATCTTCCTTATAAAGAGGGCTATTTTTCCAGCGTCCTGCTTTCCGGCGTATTGCATCATCTCGAAGACCCGCAGGCGGCGTTTGCCGAAATCGCCCGAGTATTGAAACCGTCGGGCAAGCTCTATATCGCCGAACCGCTGTTTCCTATCGGGGCCAGGCAGATAGTAAATCTGGCGCTCGATATTTACCCGTTGACCGGCGACAGGCGGTTTTACACTCCTGACGGCGTGATTAAGCTCGCGTCCGGCCAAAATCTGCGCAAAAAAGAATCCCTTATTAAAACCATATCCTATATATTGATTTTAGAACGATGCTGAAATTCGGGATAATAGGTCTGTCGCAGTCCGGCAAGACCACTGTTTTCAACGCCCTTTCGGGGGCACACGCGGCTGTCGGCGATTATTCGACGTCGAAAGCGGCCAATATCGCCGTGGTCAAAGTCCCGGATAAACGTCTCGACAGGCTGGTCGAGATATTCAAGCCGAAAAAGATCACCCACGCCGAGATCGAGTATATCGATATCGCCGGCATGAGCGCCGGCGCTTCGTCCGATAAGAAAAAGGAAGCGGCCTACGTCAAATCTATCCGCGAAACTGACGCTCTCATACAGATAGTGCGCTGTTTCGAGAATCAGAACGTGCCTCATCCCGAGGGCTCGGTCGATCCTGGGCGGGATATCACGGAGACCGATTCGGAATTGATCCTGGCCGACCTTATGGTTATCGAGAACCGTCTGGCCAAACTCGAGCACAATATCAAGGTTGTCAAGCGGGATAGAGAGGAAGCCGAATTCCGGCTGCTCAGCAGGTTACGTGAGACTCTGGAAGCCGAGAAACCGTTGCGAACACTGGATCTGACTGCCGACGATCTCAAGATGATCGGCTCATTCGGATTCTTGACTATAAAACCGATGCTTTATGTCTTGAATCTCGGTGAGGATCAATTGCCTGACCGGGCCAAATGGGAGGCTGATTTTATTGATCTCACGAATACGGCCAAAAGCGGCCTGACCAGCATCTCCGGCTCGCTGCAGATGGATATCGCCAACCTGGATCAATCTGAGCGGGCGGATTTCATGAAGGAGCTGGGGATCGAGAGCTCCGCCTCTGATATCATCATTCAGAAATCGTTCGAGATAATCGGGATGATAGCCTTTCTGACCGGCGGGGAGCCGGAGGTTCATTCCTGGCCGATCCGCAAGGGGACGACCGCCCAGGAAGCGGCGGGGACGATCCACAGCGATATACAACGGGGATTCATCAAGGCCGAGACAGTGTCTTTCGACGATCTGGATCGCCTGGGAAGCTGGCCCAAGGCCCGGGAGACCGGCAAGCTCCATCTCAACGGCAAAGCGTATGTCGTACAGGACGGCGACGTGATCTTGTTTATGTTCAATGTGTAGATGATTGCTACACAATTAGTTGTATTGCCATAAGTATAGAATTCCCGGAATTAGGCGAATTTTCCGCTTGATTTTAGCGAATAATAATGACAAAAAACTACGAGAAATGTCAAAAAGTGCTTGACAAGACTGAACATTTGTGCAATTTTGACGATGTAAGAAAAGATGGCAAAAGAAACTAAAGTGTTCATGGACCCGGTTCACGGGCTTATAACTTTCGATAAGGAACGCGAAAGGGTACTATTGGAATTAATAGACACGCCCGAATTTCAAAGGCTTAGGCGGATTAGGCAATTGGGAGTTTCTTATGTGACTTTCCCAAGTGCAGTACATACTCGTTTTTCTCATTCATTAGGGGTTTGCCATCTCGCAGGAATATATATGGATAAGCTTTTTGAAACTTATGGGGATAAATTTTTCAAAAAGAGCGATTTCGAAAGGGCGCGCTTGTTAGTTCGTACAGCGGCATTATTACATGATATCGGTCATGGTCCTTTCTCTCATGTATTTGAAAAGGCATTGGGGAATGGTGTTAAGCATGAAGAATGGAGTTCAAAAATCGTTAGCACTGATACAACATATGTGAATCAGATCTTGGCAAAATATGAATCTGAAAACGGGATTTCGGCGACTGATATCACATTAATGATTGAAAAGACATATAAGGATGGAAAGCTAGTCAAAATCCTCTCTGGTCAATCTGATATAGATAGAATGGACTATATTCAGCGTGACAGCCTTTTCACCGGAGTGAAATATGGGCATATTGATCAAGACTGGTTAATTCATTCTCTTAGGCTTACTGAATACAAATCATCTGGCGAACAAATAATTGCAATCGACGCTTCAAAAGGTACAAATTCTATTGAGAGTTTTGTCTTGGCAAGATTAAATTTATTTCAAACGGTCTATTATCATCATAAAACACGTTCGGCCGAAGTTCAATTATCAAAAATATTATGTAGGATGGCTGAATTGATAAAGACCGAATACTTCGATCCCAATCATGAAGCGCTTTGTAAATTTGTATCAACAGGGTCGAAGAATGCAGCGATTGCTGATTATCTTGCTCTTGATGATTTTTCGATTTTATCAGTTATTAATATGATTCAAAATAATGTGGATGATAAAATACTAGAAAACCTATGCAAACGCTTTGTGAATCATAAAATTTTTAAGAGCGTCGATATTCCTGATGACAGAATTATCGATAATATCGCAGATTTTGAAAATAAATTCGATGAAAAAGGCTTAATAAGCAATACTAATGAATTCGATAGGAAAGACGATCTTAAATATTATCGCGGTATCGACGAAGCGGGAATTACTTATTATAAGAGTAATCTTTCGAAAGAAGGCTTTGGTGACGAAATTTTGGTAATTATGAAATCAGGTGAATTGCGCAAGCTTTCTCTACATTCGGGTATAATTGAGGCAATCGCAGAGCCTCCTGAGGATATTCAACTTCATGACGAAAAAACGAAAGGCAACATTAAAAGGCAACGAGTAAGAATTTGCTTTGACGAAAATATATTTGATAGGTGTAAGCTTGAAAGCATTGTACAGGGAGGTTAGCATGATAGAGGATTATTTGAGAATTTTGAAGATTATTGATACTGTTGGAGAACTGAAATCAAGAAAGAAAATACAGAAGATTGTTTATCTATTGCAACAAAAAGGATTACCTTTTAATGAAAATTTCAGCCTTCACCATTATGGTCCATACAGCCCTGAGTTGCAAATTGAAATTGATCGCCTTACGGATGGGGGATTAATTAAACAAGAGTCTATAGATGATTCATATGTCTTTCAGATTGAGGAAAAAGGTACATCCTTCCTTCGAGATAAAGAGCTGCTTATTCAGCAGTTAACCATAAATAAAGTTCCTGACTTAATCGAAGATCTCAATAGTATTGAACCAAGCTATATTTTGGAGATGATGGCTACCATCGTTTACTTTGAAAAAAGCTATGGAAAAAACAAAGATAGATTAAAAGAAGTATTAGGTGAAGTAAAACCGAAATTGATCAGCCATTTCGATAAAGCCTGGGAAAATCTCGATAAGCTTAATCTTCATAGTGGTAAACGATAACGATTAAGGCTGCTTTCCGCGGTAATTCACAGGTCAATTGTCGGCATATATTCCCCCGCCATCCCTCCCCGATTTCCTTTGCCATCCTCGACCATATATACAATATTAGAGCTGACGAGGTCAGTATGATAAATGAAGGCAAATACCGTTTCCGCGCGTTCACCCTGGAAATCAAATCCCGGCCCATCCCCAAAAGTTTTCTAGTGATTTTCTCTGGCGGCATGGATGTCGACGGGAGCGGCTGGGAATCGTCGGCCGGAGACCGCAAGAGACTCGAGGATGATTTCAAGTTTATCTGGAACCCTTTTGACGCTCCGTCGAATAAGAAAGGGGAGTATATGGTCAAATTCTCCTCGGATGAGAAGCTAAAGAAATTCGGCGATTGGCTCGATAAACAGATTAAGGACTACGGAGGATTGAAGGAGGATTGAAAAGCGTTCGATCCTGTTTCGACTCTTTTTTGAATAATTTGAATAATATCAGGGAGGGATTTTGACGGAAGGATCTGTTGCGAACGAGGGAACAGGCTCCCCGATTCTGGATAAAGAGAAGCTGGCCGGAGGCGAACTTTCCATATTACCATTAAAAGCGGCGGTCGTGTTTCCATCGCTGGTCATGCCCCTGATGATCACGGAGGCTCGATATGCCCGGCTTATCGACGACGCCCTGATGGCCGGAGATCCGATAATTTTGGTGGCCCAGAAAGATCCCGATAAGGAGTTCCCGGCGGCGGATGATGTCTATACGGTCGGCACTGCCGGCTCCATTCTGAAGATGCTGCGGTTCCCCGACGGCTCCGTCAGGTTTCTGGCCCAGGGGTTGATGAGGGTAAAGATCGAAAAAATCACCCAGGTCGAGCCTTATCTCAAGGGAAAAGTCCAGCCTGTCGAGGATATTCAATCCAAAGGAGTGGAAGAGGAAGCCCTGGTCCGCAATATCCATGAACAGCTTAAAAAGGTAGTCCAACTGGCGCCGTATCTGCCCGACGACCTGCAGGTATCCGCCCTGAACACCGAGGATTCATCCAAGCTGGCCGATCTGATCGCCTCCAATCTCAATATCAATACCGAACAGAAACAGGAGATCCTGGAGATATTCGAAGTTTCCGAACGGCTGAAGAAACTTACTTTCCTCATTACCAAGGAGATCGAGGTTCTGGAGATGTCCAAGAAGATCCAGACCGAAGCGGCCAGCGAAATGGGTAAATCGCAGCGCGAATATATTCTCCGCGAGCAGCTTAAGGCGATCAAACGGGAGCTGGGCGAAACCGACGATCACACCATGGAACTCGAGGAGTTTCGCAAGAAAATTGATTCCGCAGATATGCCTAAAGAATCCAGAGAGGCC
Source organism: Candidatus Zixiibacteriota bacterium (assembly GCA_024641335.1). Lineage (GTDB taxonomy): Bacteria > Zixibacteria > MSB-5A5 > UBA10806 > UBA10806 > JAHEDG01. Next base: position 47,994 of record JAHEDG010000013.1, read on the forward strand.
GCTGAAAAAGAACTCGATCGTCTCTCCAAAATGAACCCGTCGGCGGCCGAATACACTATCAGCCGCACCTATTTGGACTGGCTGGTATGTTTGCCCTGGTCGGTTTCCACAGAAGATATGCTTGATATCAAGAAAGCCCGGAAGATTCTCGACGAGGACCATTACGATCTGGAGAAGGTCAAAGAGAGAATTCTGGAATATCTGGCTGTTCGCAAGCTGAAATCCGATCTCAAAGGTCCGATTCTCTGTTTTCTCGGCCCTCCCGGGGTGGGGAAAACATCATTGGGACGATCTATCGCCCGAGCTATGGGTCGGAAATTCCATCGCATATCGCTCGGAGGTGTTCGCGACGAGGCGGAGATCCGAGGACATCGGAGAACATATATCGGGGCTCTTCCCGGACGGGTTATTCAGGGACTGCGCAAGTCCGGATCCAATAATCCTATTTTCATGCTTGATGAGATAGACAAAATCGGTCAGGATTTTCGAGGAGATCCTGCCTCTGCCCTGTTGGAAGTGCTCGATCCGGAACAGAATAACGCCTTTTCCGATCATTATCTGGATGTTGTTTTCGATCTTTCCAAAGTGATGTTTATAACCACCGCCAACATGTTAGAGACTATCCCGCCAGTGCTTTTGGACAGGATGGAGGTCATTCATCTGACCGGCTATACCGATATGGAAAAACTGGCTATCACCAAAAAATATCTTATCCCGAGAAATCTTTTCGATCACGGACTGAACTCCGATAATCTGCTGATTAAGGATCAGGCGATCAAGAAGATCATTTCCGATTACACCAGGGAATCCGGCCTTCGCAATCTGAACCGGGAAATCGGAACCATTAGCCGCAAAGTGGCCAAGGCGGTGGCCTCAGGCGAAACCGAGAGAATCTGTGTCGATATCAAAAAGGTCAGAAAATTCCTCGGTCCCGAAAAGTTCCAGCAGGAGATGACTGAGCGAAAATCGCATATCGGGGTTGTCACCGCTCTGGCCTGGACATCCACCGGCGGCGATATACTTTTTGTCGAGGCTACCAAAATGCCGGGCAAAAAGCAGCTGGAGCTGACTGGACAACTCGGCGATGTAATGAAAGAGTCGGTCAAAGCGGCCTTATCATATTTGCAGGCCCACGGCGACGAGCTCGGGATTACCCGAAGAGAATTCGAGGAACATAATTTTCATATCCATGTACCCGCGGGAGCTACCCCCAAGGACGGGCCGTCAGCGGGAATAACCATGTGTACAGCTCTGGCTTCCGTGCTTCTGAATAAACCGGTCAAGCCTCAGCTGGCCATGACCGGCGAAATAACTTTGCGGGGCGATGTTCTACCGATAGGCGGTATCAAGCAGAAAGCGTTAGCCGCCTACCGGGCTGGAATTAAAACCATACTTCTCCCCAGACGAAACGAAAGCGATCTGGAGGAGATCCCCAGGGAGATCAAAGCGAAGATCGAGTTTGTTTTGGTCGATCGAGTCAGCGATGTTCTCTGGCACGCGCTCGGGATAAAGATGGAGACGAAAAAGCAGGTTAGAAAGAAACCGGCGAAAAGAACTGTCGCGAAAAATACTAAAAAGAGCAAACGAAAATAACCTGTATTTTATACCAGCTCTGAAAGCCCGGGCTACCGGGCTTTTTTTATTATTTAAATAGCCAGTTTGTGGTTATTCTCATGCTCAAACTTAACATTCATTGAAAGGACACTTGCCATAACAGTTATCATGGATAATTTAACCTACTATTAATAATTATTCTCTTTACAAACCGGGACAAACAGGTATATTTTAAAACGTATTATTGAAAACCTCAGATATCTTTTTTCGAAAGCGAGGAATTGTATGATGCTATTCGGAATTGTCGGCGGCGTGGAGGTGCTGATCCTGGTGACCACACTCCTGATCGGTATCACTATTTATCTGGTCAGCAGAGAGAAATCGCAGAAAGACATGACCCATGATTCTGAGAAAAGAGCGGAGATTCGTTAGGCGAATTAGGGCCTTGAACTGTCAGCATTAACTCGGCAGCATCTTGCCGGGATTGAGTATCCCCTTGGGATCGAATACCTTCTTTATACTCCGCATCAGCCCGAGTTCCACGTCGCTCAACGCGATCGGTAGGTAATCCTTCTGCACCCAGCCTATACCATGCTCACCGGAGATAGAACCGCCTAAAATCACCACTTCCCGGAATAGTTCGTTGATGACCTGCGGGAGTTTGTTGTTCCAGTCATCGTCGGAGATATCTTTTTTTATTATATTGCAGTGGATGTTACCGTCGCCGGCATGGCCGTAGGAGATAGTCAGGATACCGTATTTTTTGGAGATGGCGGTGATTTTCTCCACTAACTCCGGCAGGTGCGCGCGAGGTACAACAGTATCCTCCTCTTTATAAATAGCGATTGATTTGACCGCCTCACCGATATTGCGGCGCATTTGCCACATCTCGGCCTGTTTTTCGGGGTTATCGGCCACGAAAACATCGGCGGCGTCATGCGCCAGACAGATCTCCCCGATCTTCTCGGCCTGCTCATCGAGGACATCCTCGCGATCGCCGTCGATCTCGAAAAGCAGCAGCGCGGCGGCGTCGGAATGAGGGAATTTTTTTTCGAATTTGTCCTCGGCGGCCTTGATGGCGGCCCGCTCGATGAATTCAGCGGCCGACGGTACAATCCTGTTCATGAAAATCTGTGTCAACCCCCTGGCGGCTTTCTCGAGGGAATCGAACGGGGCCAAAAGAGTTCTCTTATAGCGGGGGAGCGGAATAAGTTTTACGATAATCTCCGCTACAATACATAGTGTCCCCTCGGACCCGACAATCAGCTGGGTTAAGTTATAGCCGGAAACGTTTTTCAAGAGCTTACCGCCGGTTTTGAATATTCGGCCGTCGGCCAATACGCATGTCAGGCCGTAGACATAATCCTTGGTAACGCCGTATTTCAACGCTCTCGGCCCGCCGGCGCATTCGGCTATATTCCCACCGATCGTGCAGGATTCCTTCGACGCCGGATCGACCGGGTAAAACAACCCCTCGGCCTCCACCGCCTGATGCAGATTATGGGTAATTAGTCCGGGCTGGACCGTGGCCATCAGGTTTTCTTTGTCTATTTCTATTATCCTGTTCATTCTTTCGGTGGAAAGCACAATCCCGCCGTATACCGGTAAGGCCCCTCCGGAAAGACCCGTTCCGCCGCCGCGGGTAGTAACCGGGATATTGTTTTGGTGGCAGATTTTCATTATCTCCGAAATCTCGGCCGCGGACGACGGTCTGATCGCCGCATCGGGAAAAAACTCGAGATCCTCGGTCTCGTCGTGGGAGTACGGCTCGAGGTCGAATCTATCCAAAATAACCTGATCCAAACCGACTATATCGCCAAGACTCTCTATTATTTCCGGGGTGATCCTGCCGAAATCGGGGCTGTTCAAGTCGAACCTCGCTGTAAAACAAATTTATGTCCTGGACGTAAATTATGACGACGGCATAGCCCGGTCAAGGTGAAAAGCCTTGACAGAATATTTTTGCTGTCCCAGAATCGATTGGAATGATAAGGATGAATCGTGAATCGACTTCGTGGGGATTAACCGATGATTAGCCGGATCGCTTTAAATTTGATTTTATTGATATTAGCTTTTTCCCGAATCGTTGTCGGGGAAGAGACTGACGCGCCGTTAACCCTGAATGAAATCCTTGCCCGGGCCGATTCGGTGAGCAGCAGAAGCGATTCGATACTAACGAATAATAAATACAGCTTCGAATCATATTCTATTTTCGAACGCCTGAACAAAGACGGTTCGATTAAGAATATCGATACGACCGATGCCGTGGTTACCATGCGGGGCACCGAAGAGCTTTCCAGGGAGATCATTTACTCGTCATCCGGCGATGACGGCAATAAGAAAACAAAAAGAGAAGAGAAACGGTTATCGCTGTCGTTCGATAACCCCGAATATGATTTCACATTGATAGGCTCTGATGAATCATCATATACGATTTCAGTCGATCCCAAAACCGACCCCCCCGGCGAAGGACTATACAAGGGAACGATAGAGATCGATAGATCCAGGTTCTTTCTTAAGAGATTCGATTTTGTCATACCGAATCCCGAAGGCGCGCTGCGGGAATTCTCTATCGAAATGAATTTCGAGCTCCTGGAGGGAGAGCTCGTGGTTCCTGTCGATATGAGAATGACGGGTTTTGTAAAGGCCCTGCTAGGTATTATCAAAGTTCGGTTCAGCGGTGAAACACGGTTTTCGGATTACAAACTGCTTCAGTAAGTCCGTAATACGCGGCGACCTGATAACATACGGCATTCATTCCGTGTTATTCCCCAAATCCCTGATCGGCTTACGGCTCGTGGAGGAATCCATCCAGGCTCGTCCCGCTCGTGTCAGAATATCGGCCGTTTGTTACTTGCTCTCATATTATGAATAAGCTATTCCGGATTTAACCTGGTGTCTGTTTCCTATTCCAGACCGAATTCCCTATCGAGTAAGAAGCGCCGCATATGATCCCGGAGCGCTATGGGGTCGGTTGATGCTACTCTCCGCGACGTGTGCTCGCTCCAGCTGTAATCGTCGTCGGGAATCTCTCGGCCGTCGGGCGACGAAACTTTTCGTTTCGGACCGTCATACAAACCGGTGGCTTTGATAAGAGAGTCATATTCCTTTATTAATTTAGCGAAATTATTATCGCTGTATTCTTCCCGATGAATTACGACATCATCAGGCAGTCTCGGCTTGACCATCGGATCGTGATCGGGATATCCGAGGCAGATCCCCATAAGCGGGAAAACTCTTTCCGGCAGTTTCAATAGATCGCAAACCTGGCCGGGATTATTGCGTATGCCGCCGATCATGCAGACTCCCAGCCCCGAAGCTTCCGAGGCCACCAGAATATTCTGGGCCACTAAGGCGGCGTCCACCACCGCCACAATGAACATCTCGATAAACCTGTCGTTGGATTTGTATCCGCGAAGCTCGCAGACCTGTTGGAGCCTGTGCAGATCCGGGCAGATGGCCAGGAAGACGGGGCATGAAGCCACATACGATTGATCACCGCACAGGTGAGCTAATTTCGCTTTTTTCTCTTTGTCCTTAACCACGATTATTGAATACGCCTGTATGTTCGATGATGTCGGCGCCTGCCGTGCGGAGATGAGGATATTTTCGAGCAGATCGTCGGGTATAGGCTCGGGTTTGTATTTGCGTATGGAGCGGTGGGATTTTAACAGAGCGAAGATTTCTTTCATTAGCTTTTTCCTCTATCCGTTGTAGGGATTTGATTAATCAAGCCCCTACGAGTCAATCATATTCCATCTTTACAAACTTGGCAACCGGTTTTTATAAGATGGGAAAATAAGCGTCGGATTGCGCGTCATACTTTATTATGACTGCTTCCCAGTATACCCCCGATATCGAAGAAGCATGGATCTATCCTCTGTATTAACTCTGAAGTCGTCAGGTTCGGGGACCTGACGACACGTCGTTTACGGGTGCGCGGTCAAGTCTCTGTGTTCTCCAAGTGCGGTCAAGTCTCTGTGTTCTCCAAGTGCGGTCAAGTCTCTGTGTTCTCCAAGTGCGGTCAAGTCTCTGTGTTCTCCAAGTGCGGTCAAGTCCCCGCACTTGACCGCTTACCAAAGAGCCAATCGATCGATTTTGATAATTCCCTGTTTTCCGGTTTTATAATATTCCGCGCTGGAACATTCCCAATCTTCCGGGTTTTCAACTAACCCCGCCTTCACCGGATTATTATGAATATAGTTCAACTTTACAGCAAAAGTTTTCTCCGAAATGATATAAAGATCATCGAAACGATGTTGCCAAAACTTCTGAATTTTAACATTCCGACTGTTAAAATATTCAAACACTATTCTCTTTTTAAGATCCCTGACAAAGAAACTTATATTTTTTTCTTCCTGAATCGATACCAATAGATGCATATGGTTTGGCATTACAACATAGCCATGAACTTTCGCGTTATCTCTTATCCTGTAGAATTCCATATTTGTTAGAACGATTTCGTAATCCTCTTTTTTCTTAAAGCGGAGAACATGATTATAGGTGGAAGTGGTTATAAAAAAAGTACCGTGGTTTTGCAAACTTCTATACCTAAGAGGCATTTTGTTACTCTAATTTCTCCATTAATGTCGTCAGGTTCGGGGACCTGACGACACGTCGTTTACGGGTGCGCGGTCAAGTCTCTGTGTTCTCCAAGTGCGGTCAAGTCTCTGTGTTCTCCAAGTGCGGTCAAGTCCCCGCACTTGACCGCTGACCATAGCCATCATATTCCATCTTTACATTTCCCGCAACCGGTTTTATAAGAGGGAGGCAGTAGGTCGAAAGGCTTGTCCTTTCGACATTGATTGCCTTAAGTTGTCGAAGCCATAAAGGTTTTGACCTACATCTGGAGGAAACGATGCTTAAAAAAATCACAATACTATTTCTGCTGGCAACCTCAATCGCCATCGCCCAGGACGACGGCATTGACCGTATAGAGGCGGCGTTGGATTCGGTCGGGTTCACCCGGGCCGACCTCGGCTATCAGCCCAAGGGTTACTGGAACCGTTTTCCCCAGCCCGACGGTATCCCCTACGTTATGCCGTTTTTCGAAGACCTCTTCGCCGAACCGCTGGAGGTCATCCCCTACACGCAGGCGATGGGGAATACGATCAAACAATATCTCGAACCGGCCTTTTACGATTCCACCGATATCTCCCTGCATCGCATCTCCTACATACTCGGCGTGGATCGGATGATGACCGGGTTCCGCAACTACTCGGTCAATCTCTCGCCGCGCATAGACTCCACCCGGCCTATGCTCGACGCTTTCGAGCAGGTCTATTTAGCCGAGGGACAGCAGCTCAATTTCATGGCTTTCGGTAGTCCGTCCGACTGGCCCAATTACAAGGCCGAGCTGGAATCGTCACTGGTCAAAATCCCCAACGAGTTGCAGGTCATTATAGCGGAGCTTATTCTCAACTCCTACGACGCGTACAAATGGCGGAATATCGGGATCAGGAATATCAAAACCGAAGACGCTCTGTCGCTTTTCTCCATCAACGATATGGCCGAGTCCATGGGCGACGGCCAGAAATATTACCCGCAAATCGATGATATCGCCAAATCGCTCGACACGCATTCCCTCTATTACGGCTGTATGAAAGCGGCGCAGGCGGCGGAGACAGCGTCGAAAAAGCTGAAGAAATATCTCGACAAGAAACCAAAGAACCTCGATAAGATCGAGTTCGAGTTCGATTCGCCTATAGGCCGGATAGTGATGGCCGGGACAGGCAAGAATAATCACCCCAAAACCGATTGCGCTATCTTAGTCGATCTCGGTGGCGACGATACCTATAGCGGCAACGTCGGCGGGACATCATCGTATGATCTGCCGATAGCGATTGCGATCGATTGCGGCGGTAACGATAAATATTTCAATAGCAACCCCGATCTGCCGTCGCAAGGGACAGGCATCTTAGGCGCCGGGATATTGATAGATGTCTCCGGTAAGGACGAATACAAAGCGGTAAAGCTCGCCCAGGGATGCGGCTTTTTCGGGCTGGGGATACTGCTCGACGTAGCCGGTGATGATGACTACAAGTTAGAAACATCGGGGCAGGGTTGCGGCTATTTCGGTATCGGGATGAACATCGATATCGCGGGCAATGACGTCCGCTACCTTTTCGGCGACGGCCAGGGGTTCGGGGGTGTCGGCGGTGTCGGAGTCTGCGCCGATTACGAGGGCGACGACAAATACACAGCCGAACCGTACGAAAGCGTGGCCCACCGCGGTGATTACCATTCGGCCAACGCTATCAATGTCAATTCCGCACAGGGGGCCGGTATGGGCCGGCGCGGTGACGGTTCCGACGGCCACTCCTGGGCCGGCGGATTAGGCGCGCTGATCGATATCAAGGGTAACGATCATTACTACTCCGGCAACTGGACACTTGGATGCGGCTACTGGTTCGGCACCGGCCTGGTTTACGAGGGGGAGGGCGACGATCTTTACGAATCGGTCTATTTCACCCAAGCCTCGGGGGCGCATTTCTGTATCGGGGCCATAGTCGATGAAGGGGGTAACGACACGCACAAGCTCTGGGAAACCGCCGGAGCGGGGATAGCGTTCGGATGGGATTTCACCAACGCTATCTTATATGACAAAGGCGGCAACGACCATTACGAGGCTAAGATCATCTCTATCGCCTGCGCCCAGATCCGCTCCAACGCTTTTCTGATCGACGACGGCGGCAACGATTATTATCAACTGCAAACCGGGCAGGAGGGATTCGGCGCGGCCACCTGGCGCGACGATTATAGCATTCCAAACACCATCTCCCCCTATGACGCCTTAGCTAAATCGTTTTCCCTGCTGCTCGATATCGGCGGCAAAGATACCTATATGGATTGGGAAAGCGAGAAGGATAAAACATCGCCCAATACGATTTGCGGCGATAACAAGACCTGGTTTAAGCCCGCCCGCGACAACGAACATTATGGCGCGAATAATTACGGTGTCGGTATGGATGTGGAGGATGGGATGGTAACGGAGGGGGAGATGTTTTAGGTAACGTTACTAGCCGTGGGGATTTGATAATTCAAACCCCTACCACAATTGATGAAATCTGTTCCATTATCCTACCAGCAGATGCAAACAGAAATTATACAAATAAACCAAAAGCTGACTATGCAAACACAGAAGCACCAACCGGTTTGATTAAATGTGGTTTTCGTTGTTTTACGCTCCTCCATTTTATGGTGATTGATATCGACACGGGCAGACGCCGCGGCTATTTTACCTCCTGACTCCGCAAAAGCTTGCCATTTCCCGTCGATGTTGCTAAGAAAAATATTGTATTTGCCCGGCGGCAATCCGGTTTCATCCCCCTCGGCTTCCGTATCAAGGACGCCCATAACTTGTCCATTCTCAAATTCATCGAGCGATTTCACTCGGCCCAAATCTGAGGGAACGAATTTTATATTCTTCCCATCTTTTTTAGCCTGCAGAGCTCGATCCTCCTGAAGTCTGATCCCTTTGGCTTTTTCAGCTATTTCTGTGCCGTTCGGTTTATCTTTTCGCATGTTTACCGCCCCCTGGACGCTTAATTTTGAAATAGAGTAAAAGATGAACCCTATTTGATAAAAACGCTAATATCAGCAATTAGTTCAAATAATTACCCCCTTTGTTTGAAGCATCTATATCGCGACCCCCACTCTGATGAATTTGATAAGGAATGCACGGATCTAATGAAAAAATACTAGTTGGTACTTCTCGTTCGCAATACGAAAAAAATACCCCGTTTTTGCGTAGATAAGTATACGCACTAAGAACAATCAAGCCATTGACATGTGTTTATAGGTATGGCTTATATTCGCTCTCCTGTAATCTGCGGATATCTGCATACTGAATTAAATATGGGAATGAGAAACAACAACTGCACCACGTTAGAGTTGCCCAGGGATATGGATATGGTGATTCCGAAAGCTGAATTTATTTGGTGTAGTCTGTTGGCCGCAAGGGTTTGATTAATCAAACTCCTACGAAATATTCATTTCAACAGCACCATCTTAACACTTTCCGATCGCGTCCCTGCCTCCAGCCGGGCGAAATATACACCCGACGGATAATCGTCGGCCTGCCAGGTGACGGTGTGATATCCGGCCGACAGATTTCCAGAGAATATTTCGGCCACCCTCTGGCCAAGGATATTATAGATCTCGATTCGGACGTCGGATTGCTCCGGCAGGGCATAGCGGATGGTGGTAGAGGGGTTGAAAGGGTTGGGGTAGTTTTGGAGGAAAGTGAATTGGTGGGGGAGGTCTACAACGTAATCGTTGATATCGACCCTGACCGAATCTCCACCGCCGTACGCGCCCATGTCGCTGAGGATCGTACCGAGTCCCCAATCGCAATTTAGCAGGATATCTTCGATATCCGGCTGCCCGGCGTCAATGCAGGGGGAATCATAAGGATCGCCGCATTCAACGGACTTGAGATGGTAATCGCCGTTATCAGGATCGCGGAAGAGGGGGTCGGCACTTATATTGCCGATTCCATTCCATATTGTATCTTGAATATCGCAGTAGGAAATAAGAGGTGCTCCGCTGAATATATATATTTCGTTTCCGGAATTCGCGCTATCCGCCCAAAATATGGTATTGACAATGACAGGGTTATCGCCGACACCATAAAATCCACCCCCTCTGTTACCGGATAGATTCCATCCGATAATATTATTCTCGATCAAAGGCGAACTATCGAAGCAGAAAAATCCGCCTCCATTATTAGCCGCCGTATTTTCGATTATTATGTTATATTTAATAATCGGAGCAGCCTCTTCACAATAAATTCCTCCACCGTAATTTGACGAAACGTTTCCAATAACATCATTATAAGATATCACAGAATTTGAATTTGAGCAGGTAATCCCGGCACCTATTTCGGCATGGTTTTCTATCAATGTATTATTGGTAAGAACAGGATATCCGTCTTCGCAATATATGCCGCCGCCCACATTCGCCGCCAGATTATTATCAAAGATATTATGCTTGACGATCGCACCGCCCGAAATACTGTAGATTCCTCCGCCATTATTGGCGGAGATGTTTCCACTGAATATATTATTTTCAATCTTCGGATACGAATTTTCACAATATATGCCTCCTCCTTTCTCCGAAGCTGAATTATTGATAATATAATTGTCGCGGATCGTAGGATTGGATTCCAGACATGAAATCGCTCCTCCATTGTCATTTTGACCATTTCTAATCGTAAAACCCGTGATGATTGTAGTGCTGTCTTGAGATCCATTAAAGAGTAAAACAGAGCCCGAATAATCTCCATCGATAATCGTCGTATACATATATGACGAATCACCGGTTAAGATAAAAAGCGATCCCAGAATTATATTGTGTTCATAAAAATCTATATTTTCATTATAGATGCCGGGTTGAACCAGTATTGTATCGCCAACGATACTCGAGTTTAGAGCCTGTTGAATAGTTGAATAGTCCGAAGGAACATTAATTATCCTGTTTTCATTTAAGGTTTCCTGCACACCGCCGAAAGCTCCGATATCAGCCCTGGGTGATCCCAATCCCCACAGGCAGTCGAGAATGTTGTCGTTATAATCAGGGCTGCCCGCGTCGATACATTTTCGGCCCGGCTCATGGGCGGGGGAGGCGGATCTCCACCGGCAAGGAAGTTGCTTAAACAGTTTAAATCAGCTATATCGGGACCGTTGCCTTCAACATCAACATCCCCCGGTACATATTCGCAGTTTCCGGGTATGCAATGATCCTTCAAATCCTGTTTACAATTCAACGCCCTTCGCAGATTGTACCAGGTACAAAATGCCTGTGAGCGATCTTCTGCCCGTTGGCGTATATATAGAAATATTTCACTGATCCGTCGCCATAATACTCCGCTATCGGTTTAGATGTATTGTCCGGTGAAAATTACCCATAACCGCATAGGTGCACCTATTCTAATAAACTCGACAAATATAACATTAAATCTAAGGGTACTTATTCGATTAGCAAGCCTATAACGGCCAAACAGGTAAGGCTCAATTTATCAATAATATGCCCAGTGATGGGTATTCTTAATAGCAGATCAAACCGTCGCCACGGCATAACTCATTTAGTTGTAGTCACTAAACGGAGAGACTGGGATTCGAACCCAGGAGCCCCTTTTGGAGGCTACACACTTTCCAGGCGTGCTCCTTCGACCAACTCGGACATCTCTCCGATAATTTGCGAATTCAGAATAATCTCATCGATCCCGCTTGTCAAGGCGTAGTTTATGGTTTGCCGGGCTGGCAAATTATGCGCTTCGAATCAGCCGCAAAACCGCCATAAATCGACCTTTCGTTCTGTGTCTTAAGGATATGCCCGATCTTGCGTTGCTGAATTTTAAAACGCCTCAGGCTGGACTCGAACCAACGACCCGCTGATTAACAGTCAGCTGCTCTACCAACTGAGCTACTGAGGCGTATCTACCATTTTCAATTTCCCAACAACCCGCTGAGAGCCATTATCATATCGGCCTATCAAAATAGATTTTTATCGGATTTTGTCAAGATATTTGTAGAAAGGGGTCCTCATTCCATCCAATCCTCCAAATCGACCCTCAAGCCGTCGACTATCCGATTGATATAATTGAAGTAAGCGATAACTTCCACAGCATAGGTTATACCCCGATAATCTGAACCGAGATTCCTCGGCCTCCCGACAGGACACACCAATCGGGCCGAGTATCGGTCAATCCCGCTTTGTCCGTCCGAATGAGAAAACGACGAATGGCCGCATATGACTTCACGTTAGTATATTATCTGGTCAACTGATCGAAAAAGCGCTCTATTCGCTCTCTGTCCGAACGGCCGACAGGCCGTTTTATTTATAAGCCCGGCATTTTATCCTTTGAGGCGGACTTTCCCGCTGATATATTCGATCCAATGCTATTCCTAACTTCGATCTTGACAGCGTGGCTGCTCACAGGCTATACCGGCGGTTTTCGCCAGGGAGACTGGGTAACCTACACCGATTTTAGATACGTCACTTCGGTAACAATGGACCAGACCATAGTCTATTTCGGCACGACAGGAGGAGTTATTCGTTACGATCGATTCGCGGAGCAATGGCTGGAACCGTTAACAGTCACCGATGGTCTGCCGGTCGGCAGGATTAACAATATCGCCTATGATCCGGATCGCGACCGTCTGTGGGTCGCCACCTCGGCGGGCAACGCTTATTACCAGCTGACTTTCGAGGAATGGTACGCCGGAGGAGAATTTCCGGCAGAATTTGCCCGCAACGATTTCAATCCGAGAAGTTACGATATCCTGACGACCGAATTCGGCTATTTCTATCAGAACGGTTATCTTCAGGATTTGGATCAACAGCAGTATCAGTTAACCAAAGGAATTGAAGACAATTTCGATCATCTGTATGTCGGTACCTGGGGACATGGCCCTGTCGTGATTAATACCCGGTTCAGGAGTTTGACAATGCTGCCGTATGGACCTTACAGCGGCAATATCACTACTGTAGTGAAAATCGGAGATGAGCTTTGGATGGGAGACGACGACGGCGACCTGTCGTCCGGCGCGATTTCATCTTATGACACCCGTTCCGGCAGCTGGAGCTGGTTTCAGCCTCGTTATACCGACGGTCTGGCCTCGGCCAGGCTGAACATAGCCGCTGGAGATATAGAAACGGTTTGGCTGGGAACCGAGTATGGAATCACTCGCTATGACAAAAACGATCGGAAATTTAAGACCTTCGCCGATAATTCATCCCTGCCCTCGGTGATAGTAACCTCTCTGGCCATCAGCGGGTCGCAGGTCTTTGCCGGCACCCGAGCCGGTATCGGGTATTTCGATAAGACAAAAAATAGTGATCAGCGAAAAAACAAATCAGATTCCAATTCGACCGCGGCGCCCGATAGCGTCGACAACGACGACTCCTCACGGGTTTTGGCCAAAAGCCGTTTCTTCGGATGGATCATCAACGACCTGGAAATCATCGGAGATCATCTCTATGTAGCCTCTGACAGGGGCGCTCTCCGACGGCCGATTGACAACAATGGGAAATTCGAATTCCTCAATACTCCTGATAACACCCTTTCCACCGCAGTTATCAATATACGAGGAGCTGGAGACAGCCTGTATTTCGCCACTGATCGAGATATCGTGATTATCAACTCTCGAACCGAGGAATCATCGACCGTCACAGACCCGTCATACTCCGACCGATGGAGGATCAGACGAATAGAAACGGACGGCGCGAATATCTGGGCCGCTACCGATATCGGATTGTGGAAATACCGTATTCGCGATGGTTACACCCGGCTCTATACTATGGCTGACGGCATGATTTCCGATGATATACGATGTATTGTTATGGACGGCGATTATCTCTGGATTGCCACGCCGGGCGGTTTGATTCGCTTTTATTGGAACGATCCGGGACGGATTGACTGAAAACGAGCGGAGTATAGCGGGATCGTCGCTCCTCGCTTTATAACAGAATAACGTCGGGCCGCTAAAATTTTCGAGTCAGGCGCCGCATTCGCTGTGGCAACCGACCCGACACCGCGGGAAAATTACAGCTTGACCATACTAACCAACTATTGAGTATCTTCCCTTGACATCCGGTGTCGGCGGCATAGCAGTTATTCGAATATGATATTGGAGGGGTTTCCTTTAAGAAAACTACTAATAGACCTGTTCTTGGAATACTTTCAGACGAACCCGCCGATAAAGACGCGGCTGTACCGTGAGAAAATATCGGCAATATTACGGAATCCGATCCGTGCCGATTTCTCCTGTTTCCCCCCTTGCAATCCCGGCCCGAAATCCGCATATTAGATCCGCGTGATTTTACCGGGAGCTTTTCCCGGATTACCCGGTCTTTTGTAAGGAGATATTATGACCGTTCAAATAGACGGACAATCGCTGACAATCGAGAAAGTAGAACAGATAGCTCGGCATAAGGCCGATGTCGCCTACTCTTCGGACGCCAGGGCCAAAATCGACAGGTGCCGCGAGGTGGTGCAGAAGATGGTCGATTCGGGCAAAGCAATATACGGGGTGACCACCGGTATAGGCGAATTCGCCAAGATCAGGGTCAGCCCGGAGCAGGGAGAACTGCTCCAGAGAAATATTATCTATTCCCACGCCGCCGGCACCGGCGATCCTCAACCGGAGGACGTGGTCCGCGGGGCGATGGCGCTACGGGCCAACGTGTTAGCCCGAGGTCATTCCGGAGTCCGCTACCAGACGGCCGAGATTTTCATCAAAATGCTCAACGCAGGAATCACCCCGCTGGTCTTCGAGAAAGGTTCGGTGGGAACTTCAGGCGACCTCTCCCCCCTGTCGCAGTTGGCCGAGGTCTGTATCGGCGAAGGCAAGGCCTACTATAAAGGCGAGCTTCTGGACGGCGGCGAGGCATTGAAACGGGCCGGTATCGAGCCGATCCAACTTTCATTCAAGGAAGGCTTAGGGCTTATCAACGGTTCGCAGATGGTCACTTCTGGCGCGGCCCTGCTTCTTTCCGACGCCCGTCGGCTTTTGAAGAACGCCTTCATCGCCTCGGCTATGAGTATTGACGCTCTCAAGGGGGTGCCGAGCGCATACCACGAGCTTTTGCACGCTACCCGCCCGTACAAAGGACAGAACGCCTCCGCTTATAATCTGCGTAACCTGATGGTTGATTCCGAGATCATCGCCGAGAAATCGGATAAGGTACAGGACGGTTATTCCATGCGCTGTACCCCGCAGGTGCAGGGACCGTCCATCGATTGCTGGCATTACGCCAAGGAGCAGGTGGAAATCGAAATGAACTCCACCGCCGATAATCCTCTTTTCTTCCCCGACGAAGATATTTATCTGGCCGGAGGCAACTTTCACGGGCAGCCGGTCGGTATGGTAATCGATTTTCTCTGCATAGCCATGTCGGAAATCGCCAACTTATCGGAACGTCATACCAACAGACTCCTTAACCCCGTGCTTTCGGGGCTGCCGGATTTTCTGGTCGAAGGTCAGGGCCTGAATTCCGGGCTGATGGTTGCCCAGTATACCGCCGCCGCACTGGTTTCGGAAAACAAGGTACTGTCTCACCCAGCCACAGTAGATTCGATTTCGGTGTCCGCCGATCAGGAAGATCATGTGGCTATGGCGCCGGTAGCTATCCGTAAATGTACCGAGATATTGAAAAATGTCGGCGCCGTGCTGGCCATCGAAATGTACTGCGCGGCCCAGGCGTTTGATTTCAGAAAACCATCGAGACCGGGCAAAGGCGGACGGATAGCTTATGATATAATCCGCAGGCATGTGCCGTTTCTGGAAAAAGACCGGGTGTTGTATCCCGATATCAACAAGATCGCCGATCTGGTGAGAAGCAACGCCGTTGTCGACGCGGTGGAAAATGAACTGGGCGAATTGCCGCTGCGGTTGAGTTAGGAGTTTTATCCGGAGGTAAGATTTTCGACCTCTCGCTAAGGACAGGGCTTGCGCGTGCGGTCAAGTCGACCTGACCGAGACTGAGTTATAGATATCACACGACTTGTGGTTAAGGAGCGTAAATGCCAAACGATATATCATTCCCTTTCGAGAAACTAACCCGATTCTGGCTCGACGAGATCCGTCCGCCAATTGAAAAGGCCCTGGAGATCGCCCCTGATGACAAGCTCGACTGGGCGCCGGCGCAGGATATGATTACTCTGGGAAATATCTTCATGCATATCGCCGAGGCGTCGGATTGGTGGATCAACGAGATTATCGATCAGAAGGGATGCATCGATTATACGCCCTGCCCCAGCGCGCCAAAAACGGAAATCGCTGTCATGATGGATAAGCATTGGAAACGACTGGAAGATTTCTTCACCCGAGCGCCTCAAGTATTGGAAGGCGTTTACGATATGAGCGGACACGGCCGTGACCGAAAGCCGACCGGGTATTGGATATTTCTCCATCTGCTCGAACATGATATTCATCATCGCGGCCAGATAAACCATTACCTGCGCATACTCGGTATCAAACCGCCGAGGATATAGTCTTTGTATATAACCGGTATCAGGATAATTAACCCGGCGAATCATCGGGTGAACCGCATGGAAAACATAATCTTATAGCTCGCCTGATAAAATTCCGGAATTTTATTTATCGATAAATAAAAATAAATAACTTGATTTTTTTGCACTATGGCCTAAATTTGAATTGCGCCGGATGGTTGCAAATTTGAGAAACTTACACTGTTCCAATGAAGGACGCACCCGGTTGTTGAGCTAACGCCATGACCTTCGGGTTCCGAAGAGAGCGAACGCGAAAGATAACCGGTGGCATTAAAAGCCTTTATCGTAGCAAAAAGAGTGTGTCTTCTTCAAATTAGCGTCATCCGGCCTAAAATTTCCCACCGGTTTATTCCGGCGGGTTTTTTTATTCTCCGGCCGGGAGTGATTCGTTTCTTGACATGACCCTGACATCGGCTAACTTATCCGAATGACGAATGCCATACAAGGAACGGTTCTGGTCACCGGAGCCAGCGGACAGCTCGGGCGACGGCTTGTTCCCCGGCTGATATCGTCCGGCTATAATGTCAAGGCCCATTACCGCTCCGAGAGCAAGGCCCGAAAATACTGTCCTCCAGACGTTGTGCCGGTATATGGCGACCTAATCGAGCCGCGGTGGCTGGATGAGGCCATCCGGGGCTGTGATATTGTCATCCATGGCGCCGCCCTGGTGAGCATGCGGCCAGGCAGAGAAGAGCTGGCCCGCAGGATCAATATCGACGGAACTAAAGCGGTACTCTCCGCCTGCGCCGTCCATCATGTCAAACGGTTAATCTATATATCCAGTATTATCACCATCGGGATATCCGAAGACGGCGAGCCTGTCGACGAATCGATGTCATTCAATCTCGAAAACTCCGGCATACCATATATCGACACCAAGCGGGAGGCCGAACGGATGGCTCTGGAGTTTGATTCCGCCGAACTTGGCGTAATCGTAGTCAATCCATCTATAATGATCTCCCCGCCCGACAGGGAATTGACCCCCAGGGATCTGAAAAAAATCCCCAGGCATCTGCCGTTCTATTTCGATTTCGGGATAAATTTGGTAGAGACCGACGATGTCATCTCCGGGATCATCGCCGCCATAGATAAAGGCAAGCCGGGCGAGAGATATCTTCTGACCGGAACCAATATCGGCCCTGTCGAGGTTTTCGAACTGGCCCGAAAACACCTCGGGATCAGAAAACCATTTATTAGAATCCCATACGCCATACTATACCTGATCGCCATTCTATCGGAATGGAGAGCCAAAATACTGAGGAAACGGCCCAAATTTCATCG
>JAHEDG010000050.1:0-12673 GCA_024641335.1 Candidatus Zixiibacteriota bacterium
AGTTATTTTAAAAAATGCCCCCGTAGCTCAACTGGATAGAGCATCTGCCTTCTAAGCAGAGGGTTTCCTGTTCGAGCCAGGACGGGGGTATTTATTTTTTCATCGATATTCAGAATTAATATTTCTTTTTGAATGCTTCACTGGCATCCATGACTCTTCCTTTCAGTACCAATTCTGCTATTGCCCGCGACCCGACGTTCTCGGTATCCATGGCGTATATACTGTCTTTTATTTCATATTCCAATTCTCGAGCCTCCTTTTCCGCCATCATACCCCCGAATTTCAAATAAATATCCGAGCCGCCCTCGAATTTGGCGAAAGAAATAATATGATTGCCCAGTCCCGGCAGTGAGTCGATCCTGCCGGCTATCTCTGCTGCTCTGGCCGGGCTCGACGCTTTCCCTACGACAAACATAAAGCTCTTTGGAGGCTCCGTCCTTCGTCCCCAGATGTATTTGGCGCCTTCATAGATCCCCGGCTCCAGGTCCGACCTGGAAATAATGTCTATAATGATATTCGGCCTCGGGAGCGTATCCCCGGCGACGGGAGGCTGAGCCATAGCCGACGGAATCAGGAACGAGGTCAGGTTATGCAGAATGCTCCCGGGTGCGTCGCCAAGGCTCTGAATCTCCTCGGTTTGAGGCGTGCTGTTTTCTTTTTGAAACTCCTGATTTTGATCCGTCTCTCCGCCCTGAACTATAGCTAGAAAAACACTCGGTATCAATAGACTCTGGCGAAGAAGTTTTTGGGCGTTTTTCTCATCCATAAAAAGAGCGCCGATCATCGACATGCATATATACGCCAGGCAGAACAGATATCCCTGCAAGGCGATAATGCTTTGCTCATCGAGATAAAAACCGGCGTCCATCAGCTTGATCAGCGACAGGCAAAAGCCGCCGCAGGCGCCGATCAGAGCTTTCTTCCCCATACTCATTAGACCCCCTTTGTTTATCGGGCGGTCGAAACAAATACCGCCGTTAACCGCTCAAAACCCGTCTTCTTTGCTCGCATGCGGAATCAATGGAGATTCGATGTGATAATAATATGAGAACTATGTCGGTTTTGGAAAATATAGTCAAGCGAAAATTACCGTATCGGCCTTTAGATTTTAGCGGTCTTTGCCCGCTGAAATCGAGGAAATAAGGTAACCCAGGGCGAATCCTATCGCCAGCATCAGGACGATCAGCAGAATAGTCGACATGCTAATCTCCCACAGGAGCAGGTTGACAGTGGTGATCTGGGTGTTCTGAAACATGATAACCAGGGCCAGGACCACTATTATTATAACCAACAGATTTTTAGTATTCAATTATCCCCCGATCATTTTCTAAAATTTCTTATCTCGTTATCCAGTTTTCTGAAAATATACTACAATCTTTACCGGTTTTGTCAATAAAATCGGCGAAAATCGCTCAGATTATAGCCAATTTGCCTATACAATTCTATTGACAAGATCGTTCCAGCCGATAATATTAGCTGCGGTTAAATACGCGGTGGGTGTAGCTCAGTTGGTTAGAGCGCTAGGTTGTGGCCCTTGAGGCCGTGGGTTCGAGTCCCATCACCCACCCTTTATTTTGTCATTATTGAAATAATCATACGGCGATTACTTAAGCAAGGATAACTGATTGATTTTCAACTGGATTCCCGGTTTGGAAAGATTGTTTCCGGCCAGGTGAACACCGTCCAGGAGCCTTGGGCCGAGGTTCTCTGCTCTGGCATGAATTCCGGTTTCTCTGGTTACTAAATCGAAAAGGAACCGATCTCTCCAGCTTTGAGCCGAGTTTTTGCTTATTCTCTGCATCAATTGAAGCCAGCGGTCCTTGCGTTCGCGAGATTGCATTTCCAACGCCTTTTTCATCGCTTTGGCCGTGCCATCGATATCGTAGGGATTGATAATCACGGCCTCTTTCAGATCTTCGGCTGCCCCGCAAAATCTGGAAAGAAGCAATACTCCCGGATTATCAGGATTTTGCGAAGCTATATACTCTTTGCTGACCAGATTCATTCCATCGCGCAAAGGCGATACCAGGCAAACGTCGGACGCCCGGTAAAATCCGGCAAGCAGTTCGTGAACGTATGATCTATAGAGATATATAATCGGAGTCCAGTCAGCTTCCGATAGACGGCCGTTAATTTCGCCGACAAGCTGGTCGACTTCCCGCTTCTGATTAATATATTCAGGAATTCTGGTTCTCGACGGCGATGAGATCTGAATCATGGTGACTTTGCCTTTCCATGACGGATATCGCTCCAGCAGCCGTTCGAACGATTTCAATCTTTCGATGATACCCTTGGTATAATCGAGTCGATCTACGCCTAAAATTATTTTGTTGCCGCGGTTGTTGGTGATAATCTGGCCCGCCTGCTTTAACGCCCTGGTCGATTTCGAGGAATTCTTGAATATCTCTCTATCGATCCCGATGGGAAAGACTCCTATATTCAACTCCCTTAGTCCTCTTCTATAGTGATGATCATCGAGAGTGCCGTCCAACTCGTCAATCAGACTATTTTCGAAATTCCGTCTGAACCGTTGGGTATGAAAGCCGACCAGGTCATAGTTCAGGAAATCCTCGAGGATTTGTTTGGCCCAGGGGATAATCCGGAAAATATCGGCCGGCGGAAACGGCGTATGCAGGAAAAAGCCGATCGGTCCGTTCCAGCCGATATCTTTTAAATGGGTGGCGAAAGGAATCAGGTGATAATCCTGAACCCAGATAATATCCCCATCTTTCAGAAAAGGGAACAGAGAATATGCCAATTTTCTGTTGACCTTGTTGTAGGCCTTGAACTCCTCGCCTCTCAAGGTCACTTTTGTCGGAAAACTGTGAAAAAGTGGCCAGAGAGTCCGGTTGCTGAATCCCGTATAATAATTTTCAATTTCCTTTTCGGATAAATCTACTGTCAGAAAATCTATATTATCTTTAAGACGGCTGACCGGCATACCACTTGTTTTCCTGGGGGATACCTTGCCGCTCCAGCCGAACCAGATTCCTCCCTTTTCCCGCAACGTGGGATATATAGCCGATACAAGGCCTCCTACCGGATCATCCCGTTTAGCTTTAGCCGAAGGATCTACTATTGCAGGAACCCTGTTGGAAACGATAATCAGTCTTTTGAATAATATGTTATTATCGACGTTATTCATTCTCCAGCCAATCGTTCAAAAACCTTATTAGTTCATCGGGAGGCTTCAAATGATACCGCGCGCCGGTAGACCTGAATTCCTCTCTTACCAAAAATGAGATCCCATGGCCTTCCATAGCCCTGAAGGCGTCCTCATCGGTGTTATCATCACCCAAATAGGCCAGGAAACTCTCCGGGCCGGATTCTTTTATTATGCTCCGAACCACGTCTCCCTTTGTTCTTCCGGGGATCCTGAGTTCGAGGCCGCCATCGAATTCTCTCAAATCCAGTCCGTAATCAGCACGAATAGTCTGCCAGGCTGACTTAGTTTCTAAAACCGCTTTCTTTGTCCGATCATCATTTCTACCTCGCCAATGGAAAGCCAGACTCCGAGGCTTAATTTCGCAATAATCGATTAACCCTCTATTATCAATGAATTCTTCGGCGATTCGCAGCCCATCCAGAAGCCTGTCATTGGCAGGCCAAATTAGACGATTACCATCCCTGCCTCTTCGTTCCCATCCATGAGATCCCCATATTTCCGGGGGAGATTTCATGTTCAAGAGCGGTATAATATCTTCCACGGTTCTTCCGCTGACAATCATCACTCTTGATTTTCCTTTCGCCTCCAATTGCTCCAGGATTTCGATAACGCCGGGGTACGGTACGGCCAGATCTCTATCGGAATGAAAAGGAGCCAAAGTGCCGTCATAATCGAGCATCAAAACGCGCTTTGCGGCCTGTCGCAGATTTTCAATGATGCTTGCTCGAACACGTTCGTATATCATCGAACAATATATGACAAATTCAGGTGGCGATCAACCTGTTTGTAAACCCTTTTTTCAAACCTAAAAGAAGAGTCAGGTATTCTCGTAAGTGTCTGGTCAAAAGGAAATTATCCCGGGCGAATTCCCGTCCCTTTTCTCCCATCATTCGAAGTCTTCCCTGATGCCTGAGCAGATATCGGATTCTGTGAGCCGCTCCTTCGGGAGAATTCACGAGAAAACCTGTATGATGATCCTTAACCTGAAGAATTATCCCGCCGACATTTCCGCCGATCACCGGTTTTCCTTTCCAGAGACCCTCGGTTACGGTTAATCCGAAACCTTCCCTGGTTGATTTTTGAATTATAATAGTAGAGATTCTCTGGATGGCGTTGATGGTTTTATGCGCGTCGCTGGGAAGCATCAGGATATGAATATCGGGATCATCGCCGGCGGCTTCCTTTACTTCTTCGAGGACCGCGGCCCCTTCGGGATCATCGCTGGCGCCGCCTCCGGCCAGGATCAATTGAGCCGGGGAGAAATTCTGCACCAGTCTGAACGCCTTGATTACGCCGATAGGATCCTTGAATCTATCGAAACGTGAAACCTGAGTCAGAATAGGCCGGTTTCTATCTATGTTGAACTTGTCATAAGTTTCATTAATATCCGAAACGGAAATCTGGCAGTTTTTATCGCTGAGCGGATCGATACTGGGAGCGATGATAAACTGGGGATTACCAAGATATTGGGCGAAATTCGGCATAGAAAATACCGACGCGTCATAATCCGAGAGAAAACTCCGCAGGTATTTCCAGATTTGACGGTGAGGATTGCTGGCGTCGATATGACAGCGCCAGATCCATCTTCCTTTTCTTTCAGGGCATAACTTCAGTAAATATGCAGGTTGGGGATCGTGCATAAAAACCGCGTCGGCGTTTTCAAGTATGGGTCTTAGTCGCTGGGCGTTTTGCTCGTTGGTGCCTTCATATATTTTTTTCGCGGCGGACGTGAAATTGGCTTTATTCCCCTGAAGACCGTTGTGGAACATCTTGGTGACATTGAAATACTCGCTGTTACCCTCGACCACTTCCCAACTGGCCTTTATCCCCAGTTCATTCATAAGAGGAACCATCCAAAAGAGTATTTCGGCCACCCCTCCGCCTTCTTTGGTGGAGTTTACATGGACAACAGTCATTCCCTTAAGATCGTCGGCCAGCTGATAGAGCTGATCGAGAATCGCCCTACCGACAAACGGTTCATATTCGGATAGTGATCTGTTCAAAACGACGATACCTCCTTTAGAACATTGGAGGCAGTACGATACATTTCGCTTTGCAATTCCCTTAGAGTTAGAAAATAAAAATCTACTTCGGCAAATGCGTTGATCAATGCCTCTCCCCGATGATTCCAGTTCAATAGCCAGGTCGAAAAATCGTCAAGCCCTCCCTCTACACGCCGGCGGGCTTCGAGAAAGTGGTAATAGAGGCTGCTGGTAGTCATTCTGGAAATGGCCAGAGGCAATTCCTCCGGACTTTCGATGCTAACGCCGGTGTTGAATACTACAGTCAGCGCTTGCAGAAAATGAAACTCCATACCCGGTTTCGCCCAGGGGATATAGGTCAGCTCCGACAGCCGCTCATCGATGATTTCGAGCAGGATCTGTCTCAACTCCTCCAGATTGGTGAAATCGTATGGATCGAGAATGCCGAGTCTTTCAGCCAGTTCGTCATCGTGCAACGCCCGTTTCGACCAGGCGGCAAAATCATTTCTGAACTCCGGATCGTCGAAAGTCGGACGCAGAGGTGTCTCGCAGAAATGATGGTAAATAGATTCAGAGCTGCAGACTGTGATTCTGTCGTACAGTTCGCGCAGATTCATGGCCGATCTCTGATCAGCCATCCTGACAACCAGGGCGCAGTCTTTTATCTCAAACAAGGTCATACTATGTCAGCTGATTATGCTCCTTCAAAGTTCCCGTTATTTCGAAATTAACACGATTCTCCCGTCCTTATTTTATAATAAAGCGGGGATTTCGTTTATCCTACTGAATTATGGTCGGCCTGATCAGAATCATCAGATCGGTTTTGGCCTTTTGCTCCGAATGGTGCCTGAACAAGTTGCCCAAAACCGGAATATCGGAAAGGAGCCAGAGACCTTTGGTATCGCTTATTACGCTCTCTTTCATCAGCCCCCCGATGACCAGCGTTTCGCCGTCCCTGACTATAACGTCGGTGGTAACAGTGCGCTTGGATGTTATCGGCTGCTGATTATCGGTCGGACCTGACCATCCGGTAATCTCCTCGACTGACGGTATGCATTTCATAGCGATATATCCTTCATCGTTGACAACCGGAATTACCTCAAGTGAAATCCCCACGTCCTTGAACTGGAAAGTCGCGATATCCTGAACAACCGCCCCTTCGGAAAAACGACTAATAGTTTGAATAGGGATGGTGGTAGCTACTTCGATCCGCGCCGGCTTGCCGTCGGAGGTGGTGACCGAGGGATTGGATAGCAGTTTGGATTTACCGGATGTCTCGAGGTAATCGATCAGCAGAGAGACTTCGGAGACAGTCAATGTGCCATAGGAAAACACTCCAGGCTTAAGAGGAAGTCCGGAATATCCGGAATACCGCTCGCTCTGGGCTCCGGCGGCATCGAAGCCGGGATCCGCTCCGGTTATCTTGCCCATGAGGTTATCCTGCCAGTCGAGGCCGAGATCACTGTTATCGGAAAGATTGGTTTCTATCAATTTAACATCGATGGAAACCTGCTTTGGCTTGATATCTATTATGGACAGGTATTTTTCTATCAGAGGAAAAATGGGAGGCAGATCAGTGACCGCGATCATCTTCGTCGGATAGGCGGCTTGCTCGTTCGATGATGGTCCCGCTCCGGTCGACATTATCTGCATCAACCCTCTGGACGACAACATGTTTTTTATCTGGCTTTCAATCTGACGGGCATCCAGATACTTAAGCTTGAAAATCCTGGTATCCAGTTCTCCGGGGGATTTATCCGCTATGGGCTTGACTATAACTACTTCACCGGCTACGCGATAGATATAATCAGATACATTTATCAAGGCGTCCAGAGCTTCCTTTATGGAGACATTCGTAAGATGGGCCGAGACACGAAAATCGTCAAGCGCGGGCGATACGATATCGAAACCATTCTGCCGCGACATGAGACTCAGGGCCTCGCCCAGCGTAGCTCCCTCGATATCGACGCTTATTTTCTTATCCAGCCAGCCGGGATAGGCTTTCGGTTCCATTGCTTTTACGGCTGTGGTTTTATCAGGCAGACGGAGCGATACGACTATACCGTCGCCGCCTTTTCTAATATCGTAAGCCAGCTTCGCTTCCAACTCGCAAACCACTTTGATACCGGAAAGGTTGTCGAAATCATATTGAATATCGATATTTTTGACCGGGGCGCTATACGATCTTTCGACATTATCAGTCGGCATACGGCCGTTTTCAAACGCGATTATCAGTCTGGCGGGATTCCCCAACTCGTATGATCTGAAATCCGGTTCCCCATCGCCGTGAATCCTCATAAAAAGAGAATCCGAATAGGTATCGCAGTCTATTCTCTTTATGGTAAAACCATCCCCGGCGAAAGAATTCGAGAATAGTGAGACCGCCCAAAACGATATAATCAATAGACGCGTTATCATAATTATCCTCCGAGTTTGGCCCAATATGATCCCCCGGGTCCGGCAAATAACGCGTTTGTTCGGGCGATCTTAATTAATTTCCATTCTCCTAACATATCCCCTACCGCCATTATCCGGCCGTTGGCCATAATCAGCGTATCATTTTCCGCGACAGAAACAATAGTAAGACGCGGCTCTCTGAATTTAACTATAGCCGCCGAAGGCGTGATCGACGGCGCTTCCGAATCCTTCGATTTATTCCTGAAGGGATTTCTGCCCCACTTCCGATTTTTGGCGGGAGGATTGTTTGCACTCGAGGCTTTAGTAACTGCCGCGTAAACCGGAGTAATGTCTGTCGGAGCAAAGGAATTGATAATTGTCCCGTCGGTGTGCCCCGGATTGTATCGCTTTCCTCCCTGGTCGGATAAAACATGAAAATAGAAACCGTAAGCGACACTTACGAAAAACAGACTGTAGATTATCGTCTGTCTAACTTTCATTTCCCATACTCCAGTCTATTACATTTTGATCGAATACCCTGAAAGCCCCCTTTAGATTCAATAAGAGTCCGGCGCCTCCCGGATCATCGATGGCCAGGCTCATTTCAGAGATATTCTGCAGATAAGGGGCCTGCTCCAGGTATTCGATGAAATTGCCCAGTGAGCGATAGCTGCCTTTGAATTTCATCTGAAATAGCATCAAAGTGACAACATCCGGGCTCTTCCTGGCCTCCATGAATTTCGGGATATCGATCTGCAAATCAGAAAATTCGATATTATAATAGCGGGCTTTTTTCTTCAGGTATTCGATCAGCTTTTGGGGATCATTCTCCGGAAATACTGTCGCCAGTCTGGGGACGAACTCCATCTTTATCTGGTTATAACTATCTACTCTGGTCTGCGATGATTCCAGTTCCAAAAGCTCAGCGGCGATTTCATTTTCTACCGCCTTAATCTGTCCCTTAATATTTTCGGTAGTGGAACTCTGGATGCCGAATCCTAATACAAAGGCCACCGCGATAAGAATCAACAACCAGCCTGATTTAAGATATTCATTTATATTAGCCATTTGGATTCCACCTTACATCAATGGAGAAATTCTCGATTTTATGCTTATCCGTAAGATGCCCGCCGGACCGGTTTAACTTAATCCGATCGGCCCGATCTGACTGCAGATTTTCAATAAAACGCAATATCGCGAAATCAGCTTTGGAGCTTTCTCCCTGGAAATAAGCGGTAATTTTACCCTGGATTCCGGCCCCGTTTTTCCCGGCCGATACATTTTCCAGATAAATACCTGTGGGAGTCACCAGGCCAAGCGATTTATAAAGATTGCTATATTGAGTTTCTCCGACTGAATGTTGGCCGCTCATAAAACTAATGAATTCCGATTTCATCAGATTTTCCCGGTTTTTCCTGAAAGCCTCGGAATTCTCGATCTCGTTCTGGCTTTGGAGCAGCCGATCCAGTTTTCTCTGAAGAATAGCCCATTCGGCGAACCACTGGGCGGAGAAAACCATGAAGCTCATTCCCAGAAAGGCAATACTGTATTTTATCTTTCTCTTTATGTTTCTAAGTTTCAGTCTTAATTGCAGCGCTTTCGGGAAAAATATAAAATCGCGTTCCTGAACCAGGACGGCGCCTATCAGCGGAATGAGATCGGTTCCGTACAACTTCCATAAGCTCTTATGGTCATCGGAAACTTCCGAATACGGGTCAACCGGTATCACATCTATCAGGATGCTTTCGCTTATCAGGGTCGAAAGCTCGATTAATTTGTCGGGGGGAACAAAAGGAATTATTCCGGCCACTTTCATTTCGGGAAAATGGCTGTAAAACACTTCGATACTCCCAGAGAGCTCGTCAACAATTCCCTGCATGCCAACGCCGTTATCGAGAAAACTGAATTCTGTTCCGTATGGGGAGGCTATTACCGCGTGCCGGGCATATTGCAAACCTTCCGAATTAAAGAAGCCGACAACCAGCTTTTCGCCGCTTTGGTACAGATAACAGTAGGCCAGTTCCCTGGAAATGGCTTTCGGGCCCAGCGGCACCAATGATACGGAGGCCGGAAGGACACCCACCAGATCATCCTTGAGATACTCCCAGCGGTCGACCTGGACAATAGGAACGGCGCCCACGGTTAGAGAGGATATGTTTTTTCCGGAAATATCCTTTTTTATATGAAGATAGGCGCTTTCCGCGGGGATGGGTATCTGCTTGTCAATTTCCCACGTTACCGCCCGAATAAGTTCTCGTGATTTTAAAGCGGGCAGTTCGAGTTTCCTGATGAAAAAATCGAGACCCGATGATACTACGATCACTCCGCCGAATTCTATTTCTGAATTCTTTTTCAGCCAGGCCATTCCCGCTTTGTGAACTTCAAGCGGTTCTTCGAATTCCAGCCCGAGATGTTCTATTTTCAATTGGCCGCAGGATAAAAGCTCCAGTCGATCTTTTGTTTTTGCCAGGTACGCGAACTTGAAGCTGCCTTCGCTGGAATCGGTGGCCAGAACTACTTTTTTACCGGCCGATTCGCCATATGATGATTTACCATTTAAGGTTATCTTCTTATTGAGCCAGGGACGCTGCCTCTTCGAGACCGATTTGATTCGGCCTTCTTGATTTTTGAGGTTTTTATCTTGAGTCTTCATACGATTAATTCTGTAGTTGTTTCTTTCGACAACCGTTTTCCAGATTCTGAGGGTGCTCCGTTTGCCCTGAAGCAAGCTCCTTTTAGAATAATAAATTCAATTAAAAAATATCGTAAAGCGCGATAATTGTACTTCTTATAGTTAAACTATCGACTTAAAACCGACCCGGTCAATTAACGCGAATTCAATTTATAAATACCGTTCAATTTGCAACAGCTCATGATTGCATATTTAATGAAACAGACGAAATCACGTCTCATTATGAAACGGCGGATAAGCCTGAAAGTACGCGGTTTATTTATTTAAGAGGAATTTCCGGTTTACCACAATGACCCGGCGAAATGGAATTCCCGATAGGCAACAGAACCGGGCACAACCGCGATATAGGCTGAAACCGTATCGGCGGTAGTCGAATAGACAGCCCGAACCAGATGATTTCCTATGGGGATAGAATTGGCAAAAGAAAACAGTCCGGAATTATCGGGGTTGACCGTCTGCACGGCTATATAGCCGCTGCCATCCGGATAATATATTATTACTGTAACGTTGGACGCGCTGTCGCCGGGCGCTCGCCCCAATCCGTCGAATACCGCGCCGTTAACAGTATTGGCCAGCAATTCATCGGGCGCCGACGCGATCAACTTTGTTATCGGCGATCCGTTTCCATCGGACACGATGGATACTCCGGAATAAATGTAGGCGCTGCCCCAGGCGTCGCGCTTGAAATCATCGCCGCTTTCCGCAAAACCTCTTAAAATATATGGGCCATTCCAGGTAGAGTAACCGGCAGGATTAACAACCAGGGCGTCGAGATCCGGCGGCAGCGAACCAATATCGCCTGTGTAGCCATAATCGGATCGGAATCCGTCGGAAATCAGGTTCTCATCGCCGGTGATCGCCTGGCCTAACGCTTCCATTTCCTTTATAGTTGCGTCATAGCGCGCCTGATTGATACCCGGCTGAATCGCTTTTAACCCTATCGAGGCTATTATCCCGATTACCACAATTACTAAAACCAGCTCCACCAGGGTAAATCCTCTTCTGTTCGCGGTCGGATAGTTCATTATATGCATCCTCCCATAGCGACGATGATCGTGGAGCCGTCGGAGAAGGTAATTGTGAAAACAGTATTGGCCATATTGACGGCCGTTCCAGTGCCGTCGCGGTTATCATCGAATGTTTCGATGTTTACAGTTTCGGTTGCGCCCGGAGCGATGGTTTTAATTATACTGAAGGGCGCCATCTCACCGGAACCTTTGCCGTTGTTGGGCTGGTTGAACAGGACATTTCCGATTCGGACCTTGTTGTACCAGGCTGATGGAGATGTCCAGGTAAGGGTGAGATTGACTAAATCGACCGGAGCGCCGCCCGAATTGGTGATATCAAATTGGATCTTGCCGCAGTTATTCCCGAACGACTGCGAGCCGGGAACCAACTCGATGATACCGCTTCCACCTCCTCCGCCGCCGGTAACCGGGCCCCATAGATCGAATGGAAATCTCAATTCGGCCAGAGTCTCGGATCCCGGGTTGACCGCTATATAGCGGATGGTTGTGTCATTAACCCCCGTTACAATCGCTTGAATTTTATGAAGGCCGATAGGGACAAAATCGGCAAAAATGAATTCGCCTGATCGTGAAGGGGAAACCGAAGAACCTGTTACCGATCCGGCGCCGTCGGGATAAAACACCGTAATCACTACGTTTGCCGCGCTATCCGCAGGAGGGCTACCAGATCTGTCTCTGATAGTTCCTTTGATTGTATTTGATAATAGATCGGCTGCCGAGCCGACTAATTGTTTGGTAATGGAGTTCCCTCCCCCGGACGACGAGATCGAGATGCCGCCGTTATAAGAATAAGGATTATTCCAGGCGTCTTTCTTAAAACCACCGCTATTTTCGATAAAATCCTGTTTGATGTACGGACCTTTCCAGGTAGAATAACCTCCGGGATTGACCGCCAGAGCATCCAGATCTGGCGGCAGGGAGCCTATATCCCCGACATATCCGAAATCCGATCTGATCCCTCCCGATATCAGGCGATCATCTCCAGTAATGGCCCTGGCCAATGCCCCCATCTCTTTAACCGTGGCCTCGAACCTGTCGATTTCATCGGCCTTCTGAAGCGACTGGACAGCTATACTGGCCAGAATACTGATAATGACTATTACCAGGACGACTTCAAGCAACGTGTATCCTACCTGAAGGGGATTAGAATGTGATCGTGATCGTATCATTGCCCCCGACGCTTTTTATGGTTCGCCCGACAGAATCATAAATATAGTCTGTTCCCCAGGAGTCCTTAAGATATCCGTTATCGTCCGAAGTCAAATAAGGGCCGTTCCAGCCGGTCTTATCGAAGCGGTTGTAAGGATTCACACCTGACGGTTTTGTAACCAGACCGGCAAGATCAGGCGGAGGAGTTCCTACATCGTTTTCGTATCCCCTGACCGGCGCTGGACCGCCGCGGCCGGCG
>JAHEDG010000050.1:12683-17595 GCA_024641335.1 Candidatus Zixiibacteriota bacterium
GAGTAAATCAGGCTTCCCGTAACCGGTATGGCCACCGCCGCCAATATACCGAGTACGATTATAACGATAACCATTTCAATAAGAGTAAACCCGGAAGCATTGCCTGCCCCGGGTTTATAAAATTTAATCATCATGGCCGGTTTCTACCAGTTGTTTTCGCCAACGTTGTTCGTATTGGCCCAGATTTCGCCGGTAGCTTCGAGATACGCCCAGCCTCCTCGACCTCCGACCACGACACCCTTGGTAACTCCGGTAACAATGGAATCCGGAGCGTTTGTCGGAAGCTGATAAGGATTAGCCGGGAGGGCGTGCTCCATGACTACGCCGACTGTGCTAATGCTATCCTGCGGCGGCCATTCGGCGTTGCTGGTAGTAACGGCGGCGTTGGCGTAATAAATACTGATCCCCGATCTTAACGCTCCCAATGATCCTCTGAGAGCGGCCTCTTTCGATTCGGCCACGATATTCTTGTATTTAGGTATCGCTACCGAGGCAATAATACCCAGAACCACGATAATTATCACCAGTTCTATCAGAGTAAAACCGTCTTGTTTTTTAAACATTGTCTCTCTCCCCTCCGATAAGTTATCTATCTTTTAAAAACCTCGATCATATTCCACATCGGTACGAAAATAGCCAGGGCCAGTATCAGAACAATCGCTCCTATCAAAACCGTAAGCAACGGCTCTATCCTGGCCGTGAGCTTCTTAGCGTCACGCTCCACCTCGAAATCGTAATGACGGGCGGTTTCAAGCAATAATGATTCTAAAGAACCGGACTCTAAGCCGATCGCGGCCATCTGAACGACCATGGGGCTGAAGAATTCCGAATCCCGCATCGGCTGAATCAAATCCGAGCCCCCTGTTAAATTTTCGCCCATTTTCGCTATTACTTTAGAAAAATAGTAGTTTCCTATGGCTTTCCTCATGATTATCAGAGATTGAGATAACGGCAATCCGGAAGATAAAAAAGTAGCCAGTATATAGCAAAAACGAGCGAGATAGGATTTTATCATCAATTTTCCGATAATCGGGGCTTTCAGCGTAATATAGTCGTAAGAGCTGCGTCCCCATGAGGTTAGCCTGATCCTCCAGAGAGAGCCGGCCAATAATGGAGAAACCGCAAGGAGATAATACCAGTACGCCGAGATAAATCTGTTGATACTTATCAAAAGTTTCGTGGCCCAGGGAAGATCGGCGCCGTAAGACGAATATAATCCTGCAAAACGGGGAATTACTATAGTAGTGACTACTATAAAAGCGATACTTATGGTCAGGAGCACATACGACGGGTAGCGGACCGCGGTTTTAATTTGTTCATTGATTTTCATCTCCCGGCCGATCATCTCCGAAGCGCGGTCGAGAATTTCGTCGAGCTTGCCGGACTTCTCCCCCGATATGATCGCGTTAATAAATATTTCGGGGAAATATCCGGCATGTTTCTCGAACGATTCGGCCAGGTTATTTCCTCCTTCGATCGATTTCCTGATATCCGATAAAACCCCGGTCAACGTTTCATCCTCGGTATCCTCGATAATGATATTCAGGGAGCGGATCAGCGGTATGCCCGCCCGATTTAACGAGAGGAATTTTCTGGAGAATGTCAGCAGACTTTCCTGATCGATCTTCTTTCTAAACATGATCTTCAGCCTGTTCCCTCCGGCCGCGACCATGCTCACCGATAAAGGTATCAATCCGAGCGAATCAACAATAGATTTGACTTCGTCTTCGCGTTCGGCTTCGATAATCCCGGACGACTTGAACCCGTCCCTGGAAATCGCCTGGTATTTGAATTTAACGCTCAACAGCTATACCTCGCGGCTTTCCGGGTTTGACATCGTAAATATCATCGTCGTGAGATACCCTCATGACTTCCTCGACCGTGGTAATCCCCTTAGCCACTTTCAGAAGACCGTCGGTTCTAAGCGATATCAAGCCCTCGTCGATGGCGGCAGCTCTCAAAGTGGCGTTCGGAGCCTTGGAATTGACAATCTCTCTGAGACGGTTGGACATGACCAATAGTTCGTTTATCGATGTTCTCCCCGAGTAGCCGCTGAAGTCGCATCTGGGGCATCCGGCTGAAGTATAGCATTTCAATGGCAGATTATATCTTTCCAACAATCCCGCTGTCGCCGAATCTATTGTTTTCACTTCCGATTTACAGTTGCCGCATAATGTTCTGACCAGCCGCTGGGCCAAAACCGCCGATACCGAACTGGATACTAAGTAAGGCTCAATGCCCATGTCGATCAGCCTGTTCAGAGCGACCGGGGCGTCCGATGTATGCAGAGTGGATAAGACCAGGTGGCCGGTCATGGAAGCCCTGATCGATATCTCGGCGGTATCCAGATCCCTGATTTCGCCGACCATGATAATATCCGGGTTCTGTCGGACTATCGATCTTAAGGCCGAGGCGAAATTCAGGCCGGCTTTCTCGTTCATCTGGACCTGGGTGATCAGAGGGAGATTATATTCGATGGGATCCTCGACTGTGACAACGCTTTTCTCAGGGGTGCTGATTCTCATTAAAGTCGCGTAGAGAGTCGATGTCTTGCCCGACCCGGTCGGACCGGTGATCAATATCAGGCCTTCCGGCCTCTGAATCAGCTTTAACC
Organism: Candidatus Zixiibacteriota bacterium; assembly: GCA_024641335.1. Classification (GTDB taxonomy): domain Bacteria; phylum Zixibacteria; class MSB-5A5; order UBA10806; family UBA10806; genus JAHEDG01. The sequence continues at coordinate 15,298 of JAHEDG010000050.1, forward strand.
ACTCTCGATAATTGCCTTCGGAAAACCCCATTTTATCTATATCCAGAAGAAGGCTGGATTTATCCAAAACCCTGATGGCTACCTTCTCGCCGAAAGCTGTGGGAAGAGAAGATACTCTGAAATCTATGATATTTTTTCTGTAGCGAACCTGAAACCGGCCGTCTTGAGGAATCCTTTTTTCGGAAACATCCATATTGGCCATGACCTTTACCCTCGATACCACCCCGGCGATCAGGGATCTGGGAAGCATGGCCGCCTCCTTCATCAAGCCATCGATTCGAAACCTGACCCGAAGACCGTTTTCGTCAGGATCGAGATGCAGATCGGAGGCGTTGCCGTTTATGCCCCTGGCGATTATCAGATTAACCAGGTTGACCGCCGGCATATCTCTGGAGAAATCCTGCAAAGTTGTGGAATCGATCTCGTCGACATCGATAGCGATCTCCTCGGTTTTTATCCCCTCGACTACCTTGTTGACCGCGTCACCGATCGAATAATTGCGCTCGATGGCATCCTCGATATCGGATTTGGAAGCAACGACCCGTTTTATCTCCAACCTGGTTTGATAGGCCAGTTGATCGAAAGCGATAAAATCCAGTGGATCGTAAACCGCGACAGTTAATACATTGCCCATCTTGAATACCGGTATGAGCTGATGTTTGCGGGCCAGCTCGGGAGAGATTATATGGGCGATTTCCCTATCGATAACTATATCGCTCAAATTGACAAAAGGTATATCCAGTTTTTTGGCGGTCACTTGCATCAGCTCTTCCTCGGAAATCATACCGAGGGAGATCAGAATCTGACCGATCCTCTGGCCGGTAGCTTTCTGCTTTTCCAGGGCGATTTTCAACTGTTCGGAGGTGATCGCTTTTTCCTCCACCAACAGTTCCCCGATCCGCTTTTTGAATACCTTGACAGTCATCGCTTTATAATTATCGACATTATATTTCAGCTATTCATAGGCTTATCTAATTTACTCGTTAAATGCCGGCCAATATGGATCTTCGAATCCGAATACGGCTATCCCACGGGGTTTATGTTTAAATTTGTAACACCATAGTTTAAATACGTTAATCCCAGGATTTAAAAAATACAGAACTATTTTGTCGGGAATAATATTTAATTAACAATATGAGCTCGTTGGTCAAAGGTCAAAACGAAGTTTGACAAATCTAAATTTATATTATATTTTAATTTAGGTTAAACCTTATTTGAATTGCTGTGTCAAATGAGGTTAGATGGTTTGGTAAGGGAATAGGCCCACAACAAAAAGGAGGAGTCGCTTGAAAAAAGTTTTTTTGAGTTTGGCTGTCCTGCTATTACTAGTTCCTGCGGCATGGGCCCAGGGTGGCGGACACATTTCCGGAACAGTCTATGCGGATACGCCTGACGGCAACGTTCCATTAGGTAATGCTCATATCGGAATATTCCTGGCTGACGGCCATATGCCAGTCGCCGGTGGAATGACCGATTCTCTGGGCTCGTATTCAGTCAATGTGCGGCACGGCAATTATCAAGTTAGAGCAGATAAATGGAGTTTTATCGGCGAGTGGTATGACGACGTTCAACGCAGATCAGATGCCACAGTGGTTACGGTTACGGATAGCTCCAATGCCGAAGGCGTAGATTTCGTTCTGGCTTCATTCGAATCCAACGGAGGAAGTATTTCAGGAACTATTACTGACGCCGGTACCGGCAATCCTATTCCGGGGGCTATGGTAACCGCAAGAGGTTCCAGCAATTGGAATATGGGACATGCCTATTCCGATACTGCAGGCAACTATGTTATGACGGGTCTCAGGGCGGATACATATACGGTCGCGGCCGGCAAAGAGGGATACGCCCGAACAGAGTATCCTGATTCTGTTGTGCTTAACGGTGATGACGTAACCGGGATAGATATCGCTCTTACTCCCTATGTGCAAACAGGGATAAGCGGTACTGTCACCGATCTGGCCAGCGGTTTGCCTATCGCTGGAGCGCATGTTGTCGCTTATGACGTCGACCACCGCTTCTTCTGCAGAATGGGTTATACCGGAGAAGACGGCACCTATTCAATTCAGTTGAGGCCCGGTGAATATCGGGTTCAGGCTTATGCCCGCGGCTATGTTGAGATGGAATATCCGCAGCATGTTATTGTCACGGCGGACGGTTTTACCGAGAACATAGATTTCGCTCTGGAAACTTTGCATTTCGGCTCTATCTCCGGAGCGGTATCGGATACCGCCGGCGATCCTATAGGGCAGGCCTATGTTGTAGCCCGCAAACTGGGAAACCGCTTCGCCCAGCATACCA
>JAHEDG010000086.1 GCA_024641335.1 Candidatus Zixiibacteriota bacterium
CACAAACAACGGATTGGCCGGATCGGAGATATTTAAAACCTGCATGCCGCCGTTGAAATCCGCAAGATAGACGTAACTCCCGGAAGCATAAATATTATTTACAGTTCCTGGCGAATCCCAGGTGGAAAGATATGCCGGCGATAACGGATCCGCTATATCGATCAATACGACTCCCCGGCTCCAGTCTGCCGCCAACGCGATATGGCCGCTTAAAATTACCGAATTCGTCAGGCCGGGCGTATTATATCCGGCAACCCTCAGTGGATTGGCGGGAGTGGAAATATCGATAACCGAAAATCCCTGGCCCCAATCGCCCAGATAGGCGTAATCTCCGAGAATAACCAGATCATGAGGTCGTCCCCCTGTTGCCACAGATCCAATATAATGGAGCCCCCATTGCGCCCGGCACGACTCTACCTGAACACCGCTGATAAATACTATGATAATTAGCACGATACCGCTTAGTTTGTTTCGCATAACTAAAACACTCCTCTTACATATATAAGATAAGGCAATTTCTATGCCTGTCTCGATGAATTTGCCGAATATCATCAATCCTCAATTAATGTTATAAGCCCAAACAACTCAACAAGTAAGAAACAGCAAGAAAAACCCGAAATCAACAAGTTTTTCATCGGTCCAAATAGACCGCATTTTTTTGCATCTTTTTCCGCCCTTAAAACATATTCCGGTTTTCTCGATCATCAATTATAATTAGACCATGGCCGAGACACTCAGAAATCTATTCAAGGCTTCCGGCCTTTTTAAGTGCAGGCATCCGGCCCATAAACGGTTCGGCTACGAAGTCTCACCTTATCATATTTTCGAGACTAAAAAATGTTTCCAAACCGGATGCGTTGAATTCCTGTGGCGATGTCATAGATTGGAAAAAGGCCACAGATGCCCTCGCAATTTCAAGCACGTGGGACGAAACTGCTTTTCCTGCAAAGAATACCATGAATTAAAAAACTGCTACTCGGTGGAAACCTCCCTCAATGATAGCTCCTTGCGCCGATTTGTCGATGACCTGGGGGAATACCGGGGATGGATCGAACAGATGAATGGCAAAATTGTCAGATTTTCCGGTATCGCCGATTCCATCAAACCGCATTTATTAATGACCCGGGAATCGGGGAGATCAAGGATACAGCTTGACGGCTATTACATTTCATTTTCAAAAGGGTACTTGGGAAACACTCTTTTCGATGATCGTATCTACTTGAGTGTCGGCGGAGGATTTCTTTCCAGAACCGGTATCGCCCCCGGCGACGATTTGGAACTGGACGCAGAATTCCGTGAGAAGAGAGGAAGAGTAATTCTGAAATTCCCCCGCAGAATCGATCTTGTAGCCAACAGCGGCAGACAATATCTGACCTTATCCCGGGCGCTGGTAGCCAGAGCTACAGGCAGCGTCATTACAGGCTCGGCAGAATATTGCGGGGAATGTCAATACTGTTGTATGGTGGATATAGATGATCTGGGCCTTTCCCGGCAGTCACGGTATAGCCGCTTTTTCTGTCTTAGAGGAGTAGCCGAATCCGAGAACTGCCCGGTGAAGCTTGGCGAGCTCCTGAAAGCCGGGGAAAACCCAATCGGCGATAATACAGAATCTTAATCTTAATTACAGACGCTTCCCCGCCTCCGTGGTGAGAAACGCTCTGTAAACCAGACCACCTCTGTCCGAAATTCTCATAAGGCGAATTAATTCCGGGATCTCCCGCGGGTGGATAAGCCTGGCCTCTCTGATCTCCTCCAGATCCTGGGGATCGATTTCTCCGACGACATGTTTGGCGGTGAATATATGTGAAACCCAAAGAACCGATTCCTTTTCCGATTCAAAACATACTCTTATTCTCAAAATATATCTTTCCAGTTCGATTTCCACTCCGGTTTCCTCCATCGCTTCCCGTTTAGCCCCCGCTATGAAATCCTCGTCGGGATGAACTCCGCCCGACGGAGCCCGGAAGAGTCCCGGGGGATAAAACGGCTTGGCGATAAAAATATAACTTTCGCCCTTCCTGATATAAAGGGTGATATCATGAGCCCGGCCGTTTTTCATGCTTCCCTTGACCACGGCCATATCACCGGATGTCATCGGTTGAGTGACCGCCAGTTCATCAGGGTGCCCATATAACCGTTCCATATTTTCAATTTGAGATTCGAGAAAACTCAAAGGGTCTCCAGTTCGTCCTTCAGAAGCTGCCGCTCGTAGAGTCTGGCGTAATTTCCGCCGGCTTTTACCAGTTCATGGTGATGGCCCCTCTCAACTATCGCGCCATCGGATAATACCAGTATCAGATCGGCGTCCCTGACTGTCGAAACGCGGTGAGAGATGGTATGCTTGTTTTGCCATGAAGAATCTGCCGGAGGTTGGTGAGAATCTCCTCCTCCGTGCGGGTATCCACCGCTGAAAAGGCGTCGTCCATCAAGAGTACCGTCGGGTTCGAGGCCAGCGCCCGGGCCAGAGCGGTTCTCTGTTTCTGCCCTCCCGAAAGCGTTATTCCCCGTTCTCCCAAAATAGTATCGTATTTCTGGGGAAAATCCTCGATCTCGGCGGCGATACCGGCGGCTACCGCCAGCTCATTAATCGATTCCATGCTGCGGTCATGATCGCCATAGGCGATATTTCTTTTTATCGTATCGGAAAATAGAAAGGTCTCCTGCATGACCGGGACTATCTGGGATCTCAATGATACCAGGTCGTAATCATTAATATCTGTATCGTCGATGAATATCATCCCTCGCTCAACCGGGTAAGCCCTCAACAATAGCGAAATTAATGTCGTTTTACCGCTGCCGGTCTCGCCTATCAGGGCGGCGTTGACACCCGGCTCGATTACCGCGTTTATTCCTTTGAGTATTTCGGCAGAGCCATGTGAAAATATCAGATTTCTAAATTCGATTTTACCCGCGATTTTCCTGACGATAGCGTCGGAACTGTTTTTTATAACCGGTCGGGCGTCGAGAATCTCCTTTATCCTGGCCAGTGACGCTTTTCCCCGCTGGTACAGTCCCACTACCCAGCCGAGAGCCGCCATCGGCCAGATAAGAAGCAGAAGATAGGCCGTGAAAGCCACAAAATCACCTAACGCCATGGTTCCCTCGGCTACCGCTTTGCCGCCAAACCAGAGAATCATGATTACCGCCAGCCCGCTGAAAAGAACAATGGCCGGAAAAAACATCCCCCAGACCTTAACCATAGACATATTCTTCCTGATATATTCCAGGTTCAAAAGAGAGAAATCCTTGATCTCGGCTTCCTCCTGCCCGTACGCCTTGACCACTCTGATCCCTGAGAAATTCTCCTGGGCACGGGCTGTAATCGCCGAGTACTGCTCCTGGATTTTCGTATAACGCTTGTTTATCTCCCGTCCGAGAATGAAAACCAAAACAGTTATCAGCGGCATGGGGATCATCGACAGCAGGGTCAGCTTCACGCTGATACTCGACATAAGCGCGATCGCCAGAACCAGCGTAACCGCCGTGGACCAGAAATACATGATCCCCGGCCCTATCATGCTGCGAACAGAATCCATATCATTAGTCGCCCGAGCCATGATATCGCCGGTCGGCGTTTTATCATAATAAATACGGTCCAATGTGAGCAGATGTGAGAAGAAATCGTTTCTGAAATCGAATTCGATTCGCCGCGAGGCCACGATCATCGTCTGCCGCATTAGAAACCTGAATACGGCTGATATCAAAGTCGCCACGATTATCGCTCCGGCGTAACGGACCAGGCCGCTCGACGTAACGCCTTTTTCCAGATCGTTGATGGCGTTCTTGAGTATCCAGGGAGAAACCAGCATGAATATGTTGGTCAGAGCCACGTTGAATATTCCGGCTATCCAGAGCTTCCTGTATTTCCTGAAATACGGATATAAAATTCGAAGAGACGATTTGGAATCTCGAGCCATAATATCGCAAAAAATCGTCTGGCCCGCCAGAAGTCAAGGCAGAACTATATTTATTGCTTTGAGAATATCCCTCGAATATGGATCGGATCGATTATGATTGTTTATCCCCGCTGAGTAATATAGACTCCCATAAGGATCACAATCCCGGAGAGTATGCTGCCGGCAGATAGCCTTTCCCCGAAAAGAAAATAGGCCATAATGGCCGTGGTTACCGGTTGGAGATTCATGAAAATAGCCACCCTCGACGGAGCCGTTCGTTTGATTGCCCAGTACCAGATAGTATATGCGACAACCGATGTAAGAACAGCGGTATAAGCGACTCCGCCCCAGCCGATAGCCGTAACACAGGAATAGTCAAATTGGTAAGCGAAATAAAGCCCGAATGGAAAGAATACGGCTGTGCCTATTATCGACGCCGACGCGGTGACGTTCATCACTCCGCGCTTTTGCGCTAACGGCCGTCCGAACACCGAATAGCCGGCCCAGGCCAGAACCGCGATCATAACCAGAGAATCGCCGAAAAGATAATCCAGCCTCAAAGCAATCCCCTTTTCCAGAAAGAACGCTATCACACCAGCCAGGGCTACT
>JAHEDG010000051.1 GCA_024641335.1 Candidatus Zixiibacteriota bacterium
ATACTGCCGGCTGCATCCGTATGCCCGGCCTATATCGGTCAATGACATTCCGCGCTTATGGTACATTTCTAAAAGCCTGTCCCTTTCCTTGAACATTCGTTGTTTAAGACTTCCCGCCATAACGCCCCTCCTGACAACTTAATGATCCTCATTTGTTTCCTCCTATTCTACGGTTACGCTTTTAGCTAAATTTCTCGGTTGATCGACATCGCAGCCTCTAAGCACGGCGATATGATATGCCAGTAGCTGCAATGGAATTATCCCTACTATCGGCAAAATAAAATCATTTACTTTCGGCACGTAAATCACCTCGTCCGCCAAAGACGATATCTTGCCGTCCCCTTCGGTGGCAATAGCGATGATCTTTCCCTTTCTGGCCTTAATCTCCTCCATATTGGATACTATTTTGCTGTAAACCGAATCCCGGGGCGCGATTACCACTACAGGCATATTCTCATCGATCAAAGCGATCGGTCCATGCTTCATCTCCGCCGCCGGATAACCCTCAGCGTGAATATAACTTATCTCCTTAAGCTTCAAAGCCCCTTCCAGCGCCACGGGAAAATTCACCCCGCGACCCAAATAAAGAAAATTCTCAACATTATAATATTTCCGAGCCAGTTCCTTTATCTCATCATTGATCATCAATATCCGCTCCACCTGCCCGGGAAGACCCTGAAGCGCCTCCAGAAGCTCCTCCCCTTGCTCGAATGACATAGAACGCATCCTCGCCAGCAGAATACTGATCAGGGAAAGTACCATTATCTGCGAGGTGAACGCCTTGGTCGAGGCTACCCCGATCTCCGGGCCGGCGTGAATATAAACCCCGCCGTCGGATTCCCTGGCGATTGTCGACCCGACCACATTGCAGATCCCCAGACATGTCGCTCCCTTACGCTTAGCCTCCCGCATAGCGGCCAGGGTATCCGCTGTCTCGCCAGACTGCGAAATGACCAATACCACCGTACCAGGGTCGATTATCGGGCTCCTATAACGGAATTCCGAGGCGTATTCCACCTCGACGGGAATACGGGCGTATTCCTCTATAAGATATTCCCCTATCAGGGCCGCGTGCCAACTCGTGCCGCAGGCAGTAATAATTATCCTTTGTATATGGTGAAGCTCGTCGAACTGAAGATTCAATCCTGCCAGACGAGCAGTCGCCTCATCAAAATTAAGCCTGCCCCGCATGGCGTTCTTCAATGTTTCCGCCTGCTCGAATATCTCCTTGAGCATAAAATGATCGAAGCCTCCCTTTTCGATCATATCCAGACTCCAGGATATCTCCTCCAAATGAGGCGTCACCACCACGTCGTCAAGCGTAGTAATGGAAAATCCGGTCGGAGTGACCTCGGCCAGTTCGCCGTCCTCAAGATAAACGACCCTGTTGGTATGACGTAGAACCGCGGCCACGTCCGATGCTATAAAATTCTCGCCTTCGCCGCAGCCTACAACCAATGGCGATCCCGAACGGGCCGCCACCATAATCTCCGGATTATCCAGACAGATAACCGCGATCCCGTAAGTGCCGTCAACCTGGGTCAAAGCCCTTCTGACAGCCTGCAGGAGATTCCCGTCATAATACTCCTCTATAAGATGAGCCAGTATTTCAGTGTCGGTCTCGCTCCTGAAAATCCGCCCCTGACGTTTAAGCACTTCGCGAAGAGCGCTGTAATTCTCTATTATTCCGTTATGGGCTACCGCGATCTTGCCCGTCATGCCGGTATGAGGATGAGCGTTGGTGTTGTTCGGTTCCCCGTGAGTGGCCCATCGGGTGTGTCCGATCCCGGTAGTCGCCCCGAAATCAGCCCCTTCTAAAGCCGTAGTCAAACTGGAGATTTTACCCGCGCTCTTCTCCACCACCATATTGCCGTTTTCTATCAACGCCACCCCGGCGGAATCATAACCCCTATACTCCAGACGTTTCAAGCCCTCTATTAATATCGGATAAGCTTTCCTCTGACCTACATAACCAACGATGCCGCACATCCAGACGCCTCCTACTTTTTCTTAAACACCGATCCGGCCGCGCTGATCAAACTTTCGGCCTTGGCTATATCGGACGCTTCCGACATGATCCGGGCTATCGGTTCGGTGTTGGATGCCCTGATCTGAACCCACCACCCGTCGCCGGATATCCTGATACCATCAGCCTTGTCGATCCTGCCACCGGGAAATTTCTTCTCCAAAACCCTGATTTTGCTCTCTACCATCCGCCGGGTTACGCCTATTTTTCTTTTAAGCATAACATAACCGGGAAGTTCCACAGCCAACCGGCTGATTTTCTTCCGGGATACCGCCAGGTACTGCAAAATCACCGCCGCCGCCATAAAAGCGTCGCGGCCATAATGGAGCTTCGGGTATATCAACCCCCCGTTACCTTCTCCCCCTACTATACATATCGACTTTTTTAGCCTTTCGGTTACATTCCGCTCACCCACTTTTGTCCTGTATAGCTTAACCCCCGCCTCTCCGGCTACAAATTCATTCATCAAGGAGCTGGAAAGATTCACTGCCATCGGGCCGCGTTCTTGGGAGAGTATATACCGTGCCCCCAACGCCAACGTGTACTCCTCGCCGAGAGGTTCCGCCAGGTCCGAAACCAGCGCCAGACGGTCGGCGTCCGGATCAAATGCCAATCCGATATCGGCATCGGCCTTTTTTACAGCCGCGCAAAGATCATTCAGGTTTTCCGGTACCGGTTCCGGCCCACGGGGAAACATCCCCGATCGCTCGCTATGGATCAGCTCGAACTCGATCCCCAGCGCCGAAAAGAATTTCTCTGCCATAGCTATCGCCGCGCCGCCGCCGCAATCGATTACCGCTTTCAATCCAGCCGATTTAATTTGATCCGGCGAAATTATATCCAAACCGAGAATCCGCTGGATATGGATATCGACCCAGCTCGTATCCGCCGTCAACGAACCCACATGCGCCCAATCGACGTTTTTCATCAAGTTCTTTTCGTAAATCTCTTTAACTCTATTTCCCTGTTTCTCGGAAAGAAATAATCCGTCGGGACCTATCAGCTTCAACGCGTTATACTGATCTGGATTGTGGCTGGCGGTTACCGCGATGCCTCCGGCGAATCCGCCTTCTTTTACGGCCAATTCCACCGTGGGAGTAGGACATACTCCGATATCCACAACATCCCGCCCGCCGCCGAGAAGTCCGGCGATACAGGCCGCCTTTATCATCGGACCGGTCCTGCGGGTATCCCCGCCTATGGCCACACTTCCGGTCTTCAAATATGACGCGAACGCTCCGGAATATCTAAGAGCTACATCGGCCGTAAAGGATTCCCCGACTACGCCTCTTATCCCGGAAACAGATATTAGAAGATTACTCAAATCATCCCCTCTTTAAGATGATATTTTAAAACTATGCTGGGAGCGTAAATAATATAATACTCTGTGCTCCTCCTGTCAATACATTTCCGCGAAATTCGATCGTCCTCTGACACCTTTGCTCCTGAAAACATCCCCGTCGTCATCCCCAGTTATAGAAAAAGATCCATGTTCCCGGCTGACTTCCGGCTGATAAAATTCCCCGAATCGAGATTGACTGCCTCGGCTTTGAACCCAATACGGTTGAGATATTCGGCGATATCCGGAGGTCCGAACAAAGTGTACACTCTTTTCGGCCTGGCGGTCTCCACATACCTGACAATATCGTCGAATGAGGCGTGATCCGAAAACGGTATTCCGTATCCGTTGCCTCCGCGAGAACCGTATTTCTTCCCCAATGTCCATCCGGAGAGAAAACAGGTGCGGAACCGTCCCCAGCCGCGCGGATTGACATGCCGGAAAGCCCCCGGCGGAAGAATCACCGCCCGCCCGGGTTTGGGTTTTTCGTTCAGGAGAAATACATTATCAATGGCGATATTATGCGCTTTGTATATCTGAGCGGCCTCGAACGCTTTGGCGTAAACATCCATCTCCACCCCTTCATTTTTTAATATCATCATCGCCTCCTGAGCCTTTCCGAAAGAATACGCTAAAATCACCGGGGTTATCTCGGCCGCGATATTTTTAGTCACAAACTCCAGAAGCTTCTCCCGGCATTCGGAAAGGGGAGGGAATTTATAATATGGCATACCATAAGTCGTATCTATCAGCAAAACATCGCATGAGTGAATCGCGGCGCCGGGACAAGTGTAATTTTCCTCCAGCTTGAAATCCCCGGTGTATACTATCCTCTCGCCGTGCCAGTCGATAATTACCTGGGCCGATCCCAGCATATGACCGGCCGGAGCGAGTTCGATGGACGCCGGGCCGATCTCGAATTTCTGATGATATTCCCTCGTGACACCCTCGAATTTCTTATAATGAAGACGAGCCAGATCGACAGTCGGAGGTGTGCCGATTAGTTTGATGTGGGAGCGAAGATGATCCGAATGGGCGTGACTGATCACCGCCAATTCCGATTTTTCAGTCGGATCTATAGAGAAAAATGACCCGAATTTTATCCCTTTATGAAGTCTGGCCAAAACTACTTTTTATAACCTATGTCCCGCAGGAATTTTCGTCGTTTGTTTATGTCATTGTCGTTCTCTATCCTGGCGGGCGCGGCCCCGTCCACAACCCCGACTATCCCGCCTCCCTGCTCGGTCCTGGCGATAAGAACTCTCACCGGGTTGGCCGTGGCGCAGATTATCCGGCAAACCTCGGGAACCGCTTTGACCGCTCCCATGAAATTGATCGGAAATGCGCCCTTCATATAAATAATGAAAGTATGCCCGCTGCCGATCCCCATTATGGCCGCCGCGGCCAGGTCTTTCAGCCCTTCGTCGTTCCCCTCGACGCGTACCAATCTCTCCTGCGACGCCTCCGAAAAAGCTAATCCGAATCGCGCCGTCCCACTCGATGTGACCATCGCCTCATACAAATCCTCGGCTGTCTTGATAAAATGAGCGTGCCCCAGTATTATATTGACCCCCTCGGGGATATTCAGCTGATATTCCTCAAGGTTCATGGCCGTCTCCTTTTCTCTATGGTTATCGATACTATTTCATCCCCCATCTCGATACTGTCGAGAACATTCTCTCCGCCGATAACCCGGCCGAATGTCGTATACCGGCCGTCGAGATGAGGCTGCGCGGAATGACAGATGAAAAACTGCGAACCGCCGGTGTCTTTCCCCGACGTGGCCATACCGATGGTGCCGCGCTTAAACGGCGCCGGATTGATCTCTTCCCTGATCATATATCCGGGATCTCCCCAACCGTCGCCGCGAGGGCATCCCCCCTGAATAACAAAATTCTGAACTACCCGGTGAAATATCAATCCGTCGTAAAACTCTCTCTCGGCCAGCCGAACAAAATTAGCCGCCGTCCGAGGGGCATTCTCCGTATCCAACTGAACCTCAATCGATCCTCGGCTGGTGATGATCATGGCGATTATCTCCCGCTCCGCGTTCTCGGTAATATAATCGTAATACTTCTCATCGAACGAATTGGTAAGTTCCCCCAAATCAAAATCGGCGGGAGCTGATTCCTTCATCGCCAGGTATGCGTCCTGACGGACAATTCTGTCGGGATGGTTCAAAAACTTCCCTATGGCTTCCAACGCCCTCGGCCCGTAATCGGCTGAATCGGCGAATGTCCCCAACGCCGCCACCAACGATCGGGAGTAATCGATACCGTACGTGGAATCCAGCTTCGACGCGGCCTCAAGAAGAAGCTCGAACGCTCCGGGATCACCGGACGAGCCCAGTACGTCGACCGCCACGGATCTGACTACCGGATCGGCCGATCCGAACATCGCCGCTTTGAAAATATCGAGATCCCGTTTCACCGGGTAATCTCCCAACGCCCCGATCACAGCCGCCCGGACTCGATTATCGCTATCTTCCAACATCATCTTAAGCTGCTTTTGAGCCGATTTGGCTTTTGTTTTGCCCAACGCTCTGGCCGCTTCCGCTCTTAATTGCCAAAGAGAATCCCTGGCAATATTTTTCAAAAGAGGCCAGGTTAATTTCCCGTTGATTTCCGGAAGGGCCGATATCGCCGCCAGCCTTACCTGCAGTGAACCGTCATAAAGATACTTCTTAATCAGATTAAGGCTGGATGAATTCCCTATCTGCCCCAAAGCGAGAATTATCTCTCGTTTCAGCCCGTTATCGTCGGTCTCCTGAACTAATTTTTCGAGTCGCTCCCGACCTGTTTTCAGTTTGCCTAACCCCCTGACCGCTTCCATCCGCCCGATTCGAGATAGATTCTGGTATTGGCCGTCATATACCGCCAATAACCGGACACTGTCTCCAGCCGCCACCAAACCTCGCAAGGCAATAGCCTGAATCTCGCCCCATAGTTCCGGAACGTCGCCTCGCGGCCCGGACATCAAAACCCGGAAAAAAAGAACGCCCGCCGAATCCGGAGCCAGTCGGAATAAGGAGTAGACAGCCGAATAAACAACCTCGCTCCCAGAGCTATCAACCAATGATTCTAAATACTCTATTGAACCGGGCGCTTCCAGCCGCCATAGTGCCAATGATTTCTCGATCGACTCCATATCGGTCTCTTCATTGTACTTCAAAAGATCCGAGGCCGCCTCTTTCAAACCGATTTTGCCGATAGCCCTGATTGCCGCCACCCTGATTTCAGGATCGATATCCCGCCTTGCCGATCCTTCGGCAAAAAGAGAGATCAACACCGAAACGGATGTCGTGTCCTTTATCTCCCCCAGCGAAAAAATCGCGCCTAGCCGTTCAGTCTTCTCACCCGATACGCATAACTCCGCCATGCGGCCAGCGAATCTCCCGTCGCCAACTATCCCGCAGGTCCGGACAGCGGCCATCCTGATCTTCTGATCGTTCTGGCTCAACGCCTGAACCATAAATGTCGAATCGATCTTACCGCTCTCCTCCATGGCCATGAGCCGATAACCGTAATCGTCCTGATCCCTGCCGGAGCAGCCAATGACCAGCAGCCAGAGAATTCCTAATAACGCGAAAGTCCTGTTTTTCATATCGAATGAATATATAGCACTATATTCGGACACAGTCAAGGATCGCGGACAATCTTTCGATCAGCGAGGCCGCGTTCTCTTGATATATTCCAGGTTCTTCTTTATCGACGGGTTTCCCGGATCAAGCCGCAAGGCTTTCTCCCACAATACGATCGATGAATCGATCAGCCCCATTCGATACACCGCCCCGGCCAGGTTGTTGTAGACAATGGCGTTAGCTTCCGAAAGCTCCAGAACCCTTTCGAACATCGCCGATGCCTGTTCATATTTCTGCTGCGCCTGGAAAGTAAAACCGAGGTTGTTCAACGCCTTGATATCATCCGGCTTCAATTGCAGCGCCTGACCGTAATACTTTTCCGCCTCAGAATATTTTCTACCGGCCGACAGCCTTTCGGCCATACCGAATAAAATATCAAATGATTGCGGACCTCCGGACCCGGCCTTCCCGGCGGAATCGGATCTCATCATATCCAATTCCCGCATAGCCTCGTCCGCGTCGATACCGTAAGGAGCCGCCGAAATAGCCTTCTCATAATAATGGTATGCGGAATCGAGCATCCCCATATCGCGGAAAATACGCCCCATATTCATAAATGTCTTATCCGAAAGAGGATCGGCCTGGGCCGCCCTGCGAAAATAATAGAGAGTCGAATCAACCTGACCGGAAGCGTAAAAATACGCCCCGATATTATTCAGCGCGCCGGCGTGCGCTGGATCCTCATCCAGAGAAAGACGATACCAGGTTATCGCTTTATCGATCTCGTTCTTATAGTAGTGATATATTCCTACATTATCCAGAGCCGATGCCGTCTTGGCCTTGGGATCTATCGGCCGAGGCAGGTAAATTACAATAATCGATCCTATGATAATACCCATGGTCGTCGCTCTTATCCTCCACGTTCCATCGCGGATAGCCTGGTAAACCATCGGCAGGCCGTATCCCGATAAGAGCAAAAGAGGAATCGCGCCCAGAAGCCGGAAACGACCGATTACGAAAAATACCACCGCCCCTAAGATGCTTGAAAATAATAAGAAAAGTAAAATCCGGTAATTCTCATCCTTCTTGGCGAAATACAATCCCGCCATACCCGAAACCAATAAAAAACCGAATCCGATCAACGGGATCCTGAATGCCGGCGAAAACATCTTCTGAATCTGGATCGATTCAGCTTGCGGAATATCGAAATACCAGAGATAGAGCCAACACTTCTTTATTATCCCTCCGATAAACGAACCCGGATTTCCTTTTATATAATCGATGGTCTTGTCTTTCCAAAACGACGAAACTTCCGAGCTTCTCAATGACCTGCCGCTTTCCCGCTCCGCGATCTTCCGGCCGGTAAAATCCGACGATAGATTCAGGCCCTGAGGCTCATCATAAACCCCTGTGGCCTTGGCGTTATTGCCTATAAAAAAATTAATCCCGAAATTCGAGGATATCGGCACAAAATCTCCATTGGCGATATTATGCGCCGCCGCGGGAAATATCCCTGTCAATATGCCGATCCAGAGAAACGCCCCACGCTTGAAAAGCTCATTTCGTCTTCCTCCCTTCTCAACAAAATATCGTCTCGACCAGTAAAGAGCTAATAAAACAGGGAATATAAGAATAGTCCCGCGCCCCAGGGCCGTCAGCCCGATCAGAAATCCGGCTATCCCCCAACGATGTAACCGTATACTGCCCTTCTTCTCGGGAATGACAAGAAACAGGCCCAGGGTAAGAAGCCATATCTGCGGCGATTCCGATAATAGTAAACCGTCATAGAAAATAAACGGAGCGTAAAAAGCGGCCATCAATCCGGCGATATACCCTTGAGTTGCTCCCCAAATCCTGCGAGCCGTCAAACCGATCATTACCGCCGCGGAAGCTCCCATGGCAGCTTGCAGAAACAATACAGAATAATACGATATTCCCAGCTTCAAATTCAAAGCCAGAAAATAAGGATACAACGGCCCCATAGGAAAAATAGGTTCCGATTGCGGAATCCCGGCCGCTATCCGGGACGACCACAATCTGTAGGTGGACGCGTCGGAGAGAAAATTGGCGTAATAATCGGTTCCGATCGAAAACGTATTCCAGATCCTTAGCAAAAGAGCCGGAATTCCCACCGTCAACGACAATATCAGATTACGCCTTAAACTTCTCTTCATTACTCTCCTCGAAGAAATTCCAGCGCCCCGATTATATCCCCCGGAAGCTCCGAATGAAAACCGATCATTCTGCCGTCGTCGGGATGAGGCAGCTCGAGCTCACAGGCATGCAGGGCCTGCCGTTCCATAATGCTCAAAAGAGGAGACCATTTCTGAAGCTCTTTCCTGCTTAGCCGCCTTAAATATGATGAGCGGCCGCCGTATGTCGGGTCGCCGATGACCGGATGACCGAAATAAGCCAGATGTACCCTGATCTGATGAGTCCGGCCGGTCTCCAGCCTGACTGTCAGCAGACAGGCCAGGTCAAACGATTCGGCCGTCTCGTAATGAGTGATCGCGTCTCTGCCCTCCCTGGCGTTGACCATCATCTTTCTTCGGTCTCGATGAGATCGTCCGACAGGCAAATTAATGGTCCCGGCGGCAGGATGAATATTGCCCCAGACCAGAGCCTTATAAGTACGTTTTACTCGTCTTTCCTTTAACTCTTTTTGTAAATATGCCAACGCCCTTTCATCTTTGGCGATTACTAACAGGCCCGACGTATCCTTATCCAGGCGATGAACCAGCCCCAATCTGACCGGGTCGAGTTCCTGGGATACCGATTTGCCAAAATGATATAAAAGCGCGTTGATCAGTGTACCTTCGTAATTCCCGGCAGCCGGATGAACAACCATCCCGGCCTGCTTATCTATAATCGCGATCCGATCATCCTCATATACGATTTTAAGAGGAATCGCTTCCGGCTCCGCCTCCAGCGGAGGAGGCGCGGCCAGTTCTATCTCTATGACCATTCCCTTCCTGATCTTGAGCGAAGCCCTGGCCGAGAGACCGTCGACCAAAATAAATCCGGCCGAAGCCAGTTTGGTAAAATAACTCCTGGTCCGGTCGGTGACCTTGCGGGCGCAAAAAATATCAAGCCGCTCCCCCTCCTGGTCGGGGGGAACGGATAATTTTATCTTATGTTGTGTCACTTTCGGATATTTCAGAACCGGAACACGGTAAATCCCCGCCGGCCGGATCGGACGCGTTTTTCCTGAATATGATACCGGCGATCAAAATTACCAGCCCGATAGTTATAGCGGCGTCGGCCAGATTGAATGTGAACCAGCGGTAAAGATGGATAGCAGGGATGTCCGGAAAATCTATATCAATAAAATCCACGACTTTCCCGAACCTGATTCTGTCGATAAGATTCCCCACCGCCCCTCCTAATATAATGGAAAGAGGAATCTTAACCCCCTTGCCGTCCGACGATGCTTCCCAAAAGTACTTTCCGATGATAAATATCGCCAGAAACGTCAATATCAGATATACCCATGACGGGCCCAGCCTGGTACCCATGGCCCCGCCCTCATTATATATAAACTGAAAATAAAGAAAATCCCCGATAACCGAGATGGTTTCGCCTTCTGATAATTTAGTTACTATTAATGATTTAGATATTTGATCGACCGCTATTACCAGGAGCGATAAAAGGGCGTAACCAGGGAGATTTCGAGGCCGCATGAATTACCGTCTCTCCTTAACCCTTTTTTTTCTTTTCTTCCAGCTCCTTGCATTTTATGCAGAGTCTTGCGTGAGGAACCGCTTCCAGACGTTCATGATTTATATCCTCACCGCAATCCTGGCATTTACCGTAAGTCTTATTCCTGACACGCCTTAAAGCTTCATCGATATGATACAGAAGCCGGCCGGATTTGGAGGCGAAATAAAATGTCTTTTCCCGCTCCATGGCATCGGTACCCTGATCAGCCATATGATACGAATATGACGATAAATCGCCGGTATTCTCTTTTATAGTATTATCCATGGCCGCCTTTTTAAACAGCCCGAACTCCTCGATCAGCTGCTTGCGTTTGGCCAGCAAAAGTTTTTCGAATTTTGTCGAGTCTTTCTTGTTCATCCGGAAACTCCTCCGGCGCCTATATACTATTTAATCCTAACCAGCGCAACTATTGTTTTCTCCCCGTTCAGGCTGAATTCCTGGACATTTTCCAGATCCGTCCTGCCCGTGAGCTCATCCGTCAACGTTTCCCCGGTAATATATTCGGTGAATTTCCCCAATGCTCTGTCAGTTTCAGCATTCTTCGAAATTCCCAGAATTATACGGTCGGTAACCTGCAGCCCCGCCGATTTCCTCAAATTCTGGATTTTGTTTACCAGTTCGCGAGCGTTCCCCTCCGCCAAAAGACCATCATCCAATTTCAAATCCAAAGCCGCCTTGATATGCCCGTCGACACTGACTGAAAAACCGTCATTGGAAACAGTCTTGATTTTAACAAACTCCGACTCGATTTCATACTCCCGGCCGCCGTCGGTTACTGACAATCGCCCGTCAGAGACCAGTTTGGAAACTTCGACCCCTGATAACGATTTTACTTTCGCCGCCACAGAATTCGCCGAAGAACCGAACTTCGGCCCTATCCTCTTAAAATCCGGCTCGGCCTTATATACAAAATAGGTCTCTTCCTGTTTATCGAATGTCAATTCCTTGACATTGATTTCATCTATCACAATATCTTCCAGACTTTTAAGCCTCTTTCGGTCTTCCTCGGAAAGCCCCAATACTATCAATCGGGCCAGCGGCTGTCTGGTTCTGACCTCCGATCCCTTGCGGGCCGAACGCCCCAACTCCACCACCTTCCGGGCGATATCCATCTCCCTCTCGATTCCCTTATCGCAAAGACCGGCATCAAAAACCGGGTAATCGCAAAGATGGACCGATTCAGGATATCCATCGAGACTCCCGGTCAGACGGCTGTAAATATCCTCTGCAATAAACGGCGCTATCGGGGCCGTCAACTTGCACACTGCTATTAATGATTCAAACAGCGTCTGGTAGGCCGTCTTCTTATCGGCGTTATCCTGAGAACCCCAGAATCTCCGCCTGTTGCGCCGAACATACCAATTCGAAAGATCGTCGACCACAAAATCCGCCACTCCCCTGGTTACCCTGGTCATATCATTCTGCTCGAAAGCGGCGATCGAATCCTCGACCACGCTGTTCAGCCTCGATACTATCCATCTGTCTATCAACGGCCGTCCGCTCACCGGAGAAAAATCGGGATCAGGCGCGAAATCGTCGATATTGGCGTACAAAGCGTAAAACGAATACACATTCTGAAATGTCGAGAAAAACCGTCTGATGACCTCGACTAATGCTTCCCGGTCGAACCGCTTGGGAAGCCAGATCTGCGACGAGCTCATCAGATACCATCGTACGGCATCCGCTCCGAAATCGTTGAGCAGCCGCTTGGGATCGACAAAATTCCCCAGACGTTTAGACATCTTCCGACCTTCGGCGTCCAGCACCAGATTGTTCACGATGCAGCTCTTATAAGAGGATCGTCCCGATATAAAAACCGAGATCGCCAAAAGCGAATAAAACCATCCCCTGGTCTGATCTAATCCCTCGGCGATAAATTCCGCCGGGAAATATCTCGTCTCGAATTCATCCTTATTCTCGAATGGATAATGTATCTGCCCGTACGGCATCGAGCCGGAATCAAACCAGGCGTCGATCACTTCGGTCACCCGGTTCATCGACTTGCCGCATTCCGGACATTTCAGTTTGATATTATCCACCATCGGCCTGTGCAGATCGAGATCGCCGGGCATCTTTACGGCCATATCACGCAGTTCCTCTATAGAGCCGACACAATGCTGCCTGCCGCAATCATCGCAGATCCAAACCGGCAAAGGCGTTCCCCAGTATCGCTCGCGGGAGAGAGCCCAGTCGATATTGTTCTCCAGCCATTCTCCGAATCTCCCTTTCCCGACCTCCTCGGGATACCATGCTATGCCGTTGTTGGCCTCGATCAATTTATCCTTAATGGCCGTCGTTTTAATAAACCATGATGAACGGGCGTAATAAATCAACGGCGAATCGCAGCGCCAGCAGAACGGATAATTATGAGTATATCCTTCGGCCCGGTATAAAAGGCCTTTCTTCTGCAGATCCTTAATGATCTCCGGATCGGCATCCTTGACAAACCGCCCGGCCCATTGTACGACCTCCGGTACAAAATGACCCTCCGTATTAACCGCCTGCACGACCGAAAGACCTTCTTTGATCGAGATATCATAATCGTCGGCGCCGAACGCCGGAGCGATATGGACTATCCCGGAACCATCCTCCATAGTCACAAAATCGGCGGTGACGGCGTAATGACCCTTCTCCACCGGCATAAAATCGAAAAGAGGCCTGTAACGAAGACCGGCATATTCCGATCCGATCTTCTTTTCCAGTATCTCGTATTCGCCGTCGATAACACTCAGCCTGCTCTCAGCTAAAATCAGCTTCCTGCCGCCATGCTCTATCTTGACATAATCGGCCAATGGATGAAGCGCCACCGCTACGTTGGAAATCAAAGTCCATGGTGTGGTCGTCCATACCAGAAAATAGGTATCATCGCTGTCGGCCAGTTTCATGGTCACATAAATCGACGGGTCGGTGACCTCTTTGTATCCCTGGGCTATTTCATGCGACGACAATGCCGTCTCGCAGCGAGGACACCACGGTAGAATCTTGTATCCCTTATAGAGAAGCTCTTTATCCCAGAACTGCCTTAATATCCACCAGACTGTCTCGATGTAATCATTAGTATAAGTGATATAGGGATTGGAAAGATCGATCCAGTATCCCAGCTGACGGGTATACTCGTCCCATTCAGTCTTATACTTAAAGACCGATTTTTTGCACTCGGCGTTGAATTTCTCGATCCCCATCTTCTCGATCTCATCCTTGGTCGATATCCCCAACGTCTTCTCGACCTCCAACTCCACAGGAAGCCCGTGAGTATCCCAGCCCGCCTTCCGGTCCACCAAAAATCCGCGCATAGTCCTATAACGGCATACCGAATCCTTTATGGTACGCGCCAAAGCATGCCCTATATGGGGAAGTCCGTTGGCTGTCGGAGGCCCCTCATAAAAAACCAGCCGGGGAGAATCCTTGCGGTTTTCAATCGACTTTCGGAAGATCGAGTTAGTCTCCCAAAACCTGTTTATCTCCGCTTCCCTCTCGGCGAAATTGAACTCGCTTTTTATTTGACGGTATCGTTCGCCCATAACTATCAGATCGTCATCCTCTCGATAGTCTTCTTAACCAGCGCGGTCAGCTTCGGCTCCCCTTTGGCCGCCGCCGCGATGATTTTCTGGTGCGTGCACGGCTCCAGAGAGTCCGGAAATCCGATATCGGTTACAATCGAAAATCCCAATACCCTGGTTCCCTGGTGACGGGCTACGATAACCTCCGGAACAGTCGACATCCCTACTAAATCGCCGCCTATAATACGCAAAAATCTGTATTCGGCCGCTGTTTCCAGATTAGGGCCGGTAACGCCCACATAAACCCCTTTTTGCAAAGGAATCTTTTCCCGCAGAGCAGTTTCCTCGGCCAAATTCCTTAGCTCCTTGTTATAGCAATCGTACATATCCGGGAATCTCGTCCCCAACGATTCATCATTCGGCCCGATCAATGGGTTGACCCCTTGGAAATTGACATGATCTGTGATCATAACCAGCTCGCCCACCGTAAATTGCGGATTCATTCCGCCGGCGGCGTTGGAAACAATCAGTATCTCGACCCCTAATTCCTTCATTACCCGCACGGGAAATGTCACCTGGGTGAGATCGTAGCCTTCGTAGTAATGAAATCTCCCCTGCATCGCTACCACGTCCTTGCCGCCCAGCTTGCCGAAAAGAAGTTTGCCGGTGTGAGATTCAACTGTGCTCACCGGGAAATGGGGAATCTTGTCGTACGGTATTTCGGTTTCAGTCTTTATCTCATCGACCAAAGCGCCCAGCCCGGTGCCCAGAATTACCCCGACCGCGGGCCGGGTTTTTGTCTGTTTCTTTATGTATTCGACTGCTTCATCGATCTTCGATCTCAAACTCATTGATTGTCCTCCTCTGCGGCTGTACCGGAGTTGTCGTTATTATCTTTCGGTTGCAGCCGGTTTTCGAATTCATTCACTATCTCTTCCAGCTCCCCGTCGTCGAGATCGGCCTTCATCCTGACCGGTTGGTAATCACCTTTGGAATCCCATCTCTTCTCGATTATCTCCATCAAAGATCCTTGAGTCTCCAGCATCGATTTGAACTGAACCATAAACGAGTCCCGCTGATGCTTTAGATCGGCTATCTCTCGACGAATAACCAAAAGCATCTCTCTGGCCTCGGCCACCATAGAGTCGGACCGCGTCTGGGCCTCATCAAGCATCGCTTTGCCCTTCTGCTCGGCGCTGGACTTCGTTTCTTCCGCCGATTTCTGCGTGGTCAAAAGAGTATCCTGCAAAACATTCTCGATTTTCGTATAATGAGAAAGTTTCTCCTCCAGCGACACTACTTTCTGCTCGAGCTCACGATTCAGTCTTAAGGCCTCCTCCAGCTCGTCAGCCACCATCTCAAGATATGAATGAACCTCGTCTTCGGAATACCCCTTGAACTTCCTGGCGAATTCCTGTTTCTTAATATCGAGAGGAGATATCTTCACCGCTCCCCCTTTTTTATGTCATTATCCCTTCGGCCGAATATCGCCGATCCTATTCTCACAACATTTGCCCCGAAATCTATCGCTAACTCGTAATCCGATGACATCCCCATGGAAAACCAGCGAACACTCTCCCCCATCGACCTCTTCAGCCTCTCAAATACCCCCGCCGCCAGCCCGAAACTCCCTCGAATCATATCCGAAGCATCAGTCAACGGTCCGATGGTCATCAGGCCGGTCAAACGAAGCCCCGGAAGCCTGCCGATTTTTTCTGCGTCTTTCATCATGCCCACCGGATCGAATCCGCTTTTGTTTTTCTCCCCCGACGAGTTCAGCTGAAGAAAAATCTCTATCTCTTTCCCGGCTTCTATCGCCCTTCTGGAAATAAGTTCCGCCAGTTCGAAGCTGTCGACCGACTGAATGACATCGAACAGCTCAATAGCCTTCCTGACCTTGTTCTTCTGCAAATGGCCGATCATATGCCAGACCGGCCCGGACGATACCAGAGGGATCTTCGACAACGCCTCCTGGATCCGGCTCTCCCCCAAATCACCCAGACCCGCGCTGACAGCCTCGCGCACCTGATCGGCTGAAACCGTCTTAGTTACGCCGATTATTTTCACTCCGGACGGATCCAGACCGGCCGCCCGGCGTCGATCTTCTATTCTGGCTTTTATCAAAACCAGGTTCGAAGCGATCAGACTATCGCCCATTAGCCTGTAATTATAAAATAAGCTTCAGGTTCAAGCAAACTGTTTTTATGGGGAATCGCGAGTAAGACGGTTATAGTGAATGGCCCAAAAGCTTGGTTAAGAGGCTCTCGATTTCATTCACCTTAAAAGGTTTGTGAAGCAAACCATCGGCCTTCTGAGTCAGTATATGATCCTGGCCCTCGCCAATAGAATATCCTGTCACCACCACCACCGGCATGCGCGGATGCTCATGCTTGATCGCCTTCAATAAATCAAATCCGTCCATCCGGGGCATCCTCAGATCGGTAAAAACTAATTCGTAACTGTCGCTTCGAAGTCTTTCCAAAGCCTCCGAACCGTCCTCAGCATGGCAACCCTCATAATCGAAAATCTCCAGGATATCCGAAAGCAGGGTGGACATATTGGGGTTGTCATCGACGATCAGTATCTTCCTATTGTTCATATACCCTCCATGCAATATATCGGCAGGTATAACCTTTTATTTAGTGACAAGACAGGTCGGTCTCGTTATTTTACCGAATAGTAAGGACTTATACTGATTTCCGAAAAATCATTCCCCGCCCCACTTATGCCTGGAAAACTTGATAAACATCATGACCGCACGCACACACCAGTCAATCGGCATGGCCAGCCAGATATAAAATATCCCTAATTTCAAATATTCGCCGAAAAAATAGGCGAACGGCAGCCGTACC
>JAHEDG010000052.1 GCA_024641335.1 Candidatus Zixiibacteriota bacterium
CACCGAATAGCCGGCCCAGGCCAGAACCGCGATCATAACCAGAGAATCGCCGAAAAGATAATCCAGCCTCAAAGCAATCCCCTTTTCCAGAAAGAACGCTATCACACCAGCCAGGGCTACTGCTATACCGATAGTTTTTTTAGGTGATGTTCTCTCTTCGCCGCGCCAGACCGAAAGCAAATATACCCAGACCGGAGTGGTAGCGTAAAGCAAAGCCGGATGAGTAGGCAGAGTGTACGAAAGTCCTATCAGGAAAAGTACCTGATTGATCGGAATGGCCAGGATAGAAAGCAGGAAAAGATGCGGCCATTCGTTTCTCGGAAAAGGAAACCTGCCTCCCCTCAAAAGCATGATCACTACAAAGATCGACGAGGCCAGGGAAAATCTGAAAAAAGCAAAAACCAAAGGAGCGATTTGCGCAACCGCTCCTTTGGCGATAACATATGTCGCGGCTGAAATAACAGTGTGAATCAGCAGCGCACTGTAGAAAAGAGATTTTCCTGTACTCTGCCCCGCTATTTTATCGCGCAGATCTTCTCTCCCAACTTAACATCGCCGGAAACAATCTCGACCTTCCACTCACCGGTCCATTCCGACGGAATAGTCTTGGAACTCCATATCCTGTTGCGGGGGTATTTGGCCGGAAGCTCCACCCTGGCCATTTCAACTCCCTTGTAATACCAGACATGCGCCACCGATGACGCTTCGCCGTCGTTCAGAACGTTGGACCAGAAATAAATCTGACCCTGATCGGCGGTGAACTCCGAGGCGGCTCCCACAGCCTCACGCTCCTCGACTCCGGTACAGAAAGTCATGTCCTTTATCGAGAGGCTTGTCGCCGCGGGTTCTTCCTGCTGCATTTCCATCCCCTCTTCCATCTGATCGGGAGCCTGCTCTGTCGCGGCGGCTTTCTGATCCGCGGACGCGGCCTGGTTGGTTTCCGATGTCTGAGCCGCCACGGGCAGCGTGGCCAGACCAAGAATCAAAAATAACAGTACAAATGTTTTCATAAGACCCTCCTTATGATTGTTATCCCCTGTTAGGGTTTAATGGCCTCAAATTCATCACCGATGTCCATGCGACCTTGCTTTGATTCAATAAATACATCACCGAATCGGCTACATCCTCCGAACGCAGAATACCCGGCTTGGCCGATATTTGCTCCTGAGGATTGCTTCCGCCAAAATTGGTGGCTGTGGAACCTGGAAGTATAATCGATACCTTGATATTATATTGACGGAGTTCCAGAGCCAGCGACTCGGAAAATCCCAATAACCCATATTTGGTGGCGCAATATGCCGCAAAACCGGCAATCGGGGTTTGGGACGCCCCGGATCCGATGCTGATTATGTAACCGGATTTTTGAGATATCATCTTCTGACCGACGCGACGCGATAATAGAAAAACCGCTTTCAAGTTCAAATCGAACATGTGATCCCAGTCCTCGATATTCATATCGGTAATATTTCCCTTGATACCCATTCCGGCATTATTGATAAGTATATCGATTTCCCCCAAAAATTCCATCGCCGATATAAGTACCTTCTCGACCTGCGCGACATCGGTTAAGTCGGCGGGCAGGCAGTCGACAGCGGCGCCTTTTTTGGAAAGCTCCGTTTTCATTTTCTTCAACGATTTTTCGTCGCGGCCTGTCAAAAACAATCTGGCCCCCTCGTCCGCCAGCCGATTGGCGATGGCCGCCCCGATACCCCTGGTAGCTCCAGTAATTATCGCTTTCTTATTCCTTACGCTCATGATCTCCATCCAGAATAGTAAATTCGACTCCTGCCCCCTCGAGCTTCCCCAGAGCCGTCTGCGGTAATCTTACAGTAATATGCAACGTTCCGTCAACCGAAATACTGTCGGAAATATGCCCGGAGGAATTCAGAAAACCTATTACGCGGGAATCTCCCGGCCTGACAGCCGCGATTACTGTGACCCTCGATTGCTCCAGACAAAACTTCAGATCCCTCTTGAGCTTGTTCAATCCTTCGCCGCTAAGAGCCGAAACAAACCTCGCTCTCGGATAATGTCCCAGCAGAGAACGAAAAAGATCGGGATCGTGGTTCTTGTCGATTTTATTGAATATCAGTAATACCGGAATATCTCCGCAATCGATCTCCTTCAATACCTCGTTGACCGTGGCGATCCTGTCCGGGAAATTACCGTCCGAAAGATCCACCACATGAATCAGCAGATCGGCTCCCGATACTTCGAGTAAGGTCGATTTGAACGAGGCCACCAGAGACACCGGCAGCTTTTTTATAAATCCCACAGTATCCGAAAGAAGAATCTCGTTCCGTCCTGAAAGTTTCAGACGACGGGTCGTGGAGTCCAGGGTGGCAAAAAGATAATCTTCGGCCGTCACGTTTTCCCCTGTTAAAAGATTAAAAATCGTCGATTTGCCGGCGTTGGTATACCCTACCAGACACACATTAAATAATCCCGACCGGCCCTTCCTCTGAACCTTCCGCTCCCCCTCGATATCTTCCAGTTTTCTGGTCAGATCTCTGATCCTTATCCGAACCATTCGGCGATCCGTTTCCAACTGTGTCTCCCCCGGTCCCCTGGTCCCTATGGCTCCTTCCTGACGTTCCAGATGTGTCCAGCCTTTGACCAGCCTGGGCAGAAGGTACTGAAGCTGGGCCAACTCGACCTGTAGCCGCGACTCTCGCGTTTTGGCATGAATGGCGAAGATATCAAGAATCAAACCCGGCCGGTCGATCACCTGAATCTTAAGCTTCTTTTCGAGATTTACCTGCTGCGACGGCGATAATATCGAATCGAATACCACCAGATCCGCTTTTCTCTTCCCGATCAAACCGGCCAGCTCATCCACCTTGCCGCTGCCCATAAGAAATGTCGGACTAAAACGGTCGATATGCTGGGTGATTCGTCCGACAATATTGGCCCCCGCCGTTTTGCACAGGCTGACTATCTCATCTAAAGATTCCGCTCCGGTATCGGTGCCATAAGCTTTCTTAAAAACACCGGCGACTATCGTCCGCTGCCTGGTTTTTTTTCTTGATGTTTCCTCGAAAAACGATCTCAATCTTTTATTCTCTCCTCTATCGTCCTATAAAGAGACGCTGCCCGACTCTTAGGCATATTCTTCGGCGGAAGTTCCAATATTTCGATCTTCTTATAATATAGAGCCAAATCGATTTCTATTATGGATCCGGGCATCACCTTGCGGGCCGGCTTGGCCGGAAGATTATCGACAAACACCATCGAGGCGCCGATCGCTTCGCCGGCCATCGATCTGCTTTTAAACAACCGAGCGGCAGACAAAAAGCTGTCCAGCCGCATGATTACATCCTCTTATCGATGAATATCTCCGATGATATCCTGCTTAACCATTCGGAAAGCTGCTTCTGTGTCTTATCTCGCTTGGCCATTTCCTCGAGAGTGGCGTAATCTTCCACAATATCGACCGGGCTGGCCGGACGTTTATCCTCGACCTTCAGAAGATGATAGCCGAATTGACTGGATATAGGACGTGAAACCTGCCCCGGTTCCAGTCTGCTGACGGCGCTGATGAATTCGGGCAAAAGCTCTCCGGCGGCAAACCATCCCAATTCGCCTCTCTCATCATTCGATCCTTCATCATCGGAATACTGCCTGGCCAGGTCTCCGAAATCAGCCCCGTTAGAAATCAGCTGATAAAGGCTGTCGGCCAAAGCCATTTTTCTCTGATTATCTTCCTCCGACGGCGCCATGCTGATAAGTATATGGCTGACCCGGATCTTATCCCCCTTGCGGCCGGTGCCCTTTATGATATGAAAACCGAACTGCGTTTGAACCACTTCCGAGATCTGACCCGGCTGAAGAGCATAAGCGGCCGCCTCGAATTCCGGTACCATCTCCCCCCGGGAAAACCAACCGAGATCTCCTCCCTCCGCCGCCGATGGATCGCCAGAATAACTTTTGGCCAGCAACGTGAAATCTTCTCCGGCTGCCGCCTTATCCCGAATCAAACTGGCAAATTTGTAAAGAGAATCGCGGGTAGCCTCCCCGGGCATAAGCCCTATAAGAATATGGGCCAGCCTTACGCTCGCGGGTTTCTCCGGCAATGAATCGCTGTACTCGTCGTAAAACCGACGTACCTCTCCGGATGACACCCTGACCTTGGCCAGACGCTGCTGTATCAGTTTCTCCTTGAGAAGCTGATTCTTAACCTCGTCATAATACTGCTCCCGAAGCTCTTTCAAAGACAAACCCTCGGCCCGAAGCTGGGCTAAAAAAGCGCTCTCCGACGGAAACTGGGCTCTGATGTTTTCTATCTGGCGATTCAGAGCGTCCTCTATTTCCTTTTTGGTTACTGTTATGGACGTATCCCTCTCGGCCTGTACCAGGAGAACCTTATCCTCGATCATCCTGTCGAGCAGACTGGCCCGGAGACTGTCTCCCCTGGCAGGATCGGATATATCGATCCTCGATTGAAGAGCGTAAAGCTGAACCTGCGCTTCCAATTCCGAATACAGGATAATCTGATTATCGACTACCGCCACAACTCTATCGAGCGTTTCGGCCTCGATACTGACTGCCATCAGAACAAAAGCGGCTAAAAATATTATCTTGTTTCTCATCGTCAATTCGATCCCGGAATAGTCATTTGATCTATCCCCTGTTGATATTTTTCCACGTCGGCAGAGACCCTCAAAGAATCTACCAGTATATTGAATGCGTCAGTATGTCTGGCCGAGTAAATCCCTTCGTAAATCTGACGTTTTACTTCGAGCGAATCGAGCTGGCTTCCGGCAGCCTGACGGTCGGTCAAAAGAATAATATGGTAACCGTAAGGCATTTTGATCGGCTTCGAAAAAGAACCAACTTTCAGATTTTTCGCCGTCTCGGCGATAGTCGGGTCAATCTGATCGGGGCTGAAAAAGCCTATATCGCCTCCCTTTTCCGCGGTCTGCCTGTCCTTTGAGTAGTCCCTGGCTAAAGCCGCGAAACTGTCTCCCTTTTTCAGCCGGTTGTAGAGAGCCTCGGCTTCCGACGCGTCCGACACGAGAATATGACTGGCCCTGTACCTGTCCTTATCCAGCTTATAAAGGTCCTTCTGAAGAGCGTATATCGAATCGACAGTATTCATCGGTACTATGATATTCCGGGTCAGCTCCCGATCAACAAATTTGGTCGCGATCGCTTCTTTCATCCCGGCCTTGATGACCGCCTTGATTTCAGGATCCTTATCCAGACCGGCTAACAGTCCTTTCTGATAAAGAAGCTCCGTATTTATCCAGCTCTCCACAGCTTCGGATATCTCATGTTCGCTGACCATATTTCGGTATTCCGGAGGAACCTGGTACATAAGCTCCTCCATAGTCAGGATCTCCTCGTTGACCCGGGCCAACGGAGTCCCCTCCGCGGATTTCTTCTCCGAGCATGATATCAAAAACCCTATCGACACAACCAGGTAAATTACATTCCTGTTCATTTATTCTCCTTCGTCTCATTTATTTCCGTCTCCGGAACGGCCGGTTTCGGATAATTCTCATTTCGCAAAATTTCAATATCCATAAAATAATCCCCGTTTGCGATCCGCGATTCCACCCAGGTTCGAATCGCTTCCGTTCGACGTTCGTTCCAGTAGGCGCTTTGAACGTCCGGGCGAGACATCTCGAAGGTTTTCGGTTGTCCGGCGATTCTCGCGGTAACCTTGAATATCCAATAGTTGCCATACATAGCCACCGGCCCCCCGAGATCACCGATACCCATTCCTTCTGCCGCCTGGTATATTTCGGTAAACCGTTTAACCGTGAAAAAACCCAGATCTCCCCCGATACTCCCTGTTTTCTTATCAGTGGAATACTTGGACGCCAAGGCGATAAAATTCGCCCCGGCCTTCAGTTTCATTAAAAGATCCGATGCTTCTTTTTCTGTTTTAACACTAATGGCCGATACCCGCACCTGATCCGGCTTGATGAAATTTTCCTGGTGCCGGCTATGATATTCTCTCAAATCACCGTCAGAAGCCGATGGCATCTCACTGAAGAGCTTCTCGTTAAATTTCTGGATCAAAGAGTTCTCGACATAATGCGCCGATTCCTCTCGAAACGACTGCAGAGTATCCAGCCCTTTCTTAACCGCCAGATCAGGAAGAACATATCTTAATGCCATATCCTCGAACATATTCTCCATGAAAAAACGGTCCTCGAGATCAGGAGCTTTCCCCGGAGGAAAACTCTCAATCCGGGAAATAAAACTTCTTATCATAATCCCGCCGTCGTGAAACCGGATAATATTCCTATTGAGCAATTCATCGTCAAGAACCATCACGGTCAAATAAAGTGAGCTAAACGGCAGACTGTCTTTCAACTTACCCCTCTTTACAGAGTCCACCATGACAATGAGCGAATCAAGAAGATCCCAATCAGGTTCAAAACCGTAATCAGACAGCATTCTGTTTTGATACTCCTTTGTTTTTTCCTGCTGAAGATATGCCGATGTCCAGCCCTCGTAGTTCTTCAGGCTTTCATCAAGGTCGGCCTCAGAGTGCTTTATCCGGTCATATAAGATCATAATATTCCAGCCGCCCAGCGTGCGAAACGGTTTGGTATATTCTCTCTCCTTAAGGTCGTAAGCCCTGCCCTGTAGATCGGAGTCATACTGCCCATAACGGACATATCCGAAACTGCCGCCTCTCTTCTTCCCTATCTCTATCAATGTATATTCCCGCGCCAGCTCGCCGAAATCGGCTCCATTTTCCAAAAGTCCGTAAAGACTATCCGCTAAAACCGAATCCCTGACAGCTATCAGACCGAATTGAACCTCGCCTCCGTACTTCTCGAAAAAATCCCTGATATCCCGCTCCGTGACTTCGATCTTGCTGGTCACGTCTTCATAATAGAGCTTTCGCAAGAGGTAATAGTTTTGGGCCTGGCTGTCCATTTCAGCGGTAATTCCGGCTTCAATAGCTCCCCGAAGCTGCAAAAATCTTTGCAGGTTTTGCTCAACATACTCTTTTTTTGTTTCGAATTCCTTATCAGGACCGGAAAAATCAATCCCGTCATATTTCCGATCCAAATCCGCCATAGTCAGCGTCTTATCGCCAACCCGAAGAATCACCCTGGTATCGCTAAATTCCTTTTTAATCGGTTCGTTCCCGGAACAGCCGAAAACCAAAAACGCCGCGGCCGCGAGCTTTATCAAACAAGTAGATTTCTTAAAATCATCAAGCATAGATCCACTTTCCATTTCTACCGCGTTAACCCCTTTTTGTTCATAGTTTGTAAATTTATACTACCCTGAGAGCGCCTGCAAGGCCTTTTTAAGAGTGGCGCCATCGCTGTTTTGGAGCTTCAGTTTCATGGCCAGCCCTTTAACTGTTTTGAACTCCATTTTGCCTGGCAGACGGTTTCTCCAGTTTTCTATCATCGATTTCGAAAATTCCTTGTCCGGCCGAAATTCGATATAGAGTTCCCCCTTCCTGAAAATCAGCGTTTCCGCCCCCAAAAGGACCGCCGCCATACGAGAATAAGTCAGGTCGACCAAATTGGAGACCGCTTCTGGATAGGGCCCGAATCTATCCTTAATCTCCTCGGCGAACAACCCCAATTTCTCTTCATCGTCAATCTCCGAAACTGACCTGTATAGCTCCACCCGCAGGTTGGAGTCGTCTATGTAATCTTCCGGAATAAAAAGATCGAGGTCGGTTTGAATCTTGATTTCCAGCGCTTTCCTCGACGGCGCCTCTTTTTTGATCTCGGCCACGGCTTCCTCGAGAAGCCGGCAATATAAATCGAATCCGACCTCCTCGATAAAACCATGCTGCTGAGATCCGAGAATATTCCCGGCGCCGCGAATCTCCAAATCCCGCATCGCCAGGTGAAATCCCGATCCCAGTTCCGTGAATTCCTCGATTGCCCTTAAGCGTTTACGGGCTTTTTCCTTCATCAGCTTCAACGGAGGCACCAGAAGAAAAGCGTAAGCCCGCCTGGATGACCGTCCCACCCGCCCGCGAAGCTGATAGAGCTGGGCTAATCCCAGCTTGTCCGCCCGGTCTATTACAATAGTGTTCACTGTGGGCATATCCAATCCCGATTCGATAATAGTGGTGGAGAGGAGCATATGAAACTTCTTGTCCAGAAAATCCACCATGACTTTTTCCAGCTGTTTTTCCGGCATCTGGCCATGCCCCACCCCTATATTTATGGTCGGCATTATTTTTTTCAGAAAACGGTATATAGCGTATATTGATTCCACTCTGTTATGCACGAAAAAAACCTGTCCGCCCCTGATAAGTTCCCTCTCCACCGCCTCGGTTATGATCCGTTCGGAAAACAAGGCCACCTCGGTTATTATTGGCAAACGATCCCTGGGGGCTGTATTGATAACCGACATATCCCTGGCCCCCAAAAGAGATAACTGCAGGGTCCTCGGTATCGGAGTGGCCGTCAATACCAGAGTGTCTATCTGCGATTTCAGCTTGCGGATTTTTTCCTTATGCCCGACCCCGAAACGCTGTTCCTCGTCCACCACCAAAAGACCCAGATCATGATACTCTATATCTTTCTGAAGCAATTTATGGGTGCCGATAACTATATCAACCGTCCCTTTTTTCAAATTCTCCTTGACCGCCTTAACCTCTTTCGGCGACCTGAACCTGGAAAGCAGTTCGATCTTTACCGGAAACGGCGACAGACGATCGCGAAATGTATTCAAATGCTGCTGCGCCAGGATCGTGGTCGGAACCAATATCGCCACCTGCTTGCCCGATTCCACAGCCTTGAACGCAGCCCTGATTGCCACCTCCGTTTTACCGTAGCCGACATCGCCGCAAACCAGACGATCCATAGGCGCCGGACGTTCCATATCCGCCTTGATGGCTTCGATAACGCTAAGCTGATCAGGTGTCTCTTCATACGGAAACGATGCTTCCAGCTCCTTCATCCAGGGCGTATCCTCGCCGAAAGCGTACCCCTCCAATGCCTGACGTCGGGCATAGATACCGATCAGCTCCCTGGCCATATCCATGATCCCTTTTTTGGCCCTGGCCTTGGTTTTCTCCCAGGCGCCGGTTCCGAGACGGGATAACGAAGGATCGGCCTCCTTGCCCGCGAATTTCTGAACCCTGGAAAATTCCTCGATGGGGACATAAACTTTGTCGTTATCCGCGTAGAATATCAAAAGACAATCACGTTTTCGGCCGTCCACCAAAATCGTCTCGAGCCCCCGGTATCTGCCTATACCGTAATCAATATGAACCACGAAATCCCCGGGCTGAAGGCTCTGGTAGCTGGAAAGCGCGATCCCCTCCTTGAACCTCCGAATTTTCTTCCTGGTCACACCCCGCGAGAATATGCCGTGATCGGTTAAAAACCAGATTCCGGCGTCAATAAGGCCAAATCCGGATGTCAATCTTCTGCCCTCCAGGCTGACTGTCAACTCATAATCGGAAAGAAGCTCTCCCATTCTCAGTTTCTGCCCCTCGCCGTCGCAAAAAACCGTAACCGAACGGCCAGCCGATTGATACTCTTTGACTTTCTCAGCAAATATTTTGATATGGGACCCGAACGGCTCCTGGGGCAGAGATGGTATATCGATATAATCATCGCGATTCTTTATAAGTCCGGAAAGCTCCACCCGGGCGTATTTGCCCAGGTCGGCCCGTATTTTTGCGATAT
Organism: Candidatus Zixiibacteriota bacterium; assembly: GCA_024641335.1. Classification (GTDB taxonomy): domain Bacteria; phylum Zixibacteria; class MSB-5A5; order UBA10806; family UBA10806; genus JAHEDG01. The sequence continues at coordinate 9,633 of JAHEDG010000052.1, forward strand.
CGATATATACGTCCTTCGGACCGCCGAATGGAAAATCTCCCTTATGGCCATAACGTTCTTCCGCTTTCTCAAAAAGCCCTTCGATCTCATTTGTGATCGAATCCGGATCATCGTAGACGACTATTGTATCGGCTTTGAGGCAATCGGTTAATCCGTGTTTCTCGCTCTCGAAAAGCCCTCGGAAAAATTCCAGGCCGTCGAAAGCGCTATTAGGCCCCAAGGCCTGATGCAGCGCTATGGCCTCTTCCTGCCCCAACGATTCACCGGCTATCTCAACTGTCTCGGAGTCGATCAATATCTCTCTTAATGGCAATATTACGGCCGCCTCCGTTTCTCTGTCCGAGCCGAGCGATCCCAGCGATCTCTGACTCAATACTGAAAATGTTCTGACCGATTCCACCTGGTCGCCAAAAAATTCTATCCTTATAGGTTCGGAGACTGTGGCCGGAAATACGTCTATTATCCCGCCCCGCACGGCGAAATCACCCAACTGCTCGACCAGGGGCCGCCTGGCGAAACCCATTAGCGCCAGACGTCTGATAAGAAGTTCAGGATCTATTTCATCATTACGGCGAATACGGATGGAGAGCTCGCGTAACCTGGCCTGATCGAGTGTCGGCTCCGCCAGAGCCGCCGCCGGCGCGCAGACAACCAGGCTATTGCCCTTATCAAGCTCGTATATAGCTTCTAATCTGTCGCCGATATTCTCCGAATGGGGAGCGCGGATCTCGTAGGGCTGGATCTCCCACGACGGGAACAGACGAACAGCGTCCCCGCCCAGATATGCGTTGAAATCATCGAGGGCTTTTTCCGATGATTCCTGATCGGGGGAAACAAATAAAATCGATTTGCCTGTCTTGCGATATAACCAGGCAGCCAATAACGTCCTCGACGATCCGATCAATCCCGAGACATGAATATCAGGACGGCCTGGTGAAATCGCTTCGAGGACTTTCCCGAAACCGGATACCCGGTCTAATTGATTCAATCGTTCTATCATAATAATAGGTATAAACGTCAAAACCCCGCGCCCTTCCGAGCCCGGGGTATCTCATGCTATCTTCGTCTGCGGCCGCTTGTTACGCTTATCCCTCCTTGGACGCCACTAATATCATGCGAGGCGACGAGGCGCTGTACAATTCGCCGTCGAAATTCCCGTAAACATCTGTCAGACCCAACCCTACTTTGCTGAAAAACTCCAGCATCTCTGTCAGGGTGTATAGTCTAATGGAGTAGGACGCTTCCTTGATCTCCCCCGATGGCTGAATCAGCCAGTTGTTCAGCTCCAACCGGGATCTGAAATAATCAAATGTCCGTTCTTCGAGAAGATAGGTGCTGTTTTCCCTCGACCATCTTCGCGGACCAAGAGTGGCCAGAGCATATTCACGGTTGATCACGTCCATAATGAACTGCCCGCCCGGCTTGAGCGCCCTGGATACCCCTTCGAGTACCTTAAGATCATCTTCTTCCCGGTCGAAAAAACCGAACGCGGTAAACATATTAATTACCGCGTCAAATTCCTCATTATACGGAATCTCTCTCATGTCCCCCTGCTGGAGATTCAATCCTACCAGCAGAGCGTCGGCGATTTCCCTGGCTCTTTTCAGAAAACTATCCGAAAGATCATAGCCGGTGACATCAAAACCATTCTGCGCCAAAACTACCGAATGCCGTCCGAAACCGCAGGCCAAATCCAGTATTTTTTGCCCGGCTTGCAACTGCAGCATCCGGACAACCGCGGTTACCTCTCTGGACGATTGCCCTTCATCGTGGCTATACAACCTCAAGTAATCGTCGCTGAAATATTTTTTCCACCATTCCATAATTCAAACCTGTTTCTGCCCGCCCAAGGCCAATGCGATTATCTTATAAGCCAAACGAGCCGCCGCGAAATCGGGATAGATTAATCCCGGGATCGGAGCCAGCTCCACGATATCGGCTCCCACTATCTGTTTCTCTTTTCCAACCGCCCTTATCAAATCCAGTGTCTCATCCCAATAAAGCCCTCCCGGCTCAGGCGTTCCCACCGCCGGCATTACTGATGGATCCAGACCGTCCAGATCAAGCGTAATATATACATTATGGCTGAGCATAGATAGCAATATCGGCCAACGCTCCTTATTTTCGTGAAAATCGAACGCTGATAATATCCGGCCCTGCGATAAGGCCGTCTTTTCATTTTCCGAGCCGCAAAACGCCCTTATCCCGATCGAGACAAACGGGCAATACTCTTTTATACGCGACATAACACAGGCATGCGAAAATCCGCTCCCCTGATATTCGTCCCTCAAATCGCTGTGAGCGTCTATCTGCAAAACCGTCAGATCCCGGTACTTTTCTTTATGGGCTTTAACCAAAGGACTCGAAATGGAATGTTCGCCTCCAAGAGTAAGAAGAAATTTGCCGTCCCCGATAATCCCGGCCGCCGTTTCTTCAATCTTACTCATCATCTCCTCGGGACCGCTCGATCTCTGCTCCAGTTCTCCCAAAGTGGCGATACCCGCCTCGCATGGTTCGCCGTCAAATTCCCGATCGTAAGTCTCCACCTGCCGCGAGGCCGCTATTATGGCCTGTGGCCCCAAACGAGTCCCCGAGCGATAACTAACCGTGCCCTCATAGGGGATAGGCAATACCGCCGCGCGAGCCGACTCATAATTCGATAAATCGGAACCTAAAGCCAGAAAATTCCAGGGATATAAGCCATCCATCTTCATATTAACCGCAAACGAACCAGAGCCGTCCCGCCTCCTCGATCTCCTCGGAATTATCAAAGGGAGTCGCTGTTATTTTTTCCAGGCCGGCGCTGACCAGCCCCTTTATGATATCGGCCGGCGGATAACTTCTCTCAACCAGGTTCTGAACTACCCGGCGATAGTTTTTCCCGTTCTTCATAAACGCCTCGATAACGATATCGGCTCTCATCTTCTTTTCATCGTACAGACTGTTGACCACGACCGTGTACTCCCGGGATCTCCTGATGGACTGCTCCTTCCACCCTTTGAGACCGATGGGAGTCAGAAAATCGAATATGAAATAACCATCCTTGTTCAGATGACGTTTAACATTCTTGAACAGCCTGTTAACATGCGCCGCAGAATCAAGGTGATTTATGGAATCGAAAAGCATCAGAATCATATCGAATTTTCTGCTGAAACGAACCGCGGCGGCATCGGCCATTACGAATTTCGATTCGGGGCATTTGCGACGGGCTTCCTTGAGCATGCCACCGGAAAGATCCACGCCGGTAAATTCGATCCCGGTCGAACTAAGTATCTTCTCCAGTTCTCCGGTGCCGCAGGCCAGGTTTAGAATCGATTCGGGCTTTACCCCTCTCAATCTAAAAAAACTCTTGAGCCTGCCAGCGCATACCGAGGCAAAGCCTCCCCAACCGAGGTGATCGTAATACCGGGCAAACTCGCCATAAGCGTTTTTCATATCCGATTTCCATCAATTCGAAAGAACAACGCGCCCCCGACAAATCCGGACTAATCGGTTACGAACATAGCCGCCGACACTACTGTCGTCCAAAGACCGTTCTTGTCACCTCTGGCTGATTGAGTGATGTTCGTTGAACGGACTATCTTGCCGGAAATTTTCCAGAGCTCCTTCTTCTCGTCGTAAGACTGATCGACATCGAAATCCAGCCCGAGAGTCGTAGCCAGCATGGTAGCCGCCAGATCCTCGGCGTAATCACCGGCTTTCTTTTCGCTTTCTCCGAAAGCCATATGCTCGGAAAGATATCCGTACTGATTCCGATCCTGGGGGATCGCCAGACCCACCGACGCCGAAATCAGCCTGTTAGGCTCGTTGGTGGCGGTTCGGCATAATACGCAATAAACAATCTGTCCCGCGACAAGATGAGGAATCCCCTGCGCCCTGGATATTACCTTGCACTGGGGAGGGAGAATGCTGGAAACATGAACAAGATTATACTGCGCGATACTGGCCGACCGAAGCGCCAACTCAAAACTCGAAAGCTGTTCCCTGTGGCGGCCAACTCCCTTGGTTAGAAAAAGCTTCTGTGGAATAACTGGCATTTACATCCTCTCCTTAATTTCTCAATACATTTCTATTACCGATAATGAGGATAATCAAACTGAATGGAAAACTCAAGAATTATATTGAATCTAATTTGACCGCGGACAATTTTATTCTATTCATAAACAGCTATTTCCTCGGAAACCCGAGCGCTTTGACCGGAAACCTGATCCTCCACTTCTATGGTCAGGATGTAGTCTCCGGCCTCGAAATCCGAAAGCTGAATCCGGAGTATCCGGTTCTCTTCCGAATAAATACTGCCTCCGATATAAGAGGTCGATACTTCCCGAAGATCCTTCCCGGACACAACTCCTCTGATTGCCGAAACCAGACCGCCGGAACGCTTCTGAGTTATCTTCTGCCGTATAATATAGGACGATTTCCCGTCCGGGCCGAGTTCCAGATTGTATATCTCGAAATACAACCAGACCGGTTCCCCGGCGAAATAATGATTGTCCAGATTGGAGAGGATATGAAGATCGCTCCTTTTATATTTCAACTCCCCCGGCGGCTGATCGATACGGCGGGCCAAAATCAAATCTGATAATTCCACCTGGCCGGTGTGAAAATTCCTAAGCCTGATATCCCGGGTATCTATGCCGATATGGTTCGAATTCTTGTCTTTTATGGAGATAGCGAAAATCAGTGAATCGGGGTATGACGATAACGGCAGCCGGTCAGCTAAAGATAACCTGCGATTTTCCATCTGCGACGCCCTGATCTCGAAAGTCCTTTCGGCCATAATGGAATCGGCCAGCCTCCAACTCCCATAACGTAAAACCTGACGCCATTCCAGATCGGCCAGCGCCTTCTCCCCCGACCTTTCGAATTCCAGCTCCGTATACGGTACCGTAACAAATATCTCTACCGTTGTCTTTCCGCCGGTCCCCTTAAACTGCCGAGGCATATAGGAAAACTGCAAAGGCCCGGAACCGGCCGTGAAATCGAATGTCTGGGGAACCGAATTGCTCAACATATCCGCCAGCCGCGACGGATCGCTGTCGAAATCGGCCGACGTCCAGCTCTTGGTCGGAAATGGAAAATCGAATTCGCCGCTTAAAAATGTATCCGCGAAAATTAAAGTTATGGGGGTATCGAACTGATCGTAACGCCAGATCCATTTGGGAGGATCCGCTCCGTCACCGCCGCTTCCCAGAACATAGTTTTTTGAAGTAGGCGGCCCGTAACGGATATACATCTGACCCCGCTTCGTTTTCCAACCCTCGATATTCTTGTCCGGAACCGAAAATGTCAGCTGGGCATGAACTATCCTGGAATAATGCTCGAGCTTGCGTTCATTGATACTGGTGGTCGGATCAGGATCGTTATTACCCCAGAATTGCTCGATTATTTTCTTCTGCTTATAAGAGCTTTCGCCGCTCAATTTCATATACTCGGTTTTGGGTATCAGGTAACGGATATCGTCGAGCTCATTCCGGGCGATATCGCTCATCATACCGCGCGCCTGTTCGAATACGGTCGACGCGGAATCGAAAGACCCCAACCTGACAAAATTCGTCGCCTTGAGCATCAGATATTCGGCCTCCGGCGTCGAATCAACCAATACTGCTAAACCGGTGTTCAAAGCCGCCAGCGACGAATCGTATTCGCCCATCTGGTAAAGAGCCGCCGCCTGCTGGTAATATATTCCGGGATCGTCGGCGATCTTTGCCGCTTGCGAGGACGCTTTCAGGGAGCGCTCGAAAAACTTCCTGTCGTCGTAACGAAGCCCTATCCGCTTATTGATTCCGGCGATTTTCAAAAGAGGACGAGGATCGACGCTGTCGTATTTCGCCGACATCTCATATTCGTGCAAAGCGTTCTGAAAATATCCTTGTTTCTCCAGAGTCTCCCCTAAGCTGTAATGATACTCGGCGTTTTCCTTTTCTCTCATCACCGCCTTTCTCAACGACTCCGCGGAAAACCTCCGGTTATAAATCCCATCTTTATAAAGATAGATTTTCCCCGATAAATATAGAGCCTCGGAATTTTCATTATCGATCTCCAGACAGCGCTCCACATAATGCAATGAGGAATCTATCTGCCCATCATCCCAGAAAAATGACGCTTTTTCGAGATATTTACCGAGAAGCTCATCGTCCGACCCGCGGGAAGGACCGGAACAATCTATCACCAACAGCGTCAAAACCGATAACAATACAGCGATTTTGTACTTATGCTTCACGCTGAATATACACCCGGCGCTGATAATTATTCCTTCTTTTTCAAGTTCAGGCCGTAATTAGAGGCCTGCCTGTTAATCAACGATAGATCGCCCAGCCCCGCCTCTATTAGAGTATTAATCAGCCCCGCTATTCTGTCACGGATAATCTCCCGCTCCCTAATTGATCTCAAAGATAACAACTCGTCAAAATCATCGTCTTCATGAATGGCGTGGGTATCGCGGGCCCCCCTGTTCAATCCGACCTTTTCGGCCTGCTTGCGGGTAGCCTCTATCTTCTCGGTCAATTCCCATTCCAACTTGGCCAGATCGCCCAACTCCACCAAAAGCTCTACCTGGTCAGCGTTCAAATTCTTAATAAAATCCGGGGTCAGTTCCTTCATTACTTCCTCCTATAGGTCAGTGCGATCCCGTAAAAATCCGCGATTGGCGCGGGCCGGCCCGCAATGGCGTTCTACCATCTGACCGAGGCGTATACCGCATGAATAGATAGATTTCGGATCGTATCTATCGTCAGTTGCCATCATCGGATTCCCTGGCCCTTATTACCACCATGGTCATATCGTCTATATCGCTGATACCCGCTGAAAACTGTTTGACGCTCTTGATTATCATGGAACAAGCCGCCTCGGCGGAATAAGCCTTGATCTTCAAGATGCACTCGGTCAGTCTTTGCTCGCCGTATTCGACTTCATGACTATCCATCGCCTCAGTCAATCCATCTGTGTATAACACCAGGATATCTCCCGGTTCCATCCCGATCTCTCCCGCTTCGTAGCTCGCGTCGGGGAACGCCCCCAAAAGCAATCCACCCGCGCACA
>JAHEDG010000053.1 GCA_024641335.1 Candidatus Zixiibacteriota bacterium
CCGGACAGGCCAGCCAGCTGAAACAAATGATCGGACGTTTCAAACTGAAAACACAGCTCGGTTCCGGCATGACGGTGTCGAATCAATCGCATGGCGCGGCTTCCAAAGCCAAGGCGAAGAAATCGCAGCAGAAGGCCGATTGGGGAAATCATCCGGCTACGGCCAAATCTTCCCAACCCGAACCTGAATCGGTAATCTCTCTTGACGATAGGGAATTCGGCAAGTTTTAAGAATAGTCCTTTTCCTTCTTCACAAACGGCGGTCGCTGTCCTGGCGGCCGCCGTTATTCATTAGAGCTATTTCAACAGGGTGATTTTCTGTCCGACTGACGAATACTCGCTTTGGACTCGAAGATAATAGACTCCGCTGGGAACAGGTAAACCATCATAATTTGAACCGTTCCAAATATAGCGTATTCGGGAATCGGATCTATCGCGAATATCAGCCTGTTGGATTTGTCGGCCCAGCAAATCGTAAATTGTTATCTTATAATCGGATGACCCATCACCATCGAATGTGATAGCGCAGTTGTTATTAAAAGGGTTGGGATAAGCGCTCAAAGTCATGTATTGTTTGGGTAAGTTCGTTTCCGGTTGATTAACAGATGTTGGATCGGGTTCGCGGAGGATTATGGTTTCTCCCGGTAGAAAGCCGGAAGTATCCTTAATCGCTCCGGATTGAAAGCGTATGGAGACCATAAGATCAGCGTATTCCCCTGTACCGAAATGGGCGGTCAGGTCATTGACACAATAGAAGGACGGATGGCTGGAAATTTCTCGTTTGCCGATCAGGGTGTTATCTGCGATTTGATCTCCGTAATCATATAGCTCGATTATGGCGCCCAGGGCTAATGTGTTCGGAGCCCTGCCGATCACTTTGACTTTAATAAATGATCCGTTGGAATTATCATTTATGAAGATCTGATTTCTGACATAATCGGAGTTAGCGGCGATAATATCGAGCTGCCCGTCACCATCTATATCGCTGATAGCGCATCCGAAACCTCCGCCGTTAACGGCCACCCCCGATTCCTCGCTGGCATCGGCGAATACCCCGTTGCCGTTATTGAGGTAGAGCATTTTTGTTGCGGATGCCCGATTAACAAAGAGATCGAGATCGCAGTCATTATCGAAGTCGCCGAAATTCGCTCCGCGGCTGTATCCGTCGCACCCTGTATGGGAACTGGCTGTAATATTGGTGAAATACCCGTCGCCGTCGTTTTCCCACATGGAGTTAGTGCCGAAACCGGAGCAGAGGTAAATATCGAAGTCGCCATCATTATCGATATCGCCGAAAGTGACCTCCTGACCGTACCCGAATCCGCCCCGGTCGGTATTGTCGGAGATATCGACAAATGTCCCATTACCCATATTTCGGAAAAGGGTTCCTGAATTGAGTTCCCAATTGCCGGCGATAAAAAGATCGTCATCTATGTCTCCATCAATATCGAAGAATACGGGAGTCAATACATTGGAAAGACCCTCGAGCCCCGAACCACTGGTAATATCAACGAATCGGTTATATTGCATTTCCATGAGCCGTCGCCCGGCCAGCACGGATAATCCTGATGTTCTGGTCATCTGGAAAAAGGCCGCGCTTATGTCGGTAATTTGTTGAAGGTTATAGGATTGGGCCTGTTCGGAGAATGGCTCCGGCATATTATTCACGAATAATTTGCCGTAAGCTCCTGATTGTGCGCCAGTTATGTAGAGATCCGGAAGGTAGTCATAGTTGACATCAGCGACCGTAATATTGTGGTACAAATAGTTTTCGCCATTAATGGCGAATTGGGAGGCTTGATCTTCGAATGCTTGATAAAGAATGGATAAGATATTTATTGAGAATTAGTTGTTGTTTTGCTACTTTGCGATGGAGTTTATTGTGTTTATAACTAGAAATAGTGAGGATTGATAATTAGGAAATTTCAAACAACAATATGATGAGGATTGATTGCTAAAATTGATATTTAAGCAAAAAATATGGAAAATATAATCATATATAAGGAATAAGATTGAAAACTATAATCTCCATCTTAAAATTCATAACTCTAATTATTGCTTTGTTTTTTATAACAAACTACTTCTTGATAAACTGGCATAGATGGAAATTGTTGAATATCGTTTTTAACGTCAGATATGTCGGCATATCACTTATAGTACTTTTATTTGCCTGGATAGTTAATGTCCTGATCCTTAGGCAACAATTCAAGGTATTAAGTAAACGAATTTCTTTTCTTGAGCTTTTTGCAGTATATTTTTTGTCTATGATTGGAAGATACCTCCCTGGGAAATTCTGGCAAATTGCTGGATCTATTTACTTAGCAAAAAAAAAAGGTGTGCCAGAAGGAATTGCAATTACCGCTTTCATATTAGCGCAGATTTATTTTATTCTCGGCGGAATCGCCATCTTTTGCGTTTCTCTTTTACGTGGAGAGTTCAGTGGATTAAAGTTGATAACTTCATTAACAAAATATTCTTCAGGATTAGCACTCGCAATTATGTTGTTTTTAACGTTAAAACCAAAGTTGATTGAATATCCAGTTAATTTGATACTAAAGATTTTTAAAAGAGAAATCATTGCTGTTAGAATTAACATAATTAACTCAATTTCAATTCTTTTGTTTTATGTTATTCTATGGTTTATTTTCGGCCTGGCTTTCTGGCTCTTTGTAAACGGCTTGACGCCGGTACCGTTTAGATTGTATCTTTCCTTGACAGGAGTTTTCGCGGCTGCCGTTTCTATCGGTTTTTTGGCAGTTTTCGCCCCGGGAGGACTAGGTGTCAGAGAAGGGATTATGGTTCTGCTGTTAACATCATTTGGGACTTTTGAAACCCCCTTACCGGTCGCAATCGCCGTGGGTTTCAGAATTGTCATGACAATTTCCGAGCTTATCATGTTCGGATCAACATGGGTAATAGAATGGATCTCAAAAAGAAGATAAAAAAATATTGGCCCTACCTCTATTTTGTCATTCTGACTATTATTGTTTTCTCCGAGTATATTTTTTCCGATAAAATGCTGTTCGGCTCGGATACCATCGAAGCCGGTATCTTCTTTCGCGGCTTCTACGCCGATTTTGTTAAAACCTATCACAGAATACCGCTCTGGGATCCCTATATTTTCGGCGGGCTGCCTTTTGTCGACGCCATGCACGGCGAAGGATTTTTCCCCCTGGCGGCGATTCAGTTTTTCATTCCTCTTCACAGGGCTCTGAGTTATAAATTAATAGCCGCGGTGCTAATGGCCGGTATTTTCATGTTTCTCTACCTCCGACGTATGAATCTTACCAAATGGGCCTCGGTTTTTGGAGGTACCGCCTATATGCTTTCAGGGTTTATGCTGTCCCTGGTCTATGCGGGCCATGACGGTAGAATGTATGTCACAGCATTATTGCCTCTCTTGCTTTATTCTCTCGAAATAGGAGTACAAAAAAGCAGACTAATCTGGTGGTGGCCGTTCTCAGCCGCTTTCGGACTCTTGATCCTGGCCAACCACCCTCAATTCGCTTATTTCGCCATGTGGTGCGTGGGAGCCTATTTCGTATTCAGGCTTGTAATTATTTACAGGGAGTCTAAAAATCTCAAGAGCGTCTTAATCCCGGGATTCGGAATTCTCGGAGCCATGCTGTTCGGGATCTGTTTGGGATTTGTGCAGATCTGGCCGACACAAGACTATGTGAGGAATTACTCTCCCAGGGCTGGTGAAGGACGAGGCTACGACTATGCGGCCTCGTGGTCGCTGCATTCCGAAGAGGCGATTTCCCAGATAATTCCCGGTTTCGCCGGATTAAGCAACCTGCCGGGGCATCCTCCATTGACCTCTGAACATACCTATTGGGGAAAAAATTATTTTAAAATTAACAGCGAGAATATCGGGCTGGCCACGATAGTGATCGGGATTTTGGGATTATTTCTGTATAGAGATAAATATTCGTACTTTTTTCTGGCATTGGCGGTTTTTGCCCTGCTATATGCTCTCGGGACCGGCGGTTTGATATTCAGGCTGTTTTATTATGTTGTGCCTTTGGTGGATAAGTTCAGGGCGCCGTCGACCATAATGTTTCTTTTTAGTTTCAGTTTTTCATTTTTGGGCGCTCGCACAGTACATTCATTGGAGCAATCGTCAAGGGGTATAAAGGGGACCGTCATATTCAAATGGTTATTAATAATATCGGGCGTATACCTGCTTTCAGGAATAATATTTTCTATTTCCGGGCGGGCCATTATGAATATTTACACTTCCATTTTTTATAGCAATATCGAGACCGGTCAGTGGCAGACTCTCCAATCCAATATTCCTAATATCGCCATTGGTTTTATAATAGGCTCTTTGATAATCGCGGCGGTTGCGATCACTTTCAGGGCGTCCCTGCGAAAAAAAATAGCATTTGGAGCAATGGCCTCGGCTTTTATAGCCCTGGTTATGGTAAGCAGCTGGTTATTGGAGAGCAGTAAATTTATCAGAACAGTCGATTACAGACCGTATTTCGCCAAACCTCCCGGAATTTCCTTTTTGGAGGTACAGCCCAAACCGTTCAGATCGTTTGTATTGCCCGGTACCATGCCCAATCAGAATAGTCTGGCGACATTCGCACTCGACCAGGTAACCGGGTACCATGGCAATCAGCTTCGATGGTACAACGAATTTCTGGGAGAAAATTACAATAATTTATTAAGAACAGAATCCGGCCTGTCGTTAAGCAACTGTGAATTTCTGGTTTCCAAACAGACGATTAATCACCCCAGATTCGAACTGGTAAATCAGGCTGGAGGAGGCGTATTAATTTACCGCAATAAGGAGTTCCTTCCTCGAGCCAGGCTTGTTTACCAGTATGAAATTATCCAGGATCCTGATTCTGCGTTAGCCCGGTTATTCGATCGGGAATTCGATTATGTTAATAGCGTGATAATAGATCGCGCCCCGTCGCAAATTTTAGTCGCGCCGGATCCGACGGGGATGGATACCGTGATCTTTATGGAATCTCCTCCAGACAGGATCAAAATAAAAGCAGTTATATCATCTCCCGGCTTGCTGGCAGTCCAGGACAATTGGTATCCACATTGGAAGGCTTATGAGGGGGAGAAGGAGTTACCTATTTTTAGATGCGACTATACGTTTATGTCGGTAGAGCTTCCCCCAGGAGAACATACTGTGGAGTTCAGGATAGAAAATCCAAAGTACATTTTGGGTAAGAACTTATCCATAATTTCCTGGGTATTGATGTTGACAGGGATGCTGATCGGCGGTGTAATGATTCTTATTAAGAAATGCTAATTTATTTGATTCCAATTTAATGGGGTATTGAAATATTTATTGACAATTACAAAAATTAGATTTATTATTCTAACACAAAATAAAATATTGCTTTAATTTGAATTAGGGAGGACGTATGTTACGGATTACCGGTATTCTACTGGCAATAATAATTTTATATGCTTCTGCTAATTCCCAAGTTGGCTGGGTAGAACACTCTATCGATACTGCGTATGCAGGATCCTGGGGAGTTTTTGCCATTGATATGGATCATGATAAAGATATTGATGTGTTAGCTGCTGCTCATGAAGCTAATGAAATTGCTTGGTGGGAAAATGATGGAAATCAGGTATTTTCAAAACATTCTATTGACCATTCGTTTATAGGCGCGATGGAGGCATATGCTGAAGATCTCGATTGTGATGGCGATATGGATATATTAGGCGTGGCTCACCATGGAAATGAGATTGCCTGGTGGGAAAACGATGGTTATATGAACTTTACAAAGTTTGTTTTGGTTCAAGATTATTACACAGCCCATGATGTATCGACTATAGATCTTGACTATGATTCTGATATTGATATTATTACGGTTACCAGGGACGGTGGCACAATTAACTGGTGGGAAAACGTTGGTTATCCTAATTATTTTCCACATTTAGTTGGCGATGGTTTGTTCGGATGTCGAGAGGTAGTGGCTTGTGATGTTGACTTGGATGGAGATATTGATATTGCTGCTGCGGGACAATATATTGATCAACTTGTATGGTATGAAAATGGAGGAGATTTCAATTTTATTAAACATATTGTTCAAAATAATTATGATGCTTATTGGGTTGAAGCAATAGATTTTGATTTTGATGGTGACGTCGATCTTGTCGGATGTTCAGTTGATGATTATGACGTTTCTTGGTGGGAAAATAATGGCAACCAGCAGTTTACAAAGCATGTGATAGATGGTAATATTGCAGGACCTCAATCAATTATGACTAATGACATAGATGGCGACGGCGATTTTGATGTAATTGCAGCAATACGATATTCAAATGAGATTGTCTGGTGGGAAAACGATGGCAATTTTGATTTTACGAAATTCATAATACGGTCAGACTACAATTATGCTTCTACATTGTATTCAATAGATTTGGATAATGATAGCGATATTGACGTTTTAGGAACTGCATATTTAGGGAATCAATTGACTTGGTGGGAAAATACTGCTGTGACCTCAGTGGATGACCGTTCCTCGCTACCCGAAGCATTTTATATTAAGCAAAACTACCCGAATCCATTTAACGCCAAAACCGTTATCGAATACGTCCTGCCCGCAGAATCCTTCGTAACTATCGAAATATTTGATCTTTTGGGACGAAAAATCGATACGGTCGTGAACCGATTCCAACCCGCAGGCAATTATCAGGCCGCCTGGGACGCCGATAACCGTTCATCGGGAGCCTACTTCTATAAAATTCGGGCAGGGGAATACACGGAAGCGAAAAAAATGCTCCTGCTTAAATAAAACCAAATTAACTGACCGCAAAAAGGGAGCCGGTTCGGCTCCCTTTTTCAATATTAATATCAAATTCGCTCCGAAATAAAAATATCCGCAACGGCGGATTTCAGATAATTCATGCATTGAGTTAGAATAGAACAGAAATGAAAAAGGCGGCTGATTCGCCGCCTTTTCAACAGCTTTAGTTCGACCGTCTGGTGTAAGATTTTACTCTTACTTTCTTGCCCGACGGAGTGGTGCGAGTGTAAGAGCTCACACGGCTTCTCTTGGTTGTTTTCCTCTTGCTGGCCATTTACTCACCTCCAGGTTTGGTTATCCGCGAAAATAGCAGTCTATTTTGCTAACACTTATTATATTTGTCGGATATAAAGACAAATAATTTACTATTAATTGGTTATGGTAATGTTCCTGATTGCCCTGTTTCAGAAATAAACATCCGACCATCTCCCTAGAAGAATAATAAATGGCTCAAAAATCCATGTTATTTTGCGCTTTCAAGGAAAAAATCCGCTGGAGCCACTTTCCAAAAATTTCAATGTTGACAACGATCTTATCGTTTATATATTGAATAACAAAGGGTTAGGAGAGATCTTCCTCTCCTCGACCCGGGCCGCCTTAAAATCGTGGCCGAATATACAAAACCAGGATAGGCGTATTTTATTGGCAACGATGGTTTCCATGGGTAAATCAATGATCCTTAACTGGATTCCGGTATTTATTATTTTAGGCATGCTCCCGTTGGATGCCTCTGCTCAATTCTACGATCAGGACGGGCAACTGGCCATTAGCTGGTCACCGCCCCGGAACAGCGATTCCCTCAGCCATTTCGTCTGGGAATATGTCATAAACGGGGTGGCCGATTCAGTCACCGGAACCGCCGCCGCCGATGATACGCTCGATCAAAGCGTAGTACTGACATATTCCGGAGATTGGGCCTTATTCAGTATAAGATCGGTCTCCATAAATTTTGACACATCAGCCGCCGCTGTCAGCGATACCGCCTTCTATTATTCCGGCTGCGCTTATATCCAGGGCGATGCCAACGGGGATACCCGGGTTAACGGTTTGGATGTTGTATATCTGGTAGGTTACTTGAAAACGTTCGCAGACCCGTACCTTTGCCTTTGCGGTGAAAATAGAGAATTTTACCCGTCAGCCGATTGTAACGGCGATTGCCAGGTTAATGGTACGGATGTTATCTACCTGGTGAATTACTTCAAGGGTGGACAGGAAATCGCATTTTGCCATGATTGTCCTCCCGAAAGGTCTAACCGATGATTTCTTTAATTGCAGTCTTTAGGCGTCGGGCTAAATTACGCGACTATCTTCCCGGGATGTTTGCGGCGCTAATCACGGTATCATCTGCGACGGCCGAAAACGGCAACATCTTTCCGGATTCCGCCGGGATTCGTTTTACCTATTCGGTAAATTTGGATACAGTTCGGATAACTATAGAAAATCTATCGGAAGATGTTCTGGAAAATATGTTTTTTTCAGATTTTACCGAGTCCCCGGCTGTCGTTATAGGATGCGAAATCGACGGCTTGCCGGCTGATTCGCTCATTTCAGAGACGGATTTTGGCAGTGTCTATCCCGGAAAATATAGCTCTCGATGGCTTATTGGAAATGTTTCAGATAGCCTGATTCTACGTTATTTCTCCCAAAATTATGGAGAATACCTGTTCTCCTTTAGCGCCGGCTGTCCTTTTCCGGTTTTCGGTACCGCTGGAGAGATCCGGATAGAGCCTCCTCTGAATCTTCGTTGGCGAGAGTAGAGGCTTGTCCCCGCGGATAGGTTTTTTTAATTATTCTCTTTCATATTTCCGACAGTTACCTTTATAATGTAGCGGCTTATGCCGATTACGATTCTAAAGAACTAATCGAGTCGCGTTAGGGAGGTCATCTTGAGATTTTTGGTTACAGGGGGCGCCGGATTTATCGGGTCGAATATAACGGCCAGGCTGGTGGAAAAAGGTTATTCGGTAAGAGTAATAGATAATTTCGCTACAGGCCAACGATCTAATCTGGAACCGTTTTTGAAAGATATAGAACTGATCGAGGGGGATATCCGGGATTTCTGGACGGTTGCCAAAGCCACCAAGGGAATCGATTATATACTCCACCAGGCGGCATTGCCATCGGTGCCCCGCTCTATCGATAATCCGTTGACCACAACCGAGGTTAATATCAACGGTACGTTGAATATTCTGGAGGCGGCGCGTTTCAATGGAGTACGCAGGATAGTCTATGCCTCGTCTTCCTCTGTTTACGGCGACTCCCCGGTTATGCCCAAGAGCGAGGAGATGAAACCAATGCCGAAATCGCCTTACGCCATTACCAAGCTGGCAGGCGAGGAATATTGCATGAATTTCCACCAACTCTATGGTTTGGAAACAGTGGCTCTGAGATATTTCAATGTTTTCGGTCCCAGACAGAATCCGTTTTCTCAATATTCGGCCGTGATTCCCAAATTCATCGATCTTTTGAAAAACGGAGCCGCGCCGACAATTCATGGCGACGGGGAGACATCGAGAGATTTTACCTTTATAGAAAACGTCGTCAGCGCCAATATCCTGGCCTGCGAAAAGAAAGCGGCCGCCGGTAACGTTATCAATATAGCCTGCAATAAGGCGTTTACCCTGAATGAGCTGGTGGAAAAACTTAATTCTATCCTGGGAACCGATATTCAGCCGAAATACGGCCCGCCGAAAATGGGGGATGTTAAACATTCGCTGGCCGATATAAGCAAAGCGCATCAGGTCCTCGGGTACAAGCCTGAGATCGATTTCGATAAAGGGTTGGAAAAAACCGCGGAATGGTTTGATAAATAAAGGTGCTTCTCCCGGATCGAGCATCCGAAACCGGTTTAGGCAAACCTGATTTTAAAATGGTCGAAACTTCTGATAAAGACCTGCCGTTGTTGAGTGTTATAATACCGGTACGCAATGAGGCGAAATATATCGGGCGGACTCTCCGATATCTGGCCGAACAGGACTATCCGGACGGCAAACTGGAGATTCTCGTGGTGGACGGCCGTTCCGACGACGGCACGAGAGCGGAAGTGGAGAAATTCTCGTTGGACGATAACAGAGTCAGGCTGCTCGATAACCCCAATCGTCTTTCGTCATCAGCCAGGAATATAGGGGCCAGAGAGGCTAACGGCGAAATTATCGTATATATCGACGGTCATGTTTTTATCGATAACAATCTTCTTCTTAAGAATACCGCTGTTCTTATGATGAAAGACAATATCGCGGTTCTAAGTCGTCCGCAGTTTCTGGAGACACCGGAGAATACTCCCTTTCAAAAGGGAGTGGCGATGGCCAGAAAATCGGTTTTCGGACACGGCCTCGATTCCACTATTTATTTGAAAGAAGAAAGATTTGTCGATCCGACATCGTCCGGGGCCAGCTATAAAAAAGAAATCTTCGAACGGGTCGGTTATTTCGACGAGAATTTTGACGCCGCCGAAGATCTGGAATTCAATTATCGAGTGGGCCAGGCCGGATTCGAATCGTTATCATCCCCGAAATTGACGGTTTATTATTATCCCAGATCGGATCTAAAAGGGCTTTATTATCAGATGAAAAGATACGGGGCCGGACGGTTCCGGTTTTTCCGAAAACATAAAGAGGTGGTATCGTCAGGGGCTATGATCATAGCCGCGTATTTTTTCGGATTATTTCTCCTTACGGCGATATCGTTGGTTCTTCCGCCGGCTCGCCTCTATCTGGGTATTTGTTTCGGGATTTACGCTCTGGCTAACTTAGTTAGCAGCCTGGTGGTAGCCCTCAAGAATGATTCCAGTCAGATTTTCCGGCTTCCGGCTATTTATTTTGTCATACATTTCGGCCTGGGTTGGGGTTTTTTGGCAGAGGCTTTGAGATATTTTACGGGCCGAAACCAGGTCTTTTCAGGCGGATACCCTCAAAAATAGCGAAATAACTAATTACCGAATTATTATCTGGCTTCGCCAAGGAACTTATCGGCCCTCCTTCTCGTTGATAGAGTGCCTGAAATGACTTTGAATTGACAACGGGAAAACAGGGAAAATTGTTGTAAAGATTACGCAATCGTGTCGACAACTACGGTTAATCTTTTAGGGATAGATTTCGGAGATCCTTTCGATATCAGGACTTTTTCGGGATCTAGCCCATATATCTGGGCAGGCTTGAAGAAAAACGGCGCGTTAGCGGATGTTTTTAGTCCATATCCTCCCGAGCCGATAGTAAATTTTTACAAATTGATGAGCTTTCGTCCGGATATGAGAAAATGGCGCGCCACCTGGCGTAGAAGCCTGATTTTCCGCCAGCATTTATCGGGAAGAGCCGATAAGTATATAAAGCAAGTTAAATCCGGAACCTTCAATTCCACTCTGCAGATAGGCGCTTATTTCGATCTAACCCGCTCCTGGGGGGGATGCAAATCGCTTTTGGCCGACAACAACTGTGTAATCTCGCAAGCTACCAATGTCAATTTCCAATCATCCGAGGCCATATTTCGGAAGCAATATGAGTATGAGAAAAAAGTATATAATTCCATGGACAGGATATTCTGTTTCAGCTCCTATCTGGCAAAATCGTTTGCCAGGGATTTCGGCTGTTCGGAGAGCAGGATCAAGGTGGTTCACGCCGGAATAAACATAGACGAAAATATCATTTCCAACCAAACCAAAGACTATAATACGAAAATGGTCCTGTTTTCCGGTTTTGATTTCAAAAATAAAGGCGGAGAGGTTCTGCTGGAAGCGTTCAGGAAGGTGGTCAGAGAGGTTCCGGGGGCAAAATTGGTGATGCTCGGCCCGAAAGAAAGAGCTTTTCCCGAATACGTAATAAACCACGGACCGCTCTCGAAATCCGATCCCGGTCATCTTTCCATAATGGCCGACGCCTATAAAAGCGCCTCGGTTTTTGTTTTGCCCACTCTGGCGGATGCATTCCCCAATGTGATCAGGGAAGCGATGGCCGCCCGCCTGCCTTGTGTGGCGACCGATATCTGCGCTATTCCGGAGATGGTTATCGACGGGAAGACAGGATACCTGACCCCTCTCGGCGATTCCGACGTTCTGGCCGAAAGGCTCATCGATCTATTGAAAAATCCTGATCTGTGCAGAAAGATGGGCGAGGCGGGATATGAACGCTACAAATCGTTATTTACCTGGGACGCGGTCTGCGATAAAATTATCCGAGAGATATCGGGTGTGTTGGATTGAAAGAACCGTTTACCTAAAGACCCCCGAATTGAAAATTTAAGATATAAAGAAAAAGGCTGTTCTCAGAGAAAACAGCCTTTCTTCGCTCTATGGCCTTTTATTAGCGAATAACCATAATTTTGCCGCTGGATGATCCTCCGGGATACTCGAGTATATATAGATAAACACCGGAGGCCAATTCTCTGCCTTTTTCGTTTCTGACATCCCATACCCAGTCGGTCGGGCCGAGATCCTGAACGTCGCGGACGATCTTCCCGGAAACAGTGGCTATAACCACTCGGGATTGCGGCGGAAGATTTGTAAAGGTTATCTCCGTATTGCCGTTGGATATCCTGAACGGATTGGGATAAGGATGAGGATCCAGAAAAACGCTGAACCCGATCGGGGATGTCCAGATGGTGTTGTCGGCGCTGATACGCCAGTAATATGTTTGTCCCTGAATCAGCGGTTCCTGAATTTGCCAGTTGGTTGTTTCACTAGCCGAAGTAGTCAGGATTCCCGATTCGACAGGAGATGTGAAGCCTGCGTTATCGTCGACGCTGATATAAATATTATTCACGCCGGTAACATACTCCACCTGAAAAACGGGCGTGTTGGTCTGAACCGCGTCCCCCTGCCGAGGATACAGGCAATTGGCGCTCGAAAGTTCGGCTGAGATACCGGTTACCATGTTGAAGCTGACAACCTGGGACCAGGCGCTCGAATCGGAGCCGTTGGACGCTTTAGCCCGGCATCGCCAGTGGTAATAAACATCTTCCGCAAGGGAACCGAACAACGCCGAGACTACTGTATCGGCGACCAGGCCGAGTTCCACAATTGGATCGGTGAAAGTGTCGATCGAATCGAGATGGAATTCATAGAACACAGCCAGATACGAATCGACCGATTGACAGATCAACATAGCGCTGCCGTTATCCGAATCGATTTCGGTATTTATATATGAGGGGGCCGCTATTCCGTTAGCGAACGACAGCGGAACATTGGATAACGGCGAGACATTATCGACGTCGTCATAAGCCTTAATGGCGAAATAATACTCTTCGCCGGGGGTTAAGCCGTTAACCGTATAGCTTTGAGGACTGCCTGCGGCCAGAGGTGTCGGAGGATTCGGCGCGGTCGAAACCAGGCTCCAGTTCGATTCGGTGATCAAGCCTGTTGAATATTTGATTACATAATATGACGCTGTGCCTATGAACTCGTCATCGCCGGGGGCCGACCAGGAAAGCTCGACTATGCCGGATTGATCTCCAGGCAGGGCCTGAAGATCGACTGTTCTGCCGGGAGGGACTATATCGTTGGGAGGATCGACTCCGCCTGTGCCGGAGAGAACCAGTATGGGAGCCGACGACATAGCGGTAACCGTATGAGCAATGGATACGCTGTCTCCGGACATCCGGGCTTTCAAGGTAAAATCATTGAAGACCGAATCGAAATGGGTAAGTCCGGTCCACAGGTCATAATCGTAATTTACGACACCCGCGACGAACCCCTGGGCGTTGGTAGTACCGCTCAGGACCGTGTCGCCGTAGTTGTTTACCGCCCAGACCGACGATCCCGGAACAGGCAGGCTATTATTGCCGTAAACATATACTTTCAAAGTTTTTTGGTGCAGCATATCCTTGGTTCCGCCCCCGCTGAAATTCATGGCGTTGCTGTCCAGGCCCCCGTCATAACCGATATAAACGACGTCCCTGACAACATTATTCACGGCCATAGTACCGGCGAATCCGACACCTACGATTCCTCTCCAGCCGTAGCCGTTGACAAACCCGGGTGATCTCCAATCCAGGGTATCTCCTACGAATTGCCAGTTGCCCACGCCGGCGTTCGGCCCGATTGCCGACAGCCCTATGCAGGAACCGTTGGAAACATAATGGTTATTATAGGATACCAGATCGGTTCCCGCGGATTCGCCGTCGGTAGCCGAGGCGTAAACCCCGCCCCAACCATCGGAAAAACCGCCGGTTGTGTCGGCCAGAGCGATAAATGTATTATTGTAAACCTTGATATCGGTCGTGGCGTCGTAGAAATTCATTCCCTGAAAAGCGGCCGCTTCCGTGCCTATATGGGTGGTTGACGATAACGTATCGGCATGCACCTCGACATAGTTATCATGCACGTGAACATGCTTGAGAAAGGGCATCTGGCCCGGTTCGCCTTCTCTTAGGCGTATGCCTCTGGTGGCCGGCCGCTGACCGTCGTCATCGGAGGGACCATTGGAAACTCGAATATCGTTATATGCTATGACCACCGGATTCTGGGCGCTGCCGTCAGCCGCCGAGACTATAATGCCTCTGCCTCCCTCATGCATGTCCCGTGTCCTGATAGTATTATAGGTCGCCCGGCTTCCGGGCTGGGCGAAACCCAGACCGATCATATATGGGTTATCCGCGCTGAAACAAACATTGCCCGACGGTCTCGTATAGTTATCGTTATGAGCGTTGCCCCAGAGGACACATGAATCGACGAAGGCTTTATCATAGACCAGAATACCGGTATGGGGGCAACTGTCGATTTCCACATTATGCACCCAGTAGTTATAATCTCCCGCTCCTATTTCACCGTAACCGAGCTGCATAACCGCCGCGCTGTTCTGGCATCGATTCGAAAAGGAATTGACGAAACTGGTCCAGTTGCCGCCTCTGATTTCGACATTGTAGGATCTGAAAGTGGTGGATGTATGGCCGATCCCGATACAATCGAATCCCTTGACATGAACATTGCAATCATATATCCGAACATCATGAACGCCATTCAAGCGGATTCCCCGGCAGTAGTCGCCTGCGCTGGAAGATTGTATTATTGTCAGAGAATCGATTTTGATATTGTAGGGCCTGTTGGAGCTTCCTGTCCCGATATCGATTCCGTAAACGCTGTTATTTCCGCCGGCGCTGAATATAAGAGTATCCCCCCGCCCTCTGATATAGATATCGTGAACTCCGGGTGATATGACTATTCCGTTGCCCTGGGCGGTCAGGTTACCTGAAAAAACCAGGGTATCGTTGCTGGTGGAAATAGTATACGGCACTGAAGTGATAGTTCGTTGAGCGCCGAATAAAGCCGATGGAATCAGGAACAGATTTATCAATAGGATGGTCATTATCACGGCAGCCCCGCTTCTTGCTCTTACCGTTGATGTCAATCCGCTCATATTTTCCTCCCCGGAATTACTAATTTCGAATGCCTTTCGGCGATCCTTCTTTGTTTTCAGGCCGATCCAGTCTTTCTCCGGCATTTCCCCGGCTGGCGAAATCCCCCTCGACAAGAGTTCTTCCTGTTTTATCGACAAAATCGACCATCTGGTTAACATAATACCGGGCAGTCTTACTCTGGCCTCCCGGATAATCTATCATCAACTTTAAGCAAATACAATACCGATAATCGGATAATTGTTTAGTTTTGTAACTGATTTGCGGTCAGCGGTTTCCAGTTTTGGCCAGAATCGATCAAAATATTGCTGACTGGTCCTTTGTCAGGAAGCTGAACAATACGACCCAAAATTAAACAAGGTCAGCCGTGTCTGCTTTTTAGTTTTCAGGCCTTGAAAAACAGCGATGATCTGTCAAAGCATGTAGTTTCTGATCCGACGGAGGATTCGGATATCTGTATTAATGAAATCGGCCGGGCTTTTCCATCATTTCCGTATAAATCGATTCATAGGCGTTGACCATTTTATCCATACTATATTTGGCCATCGCCTCGGCCCGGCCTTTTATTCCGGTTTGAACCCTCAGGTTCTTGTCATCAATCAGCCTGGTTAGCAGATTCAGATAATTATCGAGATCTCCGACCGGGAAGAGGAAACCGTTCTCGGCCAGCGCTTCGGTATTTCCGCCGACATCGGTGGCGATAATAGGCAGTCCGGCGGCCAGATATTCGATTATGGCGTTGGAAAAGCTCTCGCCGTTGGAGGTCAAACAGGCAATATCCATAGCGGCCAGATAAGAGGTGACATCCTTAACCGCGCCGACAAGCTCGATATTTTTCTGAATTCCTAACTGCTCTATTTTTTTTTCGATAAACG
The DNA here is from genome assembly GCA_024641335.1 of Candidatus Zixiibacteriota bacterium. GTDB lineage: Bacteria > Zixibacteria > MSB-5A5 > UBA10806 > UBA10806 > JAHEDG01. Next base: position 16,003 of record JAHEDG010000053.1, read on the forward strand.
GGCGATGCGGACCCTCGCCTAATATAATAAAGCGAAGATCGGAATATTCGCGGCTGACCTGGGCGGCGCCGTCCAAAAAGAGCTCGATATTCTTATCTTTTCTCAGATGCGAGACCATGCCGATGACAATTTCGGATTCGGCGAATCCCGCTTTTTCACGAGCCCGGCGACGGTAAGTATCGTCGATTGCCTCGTATTTTTTTAAATCCAGTCCGTTATAAATAACCCTGGCCTTTTCCCTGTCTATCCTTTCAGATCTGACAATGGACTCTTTTGTGGCCTTGCTATTGGCCAGATAAAGAGATGTAAAACGTCTGAGGAACCTGAAAATAAACAGTATCTTCCGGTCTTTCCAGAAACCGGGGCCGAGATTTCTCCTGCAGGAGATAATTTTCTTAATTCCGGCCAGCCGACCACCGAGAACTCCGGTAATATTCCCGTCGTTGAAATAGGTCTGGACTATATCGATCCTGTTATCGATACAAAATCGCTTGAATTCCAAAAGCTTGAAAATATAACCCAAATGAAACAGGCTGCCCACGTTGAGCATGGTTATCGAGAACTCCGGATATTTATCTCCCAGCCA
>JAHEDG010000054.1 GCA_024641335.1 Candidatus Zixiibacteriota bacterium
TGGTCGCCCCCCATACGGGGGCGTGGATTGAAACAGGTGCCACACAAGCAGCTCTCTTTAAGCAGGGCGTCGCCCCCCATACGGGGGCGTGGATTGAAACTTTACCGAATCTCGCAGGCAGAAATGCCTAGCCGTCGCCCCCCATACGGGGGCGTGGATTGAAACCATCAACATATTTCTGCACGCTGTCAAGCACGGCAGTCGCCCCCCATACGGGGGCGTGGATTGAAACCAATATTAAATACGAAGCTAACCAACGCGTCAAATGTCGCCCCCCATACGGGGGCGTGGATTGAAACAAAAGGGGTTCCGCTCACATCAACTAACTGATATGGTCGCCCCCCATACGGGGGCGTGGATTGAAACTTATAGTTCAGGTGATCTGATAGAAAATCCGGCTCGTCGCCCCCCATACGGGGGCGTGGATTGAAACTTTGATTGACATAAGGTAATCGCACCCCTTTATTGTCGCCCCCCATACGGGGGCGTGGATTGAAACTCATGTTCCTCACTTTCAACATCGGCACTATAATGTCGCCCCCCATACGGGGGCGTGGATTGAAACGTTGCGTGATGAGCCCGTATCGCAGTTATTAATGGTCGACCCCCATACGGGGGCGTGGATTGAAACTATTCTCTGATAGAATTAGTGGAAAGCCATAAAAATGCTTTAACCAGCAAACTCGAAATCGTGTGGTTATGACTGGAACTAAAAATATGGAAAGGTATGGTATCCAACTGCAGGAACGGTTCCATCGTGTACCTTTTCCCGCCATGAACCATCAGCCTGAATATGAAAGCGAATTATCTCGTATACTCCGGTCCCTATATGAATCAAGAAATAATTAAGCATCCAAGATATTAATAAATATTTAATGTTATTTATGTCTCATCGATAGAAATATGGCCAATAATGGAACTTGTCCCCCATGATCTAAAAAAATATCGCGCACTTTCCCGAGCCCATATTCGAATATATCACCCCCCCCTTGGCGTGCCCCCTGCCGGGGAGGGGTCAGATAGTGTGTATATGAATGATCATATACAAGATCGCACGTGTCGACGTGGGCGGATGTTTAGGTGTATGGTATGGGGGCCGACGTGCTAAATATACTAAAAATACGTAGGGAATAGAGCGCAAACAATGCAAAAATATATATTAATTATTTTACTATTCTATTTATTATCCGCTTGACATGCCGATATGGGATGTGTATATTACGTGTAGTTCTATTAAACATCATAATCAAATTAACCCTTAAACAAGGAGTAGACCGAATGAGAATTGACGAAAAGTATCGACCGAAATCGTTCGATGATGTTATCGGCCAGGATCGGGTTATCTCATTATTAAAGATAATGGCCGACAAAAACGATTTCGGGGGACGGGCATTCTGGATAACTGGCAACAGTGGAACAGGAAAATCATCTATTGCGACTTTGATTGCGGCTTGTTTAGCGTCTAATTTTACTACGTTTGAAACTACTGGACGGGAATTGACGGTTTCGGATTTACGAAATTATCCCCAGTATTGGAGATCCAGGGCGATTACCGGTGACGGTTGGGCATTAATCGTTAACGAATCGCATGGCTTGAATCGGCCAATAATTGAAGTATTGCTAAACATGCTTGAAAAGTTACCCGATCATGTTGTCATTATATTTACTACTACTAATGACGGGAATGATATATTCGAGGAACAATTAGATTTAAGCCCATTTGCGTCACGTTGTATTTCCCTGAAATTGACAAGCCGAAATCTATGCGAACCGTTTGCTATTAAGGCCAAACAAGTGGCGGAATTAGAGAATCTGGACGGTCGGCCTATCGAGGATTACGTCAAGCTGATGAAACAATGCCGGAATAATCTAAGGCAAGCCTATCGCGAAATCGAATCCGGGGCAATGCTTGTATGAGTAAACTATTAACAAGGAGATCTTTTGAAAGTCGAGGAAATCATTACCCAGCGAATCATCGACAAGCTGGAACAAGGGACAGTGCCCTGGCGAAAGCCCTGGGCCGGGGGCGGAATGCCTAAAAACTACATTAACGGAAAAGAGTATCGGGGCATTAATCCGTTTTTACTGGGATCGGTTGGATATGCCTATCCGTACTTTTTGACATTCAATCAGACCAAACAATTAGGCGGGAATATCAAAAAGGGATCTAAGGGAATGCCGGTTGTCTTTTTTAAGTTTATGGAAAAGGAAAATAGCGACAATCCCGAAAAGCCTGAGAGATTCCCGATTCTCCGGTACTATACGGTTTTTAACATCGAACAAACAAAGGGGATCGACTATTCTGGTACAATAGCCGAATCCCCTACTTTAGACGACTTCCAGGCAAACCAAGAAGCCGACAAGATAATTAAAGGTATGCCAAACAAGCCGGAATGTCAAGAGATCGAGAATCGGGCCTATTATTCACCGATAAGGGATGTTGTCAATATGCCTAAGCGGGCAATGTTCGAATCGGAACCGGCCTATTATTCGACCTATTTCCATGAATTAACTCATTCAACAGGCCATAGCTCCAGGCTGAACCGAAAAACCCTGGCCGATCAAAATGCGTTCGGCAAACAGGACTATTCAAAAGAAGAGCTATGCGCCGAAATGGGGGCGGCCATGTTATGCGGGTATATTGGAATCGAGAATCGGACTATCGACAATAGTGCCGCTTATATAGCTGGCTGGCTCAAAGCCCTGAAATCAGACAAGAGATTCGTAATACAGGCCGCAGGATACGCCCAGAAGGCCGTAGATTACGTTCTAAGCCACAAGTTCGAGGAAAATGATTAATGGCATGGATTGGGGCCTGGTGCCGTTATCAGGCCCCTATTTGGGGATTGATGGAGATTCGAGAATATCGTAGATTTCGATTAATAGAGATTAAAACAAACTTTAAGGAGGACACTATTGGCAAGACCCAAAAAAGGATTTAAGGACGATAGGGCGACTCGAATAAATGTCTATGTCAAGCCGATTGATTTCGAGCTATTCGACTGGGCCAGGACCCAGCGGCAGAGTTTAAGCGAGGTCATCGCCCTGGCCTTGCGCGATTACCGGAAGAAGCACGATAAGTAAGGGGGAAGAGTTTTATTGTATAGATAGTCGAAAGACTATTCTATAGAGTTTAAATTAGCGTTCTATAATAGGCGTCATTGTGTCCCTGTGACCAAATTGTGACCATCTACTGTAAAAATAGGCCAAAACCGACAAAAACAGATACAAGCGAATAAAAAACCTAATTCATTGTAAGTTATAGTGTTTATCCTGTATTTAACCTATTTGTAATCACTTAACCAAAACACCGAGCGGAGAATCCCTGCCTCTCCGCCAGATATTTTCAAGCTCTTCTAACTTTAGACTTTACAAAGGATACCAATCAAGAACATTTCGTACGCATCATCTATTTGGCCGTCAAATGGGGCTGCCTGAGGGAGAATCCGCCAAGGCCGTGGTCAAGCTCAAGGTCAACGATTCCAAGAAGCCGAGGTTTCTGACCAAAGAGGAGTGCCGGCGCCTATTGGAGAACTCCCCGACCGCGCTAAGGAATATATTATACGTTTTCCTGAATACGGGCATGCGTAAGGCGGAGCTCGAGAATCTCGAATGGTCCGATGTCGATTTCAAGCGCCGGAAGATCAAGATCCAACGCAAGGATTTCTGGACTCCCAAGACGGGGGAGAGGGAGATCCCGATCAACCAGGGGACTTATGACCTCCTGGCCAAATTAATGAAGGAGAATGATACAGGTCTGGAGAGCGATTTTGTATTTCCCCACCGGGATGGTAGCAGGATCAAGGACAAGCTCCGTGAGCAGCTGATCAAGATCGCCCCAAAAGCCAAAATCGAGGGATTAACCAAGCTCCATTCCCTCCGACATACTTACGCCAGCCACCTGGTCATGAACGGAGTAGATCTACCCACGGTCCAAAAACTGATGGGGCATTCCGATATTCAGACCACCATGATTTATTCGCATCTGGCTCCGGATCATCTGGCAGATGCGGTCGAGAAGTTGGAGTTTGGGTAATCAATCTGCATAAATAAAAAGACATATAATCCACCAGAATGCTCCCGCCTATTACGAATTGGATATACCAAATTCGGCGTCCTCTAAATTGGTTCTTGCGCAGCTGTTACCAATAGATTATATTTAATCCTTACGGCTGAATGTAACGACTTTGTAGGACTATTGCCTAATATGATTTTTCTGGAATACGGGAAAGAAGTATTAGCTGAATTTCTAAGTAATCCACGAGACAAATCAGGTTTTAAGGCCTTTTTTGATCTTTGTTATAAGTACGCAATAAGCTTTCTCTGCTATCTCAAAGCCAAAGGATATAGATTTCCAATCGGACAGAATTCAGATAGTAAATCGATGTCGGATTTAGCTATAGATATCCTGGGGTCATTTCTTCGCAGCGAGGATAATAAACCTTTTTGTGTTATCTTCGATTTCTATAATAACAACGGATTTGTGGCCTTTAAAAAAGATCATGCCGAGGAGTTATTTGATCAATTCAGATCCCTCTTATTCGGGTTCATTCGACAGGAACTGAATCGAATCAATAACGAATCAGATCCGCAAATTGGCAATCTGAAAAGAAGAATAAAGGATATTCTGAATAGCCCTGATTTCTGTTGCACCAGTGACGAAAAAGACGGCATCGAGTATGTTTATTGCAAAAACACAACCATTAAAAATCGTGCCAGCCAATCATTACTCACATTTGAACGATTATTAGACCTGGTGGAGATTGCCTATAATTCAAGCCATAATCGAAGAGAATGGTGCAGAAATATCTTTCTACAGCTTGACGAAATGATGGATGTGCAATCCCGACTTAAGAAGCATGAATTAATCAGCGCGATGATAAACGTAAATAAAAAATACACAGAATTAGAAGGCTTCCATACATATCGTGGCCCATCCGCAGAGTACCAGATCCAGATCAAAGCGATAGAAATCGCTAAAGAAAAAGCGATCTCCAGGCTCAAGAATGACTCATTATTAGAATTCGTAAATAAGGGTCGCATCGACCGGATAACCGCCGATAGATTCAGTTCCGCGGTCGATAGATATCTGACTGATTTGATCTATTCCGAGGATATTGATCTTATTCCCGTCTATTTCAGGGAAGTTATGCCGGAAAGTGAGCATCATCGCTACCTCAGGGACTATAAGTATATTTTCGAGACAATAATCGGCAGGGCGGAAGAGTATTTTAGAGAATACGCGAAAAAATCCACAAAATCGGGTTTTGGGGGCTATTTTAAGGGTAGGTAGAAAGTAGAGGGTTAATTATGCATCCCGATAAGAATAAGTTGATAGAATATATTGAAGGCTCTTTGGACGCTGGTTCTATAGATCTCATTAAAAGCCACCTCGTTTTCTGCGAATTTTGCCGGGAATTTTGCGACGATTATAATTCGCTAATTGGATCTTTGGCCAGGGCTAACAGCGAGATAGTCCCGCAAGCGGCATGGGAAATGGCGAAAAGATTGTATGAACAGGCCTTTGGCGCGAAAGTAATCCCGCTCATCCTGCTCAGAGTTGGAAATAAGGCCGAGGGTAAGGTCCACTTACTGGCGGCAGATGGCAATGGAAGTCCATCTCAGGGCGTAATAAATCTCGCCACTTTATATTCAGAGGAACCCGAATTAGTATTGCGTCTGATGCGAGATTCCGAAAGAAATGAAAATTACCTACAGCTGATCGGGGAAATTCCAAGTCAAGTTGCCCATGTAATGGTACAAATTCCTGAACTGGATAGAGATTTCATTACCGATAAGCATGGAAGAGCCAGGATTATGGGCGATTTTCCCGAAAAATATGATCAGCTTAAATGGCAGGTCAGGCTGCCTGATTCAGTTTTTGAGCTCGAGCCGCTTCAATATGACCCGGATAAGGTCGAGTATTCAAAGGATATTCTGCTTGAGACCGAAAAAGGAGATAAAGTTAGGATTGGCTTCCAAGGCAAAACCGAAGGTAAACAGATTGTAATCCAGATACTGGAGCTCGACGGCAAGCCTGATTTCGGGAATATCCGAGCCATAATCGCGCGACAAAATGAACATCAGATTTTTGAGGCCAGGCCGGGTAAATCGATCATCCTTGACGCCACGCCAAATACCGATACTCCTTGGACAACATTCCCCTCCAAAGTAATGTTAATTACACTATCGCTTATTTTCATACTTTTCAGAAATATTCATATTTAACAATTATATGATACTATGTTATAATGTTATATATAATCACAATATGTAATATAATAATTATAATAATACTGAAATATAAATATATTTTTGGCGCAATCGATATAAATGCCGCAATATTAATAATAAATAGACCACGCCATTCCTTCGCATATTTGTATTTACTGCTAATATTCAATAAATAATAATGAAATGCTGTCATCGTTATTAAGTTTATAATTATTATGATTATGTTTATAATTATTGTACTGGAAGGGAATTTAACATTAACGATAAGATATGAAAACATTAATACTAATAACACGCTGAATACTCCAATACCCCTTAAACCTTCTATGTCTAGTAATTTGAAATATCTACTATAAAGCGAATATAATCCGGAAGAATGATCATAGTAATTAAGCAATTTATTTCGTTCTAGATCCGTAAAAAATACCTGGCAAGAGTTGATTAATCCGATATAAGTCCCCCACAGATATAGTAAAGAATGAAACATCGTTGTATCCATCGATCTAATCCTTTATTTTGATATAAAACCAGATAATGTTGGAATGATAATTCCGAACGCCATGTAACCGCCTACGTCCATATTTATAGTTGCACCAAATTCAACCCCTATGCCAATAGAAGATGAAATGCCCACCGTCGCATTACCAAATAGATCTTGTGATTCGACTTTTGTCATGTCATCCTCCGAGAAAATTCCGAATAGCACATTACCACTCCCTGGAGGACTCAATCCCTTATTGACTACTCCCACAGTAAATATCTGCCCCCATTTATCCACTACAATACAATATTCCACTCCAACTGAATAAACGGTAGGCGTAGCTAATCCACCTTGAAACATTATAAAATCAGCATCTACAAGATATGAAATTCCCTTAATTATCTTTCCGCTGGTGCCAGCAAGAAGAATATAATCGGCCGGGTTCATAGGCTCGGGATCTTCCTCTTCCTCCACTGGCCCGATAAAACCTTCCTGCACTGGCCCGATAAAATCAGGATCTCCAGGTACTGGGGCGTCCGTTACGTTTACGGCTCCCTCTTGCGATGTGGGCGGCGATTTGATGTCATTTGATTGGTCATCGGCTTTATCCAACATGGAGGCACGCCATTCTATCTCAGCCGGATCAATTTGGCCATTAAGTATCTTGATCCTCTGCTGCCTACTTTTCGCGAGAAAGAAATCGGGTATCCCCCCAAAATACCCTTTAGTACAAGTTTGAGATCTCCAATAATGCGGCCACTGCTTGGCGCCCGTCGGATCTATCCTGATCACCGGCTTATTCCCCACGTAGCTGTACGGGTTAAGGAAGTCCTTAACTGGATCGGGGGTGGTAAATCTGCCTGTTATCGGGTCCATATACCTCGCTCCATAATAATATAGATCAAACCCGTACTCGTCGTCAAGCTCTTTGCCGTTGTAGGTAAACCGCCCCGGAGCGCCGGTCACCCGCATCTCCTCCCCGAAGGGATAATAGTCGACCTGGCTGACGATCGCGCCTGCGGTATCGGTCACGAATATATTACGATTGACGATCCTGCTTATTGACTGATATCAATATCTGCGGGGCTGAATGTGCACGGTACCTCCACAGCATGATTGGTCCAGAATAAATAACGCAGATCCCGCTTCTCGTCATTAATAAGATCGTTTCGAATACGCCAAAGGTTGATCTGTGGGGCCCCTACGCGTGAAAGATATATCCTGGCTATCGTACCCGATCCCGGCAACAAAGGCGATGACTCAAGCGTAGCGTCCGCCGATTCGATCATGTATAAAAACAGCTTATCCTCCTCAGCGTAGACCTTGTAAAACAACTCAAAGAACTGCTCACAGCGGAAACCGGCGAAGTAAACCGAGTCGACCCCGTACCCAAGCAGGCTCATGCTCAAATCAAGGGGGATCTGCATCCCCGAAAGCGTGTCCTCGTTGGCGAGGTTGACGTCGATAATTATCGCATTCTGGCTCCTCTCTACTTCAAAGCTGAGAGTATTTGTAGATGAGTACGAAGACCCGAATAAAGTCAACCATATTACCGTGATTCTAATTAACATTTTTGCCTCACTATCTCTACTTTGTAATTATATTCACGAACCGCTGAAGTACCCGTGTCAGGGCTCTCCATTAAAGCCACGATCCTATCCTTATCCGAATGAAGATTGTGAATCTGCCTTATTTCGGGTCCATATACCGCGATTTGTAATAAAACAGGCCAAATCCGTGTTTCCCATCTTATTCGTTTGGAATTAAATGTAATATTTAAGTCCTACATATATACCGGCTTGAATTTTACGAGAATATCCTCATCATCTGTAAGTATGAATTCTTTATGTGAATTGATAAGACTATCCAGCGTTGCCTTATCAAAATTCCATTTATCATTGCTTCCCTGCGTTCCCAATAATACGTAACTACCTAAATTATTATAATAATACACTTTTCCGAACTTATCATGAGTAAACAAATCATCAAGTTTCAATTCTGTAATGCTGTCAGGATAAGCGCTATTATTATTAAAGTAGTAATTAAGCAGATGAAATTTGATCTCATCGAAGTTAACGATATTTTCAAGATGTTGATCAGGTAATGCCACCTTTTTGATCCACTTTACTCGCTCATCCAAAATGTCAGGTGAAATTGGCAATTCAAACAGGTACCTTAACAACGCCTCTTTTAAGGGAAATTTCGTCGTACCTCCCAAATAACCGAAATTCTCCCGTTCTCCTTTAATATCAAAACCTATTCTTCCCCAACGTTCTTTAGGCACTGATATTTCGACTATTGAAGTCCCGGTTATGGGAAGCGCTGATTTCCATTGAAAAACAAAATCATCGTCGATTTCTTGCGCTAGTGTGGGACCCTGGAATAAATTAATATCGATATCATATTCTTGCATAAAATACTCAACTTCTTTTATGGCCTTTTTTCTTGCGGTATCTATATTATTTGAACAGGAATAAATACATATCAGACAGCAACTGGCAAATATCAGTGGAAACAATATTTGCATGCGAATTGGCCTACCTGTGATACTCATCTCAACACCTCCCATTAGGGTATAGATATCTTGGAGATCTCATTTCCTCAAGAAAGTTTCACGTATCGCTGAAATAACATCCATTTATCAATACAATATCACCATTTTCGTTTAACTAACTCTTACCATTGTGGTTCACGCCCATAATGATAGAAATAGTCGTATGGCTCTCTTATATTGGCGGTTCCTAGTATCCAAATGGTAAATGGTGTTCCTGGGCCAAGTTCATTTTCAGCCCATTTTGTTAATTTGTTCCGAACCCATATCTTTATGCCCCCTCCCTCGTGTTGCTCAACATCAAATTTATCATAACCCCAAGTCGCTTTAACGGTATTTTCATCGATTAGTGTAAGCTTAAATTGCCCATATACTTTAGCCTCGTCAATGCTCCCGCCAAAATCTAGTCCAATTAAACTTACATTTTTTTCCTTTTTTACGGGGTCAAATTCGCTAGGGCTTACGCCGGAAAGACCTATATTTTTCAAATATACAAATAGTGGCCCTCCATTGCCATGCCGCCACCACCAGACGACTTCGTCCCAGGTTAGCTTTTTATCATCATCGGGCCTTTCCTGCGTTGGCCCGATATAATCAGGATGTCCAGGCACCACTGGGGCGTCCGTTACGTTTACCTCTCCCTCTTGCGACGTGGGCGGCGATTTGATGTCATCTGATTGGTCATTGGCTTTATCCAACATGGAGGCACGCCATTCTATCTCAGCCGGATCAATTTGGCCATTAAGTATCTTGATCCTCTGCTGCCTACTTTTCGCGAGAAAGAAATCGGGTATTCCCCCAAAATACCCTTTAGTACAAGTGTCCCATCTCCAAGCCGACCCTGATTTCGCCCCGGTGGGATCTATCCTGTTTACCGGCTTATTCCCAACGTAGCTATACGGGTTAAGAAAGTCCTTAACCGGATCGGGGGTAGTGAATCTGCCTGTTTTCGGGTCCATATATCTCGCTCCATAGTAATATAGGTCAAACCCGTACTCGTCGTCAAGCTCTTTGCCATTGTAGGTGAACCGCCCCGGAGCGCCGGTCACCCGCATCTCCTCCCCGAAGGGATAATAGTCGACCTGGCTGACGATCGCGCCTGCGGTATCGGTCAAAGCCCGCGCCGAGCCGAGGTGATCGTTGTGGTAGACCTGTTTGTTCTTTCCCTTGAACCGCGCCAATCTCTGCCCCATACCGTATAGATAGTTCCAAGTCAAATTGCCGCTATCGTCGTATTCCGCCATTATTCCGCCGTTACCGTATATGTAATAAGTGGTTACGGTATCGGCACAGTTCCAGAAGCAGCATCCGGGCGCGGGCCCGCCCTTAAAATAATTAGCGATATAAGTCACATCGAGGCCATTGACTGTACCGCTGCAATTGGCGTCAGCTCTGCTCAGAGGATCGGGCGGCGGCGGCCCCTCGCTTTTTAACCAGGCTTGCAGATATGTAGCGTCAATCCCGTTGAAAATGCAATTCCCGTTGGCGTCTCCGGCAATATAGCCGGCCAGGCTGTCGCATTGGCAATTGTAGGCCGGGATGGTATCGCATATGGCCCCCGAACCGCATGTATCCGGGTAATCGCACAGATTGCCGGTAATTACTGTTTTCTTTACCCTGGCGCCGGAGTAATCATAGGCAAAGAAAAGGCGGTCGTGGTTATCCCTGGAGTAGGTCGCAAGCTGTCCCAGGTCGTTGTAGGTATAGGACTTAACGGCCCCGCCATCCGCTTTTAGCCGTCCCGAGAGATCGTAAGTATAATTGCTATCGCTCTGACCGGTCAGGTGGTCGAGTTTATTAGTGGGACTGTACGCTTTTTCCTCGTTTGTAAATGTCGCTGATCCTGAAGCTTCGGTGGTTCCATCTATTCTCGTAATCTGAACTCTCACCCATATCGTATCAATCGACGCAGGAACAAAAGAGCCGCTATGACCGAAGCCGAGAATCGAACTCATCCCTTCCGAGGCATATGTTGAATCCACGGAGTAAATTTCAAAAGACCCGAGTGCCCGTGGACCTCCCGTAAGATCACAGTTCCAATTAACCGTATCAAGCGTGGCCGGAACGAAACTCTGTGATACCCAGCCCTCGATCGTATCGGACTCAACGCTGGCATAATCCTGAAAATACTGCCATACGGAATCCGCATAGAAATAATGAGTCGAATCAACGCCCGCAACCTCATATACCCTGTTCCCATTATTGTCATAGCCGTATTTCAGCTCTTTTTCCACCGCGCCGGTTATGTCGAAAATCTCTAATACTTGATCACCCCCCTCGCCGCCTTTCAAGGTTATAACTGTATTCGAGTTAAACGGATTAGGATAACTATTTAAACGGAAATCGGCAGGAATGGTTTGTCCCGTATTATCATTAATATGAGTCAATTCGTCTTTACTCATATACATCATATAATGCCAATACCGATCCGGACCAATTTCCTCGATTCTTGTCCAGGTCAGGTGAATAACTTCCTCTTTCTTTATCAAACGCGGAACACTGCCCTGGTCGCTGATAACCTCCTCGCCTCTATAAGTAAGGCCGCCATCCCAACTCTCGCGATAGGATAAGCGGTGATTCGGTCAAATCATAGCCTATCTTGAATACCTGGAGAAGACTAAGATCATAAATAAAAATCAACGATCCTCTGGAGCGATATCTGGAGGAATTACAAAAGGAGAACCAGGCCCTTCAGAAGGTTCGTAAATGCTATATGCGTTGACGGAATCATCTACGGATTAACGACTTACGTGCCGGATACCCCTCTAAAATGAAAATAAACATACAATTTTACACAATTAAGTTGAGATGATTGTTAATAATCTCCCAAAAATAATCATTGACAAAACAGTCCGATATGGTAATATTCTGTGTAAAATAAAGGATGTTTATGCATTTTAAGATGAAGTTGGCGATAGCCCTTTGCGGTACTATCTTTTTTACTTCACCAATTTCTGCCCAGGACAGTACCTGGCAGCAGGTATTGGGCGGCTGGGTGGACGACGTATATTATAAAAACCTCTTTTTGGGCGGCACTTACTACACGCGGATCTCTCTGGCCGATATAGACGCCGACGGCGACCTGGATATGTTCTACGGGGGCGGAGACTCCGGCTCGCTGGTCTTTTTCGAAAACGTGGGGACGGCAGAGAACCCGATATTCCAGTTTGCACTTGAGGAATTCCCGGGGTTGGTGAATATGCCGGCATATTATGGGGGTACGGTCGATGTCGATTTCGGTGATCTCGACGCCGACGGCGATCTTGACGCGGCATATTCCCCCACCTTGGTTATTGGAGGATCAATTTGTTGGAATGACGGGACGATTTATGAACCTGATTTTAATTTTAGTTTTAGCCATCCAAATGGTCCAGTAGAAGGCCAGAGCAATGTCACTCTGGTTGATATTGATTTCGACGGCGACCTTGATTATTTTTCTGGATTTGGCTTTAACGGTTTTCAAATGTTTTTTGCCGAGAATATCGGCACGCCCGAAGCTCCTGTATGGGAAAGAAGAACGCGGTTTTACCAGGATATTGATTTCGGAATACCGTTCGACTTCGATTTCGGGGATATAGATAATGACGGCGATTACGATCTCATAGTCTGTAAACATGGAGGAAACATAGCATATTACGCGAACGTGGGGGGCCCTAGGGAGCCCCATTTCGAGCATGTTACCGACGACTTCCTTCCCGACAGAGACACAACCGACTGAATGGAGACGCCGGAGCTTGCGGATATAGACAACGACGGCGACCTGGACCTGTTTTTAGCTGGAGCCTATGCTCATTTATACTTCTTCGAGAATATGGGAGCCGGTTCTAACCCGCAGTTCGTGCAGCGATACGACACTTTGTATTTCTATGTTATGCGCGGCGTGGCAAGCGCTTCATTCGGCAATTCTGTGGATATTGACGGCGACGGGGATGACGACCTGGCTGCCGGTTCCAGTCTACTTTTAAATAATAGTTTCGGGGATCAGATAGCGTTTTCGCGAGTAGATAGGGCTCTGCCTTTTGTTCAGGGATCATTTGCCGATCTGGACGCTGACGGGGATTATGACTATATCATACCCGGGGGGGCGTATGCCATTGGTTATTACGAAAATATAGGTGATTCTTCCTGGCCGGTCTGGGATGCCCGCCGCAACCTTTTCCCTCCGGACAGCATTATTCGGAATATCTGGTCGGTAACATCGGGCGACCTGGATGGCGACAACGATCAAGATCTGCTTGTGGGTCATTCCAGAAGCTCCAGGCCTGCCTTCTACCGAAATATCGACAGCCCGGAATCATACTACTTCGTATACAGAGGGGACTTATATTTACCTCAATGGGAATCTCATGGCGCCTCGGATCTCCTTCTGGGGGACATCGACAACGACGGCGATTTAGATCTTCTCTCAGGCGATATTCGTCTCGAACATATTGATCCCCTGAGGCTGGTGTTTTACCGTAATGACGGAACGCCGAAGACGCCGTCATGGACTTATGTAACGGATGATTTTCAGAACGTGGTCAGCGATCACCGCAATTCCAGCATATCGCCATGTCTGGCCGACGTCGATAAAGACGGTGATATGGATCTTGTTATGACCAACAACGGGCTCGGTTTCCAGTTGTTTTTAAATCCCCTCGATACCACGGACGTTGAGGATTACCCGGATCCCACGGACGTTGAGGATTACCCGGATCCTGAGATCCTGCCTCAAACGATGGAGATAAGTTGTTATCCCAATCCGGCGAACTCTTCCATTGCCTTTACAGTAAATATACGGCGAGATTCATATCTGGATATTTCAATATACAATATGCTCGGACAATCGATCAAAGGGCTTTTTGCCGGTAAAGCCGTCGCGGGCAGGCATGAGCTTGCCTGGAATGCCGAGAACAATTCATCGGGTATATATTTTATCAGGGTCAGTACGGGGAATAAATCGTACTTTAACAAATTCACTATTTTAAAATAACGAGGATCGTCAAATTAAAAAATAAACAGGAGGGAATAAAATGCGCGGTAGTTTATATCTATTTAAAAATACGTTATTATGTGTATTGGCGGCAATGATTTTCAACAACGCCGAAATCTCGGCCGAACCGGTTTTACAGACGGATATGCTCCTGATCAAATTCATAGACGGGACAATAATATATAAAAATATCACAGACGGTGATATAATGCTGACCGGGATAGAATCGCTGGATTCACTATCTATTCGGTACGAAGTCTCCTATTACAAGAAATTGGCCAAAGACTATCCCGTCTCGAGCTCTTCGGCCATGTATTACCGGGTTACTTTCCATGCCTTTAAGGCGGCATTATCCAGAGAAAGATTCGCCACCAGCTGCTTTAAACGACGGTTCTCGTCCTCCAGTGCCTTGAGCCGCTTGGCCTCGTTCACCGACATCCCCTGATACTTCTTCCGCCAGGCGTAAAATGTACACTGGCTCATACCGTACTTCCGACAGGCCTCGACCTCCTTCAGGATACCGATGATCTGTTCTTGCGTGTAGCGCGATCGCTTCATGTCCAGTCCTCCTGGGGACAATATAATGCCCCGGTTCTGAGGTTTCAACTGGACCAGTTTTTGGGGGGAAGGTCACATTAACTGTAGAGAGTGCTTGTTTTTCAGTGATATTATTGTCTGAACAAGCCAGGATTACCGGAATTAGAAGGATTTGAATAAAAATAAAAATACGTTTCATACAATCTCCTGTAAGCAAACTTATTAGCTTGTTTATTTCTGCATTTTACCCAATGAAATTGCCAGGGCGATCCCACCAATTAACAGGAAACCAATACCGCCGTAAAGAATACCGTTTTTTAAATCGCTATTCGTTTTCGTTGTGGATACTCTATAGTTACCACCGAATGGATTTCTCCCGGCATTTTCTGTCGTCTTATAGGTGAATGATGCTGTTTGCGAAATAATAATCGCCGTAATGCCAACGACTAACAGTATTAAGCCAATAGTAATTTTAGATTTCACTTAACTCCTCCTATCGATTAATTTTATTACCTTGGATTATTTTTAAATATTGCCTCTGAATATCCTGCAAACCGGATTTGCCGTATAAATCCCAAGTGGTACTGACAGAGCTATGTCCCATAATCTTTGATAGAGTTTCTATATCACCGCCTCTTGCTTTCCACAGCCTCGCAAAGCTATGCCGTAAAAGATGCGGTGTTATCCGCTTGTATTTCGGATTGGGATTATTGAGACTTGCTCTTTTTCCGCAATCTGCAACAATTCGGTTAATATCGGCCAATTAGGGGATCGATCGGTCGGTTCTTTGATAAAAGCGTCGGGGTTAGCATATTGAACGTAATCACCAATCTGTTTACATAGGCGGCCCAGGCTGTCTGTATACACTTCTCCAATTCGATCCTCTGGTTCCGTCGCGTATGCCGAAATCGTCAAGGCCAGAATTAAGCCGAACAGTCTTGCAGCCATTTTTTCCTTACTCGGTTTTAGTTGGTAAATGCCTTTAAACATACTGATTCTTCGATCACTATTTCAGGAAAATGAGTTTCTTTTGAATTGATCCCTGGGGCGTCTCAACACTGGCCCGATAGACATTCTCCTGCTCGGTCAGCCGTCGTTCCTGCCCCCAGTCGAGGGGCAGATAATTATCGAAGGAGCCGCCCCGGCGCTGCCGCATCAGGGGCGTGCCCCGGTCATAGGCCCGGGCTTCATCGAGAGTGTAACGGCGATATTCGAGTCGGCTATCATCCGCAAGCTTCTTACTGGGATAAATATAAATATCCTGGGCGAGTGAAATAGAAAGCAGGCACAGCAATAGGATTATTGCTTGTAATAACGTAACCCACCGCAAGCGGCGGGGCACCCTCGGTATAATTCTTGATAATTCGGCCCGTCTCATTGCTAATACCCTTTATTTACAATAATAATAACATATTATTTCAAAAAAGAAATCCGTTATTCATCCTCTCTGTCATTCCCAATTTAATTGGGAATCCAGAACCCAGCCCCACCCCTGGATTCCCGTTTCCACGGGAATGACATTGTTACATTCTTACCTCAAATACACTACCTTGGCCGAGGCCGATCCGTGGCTGCTTCGCGCCCTGATGAAATACACTCCCGATGAGACCTCGTGCCCGGCATCGTCGTCAGCCGCCCATGTCAATTGTCCATCGGACGATTCAGCCCTGAAGGTCCGGATCAAGCGGCCGGTTATATCATAGATACATATATCACCTCCCTCGATATCGTTGTATGTTATCATCGTTTGAGCATTGAAGG
>JAHEDG010000087.1 GCA_024641335.1 Candidatus Zixiibacteriota bacterium
TCACGCAAAAGCCCTGAAACCGTAATTTCACTGGACGATAACGAATTCGGCAAGTTTTAAAGTAGTCCTTTTCCTTCTTCACAAACGGCGGTCGCTGTCCTGGCGGCCGCCGTTATTCATTATTTCAGCAAAGTTATTTATTACCCGGCCGACGATTTCTCGCTTTGGATTCTATAGAGATAGACGTTGTTTGGAATGAAAACGTATCGTATTCGCCTGTTAATAATAGATAATTCAATATATTATTGTTTGCAGGTACATTTTGTTTCAGAAGGTAACGATTTTATATAGAGATTCATAATAAAATAGATGATCTAACAATAGCTGGCATTAAAAGCACAGGCAGCTCGCCATAAGTTAAAAAAATATAGTAATTTAGCCGAATTCTCAAGTGGTATAGCAGGGCAAATAAAAAGCTAAATAAGATAAAATGAAACCAGTGTTATTCCGGTAATCTCCCTAAATTATGGTATTTGCTGCGCAAAAAATAAACAAGGCCTGCATGGTCTGGATTTAAAGGAATCTGTTGCGGCCGATTCGGATTATATAAAAGCAGATTAGCCCTTTCTTTGCGGCGCGAATCTGGTTTGACAACAGAAGAGGAGAGTATTTACCGAAAGGTTAATTCGGCAGGAGACCGAAACGCTGAAAGTCGGGGGAGTTTCAGGCGGGTTTTTTGATGGTCAAGAATCCGGTATGATTTCCCAGTCGATTTGGTGTTATCTCATCCGGATTTTTCACCCCGCCGAACTGGCCGGACGGTATTTCAACAATGTCCTTCGCGGTTTTCCGTCGCGATGACATATTTTAACTATATACGTAAGAAAGGACGCATGGTGTTACGGAAACCGACCATCGGAAGTAAACTCGGATTTATTTTTGATCCGGGCACGATTTTAGCGAATATCATCTATCTCTGCAATATGTCTAAACCTATCAGGTTGAGACAGAGATTGAATGAAGGCGCAACCGCGCCAAATCCTTGCTATTATCTCCTATGGTTTACCCTGTTCGGTATAAAATCGAGCGATATAGCCGCGATTTTCGAAAGCAGGTTCGATGCCGTCGGTTTTCAGTTGATACGGGTTTCAAGATGCCAACCAAGCGGAATGCCATAAAAAAAGAAGCCAGAATTAGACAGAAAGAGGGAGGCAAATTCAAGATGTTGAAAAAAACGAACCAAAAATCGAAAAGATTTGGTTTTCTGCTTATAGTCGCCATAACCATACCATTGGTTTTTGCCGCGGCCTTAGCGGGAACCAGGGGGAGCGACCTGCCGATCGGGCAGGTAGAGAAGCTTCTTAAGGACGGGAACAACAGATTTTCGTCCGGTAATATGCGATTTCCCGATCTCAACGTTAACCGTATAAAGGAAACATCATCGGGACAATACCCTTATGCCACGGTGATAACCTGTTCCGATTCTCGTGTCCCGGTCGAGGAGGTTTTTGACGCCGGTATCGGCGATATATTCGTTATCAGAGTAGCCGGTAACGTTTGCGACGTTGATGAAGTCGGATCAATAGAATATGGAGTAGATCATCTGGGAACTCCGGTTTTGGTGGTATTAGGACATACCAGCTGCGGCGCGGTAACGGCAGTGGTAACCGACGCTCAGGTTCATGGATCTATTCCTCCTCTGGTAGATAATATCGCTCCGGCGGTTAGTACGGCTCGATCAAAATACCCTAATCTTCACGGGAAAGATCTTGTACCGGCCGCGGTCAAGGAAAATGTCTGGCAATCCATTGATGACCTGTTCAGGCAATCGCCCGCCACCAGGGAAAGAGTCGAAAGCGGCAAGCTGAAAGTCCTGGGAGCTATCTATCATCTCGAGGATGGCAAGGTCGAATGGCTGGGAACACACCCGCGGCAAAACTCTCTTTTAGCCTATTCGGGAGGCGGCTCTCATGGCGGGCATGAAGAAAGCTTTTATTCTACCGCCGAATGGCATATTCCCGATGTTTCCCAGGCCGCGCACGCGGAAGGTATCAACGCGAACAAAGCGATGACGCTTTTAACTGACGGCAACAAGCGTTTTACCACAAATAAGCGGGAATACTATCATCTTGACGGCAAGCGTATTAAGGAAGTCGCCTCGGGGCAGCATCCCTATGCTACAGTCGTCACATGTTCGGATTCGCGAGTGCCGGTAGAACATGTTTTTGACGCCGGATTGGGCGATATCTTCACTATTAGAGTAGCGGGAAACGTGGCCGACGTGGACGAAATAGGATCGATAGAATATGGTATCGGCCATCTTTATACCCCCGTTTTGGTCATTTTGGGACATACATCCTGCGGCGCGGTGACGGCAGTAGTAACTGACGCCGAATTGCACGGTTCGATTCCTCCCCTTGTTGATAATATCATTCCGGCCGTGGAAAAAGCCCGAAGCGATTTTCCCCATTTGAAGGGCAAGGAACTTGTTCCGCAGGCAGTGAAGGCCAATGTCTGGCAATCGATCCAGGATCTATTCAGCCACAGCCCGGAGGCATGCGCTTTGGTTGAAAGCGGCTATCTTAAGGTCGTCGGAGCGGTCTATCACCTGGAGGATGGAAGCGTGGAATGGCTCGGTCCTCATCCGCAGGAATCGAATCTGCTGGCTAAGAGCATGGCCTTTTTCAGTTCATCCTCAAGTCACGCGTCAAGCGGAAGTACAGCTCATGGGGCCGGCTCGAGCTCTTCGTCGGGACATCAGAGCGCGGCATCGAGTCATGGGTCTGCCGCGGCAAGTCATAGCGCCGAAAAAAGCTCTTCATCGTCGCATTCCAGCTCAACATCGTCGAAACGTGAAACCTCTACGGGTCATACAGCCAGGACCGCTTCAAGCGGTCACGAATCAGGCGGAGCGCTATTCGATCAATGGTGGTTCTGGGCGGTTCTTTTAAGCGCCCTTTTGATAATATCAGTCTTCTTCTTAAATCAAATAGAAAAAGGAAGTATCGCAATGAGACTAAAAGTTGGAGTAAAGATAATAGCGGGATTCAGCATGGTAATAGCCCTGCTTATTCTTTCTATTTTCATAGCGGAATCCAAGATGGGGTCTTTAGGAGAGTCGGTCGCCGAAATTGCCGAAATCTATATCCCTCTTACCGAAAAACTAACAGAGTTCGAGAGCAATGTTATGCGCCAGGAACTTGACGTGAACGCTTACCTGGTCGACAAAAGCGAAGACCGAATCAGGGAATTCGAGTCCTTGAACGATCTTATCGATGAAGAAATAGTCGAAGCCGAGAAAATCGTCGAGGAAGACGATCTTTTGAAATCAACCGGCTGGGTAAGTGAATTGGAGAAGATTAGAGAAGAGCACAGTGTCTTTTTTGAGGAAGTCGAGCACTTGATCACGGCAAGCAGAGCAGGTGAATCCGGCTCTCAATTCATAGAAAAGTATGAGGAAGTTGAAAAAGAGGGCGAGAATTTAAGTAACCATATACATGAATTAGTCGGCAAAGTAGCCCACAATGTGGACAGCGTTACTATTGGCGCGGAAGAAGCCGAGAGAGCGGGGTTTACGCTTATTCTCATTATCGGTATTATGGCGACCATTTCTGGTTTGACCATTGGCTGGCTGATTTCGCGGTCAATCGCCAGACCCCTCAGCAAACTTACCGATGTCGCCTCAGATATTGCCTTAGGCGATCTAAGCCGGGAAATCGATATTCGCCAAAAAGATGAAGTAGGTGATTTGGCAGACGCTTTCCGGACGATGAAAAAGGGGTTGGAGGAAAAAACCCAGGCCGCCGAGAGAATCGCCTCCGGAAATTTCGATGTCGATATAAAGGTGGCGTCCGAAAAGGATACGCTTAGTAAAGCTATGGTCTCGATGAAAGAATCCATTGAAGCTCTGGTTAATGACGGTATGATGTTAGCCAATGCCGCCGCTGAAGGACGATTGGAAATAAGAGGGGATATGACCAAATTCCATGGTGGCTTTCGCGACGTTATTCAGGGCATGAACAACATTATCGATAATATTTTGAAACCGGTCAACGAGGCCGTTGGCTGTCTGGCGGAAATGGCTAAGGGAGATTTGACCGTATCGGTTGACGGCGATTACAAAGGCGATCATGCCATAATGAAGAACGCTCTTAACGATACTCTGGCTTCCCTTAACGATATCTTAAGCCAGGTAGCCATGGCCGCCGAGCAGGTGGCTACGGCTTCAGAGCAGGTTTCCGATTCCAGCCAGTCTCTCTCGCAGGGAGCGACCGAGCAGGCCAGTTCATTGGAAGAGATCACCTCATCGATGACCGAGATGACCGCCCAAACCAAGCAGAACGCCGACAA
>JAHEDG010000014.1 GCA_024641335.1 Candidatus Zixiibacteriota bacterium
AAAGATCAATATGATCGCCGCGAAGAAGAGCCTCGCCCTTCCTGAATATATCGAGCAGGGTCTCCGCCTCATGTGTTACCTTACTGACAGTATACAGATCCAAAAATCCGGCGGCTCCCTTAAGGGAATGAAACAACCGGAAAATGGTATTCAATACTTCAGGGTCTATTCCAACGGATGGATCGGAGGCCTGTTCAAGTTCGATCAACAGCGGCTCGACCTCATCGAGCATCTCCCGACCCTCTTCCACAAACGCCTGAATAAATTCGCCCTGATCGTTATCTATTCCCGGGTTAGACATTATTCCCACTCTCCGTTGTCTAAAAAGATGTTCAAGTCAAATCCTTTTAATGTCATGTAAATAAGGAAAAAGACCTTTCCTGGTTATGTCCCTTTAATTATCGGATCGCCCGATACCGGCTTCACTATCTGTTACGTCAGACAATTTTAGTTGAAACAGCGCCCGGTCGATTTTCCAAGTCATATCTCGATAAGATGTTATGAACAGATTTATCCGATTCGCCCAAAATCTCCGTTCCCAATTGAAACGAACATGCATCATACACGGATCGAATTCTTTTATAAAAAACTATCGGATCATCTCGATTACCGGTATCGTCGGACTATTCGGCGATGTATTATTATTATTGTAAATAATAAACGCCTATAATCGTTGTTGCTTTATATTCTCTATTCCGAAATCAAGCCGCGGCTTTAGGGCGGCAATATTATTGGCGGGACTATTTATCGACCTTGAGAATGGCGAAAAAGGCCTCCTGGGGAACCTCAACCTGACCGACCTGTTTCATCCTCTTTTTCCCCTCTTTTTGTCTTTCCAAAAGCTTGCGCTTGCGGCTGATATCACCGCCGTAGCATTTGGCGGTCACGTTCTTCCTGAGCGGCTTGACCGATTCCCTGGCTATGACCTTGTTACCGATAGCGGCCTGAATGATCACCTCGAACATCTGACGCGGAATCAGGGTCTGCAATTTCTGGCATAACGAGCGCCCCCATTCGAACGCTTTATCGCGATGCAGGATATACGACAATGCGTCGACCTGTTCGCCGTTTAAAAGAATATCCAGCTTGACCAGTTTCGATTCCTTGTAATCCAAAAATTCATAATCCAGCGAAGCGTAACCGCGAGATACCGATTTCAGCTTATCATAAAAATCGAAAATTATCTCCGATAACGGTATCTCATAACGGAGACTGGCTCTTTCCTTATCGATATACTCGGTATTCTTGTATATCCCGCGCCTGTCCATGCAGAGCTTCATGAGATTGCCGATAAACTCCGACGGCGTGATGATGGTCGCCCGAACGAAAGGTTCCTCGATACTTTCGATCTTTCCGGCATCCGGCAGCAATGACGGATTCTCGATCAGGATTTGACTGCCGTCCGATTTGTTTACCTTGTATTCCACGCTCGGTACGGTGTTGATTATATTCAGTTCATATTCCCTTTGCAGACGTTCCTGCACTATCTCCATGTGCAAAAGCCCCAAAAAGCCCACCCGGAAACCGAAACCCAGGGCGTTGGATGTCTCCGGTTCGAATGTAATGGCTGAATCGTTCATCTGCAGTTTCTCTATGGCCGTCCGAAGATCCTCGAAATCATCGCTTTGAGTGGGGTAAAGCCCGGCGAAAACCATCGGCTTGGCCTTACGGAACCCCGGCAGCGGCTGTTTCGCCGGTTTCGATTTGATCGTAATTGTATCGCCGACCTGCGTATCGGCCACATTGCGGATATTTCCTATGATATACCCCACCTCTCCGGCCGTAAGCTGGTCTCTGGGCATATACTTAAGCTTCAGATGGCCGACTTCGTCTATTTCGTACTCACGGCCATGAGAGAAAAACTTCATCCAGTCATGCACCTTGATTGTGCCATCGAATACCCGGACATAAGCCACCGCTCCGCGATAGCTGTCAAACGCCGAATCGAAAATCAGAGCCCGGGGCGGGGCCAGAGGATCGCCGGTCGGTGGAGGAACCTTCTTTACGATAGCTTCCAGTGTTTCGGCGATACCGATACCGGTCTTGGCCGAGATCTTCAGAACCTCATTCTGCTCGACTCCCAGAAGATTAGAGATATCTTCCACCACTCGCTCTACTTCGGCTGACGGTAAATCGATTTTATTGACAACCGGGATAATCTGCAGTTCGGCCTCCATGGCCAGGTACAGGTTGGAAAGAGTCTGCGCCTCTATCCCCTGAGACGCGTCCACGATCAAAAGCGCCCCTTCGCACGAAAACAGCGATCGGGATACCTCGTATGTGAAATCCACGTGCCCGGGAGTATCTATCAGGTTCAACGTGTACTCTATGCCGTCCGACGCGGTATAAAGCATCCTGACAGCGTGAGACTTAATAGTGATGCCTCTTTCCCGTTCCAGATCCATGGAATCCAGAACCTGCATCTTCATCTCGCGGTTAGTTAAGGTATGCGTCGCCTCCAAAAGCCGGTCGGCCAAAGTCGATTTCCCATGATCGATATGGGCGATAATGCAAAAATTTCTTGTCCTGCTCGTGCTCATAGCCTGGCAATGTAATCAATATTCCCCGAAATTCAAAAGGGAGTTTACATTATTTTCATGTTTCCGCGGCGTTCCAGCCCCTTGCTTCTATATATATCGGACCGATTTCGGCCGACCGTAAACAAATTGACATTGATTACCGCGATCATATATTGAGGTTTATGCCGGAAAAACTAACCCCCCAGCGAGAAAA
The DNA here is from genome assembly GCA_024641335.1 of Candidatus Zixiibacteriota bacterium. Taxonomy (GTDB): domain Bacteria; phylum Zixibacteria; class MSB-5A5; order UBA10806; family UBA10806; genus JAHEDG01. The sequence goes on from JAHEDG010000014.1 coordinate 2,734, forward strand.
AGAGATACGGGCCGAATTCCCCAATTACCCCTTCCCCGCATACCTCGGGCTGACCATCGAAAAGCTCGAGTTCGGGTATGCCCGGTTGAAATTGTACAAAAAACAGGAATTAGCACAGGGAATGGGCCTCCTGCACGGAGGAGCCATCGCCGGATTATGCGATACCAGTATGGCTTTCGCCCTGGCCACCATGAATAAGGATGTCAACAAAATGCTGACCATCGAGATGAAAGTCAATTTTATCGGCCCGGCTGACGATCATCTTTTCGCCGATGCCAGGATTATCCATAAGGGCAGAAAAACCGCGGTCGGCGAGGTCGATGTCCGTAAATCCGACGGCGCGCTGATAGCCAAGGCGCTACTAACCTATTACCTGCTTGACGATTAAGCGGGGAAGCGAAGAAATACAATGTCTCCGGAAGTATACGGCCATGAAGAAGAGATTTTAGGCAAGGCTTATGATGCCCGCCTGATGAAACGGCTGGTTCATTACCTCAAACCATACCGGGCAAATATCATTCTGGCCACTTTTTTGCTGATTCTGGCCTCCATGGCCCAATTGGCCGGCCCGTATCTGACCAAAATAGCCATCGATAACTACATCAGAGTCGGAGATATTTCGGGCTTATCTGTCATTATCTGGCTGTATGTCGGGGTATTGGCTCTTCAGTTTTCTCTGCAGTACTTTCAGATTTACATAATGCAGCTGGTCGGCCAGAAAACCATGTACGACCTGCGAATGAAAATCTACTCGCATATAGAACATCTGGGACTCTCTTTTTTCGACAGAAACCCGGTCGGACGGCTGGTCACCCGGGCCACGGGAGATATCCAGGCCCTGAATGAACTGTTCACGTCTGGCGTGGTGGCGATTTTCGGCGACATCATAACTCTTTTCGGAATCCTGGGCATCATGTTCTATATGAACTGGAAACTCGCTCTGTTCTCTATGGTGGTCATTCCGATACTCTTCGTGGCTACGGTCATATTCAGGACCAGAGTCAGAAAATCTTTCCGCGAGATCAGAACCCGGGTAGCCCACCTGAACTCCTTTTTACAAGAGCATATATCCGGCATGTGGGTGGTGCAAAGTTTCGCCGCCGAGAAAAAAACCGATGAGAGATTCAGAAATATCAACCGGGACCTCAGAGACAGCCATCTGAAATCGGTCCTGTATTTCGCCGTATTTTTTCCCGTGGTCGAGATAATGGGGGCTGTCAGTCTGGCCATAATTATCTGGTACGGCGGAGGACAGATATTGAAAGAAACCCTTACTTTCGGCGCTTTGGTGGCATTCATTCAATACGCCGAGCGATTCTTCTATCCGATCAGGGATCTTTCGGAAAAATATAATATCCTTCAGCAGGCCATGGCCTCATCGGAACGGATATTCAGGCTCCTGGATGAAAAGCCCGATATACGCGACCCGGAAACTCCTCGGTCTAACGACGTAGTTGAGGGAAATATCAGATTCGAAAATCTCGGATTCGCTTACAATAACGACGAATGGGTGCTAAAGGATATCAATCTCGATATCAAACAGGGCCAAAGAATCGCTATTGTCGGCGCCACAGGGTCAGGCAAAACATCCCTGATCAGCCTGCTTCTCCGGTTCTACGAATTTCAAAAAGGGAATATCTATCTGGACGGTATCTCCATCAGGGATTACGGCTTGAAAAAGTACAGAGAGAGTTTCGCCCTGGTGCTGCAGGATATCTTCATTTTTTCAGGCGATATAGCCAAAAACGTGCGGCTCGGGAACAAAGAGATATCCGAGGATCAGATAATCCAATCGTTGAAAACGGTGGGGGCCGACCATTTCGTGGATAAACTGACCGACGGTATCGACTACGTACTGATGGAGAGAGGCTCGAACCTTTCCCTGGGACAAAGACAGCTTCTGGCCTTCGCTCGGGCCCTGGCCTTCGACCCCAGAATATTGATACTCGACGAGGCCACGTCATCGGTCGACACCCAGACCGAAATCCTGATCCAGGAGGCTCTGGAGAAACTTCTGGCCGGTAGAACATCCATTATCATCGCCCATCGGCTCTCGACTATTAAGAATTCGGATAAGATCGTAGTCATGCATAAGGGAATGATAAAAGAGATCGGAACGCACGCTGAATTGCTGGCGGCCGGCGGAATATATTTCAGGCTGTATCAATTGCAATATAAAGATCAGGAATCCGCCGTGGGAATTCAGTAATGGAATACCTGAAAACAGCCGAATATGCCGCCCGACAGGCCGGGGATCTTCTGACCAAAAGATTCACGCGCGAATTGAAAATCGAGAAAAAGGGGCGAATCAATCTGGTTACCGACGCCGACCGGGCATCAGAGGAGCTGATAAAGAGAATCATATCCGAGACCTACCCCGAACATTCGTTTTTAGCCGAGGAAGGAACCGGAACGAAATCCGGATCGCCTTATCTCTGGGTAGTCGATCCTCTCGACGGCACCACCAACTTCGCTCATGGATTGCCGATCTGGTGCGTCTCCATAGGCTTGTTGAAAGACAGGGAGATTATCGCCGGATGTGTCTACAACCCCAACCTCGATGAATGTTTTACCGCCGAACGAGGATCAGGGGCCTGTCTCAATGGCCATCCGATAGCTGTTTCCACAACCCAGACATTGGATGACGCTCTTTTAGCTACCGGTTTTCCGTATGATATCCGCGAATCGCCTCTGGACAATCTCAGCCAGTTCGCCTCCTTCGCCAAATCTGCCCGGGCGGTCAGACGGGCCGGAGCGGCCGCCCTCGATCTGGCTTATACAGCCTGCGGCCGTTTCGACGGTTTCTGGGAGTTCAAACTCTCTCCCTGGGATATCGCCGCCGGGATTCTGCTGATCGAGGAGGCGGGGGGCCAGGCAACCTCATATTCGGGAGACCAATATGATATTTACCAGGGCGAACTGCTGGCCTCGAACGGAAAAATACACAATGCGATGATAGAAATATTAAGAAATACTCTGGGGTAAACCCGATTATAATTTGCCTGTGATTTAATTACCCTTCTATATCATCTGTTTGTATTCAGTGGCTATTCAGCAATTCGTTGATAACTTCTTTAAGCTGGATCAGCCTGAACGGTTTCACCAGGTAGGCGCTGATCCCCTCATCCCTGGCAACTGCCGGGGGATAGGCCAGAGGATAACCGGTTATCATAACTACCGGAATTTCAGGATTTATTTTTTTAAAATGGACTATCAATTCCTTGCCGGTAAGATCCGGCATCATGAAATCGGTTATGACCAGATCGAATTTCCGCTTGATGAAAAGATCCAATGCCTCGCTGCCGCTGTTCGCCGTGGTCACATAAAAACCCATGATCTCAAGACCGTCCCTTAAAACCCGTAGAATACCCGGATCATCATCCACGGCCAGTATATTTCTTTTTTCTTTTTTCGGTTCGGCTTTAATCCTGTCGTATTTTATTAGTATCGACGATATCAGTTCTTCGACCTTGGCTATCCGAAACGGTTTGGCCAGGACACCGTCTGATCCCGCCTCCAGAAGCATCGGGCTGTCGAATTGATCCGATTCGGCCAGGAGCACCACCGGAATACCCGGATAATTCCGCTTTACATCCCTGATAAATTCAAAACTATCATCGGGAGGCAAACCGGAATCGCAGAAAATAAAATCGATCTTTCTCCCTCGCAGAATATCGCCGGTTCCGGAACATTCCTCGGCCATATATGTCTTATATCCGATCGCCCTGAGAGTTTCCCCCAGAAGATTGCGGGTTTCCTGATCCGGTCCGACTATCAGGACTCCGATGGAATATTCAAAACCCGGTTTGTTCATTTCCCTCTTATAACTTCCAATACTTTGCCGGTCATGATCTCAAGCTGTTCCGGCGTCGCGGCTTCCACATTCAGCCTGAGCAATGGCTCCGTGTTGGATGGCCTGACATTGAACCACCAATCCCCATAATCGATTGTCAACCCGTCGAGCTTGTCTATATTGCCGGCGGAAAACAGCTCTTCGATTTTTTTCAGGCTCTCGGCGATATTGTCGACCCGGCTGTTGATCTCGCCGGATCGGACGTAATGATCGAACGTAGCCACCTGCTTCGAAAGCGGAACCCCGGCATCGGATATCAGTTCCAGACAAATCAATAGAGCGATCAGCCCCGAATCAGCATACCAGTTATCTCGAAAATAGAAATGTCCCGAATGCTCCCCCCCGAAAATAGCGTTATGTTTTTTCATCAGAGGCTTAATCAGGGCATGTCCCACCCGCGTGCGGATCGCCTTACCTCCCGATTCCTCGACCGTTTCCCGCACAGCCTTAGAGCAGATCAGGTTGTACAGGATTGTCGAGCCTGGATTCTTTTTCAATAACGCTTTAGCCGCCAGGGCGGTGACCATATCGCCCCCCAGGGTCTTGCCCTTCTCGTCAATCAAAAACACCCGGTCGGCGTCGCCGTCGAAGGCCGCGCCCAGATCGGCCCCGGTCTCTTTTATTCGAACGATCAAATCGGCCACGTTTTCCGGCTCTATCGGGCTGGCCGGATGGTTGGGAAACGTGCCGTCCAGTTCGAAATACATCGGGATCAACCGGCATGGAAGTTTCTTGAAAACCTCCGGAACTATCATCCCGGCCATTCCGTTGCCGGCGTCTACAACAATCTTAAACGGTTTGATACGCGAGATATCGATAAAACTTAAGGCATGCTCCACATATTCCGAGATAATATTTCTCTTCTTGACCGTACCGGGCCTGGCGGTTTTTTCGAAATTATCGCTTTCGATGATCTTCTTAACCTCGGCCAGCTTGCCGTCCCCGGAAAGTGGTACCGCGTTTTTTTCGCAGATCTTCATGCCGTTGTATCGGGCGGGATTATGCGAGGCCGTGATCATGACCCCGCAATCGAAACCATACTTGCCTACAGCGAAATAAAGACCATCGGTGGATACCAGGCCTATATCGGTTACCGCCGCTCCGCCGTCGGATAATCCCCGGATAACGGCCTCGGACAGACCGGAGGATGATGTTCTCATATCGCGTCCCACGACCGCCGTTGCCGGTTTCAGCAGCGAGGCGGTTCCCAGCCCGATAGCATAGGCTGAATCTTCTTCCAACTGCTCGGGATAGATCCCCCGGATATCATAGGCTTTGAATATCGTTTCATCTATCTTCATCTCTCAAAATCTATCAGTTACCCGCGCATAATGTCAAGGCGCAAAACCGGCGGAAACCGGAAATGTCCGAATTAATCTCTTGCGGCCGGACGGTTGGAAATTTATGATACTTCCATGAAAACAAAAATCCCGCTGGCAATACTGATACTCTTAAGTTGTTCTGGGAAACCGACTCCTAAGGACGTGGTCTTCGATTTCATTAAAGCCGTCAAAAGCTCTGATTCCCTCGAGGTTGCCCGTCTCCTCGACGTGGACGCTTATATTCAGTATAGAATGGCTCAAATGACGCCCGAGGATTCAGCCCAGGTTTTGGCCGAGCACCGAAAGAAAACTTTTGAATCTGTTCTCAAAGACGGCCAGATCAGAACTCACTGGAAAAAATCACAGATTCTGGTTAACAGGGCAACCGAATCGGACAGCCTGGCCGAGGTCGAAGTTTCTTTTATGGATAAACAGACCGCTTACCTTCTTTATACCAAAATTGTTTTAAAAAGAGGTCCCGATGGTACCTGGCGAATTGTCTGGTTTCAATAGCCGGATTCCATTTTTCGCCAACAAACAATAAACCAGCCCGTGGACTTCGTTTCTGACATTTATTGTATATTATTCGATTCGATATTTAGAGTTTACCGCTCCCAAACCGCCAGAATAACAATCCCCAAAGACCCGTTGACATATCGTTGCTCCCGGCATATTATGCCTCACATGCCGAATGGAGATTTCCGATGTCCGATTTCCTTTATGCCCTGATACTCTCGATTCTACCGATCGCCGAACTCCGGGGCGGAATACCGTACGCCCTGCTAAAAGGCTATCCCGTCTGGGCAGCCTATACCGGATGTGTGGCCGCCAATTTTCTGGTCGGCCCAATAGTCTTTGTTTTCTTAAATACTATTCACAAATATCTCTACCGGGTCTCGCCTTATAAAAACCTCTTCGACTGGTTCGAGCAAAGGGTCAGAAACAAAACCACCCACCTGATCGAAAAATACGGTTTCTGGGGAATTGCCCTTTTCGTGGCCATACCTCTTCCGGTTACCGGGGCTTACACCGGAAGCATGGCCGCCTGGCTTTTCAAGCTCGACTTCAAGCGCTCCATGTTAGCGGTCATGGTCGGAGTAATCATTGCCGGAGTAATAGTCACGACCGTGATGGTCATGGGCATAGAATGGCTGATACCTTTATTTACCAAACGGATAGAATAAACCCGACCGAAAAAATAAATATTTCCCGCAACTTTAATATTCTCTATTCCGTAGTTTATCATTATGACGAATTCTCCCCTGTCTAAAATATTGCCGGTTGTTTTCGCCTTGTGGCTGAACTCTGCTCTGTCCGCGTCCGCCGACAGTACTTTTGCCCCGAATGTCAAGCCCGCTTATAATGTCGCCCGGGTGAACAGCCAAATAGAGATCGACGGTCGTCTGGATGACATAGGATGGCAGGGAGTAACCCGCGCCTCCAATTTCGCTGAACAGTTCCCCAACAACGGCGACAAAGCCTCGGTCGAAACCGAAGTCATGCTCGCCTACGACGACGATAATCTCTATATCGCGTTTATCTGCTATGATAACAACGCGTCATCCATACGCTCGTCATGGGCGGATCGAGACCGAATCTGGTCGGACGATTACATGGGGATAATATTCGATACCTACGGCGACGGCGTCTGGGGCTATGAGATATTTTGCAATCCTATCGGCCTGCAAGGCGATGGCATACAGGTGACCTCCGGCGGGGAAGACATGGGATTCGATCTCATTTTCGAATCGCGGGGAATGGTTACCGATTCGTGCTATCAGATCGAGATCGCTCTCCCCTTCGCCAGCCTTCGTTTCCCCGATAAACCCGAACAGGAATGGAAGGCGACCTTCTGGAGAACCAGGCCGAGAGAGAGCCTGGCTACCAGCTCATGGGCGTTCGTCGACGATAACAATATCTGCTGGCTGTGCGAATTCGGGACTTTGACCGGAATAAAAAATATCAAGCCCGGGAAAAATATCGAGCTGATGCCGTCGATGATAGGCTATCAGTCGGCCAGCCTGAAAGATCCCGATAATCGCGATTCCGGATTGAAAAACGAAAAGCTCGATGGTGAAGCGTCGCTGGGAATGCGTTACTCGATAACATCGAGCATGACCGCCGAGGCCACGATCAATCCCGATTTCAGCCAGGTGGAATCGGACGCGTCGCAGATCGATGTTAACGAAGCGTTCGCTCTCTCCTATCCCGAAAAAAGACCGTTCTTTCAGGAAGGCAGCGATCTTTTCCGAACCTGGATCGATGTCGTCTATACTCGCTCGATCAACAATCCGGCGGTAGCCGGCAAGCTCATCGGACGGATGGGCAAAACAAGTATTGCTTATCTCGGAGCTTATGATCAGGACTCTCCGATTATCATACCTTTAGAGGAGCGAAGCGGGTTTGTGGATGCCGGCGAAAGCTACTCCAATATCATCCGTTTCAAACAGGCGTTCGGGGGAAGCTCCAATTTCGGCGCCATTTTATCGGATAGACGGCTGAAAGAGGACGGCGGCAATACCGTCTTCGGAGTCGATTTCAATCTTCCGTTCAAAGAAAAATACCGATTCATGACACAGGTTCTGGGTTCTTATACCACTGAAGCGTCAGATACCGCGCTGACCGAGAACATCGGACAAATCGATTTCGGCGGCCATAAATATACTACCGCTTACGACGGCGAATCGTTCGGCGGCCATGCGGTATATACCGGCCTGACCAGAGAAACCCGCCGCTGGTATATGGAGATGGAGTATCTCGAACATAGCCCGGCCTTCAGGGCCGATAACGGAATTGTTACCCGCAACGATTTCCGATGGGCCGAGTTCTTGAACGTCTTTAATTTCTATCCCGAGAGCAGGATTTTCGACAGGATCCAGCAGGGGATCGAGATCGCCCGGATATGGAATTCGAACGGCCAATACCGCGACGGCTGGATCTCTCCGTTCCTCTTCCTGCAGCTCAAAGGTCAGACCAATATCAGCATTCATTACGTGAATACCAGAGAGAATTTCCGAGGCCAGAAGCTCGATGCCATGAACAGGTTCTCGACTGAAATCTCCAGCTCGTTCAGCGAACCGGTGCAGGCCGGTGTTTATTACGAAATCGGGCCGCATGTAGCCCGTAACGAGGATCCGCCTGTCCTGGGCGACGGTTACAATTTCGTCGGTTGGATCGATATAAGACCGATGTCAAAGTTGAAAATAGAACAATCAAATCGTTTCTCGACACTCAAGAGACAGGACAACGACGTGGAGCTTTTTAAAGGGTTTATTTATCGCGCCCGGGCGGATTACCAGTTTAACCGGGAGATGTTCTTGCGGCTGGTTTTGCAATATAATGATTTTTCAGAGAGTTTCGATGTCGATCCGCTGTTTAGCTACAAGCTCAATCCATTCACCATATTTTATATCGGCTCAACCCACGATTACAGCGATATCGATAATTCCGACAATATGACCCTGACTTCCAGGCAGTTCTTCGCCAAGTTCCAGTATTTGTTCAGGATGTAATATATGACATAATAGATGATTATTGGGCTGGCAGGCCATCCTTGTCTCCCGTGATTTCATATTCGCATACATTTTCGAGTATAATCACCCCTAAAAATACACCCTTGACCAACTTCGAAAATATGTTATCTTTATTTTACAATGGTTATTTTGAGAACGATTCTGATAGTAGTGGCCCTGAACGCGGCCGCCGCCGCCCAGATAGAGACCGGCGATTTTATAGCCGATTTCGAATCCGGCAATATCGCCAATATTCAAGAGGTCGGAATCGACAGCTTCACCTTCGAGATCAGGCTCGATGATAACCACGGCGATACCTACGGATGGTATTATTTCGCCATCGCCGGCAACCGGGGACGAACTGTCACCCTCTTTCTGACCAATCCCGACGGCTGGCAGAATATCAATTGCCATCCTCTGGTCTCCTTCGACAACCTGCATTGGGGACGAGTGAATGACGTCTGGATGAGCGACGGCCGGCTTTCCTTCAGACGGTACCTCCCGGCCGATACAGTCTGGTTCGTCCAGGATTTTCCCTATACAGTGACTTCCATGTATTCCTTTCTGGACAGCCTGGAAAGTTCTCCCGTTGTCGGCCGGCAGACTCTTGGATATTCGGTCCATAATCGGCCGGTGGATATGATAACCATAACCGACAATGAATACCCCGCCGCCCGCAAGAAAACGGTCTGGCTGATCTCCCGTCAGCACCCTATGGAAACACCGCCCACCTTCTTAATTCACAGCCTGATAAACCTGATTCTGAACGATAGCGAATTTTCGCGACGGTTTCTCCGGGATATCGATCTGAGAATCGTTCCTATCGTCAATGTGGACGGGGCGGCTGAGGGTTATTCTCGGCACAATGTCAATGGCAGGAACCTAAATCGTGTCTGGAATCAAAATCTCGATCTGGAAGAGCCCGAAGTGCGGGCCGTGCATCGGGCTATCGACGATTATCTCTCCGACGGCGGCGACATCGATCTCTTTATAGACCTGCACGCCGCCCCGGATTACTATGATTTCGGTTACCGGATGGCCCGCGATTTCTCAGGCGCCCCCTACTACTACAACCAGGAAACCTTTATGCATCTTATCGAAACTTACGATCCCTGGCACGATCATACCCGCTGGCGCGATCTCGATACCAGCTACGCCTCCGGAGTCTCCTGCAATGTCCTATACAATATGTACGGCCTCGACGTCCTGACTATCGAGAATCCCTGGACCAAAAGAAATACCGGCGCTTTCATAACAGTTCAAACGCTCATCGATCAGGGTCCGCCGGCCGCCCTCGCGATCTATGACTATCTTTTCCCCTTGAATGTCTATGATGAAAACGACAATCTGATCGATACCCTGGCGATTTTCGAAAATATCTTGCCCAAAGTCAGCGACTACAACCGTCGGGTTAATAGCTCGCTGCAGATTTCCGCCTCCTGTTCCACCTCCGGAGATTCCGAAACAGTGACCCTTTATCGCGAGAATTTTGACGGACTGTTTTTACCTCTATTGCCTCTCGAAACCAACGATTCCGAGGCGGTGCCGGGTGACGGAGTAATCTCTGTTGCAGCCGGTCAGGAGATAATATTATCTTATATAGAACCCGATCTGCCTGACAGGATTTACCGACGATTCCTCCATGCGGTCGAACCGACGGGGATTCGCGGGCCTGATATCACTCTGCCGGAGATAGACCTGGCTGCGTATCCCAACCCGTTCAATTCCACCTGCGTCATTGACATCAATAGCGGCGCGGATGAAATCAGGGTGTTCGATATAAGCGGCGCGTTGGTCAACAGGCTGTCCGCGGTCGATGGGCGGGCCTATTGGGACGGCCGCTCAGCCGAAGGAAAATCGCTGGGATCAGGCGTTTACTTTCTTCAAGCCGCGATCAACGGCCAGGAAAAATCCGTCAAAATAATCCTGCTAAAATAGGGAGCAAAATATCTCCGAATTCTGTTATAAGGCCGGATGGTTGATTTGTATTGCTTAAGAAAAGGACCCAATAATGAAAAAATCCGCTTTTGTTTTATTCGCCGCTATAATGATCTCCTCCGGGATCTTCGCTCAGGATATATCCGAGGACGGCCATTTGACCGCCGCCCATGATGGCACTCCGGGAGGAATAGTAATTATTACCGATGATGTTCCCTTGCCCGATACACCCGACTATACCTGCGATTTGCGCATGCAGGTCGGTGGAATCGAATTCGGCGATTTTGATCGCGACGGTGATCTCGACCTGGCCGTAGGATGTTACCATTCCCAGAGTTATCCTCCTTACGACGACTGGCGCAATTTCGTCCTGACCAATAATAACGGACAATTGGAATCATCACCCTCCTGGTGGTCGGCAGATATGCGCTCCACCACTGATGTCAGATGGGCTGATTTTAACGGTGATAACTATCCCGATCTGTTTGCCTGCAACGGCGATTTCTCATTCGATAATTCGGTGATCTATTTCGGATCTTATAACGGGCTGGCCGCTAATCCCGGATGGCTGGCCAACGACAATACCTGGACCCTCTGCGCCGCCCCGTTCGATTATGATGATGACGGCGATATCGATGTGGCTACCGCCAACCAGGGAGCGAATGACGACCCATTTCGCCCCATATATATTTATGTCAACGACGGCAGCGGCCTGCCGACAACGCCGTCCTGGCAATCCAACGACCAGATGATTACCAATTTCCTCAAATGGGGAGATATGACCGGCGACGGCTGGTACGAACTGGCCGCTTCCAAATGGGTCAATTTCCAAAGCGCCGTCTACGGCAATAACGAGGGAGTTATCACAGGCTCCCCTGTCTGGACTTCCGGTTCTACCAGGGGCGATAAGGGTATCGGCTGGGCGGATATCGACGGAGACTACTATCCGGAATTGGCAATCGGAGCGACCCAGCCGACCTGGCTTTTCGATAATACAGAAGGCCAACTCGGACAAACCCCTATATGGGAATCGAATAATTCTTTTCACGGCTGCCAGGATCTGGCCTGGGGCGATATCGACGGCGACGGTGATCCCGATCTGGCCACCGTTCATTTCTCCACCGGCAGTCTCCGGCTCTACCTGAATGTGAACGGAGTCCTCGAATCATCCCCCTCATGGGAATACGACGGCAACGCCAGCGGCACCGCCCTGGCCTTCGGCGATGTCAACGGTGACGGCATGCTCGATCTGGCCATGGGACAATCGGGCACTCCGTCGGTGCTGGTCTTTTTGAATACTCTCCAAACCGCTGTAGACCCCGAACTCCAACAGCCAAAAGAAAACTCGCTTTCGCTAAACTACCCGAATCCGTTCAATTCTTCCACCGCCATCCGGCTCGAATTGGCTGAAAGCGGCCCTGTTTCTCTGGAAATCTTTGATCTTCTGGGACGTCGAGTGGAAGTTCTGGCCGACTATAACCTGTCCGCGGGAATTCATGATTTTATTTGGGACGCCAAAAATCGGCCGTCCGGCATATATTATTGCCGGATGGTAACTTCCGGTCGAATCGAAACCCGACGACTGGCCCTGTTGAAATAAGCGGACCGAACAGACGACTTAAAGCCTTATAGGTTTTAGAGTTATTGAGCTCCATCAGGAAATTTACTGATTTTTAAAAAAAACAGACCTTATTTGGTCCTGTTATCAGTATAATATTGCATGGCCAACAGCGAACGTACACCGACTGATTACCGGAAATTCCTCGATCCGGCCGTAGTCAGCAAGCTATCTTCGATAGAACTCAAAGCCAGACTTGTGGTTGAAGGGTTCATAGTCGGTCTGCACAGATCGCCGTATCACGGTTTTTCCGTGGAATTCGCCGAGCACCGCCAATATATGCCCGGCGACGATTTCAGGCATATCGATTGGAAAGTCTACGGTAAGAGCGATCGATTCTATATCAAGCAGTTCGAAGAGGAAACCAATCTCAAAGCGTATATTCTGCTGGATGCCTCTAATTCCATGGGATATAAATCCGATGGTATCTCGAAACTGGAATACGGTTCATACCTGGCCGCCTCTTTGGCCTATTTGATGCTCAGACAACAGGATGCCCCGGGACTATTGGTCTATGATGAGGCTATCAGATCCTATATTCCTCCTAAGGGAGCCCGGTCTCATATCACTCCCATTCTGGCCCAGCTTAATAATACCGGCCCATCGAATAAAACCGATGCCGCCGTGGCCTTCCACGAGCTGGCGGATAGAATCAAACGCCGGGGCTTGATTATAGTTATTTCAGACCTGTTGGATGATCCGGAAAGCCTGCTTTTAGGACTCAAACATTTCCGCCACCGCCGTCACGAGGTCATAGTCTTTCAGATACTGGATCCGTATGAAAGGAATTTCGCGTTCAAATCCGAGGCCAGGTTTAAGGATATGGAAACCGGCCGGGAGCTTCTGACCGATCCCTGGCAGATAAAAGAAGAGTATATGTCGCGCCTGGGGGAATACCTTGATGTCATTTCCCGCGCCTGCCGTGAATCCCGAATAGATTACCATCTTCTGGATACCTCCGTTCCATTTGATCGGGCGCTTTTCGGTTACCTGGCCAGAAGATCAAAATTAGGTTGACGATGTCTGGTTTTTACATATATTAAAGGAACCGGAATTTTTTCCGAATATTTTTTTAACGAGGATGAGATCGATGACTAAACAGCTTGTAATTTTGGCCCTGTTTTTCGGACTGACGGCCACAGCCGCGGCAGACCCGAAAATTCTGATCCCGGACGCCAAATGGGATTTCGGACATATCCCTCAAAAAAGCAAAGTAACCCATGACTACCTGGTGAAAAACGTGGGCACCGATACCTTGAGGATTCTCAGGGTAAAACCCGGCTGAGGATGCACCAGCGCGCCGATTCAAAAAGATGTTTTGGCGCCCGGAGAGTCCACGGTCGTGGAACTGTCGTTCGACACAAAATCGTATAAAACCAGCATCAACAAATACGCCACCATTTACTCCAACGACCCCAGCCAGCCCCAGGTTAAAATACACCTGAGCTCCAAGGTTGATGCCGTTCCCGATACCACCCTGCCTTACGCTTTATCTCCTCAACGATTTAATTTCACCGAGAAAAACAAAAAGCAGGAAATATATATCGAGAACAAAAGCGATAACCAGCTTCAACTTAATTTCATCGACGATCTGTTCGACGGGTTGAAGATGGATATTAAAAAAGATAAGATCGACCCCTGGAAAACATCCAAAATCAAGTTCGAGTGGAAAGGGGAATTCCAAAAAGAGAACATGGCCAGATCCCTGACCTTTTCCATGTCCGGACAGGATACCACTTTCTTTTCCATTCCGATAGTAATACAGGGAACGAATCCCACGCCTGAACCCGCGAAAAAAGAACCGGTTAAGAAAGATCCGGTCAAAAAGGATAGCGAAAAACCGTCGCTGGATGCCAAAAAGAAATAATGACCTTTGAATCACCGGGCCGCGATATCATCTGATATCGCGGCTTTTTTTTATTCTGTCAATATGCCTCGATCCCTGACCTTGCCCCGTTTCGCGACCTGGCAACCGATGACCCTAAGAAAATTTGATTTGTTATGGCCATGTCAATACCGTATTTTACGGCCGCTCTCTTCTCGATTTCTCGGGATCTCGGAGAGAACGAAAATATCTGCCGGTATTGTTTTGCTGTTAATAGACGCTAAGGAGCAAGAATGGATTTCAGTTTTACCGATGATCACAAAGCGGTTGCCAAATTATGCCGCGAGTTCGCCGCCAAAAACGTCCTCCCGGATATTCAGGAAAATGACCGTAAACATGAATTCGACCGTTCGCTTCCGGGCAAAATGGCTCAATCCGATATCCTCGGTATATGTCTGCCTGAAAAATACGGCGGCGCCGGAATGGATTATATCTCACTCGGACTGGCCTGCGAGGAATTAGAATACGCCGATACATCGGCCAGGGTGATCCTCTCGGTTCATATAGGTCTGAATTCACTGACTCTGCTCGCCTGGGGCAATCAATTCCAGAAAGAGAAATACCTGATACCGCAAGCCAAAGGCGAAAAATTAGGGACCTTCGGACTGACCGAGCCCAACGCCGGCTCTGATGTCGTCGGCCTGCAAACCACCGCCGCGAAAAAAAGTGATAAGTATATCCTGAACGGCGAAAAAATGTGGATCAGCCTGGCCGACGTAGCCGATCATTTCCTAATCTTCGCCTGGACCGACATGGAGAAGAAAAAAAACAGAGATCATTCCGGCATTTCCGCTTTTATATTGGAAAGATCATTTCCCGGCCTGACAACCGGCTCCATACACGGCAAACTCGGGGTGCGCGCCGGAAATACCGGCTGGATATCGATGCAGGATGTCGAGGTTCCCGCTGAAAATATGCTGGGTAACGAGGGAGAGGGGTTCGGAATCGCCATGTTCTGCCTGGAGCAGGGACGATATACCGTGGCCGCCGGCTCGACCGGCCTGATCAAAGCCTCCTTAGACGCCTGTCTCAACTATACCAAAACACGCCAGGCATTCGAAGTACCCATAGCCGATCATCAGCTGGTTAAGGAGATGCTGGCCAATATGGCCGCTGGCTATGAGTTTTCCCGGCTTCTATGGCTCAAAACCGGCTGGATGAGAAACAATGGTATTCGCCCCACAAGAGAGACCGCTCTGGCCAAATGGATCGCCTGCCAGGAGGCCGAAAAGGCGGCGTCTGACGCTGTCCAGGTCCATGGGGCTTATGGTTTTTCCGACGAGTATCCTGTCGAGAGATTCTTCCGCAACTCCAAGGGAGCGTCGATATACGAAGGTACACGGGAGATCCAGAAGCTGATGCAGGCCGATTACGCTCTCGGTTTCCGCAAAGATAAACCTCGCCGCCGAGATCTGCCAACCTGGCCTTTCGGCGATGATGTTTAAGACAGTTTAGATCAGAGCAGCCTTTAGTGCGTCGTCAGGATTCCATTCCTGACGACCCGCGGAAATGCTATAAAAAAACTCCTGACAACACGTAAGCGCTTCTTTATAAATTGCTTGTTAAGATATTCCGGCAGGTTATTACTTTCCGTATTTCGCTTCCCTGAAACCGATCAGCCTGCCCTGCTCCTCGTCCCAAAGACGGTACTTAAGCGATTTTAAACTGGCGATCAGCTTAATAGATTTGGCCTTCTCAAAGCCCGGGATCTTCCGCTGGCACTTGGGCAGATTGTAATTCGGTATACCGGGATTAAGATGATGAATATGATGATAACCGATGTTGCCGGTAAACCAGTTCAGTATCAGCGGCAATTTGTAGAATGACGCCCCTTTCAGGGAAGCCTCGGCAAATTTCCATTCGCCATCCCTGGCCCAGTAAACATCTTCGAACTGATGCTGCACATAAAACAGCCAGATCCCGCCAATCAGACCGATAAATAGTATCAAAAACTGAATAAGTAGATAGGCTTTCAGCCCTATCAGCAGGCTCATCGGAACAGCCATCAGCAGAATGCCGAGGTTATTTCCGTAAATACTGCGGCGTTCTTTTGGGCTCGCTTTCGAGCCGGGGATTCGATGAGTAATCAGCATGAGAAGAAGCGGCCCTAAGAAAAACATCACCAGAGGATTGCGGTAAAGTCTGTATTTGAGCCGTCGGCCGCGTGACGATTGCCGGTACTCGTTGGCGGTCATCGTCCAGACATCTCCATACCCGCGCTTATCCAGGTTGCCCGACGTGGCGTGATGCAAAGCGTGATTTCTGCGCCAGAAATAATATGGAGTAAATGTCAAAATACCGGTCACCACGCCCCAAAAATCGTTGGCCTTTCTGGAATGAAAAAATGACTGGTGCCCGCAATCGTGGAAAATTATGAATGTCCTGGTCATAAAACCGCTGGCCAGCGCTATAACCGGCAAAGCCAGCCAGAACGAATAGCCCAGCGCCCAATTCGCTAATATCCAAAGAGACGCATATGGGATAAGCGTATTAATCAACTGCCATATACTCCGCTTCCTGCTGGAAAGCTGGAATGCCGACATCGCGCGTTTCAATGGTTCTGTATGTATTTCGTCGTTATTATCTGGTCTTTTTAAATCAGTCATTTTCCCTCCGAGTTAATTTCCATAACTACATAACCTGACCGGCTTATGTCGGGTTCCTGGCGGCGCGTCTTAAAAAATGCCGGCGAACGGCTTACCGGCCGCGGCCAGCGTCAGCAGTCTTTTCGGATCTGTATGGACAATCTGCCGACTTGCGGCTGCCCCGCTTCTCCTTATTTGAAAATGAATGTCATTCCTATAATCATAGATAAATAATTCCACTATTTTCTTGACAGGGCAGGCGATTATTCCGATAATTAGAACGAACGTTCGATAAACTTTCGACAAGCGAGGTTTCGATGCCTTCCGCGGTCAAAGAAAAACCGTTGCCTGCAAGACGTAATAGCCAGTACAATAAGAAGTTATCATCCATACTCAAAGCCGCGTCCGAGATCATCGCCCGTCACGGTTTCGAGGGGGCGTCGATACGCCAGGTGGCCGCTAAAGCTGGAATCGGGCTTTCCGGAATTTACTATTATTTCAAAAGCAAAGATGAACTGCTCTTCGCCATTCAGGAAAATACCTTCTCGACCTTGGCCGAATCGCTCGAAAAACGGCTCGAAGCGGTTTCGACCGCCCGAGAGAGACTTAAAGCCGTCCTCGATAACCATTTCCATTTCTTTCTCAATAATATGGACGATCTGAAAGTCTGTGTGCACGAAATCGAATCGCTCTCCGGAAAATATTATAAAGATATTCTGAAAATCAGACGGAAATATTTCGGACTGGTCAGGAATATCGTCGCCGAGAATATCTCGTCGCCGGCGGAATTCAATGACGATCTTGTCTCTCTTTATCTGTTCGGATCGCTCAACTGGATATATATGTGGTACGATCCCCGGCGCAACCCCGATATGGGCGTCCTTTCCGATCAGCTTCTGGAAATTTTTCTACATGGAATAAAAGCAACTTAAGATACGCAAGGTGGGTTATGTTCGAAAAATTCTTTGAATGGTATGAAAAACGGCATGATTACGCCCGTGATTGGATGGCCAAAACCGGCGGCGACGTTGTCGGCTGTTTCTGCAGTTACGCTCCCGAAGAGATAATCTATGCCGCCGGGCTTCTGCCCGTGCGCATGCTCGGCTCCCACGAACCGCAGGATGTCACCGAGCCGCACATATTCGGCATGTTCTGCCCGTTTTGTCGTGACGTACTGGCGCAGGGGCTCAAGGGGCGTTACGATTACATGAAAGGTATAATGATCGCGCAGTCCTGCCTGCATATCAGGCAGTCGTTCACCTCCTGGAAAAAACATGTGCCGATAGATTACGCCTATTATCTCTATATGCCCAACAAAGTGCAGACCGAACATGCCCGGCCGTACCTAAAAAGCGAGTTCGAAAAATTCAGAAAATCGCTGGAGGAATGGAGAGGCAAAGAGATAACCGATCAGGCCCTGCGCGAATCGGCGGAGCTGCACAACGAAAACAGGCGGCTCCTGCACGCGGTTTATGAGCTTCGCAAGGGTCCTAACCCCGCTATCACCGGCCTGGAGGCGATGGTCATGGTGGCCTCATCGTTTTTTGTGGATAAAAAAGATCACAACGCCGAACTGAATCGGATCCTGCCTCAACTCAAAGACAGACAGCTCGGCAGGGAAACCGGAGCGCGTTTGATGATTGTCGGCTCCGAGGACGACGACACCGATTTCGTCAGGATGGTCGAATCGGTCGGGGCGACTATCGTGGTCGACGAGCATTGCACCGGCACCCGCTATTTCTGGAACCTGACTCAATATCAAAACGGCGATATTTTACAGGATCTGGCCAATCGTTATATCGACAGGCCTCCCTGCCCGACCAAAGATTGGGAGGAACGCCAGAGATTTCCCCATATCCTTCAATTAGCTAAAGACTACAAAGCCGACGGCGTTATTCTGATACAACAAAAATTCTGCGACCCGCACGAATGCGATATCCCACCGTTGAAGGAGTATCTCAACGCCAACGGTTTCCCAACGTTGTTTCTGGAATTTGATGTTACTGTGCCTCTGGGTCCGATGCGTATCAGGGTCGAGGCGTTTTTGGAGATGGTCGGTGAAGAGGAACTGTTTTAGTCCGCTGGACAATAAGGAGCTGTTATGGCAATATACAAAACCGAACCGCTGAAATGCTGGAGCAAGGCCAAGGAACTACGGCAAAAATATTATAAAGATTACCAGGAAGCCCACACTAAAGGCGGCATCCGCTGGACAGGCGGAGCCTGGGCGTTCGACGCTCTCCCCGCGGGGCTGGGCCGCGACGTCTACAATATCACAGGCGAACCGTACGGCGCCTCCCTCGCTTTCGATAAAAAGCTGTCGCAGGAATGTATGGAAGCGGCCGAGGCCAAAGGCTGGGCCCGCGATCTTTGCAGTTATATGCGCAATTACTGGGGCTCGATGTATCTGAATAAGTACGCTTTCGGCGGCGATTACCCCTCGCCCGATTTCTGCTACCAGGATCATATCTGCTGCAGCCACGGCAAATGGTACCAGCACGTGGCCGAGTATAAGAAGATCCCTTATTTCTGCCTCGACGTTTCCGTCGGCCCGTATAAGGATCTCGACGAAGACAAACTCATGTTCGTGGTCAACCAGATGCACGAAGCGATCGAATGGCTGGAAAAAGTCACCGGACGAAAATACCAGGATGAATTGCTATTCGAGGCCGTGGAGAACGAACTCCGCTCCACCTCGACATGGGCAGAAATCTGTTATCTCAATATGGCCCGCCCCGCTCCTCTGGATGAAAAAACCATGTACTCGCTCTACGTCCACGGAACATTATCCAAGCATTCCAAAGAGATGGCCGATTTCTACGAGGAGCTTCGGGACGAGGTAAAATATAGAGTCGAGAATCAGATCGCGGCCTTACCCAACGAGCGCTGCCGTTTGATGTCCGATACGCAGCCGCCCTGGGGTTTCCTGAAAGTATTCCGTTATCTCGAGCAGTACGGCGCTATTTCGGTAGGATCGTTGTATACGTTCGGACTGATCGGGATCTGGGAAACCAAGCCCGACGGCACCTGGGGGCCGCGAACAACCCCGATGCAAAGAGGCGAGAGGATCACCACCCGTGATCAGGCTTTACGCGTATTGGCCGACTGGAATCTTTCCAAACCGGAGTGGCAGCATTTCTACGATCCCGATCTGAAAACCGAAATGATGCTGCAGATAGCCAGGCAATGGGAATTAGACGGCGTGATGCTTCATTTGAACAGGGGCTGCGAGGGTCTCTCGTGCGGCATAATGGAAAATCGTCTCGGTATCGCCGAGGCCGGGGTTCCCGTGATGACCTTCGAGGGAAATATGGGGGACGAAAGGGAATTCGACTTTAAGGGTGTCATGTCGAGGATCGATTCGTTTATGGAACGGCTCGGCTATGATATGAAATCCGGAGGATCAACCGGAAAAGTCCCGGCGGGAGCTTAAAAGTGATAAGAATAATTTTGTCCTGCCAATCGGCGGGAGCAATAAAGGAGGTACAATGATCACCGCGGGCATCGATATGGGAGCCAAGCATATAAAAGTGGTGATATTAAAGGATGGCGAGGTAATCGGCAAATCGAAGATCTCAACCGGATTCGATCAGGGGGCCTCAGCCCGAAAGGGCTTGGACGAAGCTGGCAGTCAGGCCGGGATCGAGTTGTCGGCCATAGAGCATATCACCGCTACCGGAGCGGGGAGAAAATCCGTTCCTGAAAAGAATTCCGAGGTAACAGAGGTCGGCGCGGGAGCCGTCGGAACGATCCGTCTTATTCCCGAGGCCAGAACGGTTGTTGATGTCGGCGCCGAAGAGGGACGAGGCATAAAAATCGACGGGGCCGGCAAAGTGATCGATTTCGCGGTCAATGAGAAATGCGCCGCCGGGGCCGGTTCGTTCGCCGAATCGATGTCCCGGGCGTTGGAGATGACTGTCAGAGAATTCGGCGAAATATCGTTGAAATCGGAAAAGACAATTCCTATGAACGCCCAATGCACAGTCTTCGCCGAATCGGAAGTCGTTTCCCTTCTGCACGCTCAGACGCCGAAACCGGATATCGCCCGGGCTGTCTGCGACGCCATAGCCAGCCGAATAACCTCTATGGTGCGCCGGGTCGGAATTGAGCAGAAAGTCGCCCTGATAGGCGGAGTCTCCCATAATATAGGATTTGTTTCATCTCTCAAGAGGGCGCTGAACTGCGAAGTTATAATACCTGAAGATCCCGATTACGTGGGAGCGTTGGGCGCCGCTATAATTGCCGGGGAAAGGAAAACGAATGGCTGAAAATAAAGAATTCTGGCGCTGGACCGAATACTCCTGGCGCGATGAAAATAAAGACTGGCGCGGCGCCGCGATAATCACAGCGGGTATCGACGTCGGCTCGGTATCGTCACAGGCGGTCATCATGGCCGACGGTGAGCTTTACGCTTTTAACAACACCCGCACAGGATCGAACTCCCCTGATTCGGCCAATAAGGCGATAGAGGGAGCGTTGGCCGGAACAGGCCTGACATTGGAGAATATCAATTTCATAGTCGGCACCGGTTACGGCCGTGTCAATGTCCCCTTCGCTCATAAGGCGGTAACGGAGATTGCCTGTCATGCCCGTGGCGCGAATTTCATGGGCGGTTCCGAGATCCGGACCATACTCGATATGGGCGGCCAGGATTGCAAAGCAATTCATTGCGATGAGAAAGGCAAAGTCACCAATTTCAAAATGAACGATAAATGCGCCGCCGGAACCGGTCGGGGTATGGAAGTTATGGCTGATCTTTTAGAGGTTCCCATTACCGAGGTGGGGGATCTCTCCTTTCAGGTGGAAGAAGAACCGCCCCCGGTATCGTCGACCTGCGTAGTTTTCGCCAAGTCCGAGGCCATGGCTCTTTTGCGTGACGGCTGGAAAAAAGAGAAGGTTTTGGCCGCCTATTGTTCGGCTATGGCGCACCGTGTATCCTCTCTCCTCGATTCGGTGGGAGTTCAGGAAAAGTTTTTCATCACCGGCGGAATCGCCAAAAACCGAGGAGTAGTCGAACGGCTGGAAAAAGAATTAGGCGTAAAGGCGGTCAAAACCAAAATCGATTCCCAGATCGCCGGAGCGTTGGGCGCAGCGCTCTTCGCTAAAACCCTTTTCGAAAAACAGCAGGCTAAAAGCGTAGCCTGAGGCGGGAGACGGAAGATGATCGCTAATTACGGTTATACCGACGGTTCCGGGGAGTATTATATCGCTATCAATACCGACGACTGCCTGGAATGCCCCCAACACCTCTGCGTAAACGCCTGTCCAAAAAATATTATAGAGATTATCGAGGACGACTACGACGATCTGGTGGCGGCTGTTAAAGACGAATCCCGCAAAGCTCTCAAATATATCTGCGCCGACTGCAAACCGTCGTCGGAGAGGCCCCCTCTGCCTTGTGTCTCGGCCTGCCCCAACGGTTCATTGAGCCATACGTGGTAATATGCCGATTGTGAATGGACAAAAGATCGAGTGCGGTCCTGATGAAAATCTGCTGTCCGCCTGCCTGAATGCCGGGATATATATTCCCCATATTTGTTACCATCCGGCTATTCCCACGGTGGAATCGGGCGAGGGCTGCGGACTCTGCAAGGTCGTTATCAATGGCAATCCCGAACCTGTCAACGCCTGCATGGTTCGCGCCGTGGACGCGGGAAATGTTATAACAGATAATGAGGCTCTCACTGCGGCTCGCCAAAAGAATCTGGCCCGCATACTCTCTACCCACCCCCACGCCTGTCTGACCTGCAATGAGGCGGAGGGCTGCAGCCGTACCCAATGCTCACAAAATGTCGACTCTCCGGAACGATGCTGTTCTATCTTCGGCAACTGCGAACTGCGCCAGGTGGCCGCTTATATCGTCATACCGGATTATACACCTCGTTATATTCATCAGGCCATGCCGGTTATTAAAAATCAGCCGTTTTATAATCTCGATTACAATCTCTGTATCGCCTGCGGAAGATGTCTTCGGGTTTGCCGCGATGTCAAAGAGATCGATGTCTTCGAATATTCAGAAGAGTATGGCCATCCCGTGGCGGTTCCCAAAAACGGAACCATGAAGGAGAGCGGCTGCATATTCTGCGGCGCTTGTGTCGAGGTCTGTCCGACCGGAGCTCTTTTGGACAAGCCCTGGGAATATGAGACTAAATCGAAATCGGTGCTCCCCTGCATGGCCAGCTGTCCGGCCGAAATAAATGTGCCGCTGTATGTAAAACTGATCGGTGAGAAGCGTTACGGCCAGTCTATCGCCGCGATCAGGGAGAAAGCCCCGATCCCGGGGATATTAGGCCGGGTTTGCTACAGCCCCTGCGAAACGGGATGCCGCCGGGCGGTTTGGGACGAGCCGGTGGCTATCAGGTCGCTCAAACGGTTCGCGGCCGATCATGACGACGGCTACTGGAAAGAAAACATAAACGTAAAACCTGATACCGGTAAAAAAATAGCTGTCGTGGGAGCCGGGCCGGCCGGTCTCTCGGCTTCGTATTACCTGCGTCTTCTGGGTCATCAAGTCGATCTATACGAATCGATGCCCAAACCCGGCGGCATGCTTCGCTACGGCATACCTCGTTATCGTTTGCCGGAGCAAGCGCTGGACAGCGAAATCAATGATATACTCTCCCTCGGAGTAAACTTCCATCCGAACCGAAAAATCGACTCCCCCGAAAGTTTATCTGATTACGATTCTCTATTCTGGGCCACCGGCGTGCCGCTCGGCGTATCCCTGCCCAGGGGCGTGGAGGAGAATGATGAGGTCGCCGACGGCCTCGAATTTCTAAAGAAGGTCAATATGGGCGAGAATATTCGCCTGGCCGGTTCAGTCGGCGTAATCGGCGGCGGCAACGTGGCCACCGATGTTGCCCGGACAGCCATAAGGCTGGGAGCCGATAAAGTAACTATTTTATATCGCAGAACCCGGGCCGAAATGCCCGCCTACGACGAGGAAATCGACGCTTCGATCGACGAGGGAATCGAGTTTCTATTTCTCATATCCCCCCGCCTCATTTTTCAACGGGATGACGGCCTGCACGCCTCTTTCCAAAAAATGAGATTGGGCGCGGAGGATGAAAAAGGGCGCCGTTCGCCCGAACCTATACCGGGCGAATTTATCGAAATGATCTTCGATCATATTTTCACGGCCATCGGCCAGAAGATCGAAACCGCCCTCGGATTGGAAATAGTTGATAACGGCGTATTCAAGATTAATCCCGATTATTCCACGCCGCGAGAAGGAATATTCGCCGGAGGAGATAATGTCAGCGGACCGGCCTCAGTTGTCGAAGCAGTTCAGGCTGGACGAAAAGCGGCGATTTCCATAGATATATATCTTGGCGGTCCCGGCGAATTGCCGTCCTACGGTATCGATATCGATCGCGCTCCCAAGGCGGCAAAGGATATCAGAACCCCTCAGAGAAAAGCCCCCTGCCTAAAAATCGAATCGAGAAGAGGTTTCGATGAGATCGAGCAGGGCTACGCTGAGAACGCGGCTATCGCCCAGGCCCATCGATGCGCCAGGTGCGATCTTCGCCTTTCCATTATACCGTCAGTACTGCCACCCGATAAATATTCCCATTTCGATCAAAATTCCATCGAAACGGTCCCTGAGGAGCCGGGCGTTATTCAGTTGTATGACAGGGAGAAAAATATTATTCTGGTATCCGGTACTGAAAATATGCGATTAGCGTTGCGCGGGAAAAAAGACGAGGGGTTCCAATCGGCCTATTTCGCCTGGGAGCCTTATCAGATGTACACCCAGCGGGAATCGGAGATATTGAGCGCGCATCTGCAAGCGCACGGCAAGCTCCCCCCGGGCAACGATATGGACGAGGATCTATTCTGATGAGCAATGAGTTGATCAAAAAAATGGCCGGCGAAGGGTGGATCCAGCAGTTCAGCGCGTCCGGCGATAAGCTCGAGGAAGCTATCGACAACTATACCTGGCTCGGATTCGAGGTCAGGACTATCCCGGTGAAAGATCTGGGGTGCGACGGCTGTACCGTTTGTTTCGGCGACGAAAACGACGATTCTGCGATGATTTTCACCCGGAAAGTCAGGGCCGGGCAGGACGATGAACTGTTTTCCGGCAACGATTGATTTGGCGTATAATATTGATGATAGAGAGAGGAGTATAATATGAAAGCCGCTGTATTCCACGGTCCCGATCAGCCGTTGAAGATAGAAGAGGTTCCCACTCCCAAACCGGGCCGTGGCGAACTATTAATAAAAACCGCCGCCTGCGGTGTATGTCATACCGATCTGCATTATATCGATCACGGCGTGCCGACCTTCAAAAAACCGCCGTTGATCTTGGGCCATGAGCCGTCGGGTATAGTCGCAGGGTTGGGCGAGGGGGTGACCGGTTTCAAGGAAGGGGATAGAATCCTCCTGCCCGCTGTCTTAACCTGCGGCCATTGCGATTTCTGCCGTACCGGACGGGAGAATATCTGTCTTGGTATGGTCATGTTCGGCAACAATATCGACGGCGCCTACGCCGAATACGTGCTGGCCCCGGCCAAAGATACGTTTCATCTGCCCGATGAAATACCGTTGGAGGAAGGCTCGATTATCGCCGACGCTATCTCGACCCCGTTTCACGCTGTAAAAAACCGCGCTCAGGTCAAACCCGGGGATACTGTGGTAATTCTCGGATGCGGCGGTGTCGGTATAAATTTAGTCCAGGTGGCCGCGGCTGTGGGAGGTTCGGTCATCGCGGTTGATATCTCCCCCGAAAAGCTGGAATGGGCTAAAAAACTCGGCGCTGATATATGTATCAACCCCAAAGAGGACGAAAACTGGACTAAAACTGTCAGGAAGATGACTGGCGGAGGCGCCGATATCGCTATTGAGGCTATCGGCAACCCGTCTACAATAGAAACCGCCTTCAACTCCCTCAGGAGCGGCGGTCGGCTGGTCGTTCTGGGCTATACCAATAAAGATATCTCCTTGAACGCCGGTAAGATAATGTACCGTGAGATGGAAATTGTCGGCTCCCTCGGATGCCGTCCGGTAGACTACCCCAAGCTGATCGAGCTTTGCCGCTTAGGCAAAATCAAGGTCAAGGAGTTGGTTACCGGCAGGTATCCGATAGAGAAGATCAACGACGCTTTCGATCTTTTGCGTAACGGCAAGGGGTTGCGGTCCATTATCGTATTCTAGATACCGCGGTCGGTCTTATCGATTACCGGCCGGATTGAAATCGCACTTAACCCTTGAATTCGGGCCGGTATTTTTGTTTTTTGTCTGGTCGGAACAGCGGTATCCGATATCGCGATTTTCTTTAACTAAACTCGGAAGGGCTGTTATGAATTTCGCTTTTCCCCTGAGAGATCGACAATTGAATTTAAAACGGGATGATCGCCATATGGCCGGTTGGTCCTCAATAGATCCGATTCAACAGATGATTTTACCTGATAACCATTTAGTGTAGTGATGGAGTGTTGATTATGGAGATTAAGAAGGTAGGAATTTGCGGATGCGGCCTGATGGGCTCCGGCATAGCCGAGGTGGCCTCCAAAGCCGGTATGAAAGTGGTGATCCGCGAGGTCAACGATGATTTCCTCAAAAAAGGAATGGGACGAATAGAAAAATCGCTCTCAAAGGCCGTGGAAAAAGGCAAGCTCGACGAGGCCGGCAAAAAGGCGGTACTGGATAATATTTCCGGCACGACCGAGATCGACGACTTGAAAGACTGCGATATAGTTTGCGAAGCGATAGTAGAGAATCTCAACACCAAGCTCGAGCTTTATAAACACCTCGATACGATCGTGAAAAAAGAAGCCATTTTCGCCTCCAACACCTCATCGCTTTCGATCACCGAGATGGGCGCGGTCACCAAACGGGCCGATCAGTTCTGCGGCCTGCACTTTTTCAATCCAGTGCCGGTCATGAAATTGGTCGAAGTGGTCAAGACAGTGGCTACCTCGGATGCCACGTTCCAGACCGCCAAAACATTCGGCGAAAAGCTCGGTAAGGTGGTAGTATCCTGTCAGGATACTCCGGGGTTCGTGGTCAATCGTCTTTTGGTTCCCTACATGCTTGACGCTATCCGGGCGCTGGAGCAGGGTGTAGCCACCAAAGAGGATATAGATAACGGCATGAAATTAGGCTGCGCCTATCCGATGGGCCCGCTGGAGCTGACAGATTTCGTCGGTCTCGATACCACTTACTATATCGCCGAAATTCTTTTTGAAGAGTTCAAAGATCACCATTACGCCGCTCCCCCGCTGCTCAAGGCGATGGTCAAAGCCGGATATCACGGCCGGAAAACAGGGCGCGGATTTTACGATTACTCAAAAAAATAGGCGGGGATCATGGAATATGAAAATATCAAAATCGAAAAAGAAGGTGCGGTAGCCATAGTCAGCATCGACCGTCCCAAAGTGCTCAACGCTTTAAACGACCAAACTATCGCCGAACTCGACAGCTGTTTTACGTCGATAGCCGCTGATAATAATATACTCTGCGTGATCCTGACCGGCGGCGGCGAAAAATCGTTTGTGGCCGGCGCCGATATCGGGGAGTTGGCTGTTTGCGACGTCGTCTCCGGCAGAGCAAAATGCGACAGGGGCCAGACCTTGCTGTTCAAAATCGAGAATCTACCCCAGCCGGTTATCGCCGCGGTTAACGGGTTCGCGCTCGGCGGGGGATGCGAGATCGCCATGGCCTGCGATATAAGACTGGCCTCGGATAAAGCTAAAATCGGGCAGCCGGAGGTCAATCTCGGTATTATTCCCGGTTACGGGGGCACGCAGCGGCTGACCAGGCTTGTCGGTCCCGGCAAAGCCAAAGAGATGATTTTCACCGGAGATTTCGTGACCGCCCAGGAAGCTTATAGAATCGGGCTGATCGACCAGATTTATCCGCCGGAAGAGCTTATGACCAAAGCAAAAGAGATGGCCGAAAAGATTGCCTCCAAAGGGCCGTTAGCTATAAGAGCCGCCAAAGAGGCGATCAATCTGGGGCTCGATGTCGATCTCAAATCGGGATGCGCGCATGAAGCGGCCCTGTTTGCCGGTATCTGCGCCTCCGACGACAAAAACGAGGGGACTAACGCTTTTCTTGAAAAAAGAAAAGCGGAATTCAAGGGTAAATAACCATTGTTCTAAAACCGAATGTGATTGCCTCTGGTGATGTGTCTTAAGAAAATTCTGCGCGAGGATTAACAGATGAATTTCGAACTGACTGAAGATCAACTGGCGGTACGAGAAGTCGCCGTGGGGTTTGCTGAGAAAAAACTCAAACCCCGCGCCGAGGAATTCGATTCCGAATCGAAGCTGGATATGGCTCTCATTAAGGAAATGGGAGATCTGGGTCTCATGGGGATAACGCTTCCGGAGGAATACGGCGGCGGAGCCATGGATATGATCTCCTATATGATCACCATCGAAGAATTATCCAAAGGCTGTCCGTCGCACGCTTCGGTGGTAGCCCTGCATAATTCCCTTTACGGTTATCCGCTTTTGATGTTCGGCACGGAAGAACAGAAGAAAAAATACCTGTCCGCGGTCTGTGCCGGAGAACATATAGGGGCGTTCGCCCTGACCGAACCGGGAGCCGGCTCCGACGCCGCCGCGCTGACCACGTCATACGTAAAAAAAGACGACGGCTATATAATAAACGGCGCCAAGATTTTTATTACTATGGGATCTTTAGCCGATAGCGTGATCGTATTCGCTACGGCCAAGAGAGGCTCCGGCCCCAAGGGGATTTCCGCTTTCATAGTCGATAAGGGAACCCCCGGATACGAGGTAGGCACGATCGAAAAGAAAATGGGTCTCAAAGGCTCCCCGACCGCCGAATTGATCTTCTCCGATTGTTTCGTTCCCGCCAAAAACCTGCTCGGCGTGGAAGGCAAAGGGTTCCGGGTGGCCATGTCGACTCTGGACGGCGGCCGGATCGGCTGCGGGGCCATGTCCGTAGGCATAGCACAGGCCGCCTTCGATATCGCCTTGAAATATTCGAAGGAACGAGAACAGTTCGGCCAGCCTATATCGGCATTTCAAGCTATTCAATTTCATCTGGCCGATATGTCTACCATGATAGAAAACGCCCGGCTGCAGGTCTACCGGGCAGCCTGGCTCAAAGATCAGGGAAAACCGTATTCTTTGCAATCGGCCCAGGCCAAAGTCTACGCTTCGGAGATTTCGACTGCCGTAACGCATAAGGCGATTCAGATTTTAGGCGGTTACGGCTACATGCGCGAATACAATGTCGAGAGAATGTATCGTGACGCCAGAGTTATGGAGATATTCGAAGGGACATCGGAAGTCCAGCGGCTGGTAATCGCCAAACACCTCATTAAAGGTAAATAACTGTATTGGCCGGGGAAAAGGACAGCTTATGGCCGGAACTAACTCTCCGGGCTTGAAAGAGATCACAGTATTCGGACGCGGAGGTCAGGGAGCGGTGATCGCAGCCGAGGCGTTGGCTGACGCTTATTTCCGCGAGGGATATCATGTTCAGAGCTTCCCGTCGTTCGGCGTGGAACGGCGAGGAGCACCGGTTACCGCCTTCTTGCGAATCGACAACGAGTTTATATTTCTTAGAAGCATGATCTATAACGCCGATATCGGCCTGGTTCTCTCTCCTGATATCGTCAAGGGCCCTCTATTCAGACAATCTCTGAAAGATAACGCCGCCATAGTTATTAATTCGCCGGCGCGATTACCGGAGCTTGATGGACGTTCGGCGTGGTATGTCGACGCCACAGGTATCGCTGTTTCCCACGGCCTCGGATCAAAAGCGCAGCCCCTGGTGAATACAGCCATGCTCGGGGCGTTCGCCAAGGCCGCGGGAAATCTTAAACTCGAGAATCTCTTGAGGGCGGTAGAGGAAAGCGTTCCGCATAAAGTGGAAAATAATCTTCGCGCGGTAAATGAGGCTTACGAATCGACGGTGAGTCTTGGGTAAGTTTATCGTTTTTAAATCGATCGATGATATGCCGGAGATGGCGGTCAGCGAATCATCAATGGACTGGAACAAGACCGGTTCGTGGAGATCGTCGACGCCGCTGCATAAGAATATCACCCCTCCATGTAATTTCAATTGCCCCGCCGGGGAAAATATTCGCGGCTATATCGATCTTTTAAAAGATAAGAAGACCAAAGAGGCTTTCGAGCTTTTAACCGAAGCCAACCCATTCCCCGCGGTCTGCGGGCGGGTATGCTACCATCCCTGCCAGGCCAGCTGCAACCGCTCCAGTTTGGATCGGGAAATAAATGTCCGGAAGCTGGAACGATTCATCGGGGATTGGGGGATGGAGAATGTAAATAAACAGGCTCTGCCGCCGACCGCTTCCAAAAAAATAGCGATTATCGGCGCCGGACCGGCGGGACTTTCGGCGGCCTTTTACCTTCGCAAACAAGGTATCGCCGTTACCGTATATGATGAAAATTCAATGCCCGGCGGAATCCTCCGCTACGGTATACCGTCTTATAGACTTGAAAAAGATGTCCTGGCAAAAGAGTTGGATCGGGTCTTGCATGGTATCGAGTTCAAATCCAATATGCGATTCGGCTCCGATTTCGACATATCCGATCTGCTCGGTTTTGACGCCGTCTTTCTGGCCACCGGCGCGCATCTCTCCAAAACGATGAATATCGACGGCGAGAATATACCGGAGGTCGAATCAGGCTTGAATTTTCTGAAAACCGCCAATTCCAACGGGAGCGGAAACCTGAAGGGAAAAGAGGTAATCGTTGTTGGCGGAGGGAATACCGCCTGCGACACGGCCCGTTCGGCGTACCGTTTTGGAGCCAAAGTTACTCTCGTATATCGACGTACCGAGGCCCAGATGCCCGCGTTCGCCGAAGAGATAGAACAACTGAAAAAAGAACCGATAAAAATCGAATTTTTGACCGCTCCGAAGAATATCAGGAAAACCGATGGCGGCAAATTAGGTGTTACATTTATAAAAATGAAGCTCGGGCTTCCTGATAGTTCGGGACGCTCGAGACCGGTGCCGATTGCCGATTCGGATTTCGAGATGAGCGTCGATAAGATATTCACCGCTATAGGCGAGGACCCGGATTTATCGTTTTTCGGCAATGCCCGGATAAAAACAGGAGGCGAATTCGATTTCTCCGATATCGATGAACGTCTGAAGGCCAGGCTCTTCGTCGGCGGCGATATACTGCCCAACCCCAGAACAGTCCCTCACGCCGTCGGCTCCGGCCGTCTGGCCTCGGAGAAGATCGCGGCCTTTCTCAAAGGCGAAGTATTAACACAAAGCGAAGATATCGAGGTGATAGCCGGGCCGGGCGATATCAACTTCGATTATTTTTCGATGATAAATCTGACCAAAAGAGGTTCTCATCCGGCGGAAAGCGGATTTGCCAATATGGATGAGGCTTCCTCGGAAGCCGCCAGGTGCTTCTCCTGCGGAGTCTGCGATCATTGCGATAACTGCCATAATTTCTGTCCCGATATGGCCGTGATAAAAACATCCAACGGCTATCATGTCAATCTCGAGTACTGCAAAGGATGCGGCATCTGCGCCCGTGAATGCCCGCGCGGCTCGCTGAAGATGGATGGCACGGAATGAAACGGGTGATCTCCGGAAATGAAGCCGCTTCGCTGGCGGTCAAACTCTCCAGGGTGCAGGTGATCTCCGCCTACCCTATCACGCCGCAAACCACCATAGCGGAAAAGCTCTCGGAGCTTTGCGGGTCGGGGGAGCTGGACGCCAAATTCGTCAAGGTCGAGTCGGAGCATTCCGCTATGGCCACATTAATAGGAGCGTCATCGACCGGCGTAAGAACCTTCACCGCCACCTCGGCCCAGGGGCTGGCCCTGATGCACGAACTACTTTTCTGGGCTTCGGGAGCCAGACTGCCGATCGTGTTGGTTGACGTTAACCGGGCCATGGCCGCGCCCTGGACTATCTGGTGCGATCAGACTGATTCGCTCGCCCAGCGGGATACCGGTTTTTTGCAATTCTACTGCTGGTCGAACCAGGAAATTTTAGATAGCGTCATCTGCGCTTTTAAGATTGCCGAGAAACTTCTTCTGCCCTGTATGGTTTGTTACGACGGCTTTTATATTTCCCATACCCACGAGGCGGTGGAGATACCGGAGCAGTCGGATGTTGATAAGTTCCTTCCTCCCAGAGACGCGGAATACCGTCTAGATACGAAAGATCCCCGGACTTTCTCCGGCGGAACATTGCCGGCCAATTTCATGGAAATTCGTTATAAGCTTCAGAAGGCCTTCGAAAAAGCGCCTGATGTCATCAATACGACTTACGGCGAGTTCGATAAATTATTCGGCCGTTCCTATAGCGCCGTGGAGCCGTATTATACAGACGACGCCGAAGCTGTTTTACTGGCCTCCGGATCGGCAGCCTCGACCGCCTTTCACGCGATTAGGAAGATGCGGCAATCGGGCATCAAAGCCGGACTGCTGCGATTGAGGCAATTCAGGCCGTTCCCGGAAAAGGAACTGCTCTCATATCTGAAGCCGAATATAAAATACGGTGTTCTCGATCGAGATCTCTCCCCCGGCACCGGCGGAGTAATCGCCCAGGAGATCAGGGCGATACTGAATCGAAACAATGTCCGGATAGATATAAACGAATTCATAGCCGGCCTGGGCGGCCGGGATATTACCGTTGATAATGTAACGGAGATATTATTGAAAGTGCGTGATGATAAGGGCGATAAACTCCAGATCAACTGGGTGGGATTGAAGAACTGATATGGATCGCGAACTTTTGAACGATAATGATTTTTTGCGGGACAGCGGCTTTTGCGGGCATACCGCCTGTCCGGGATGCGGCGAGAAGATCCTGCTTCGACACGTGCTCGATGTTTTAGGTCCGGAAACCGTGATCGCCGCACCCGCCGGATGCGCCGCTGTTACCGACGGTATTTTTCCTCATACTGTTTCTCCGGTGCCGTTTCTGCATACCGCCTTCGGAGCCGTAGCCTCGGGAGCCGCCGGCGTTCGGGCCGGCCTCGACATGTCGGGCAGAGAGAATGTCACCGTCCTGGCCTGGGCCGGCGACGGAGCGACATTCGATATAGGCCTGGGGCCGCTCTCGGCTATCGCCGAGAGAAATGAGAATATCATTTATGTTTGCTATGATAACGAAGCCTACATGAACACCGGGGTACAGCGAAGCTCGGCCACGCCGTCGGGAAGCTGGACAACCACAACTCCGTCGGGACGATTGAAATCGGAGCCGAAGAAAAATATCGATCTCATAATGGCCTCACATAAGATCCCGTACGTGGCCACGGCCTCGCCCGCGTTCCTGGACGATCTGAAAATGAAAGTGGCCAAAGCGAAACGATTAACCGGATTTAGATTTTTGCGTCTTTTCTCCCCCTGTCCGCCCGGCTGGAAATCGGATCCCGCTGATAGCATAACGCTGGCCAGGCTGGCGGTCGAATCCAATATATTCCCGCTTTTCGAAATCGAGGACGGCGAGCGCTGGTCGCTGTCATACGAATCATCGGGCGTTCCTGTTGCCCGATATCTGAAAACGCAGGGACGGTTCAGGTATCTTTCCGATGACGATATGGCCCGAATTCAGCGGGAAACCGATCGCGATTACAATCGCTTGAAATCACTCCATCAATATAACGGCTATCAAAAGATCGTAGTGGAGGAGCAATGAAACGAAAACTCTCCGAAGGCGCCCTGATTTATGATTGGAACAGGCGCAAAGGATTTAAATTCCGTCATAAAAGGAATTTCCAGCTCGATGACGAGACTTTGCGAGATGGTTTGCAGTCCCCATCCATTACCGATCCCACGATCGACGAGAAACTGAAGCTTCTGGATATGATGGAAGAATTAGGGATCGACGCCGCCGATCTCGGATTGCCCGGCTCCGGACCCAGAGCTCAGGCGGATATCACTTCCATGGCCCGGCATATAGTCAAAAACAAAATGAAGCTCGAACCCAACTGCGCCGTCCGTACGGTCAAACAGGATATCACCCCGCTGATAGAAATATCCCAGAAGGTCGGAATCCCTATCGAGGCGGCCGCCTTCATCGGATCGTCCCCCATTCGTCAATACGCCGAGGACTGGACTGTCTCCAAAATGATACAGCTGACCGAGGAAGCGGTCAGTTATGCGGTCGAAAACGGTTTGCCGGTCATGTATGTAACCGAGGATACCACTCGCGCCGATCCGGCGACATTAAAGAAACTGTACACAGCCGCTATCAACGCCGGAGCAAAAAGGATCTGTGTTTGCGATACTGTCGGCCATGTTACCCCTATCGGCGTTTACTACCTGATGAAATTTATCGTCAAGATGGTCAACGACATCGATCCCAAGGTCAAGATCGATTGGCACGGCCATTCCGACAGGGGCTTAGCTGTTCCCAACACCATGGCGGCTATCGCTCAGGGAGCTAACCGAGTCCATGCTACCGCCTTGGGTATCGGCGAGAGAGTCGGCAATACACCTATGGATATTCTCCTGGTCAATCTCAAACTCGAGGGTATTCACAAAGGAGATCTGACCCGTTTGGCGGAATATTGCGAACTGGTCTCCCGGGCCTGCGATGTCCCCATCCCGGCCAACTACCCGGTCATGGGGCGGGACGCTTTCAGAACCGGCACCGGTGTACATGCCGCCGCTATTATCAAAGCCAAAAATAAGGGGGACGACTGGCTGGCAGACAGGGTCTATTCGGGGGTTCCCGCCGGAATGGTGGGCCTGAGACAGATTATAGATATCGGCTTTATGTCCGGGGTATCCAATATAGTTTACTGGCTTAAAGTCCGGGGAATCGAACCTGATCAGAGGCTGGTCGACGAAATATTCAAAGCCGCCAAACAGCATAACCGGGTATTGAACGACGAGGAGATCGAGGAGCTTATCAAGTTCAGATCCCATGAGCCGGAAAAAATATCACTCGATACTGTCAATTCGTGGAAGAGAGAGATTAAACCGGAAAAATCAAAAAAGAAAGCCGTAAAAAAAAGCGACAACGGCCGCAAGTAATCAGGATTTTTTAACCGCTCGGAAAATAGAATTAGAGGAGATAATGGGTCAGACAATCGCCGAAAAAATCATCGCGGAGCACGCGCGGGTCGAGTGTGTCGTGCCGGGACAGATAGTCACTGTTCCGGTCGATATGGCCATGGCCAACGAGCTTTCCGCCGCCCTCTCCATCAAGGAACTCAAGAGCTGGGGAATCGAAAAGCTCTTCGATACGAACAGGGTCTGCCTGATACCGGATCATTTCACCCCCAATAAAGATATCAACGCCGCCGGGATCACCCGAACGGTCAGGGAGTTCGCCAACAAGCACGATATCAAATGGTACTTCGAGGTCGGACGGGCCGGAATCGAACATGCCGTGCTGCCCATGGAAGGAGTGATCCTGCCCGGCCAGATCATGGTCGGAGGAGATTCGCATAGCTGCACCGCCGGGGCCATCAACTGTCTGGCTACCGGTGTCGGCTCCACCGATATCGCCTGCGCCTGGGCCACCGGCGATATCTGGCTGAAAGTCCCCCAGTCGGCCAAACTGACCTATTCCGGAAAACTGCCCCCCTATGTCTACGGTAAAGATCTGATTCTATACGCGCTGAAGGATCTCGGCACGGCCGGAGCTACATATATGTCCATCGAGTTTCACGGCAGCGTCTTCGATCAGCTGCCCATGGCCGATCGTTTCACTATGGCCAATATGGCCATCGAGGCCGGAGGCAAAACCGGCATATTCCGATTCGATGAAAAAACAAAAGAACTCGTCGAATCGACACCCAGGTACAAGGCCGAAAAACCATCCTATAAAACATACGATCCCGATCCCGACGCCGTTTACGCCATAGAGCGAAAATACGATGTATCTAATCTCGAACCGATGATCGCCCGTCCTTTCTCCCCCGACCTGGTCGGCCCGGTTTCCGAGATCAAAAATGTCAAAATCGACCAGGTGGTTATCGGCACCTGCACCAACGGCTGGCTCGATGATATGATCAGGGCGGCCGAGATTTTAAAAGGCCGGAAAGTTCACAGGGATGTCAAAGCGATAATCATCCCCGGCTCACAGAAGATCGCCCGGCAGGCGTTCGATCTGGGCCTGCCCCAGATCTTCATTGACGCCGGCTGCGTCTTTTCGACCTCGACCTGCGGGCCGTGCATAGGAGGCCACATGGGCGTCTTGGGGGAAAACGACGTCTGTGTCTCCACCACCAACCGCAATTTCAAGGGGCGCATGGGGCATATAACCTCGCGGGTCTATCTGGCTAATACGTCGGTAGCGGCCGCGTCCGCTGTTCTGGGACGGGTCGGTTCGCCCGTTGAACTGTAAATAGAGGAGAAACGATGATACTCAAAGGCAGCGTATATAAAACCGGGGAGAATATCAATACCGACGTCATCATGCCGGGACGATGGTGCCATCTGACCGACGACAAGGAGCTGGCCAAGCACTGCATGGAGGATCTCGATATCGATTTCCATAAGAAGATCAAAGTCGGCGATATTATCGTGGCCGACGATAACTTCGGCTGCGGATCGTCGCGGGAAGTGGCTCCACTTTCGATCAAGGCGGTCGGGATCTCGGCCGTGGTGGCCAAATCGTTCGCCAGGATATTCTACCGCAACGCCATCAATATCGGCCTGCCTATATTCGAATCGCCGGAATGCGCCGACGCCACCGAGGCCGGGGATAGACTCGAGATCGATATGTTCGGCGGCAAAATTAAGAATATTACCAAAGGAAAAGATTTCGCTTTCGCCCCCTTCCCGCCGTTTATGAAAACCATAATAGATAAAGGCGGCCTGAAGGGCTGGGTATTGGAGAAGCTGGGGAAGGCGTAAGGCTGTGGGGCAGGTCTCTCCGAGACCTGCCGATGATGATTCAGGCAAGCATCACTGACTCTTGCCTAACGCGCGGGGCATGCAGGATTCGGGGAATCCTGCCCTACAAACTACAGCGGAGGTAATGTAGGTCGGCAGCTCGTCTGCCGACAGCCGGGCTGAACAAAAAAGTGGTTTATGCCTTGAAAATACTGAAAGGAAATCAATGTACAAAATCGCGGTAATAGGCGGGGACGGTATCGGACCCGAGGTGACGACCGAAGCGTTAAAGGTGCTCAAACGGGCCTCGGAGATTTACGGATTCCAATATAAGACGACCGAATACCCCTTCGGTTCGGAGCATTATCTCAAAACCGGCGAGTTAGTGCCGGAATCGGCTTATGATGAATATAGAGACCACGACGCAATCTATCTCGGCGCCATTGGCGATCCCAGAGTCGAAGTGGGGCTGGTCGAACGGGCAGTTATAGCCGGGATACGATTCAGGCTCGATCTGTATATAAATCTGCGGCCTATAAAACTCTACGCCGAATCATTGTGTCCTCTTAAAGGCAAAAAAATCGAGGATGTCAACATGGTGGTAGTCCGCGAAAACACCGAAGACGTTTACACCGGTATCGGCGGTATTATGAAAAAGGACACGCCCGATGAGGTCGCCATCGCCAACATGATCTTCACCCGCAAAGGGTGCGAACGGGCGGTACGTTACGCCTTTGAACTCGCTAAAGAGCGCAAAAAAGACAACAAGGTAACCCTCGTTGACAAGGCCAACGCCATCAGGGCGCAGGATATCTGGACCCGCACGGTAGAACAGGTCGGCAAGGAGTACCCCGGTATCACTCACGATCACGCTTATATCGACGCGGCTTGTATGTGGATGGTCAAGAACCCGGAGTGGTTCGACGTGGTCGTGACCACCAACATATTCGGCGATATATTCACAGATTTAGGCGCCATGGTGCAGGGCGGCATGGGGATCGCGGCTTCCGGCAATATCCATCCGGGACAGGTTTCGATGTTCGAGTCGATTCATGGTTCCGCCCCGAAATACAAGGATCAAAACGTCGCCTGCCCCATAGCGGCCATCATGGCGGCCCAGATGATGCTCGATTATCTCGGTGAGAAAAAGGCGGCGGCGGCCATCGAAGAGGCAGTCGGCTCGCTGCTGCGATCGGGACGGATCAAATCGCTCGACACCAAATCCGGCATCTCGACATCCGAAATGGGGGATATGGTGGTCAGGGAGATGAAGGGGGCGTAAAACTTACCCGTCAGATCGTGTTCCTAATATACGCTCGGAACTCTGCCGGATGATTTGTACGTATGAACAAGGCAGGTCAAGTCCTTGGGGATTACGACCTGCCTTGTCAGGTTTTGCGCGAGAATTACTCCTTGCTTCCCTCATGAGAATAATTTAAACTTTCACAGCAATTTCACAAGCATTAAGGGACATCCCCGGCGAAATGCCGGGATTTAAATCGGGGGACTTTCTTGGAATCGAAATCACAGGGCTCTTTGGGCACCTTCCTTGGTGTATATACTCCCACCATCCTGACCATTCTCGGAGTCATCATGTATATGCGGTTCGGATGGGTAATCGGGAATCTGGGACTTTCTGAGGCTATCATAGTAGTCATCATCGCCAACAGCATCACGCTGATAACCACGCTGTCATTTTCGTCGATGGCCACCAACATGAAAGTCGGGGTCGGCGGGGCTTATTTCATAATCTCGCGAAGTCTCGGTCTGGGGATAGGCGCGGCTATCGGGATACCGCTGTTTTTATCGCAGGCTGTATCCATCACCCTGTACTCTTTCGGTCTGGCGGAATCGCTTCGGATAGTCTGGCCCGCTATCCCATTGGACATAGCCTGTGTCGTGATAATATTCGCCGTAAGCCTGATTTCTCTTTATGGGGCCAAATTCGCTCTCAAGACCCAGATTCCGCTGTTATTTCTGGTCGGTCTGTCGCTGGCCGCGTTGACCGCGGGCGTATTCATATTCAAGCGCCCCGAATTTTATTCGGTTGCCGAGATAACACAGAATGTCGGATTCTGGACCGGATTCGCGGTTTTCTTCCCCGCGGTTACCGGGGTCATGGCCGGGCTTAGTTTATCGGGAGATCTGAAAAATCCGGGCAGATCAATTCCGTTGGGCTCTATCTCCGCCACCTTAACCGGATTCATTGTCTATCTGATAATTCCTGCCCTTTTGTCGATGGCCGCGTCATCGGATGAATTGAAAGCGGATTATCTGATCTGGCTGAAAATCGCTCCCTTCGGTACCCTTCTCATATTACCCGGACTGTGGGGGGCGATATTATCGTCAGCCGTAGGGTCGGTTCTCGGGGCGCCGAGAACCTTACAGGCGATTATCAGAGATCAATTACCGAATCAAAAACTGCGTTCAGCGATATCGGGGATCGCGGGCAGCAGAGGATCGCTGCTTCTGACCGCCATGATAGCCCTGGCATTCGTATTTCTCGGAGACCTGAACGCCGTAGCGCAGGTTGTTACCATGTTCTTCCTGACCGTTTACGGGACGATGAATATCGTGACCGGGCTCGAGACTCTCTCCGGAGACCCGTCATGGCGGCCCAGGCTTCGCGTGCCCTGGTGGCTGAATATCGTCTGCGGCCTGGCTTGTTTATGGGTGATGTTCCTGATCAATCCCATCGCCGGCGCTATCGCTATAGCCATTGAGTTTCTGCTCTGGCTGATATTCGCCCGCCGGGAACAACGCGCCACCTGGGGTGACGCTCGGCGCGGCCTTTACGAGGCAGTGCTTCGATGGGTGCTGATTCGTCTTTCCCGTCGCCCGATGAGCGCCAGAAATTGGCGTCCCCACGTGCTGGCCTTTGTGGACGACCCCCGAAAGAGACTCGATATAATA
Organism: Candidatus Zixiibacteriota bacterium; assembly: GCA_024641335.1. Lineage (GTDB taxonomy): Bacteria > Zixibacteria > MSB-5A5 > UBA10806 > UBA10806 > JAHEDG01. Next base: position 42,130 of record JAHEDG010000014.1, read on the forward strand.
AAATTCAGCTCATGGTTTAGCCAGAACAGGGGAGTTGTCACAGTCTGCGAGCTGGTAGTCGGGGATCTGCTGCGAGAGGATATCGATGTCCAGGCGAGGCTCGATTCGATCAATGATTTGCTGCTCTTGGAAGATCTTTCTCTCTTCGCCGAGGTGGATGTCGTGGAAAATGTCGTCGACGGCATAGTCGACGTATCTCAGGCGAACGGTATAGCCGGGTTTTCAAGCAATACAATTGTCCTGGGCTGGCCGAAAGACCACAAAAGAATGGCTGAATTCCTGGTAATCGCGCGTCGTCTGGAAAGCTTGAAAAAATCTGTGGTAATCGGCAGAATCAATCCCCAGCATATCTTCCCGACCCGTAAAAGCGCGCGTCAAATCCATGTCTGGTGGGGCGGGCTCAAGCAGAATGGCGATTTGATGCTTCTACTGGCCTACCTTCTTACACGGAATCCGGAATGGCGGAACGCCGAATTGAAAATCCTCTGCGCCGCGTCCAACGATTTTGCCAAACAAAATACGTCGCTATATATCGATTCGATGCTCAAGGAGATTCGCATTAAGGCCGAATGCCACGCTTTCGTCAAGGAGGCGGATATTTCGATGAGCGAGCTAATTCATTCGCATAGCAAAGAGGCCGACGTTGTATTCCTTGGATTGGGATTCCCAGAGCCGGGCGATGAACTCGACTATGTCGAAAGAATGGAGAACCTGGCCGGAGATTTGCAAGTTGTTTTCTTCGTCAAAAATTCGTCGCTGTTTGTCGGACAGCTCATGAAATCGGAACAACTGGATACCGAGTGATCGCCAGCCCGATCTATCCGAGTCCGCGGTCTATGCTTGCTTCCCGGCGTCTAATTTCTTAAATTTCCCCGGTCATTTTATTCATTGCGGGCCGGGTTCTATTTTTAGCGTATCAAAAAACCCGGCGTTGATGACAGGAAAACGAGGCGCGGTATTTAATTGATGCAATATCTCAAAGGAGGCGCGGTATGAGTTTCGAAAAATCATATATCCCTTATGGTGGCTACTGGAGCAGCCCGTACGCTAAGTGGCAGGGAAGCTTCGCCAATCTGCACGCTCTGGAGCTGGCCGCGGCTACGGCCAAAAAGTTTTTCGAATTACGAAAGATCGATCAACAAAAGCTCGATAATCTCTATCTCGGACTGACCATCCCTCAATTACAATGCTTCTACGGCGGACCCTGGCTCGCCGGCCTGATCGGCAATGAGAATATTACCGGGCCGGTTATCAATCAGGCCTGTATAACCGGAGTAGTCTGTGTAAAATACGCCGCGCAGGATATTGAGAGCGGTATCGCCGATACCAGCCTGGTGATCGCCGCCGACCGCTGCTCCAACGGCCCTCACCTCTACTACCCGTCGCAAACCGCTCCGGGAGCCACAGGCAAATCGGAGGATTGGGTCTGGGATAATTTCAGCCGAGACCCATGGGCCAAAAATTCGATGATCGAGACTGCCGAGAATGTTGCCAAAGCCAATAACATCGGCCGCGACGAGCAGGACGAGGTAACCCAGAGACGGTACGAGCAGTACGCCGAAGCGTTGGCCAACGATCAGGCGTTTCAGAAAAAATATATGATACCGGTGGAGGTCGGCAGAGGGAAAAGCGCCAAACTGATCAGCGGAGACGAAGGAGTATTCCCGACTACTCTCGACGGTCTGAAGGGATTGAGGCCGGTCATGCCCGATGGTTCGGTGACATTCGGTACCCAGACCCATCCCGCCGACGGCAACTCCGGGATGATCGTGACCACCAAAGAAAAAGCCGCTGAATTTTCGGCCGATCCCAAAATACAGATTCAGTTCCTCGGATTCGGCACCGCCCGTGTCAAAAAGGGGTTCATGGCCGAGGCCGTGGCGCCGGCCTCGAAAGCGGCATTAAGGGACGCCGGAATCGAGGTCTCCGATCTGAAAGCGATTAAAACTCATAATCCGTTCGCCGTCAATGACATATATCTCTCCCGCGAAATAGGATTCGAGGTCAGCAAGATGAATAACTACGGCAGTTCCCTTATTTGGGGCCATCCCCAGGGGCCGACCGCCTTGAGACTGCTGGTCGAATTGATCGAGGAACTGGTCGACGCTGGAGGCGGCTGCGGACTGTTCGGTGGCTGCGCCGCGGGTGATACGGCCGCGGGATGCGTGATCAAGGTTTCCGGATAATCACCCCCATTTTCACTGAATTGTAAGGCCGGAAGTTCCGAATTCTGAATTTCCGGCCCGATTTATCAGCTATTCCGCCGATTTTTTATGATAATCATCATTTTTAAAAACTTTTAAGCGGTTATCTTGTTTAACTCTATTATATTCAGGTTTTTCGGAAGCCTGGCAGGAGTATTGGACCGGGGTTGGCCAACTTGAAAACGGAATGAGGATTAGGATGATAATCGGCACTCGGGGAAGCGATCTGGCCAGAACACAAACCGGCCATGTCGCTGATCTTATCTCAAAGCAACTGGATATCGAAATCCGGCAGATAATTATCAAAACCAAAGGGGATATAGTCACCGACAGACCTCTGCGGGAACTCGAAGGCCGCGGATATTTCACCAAAGAACTCGAAGAAGCCCTCCTCGATAAAAAAATAGACATCGCCGTACATTCGTTCAAGGATATGCCCTCCGAATCTCCTCAAGGGCTTATCGTGGCGGCCATCTCAAAACGGGAGGATCCGGCCGATCTGCTGGTGATAAGAAAAAATTCTTTTCAACCCGAAGCCGGAGAAATCCCTTTGAAAAATGGAGCCGTTGTCGGCACCAGCGCGGTCAGACGGGAGACGCAGATCCGGGCCATGAGAAACGATATCCGCGCCAAAGACCTCCGAGGTAATGTCCCCACCAGGGTCAAGAAGTTAGCCGATGGAGATTATGACGCTATTTTCCTGGCCTCGGCCGGAGTTCGACGGTTAAATCTTGATCTCTTCGCTTTCCAGGTTGTCCGGCTTGATCCGACCCGCTTCGTACCATCCCCCGGGCAGGGAGCCCTGGCTATTCAGATGCGAGCCGACGATAATTTCGTTGGCAGGGTTCGTGAAATTCTTCACGATAAATCGGTGGAAACCGCCACCCGAATAGAACGCGAAGTCATGGCCCGGTTCGGAGGCGGCTGCGGTTTGCCGTTGGGAGCCTTCGCCTGGAGCGACGACAATATCTGGCGCGCCAGAGGATTCTGGGGCGGAAAACCGGATTCGCCCATATGGGCCGATGTCAGCGGCGGCGATCCCTTATCATTGGGAGAAGAATTATTTATGGCGATTAAATCGAGGATCTGATGGCCGCTCGCGTATTGATAACACGCTCTTCTCAACGAGCCTCGGATCTCATGGATGAACTGCGAAAACGGGGTATCGTTTGCCACGCTCTGCCGGTTACTGAAATATCGTTTTTAAAAAACGACCTTCCCGATCTGCTAAAATTCAATTGGCTGGCCTTTACCAGCGTCAACGGGGTAACGGCCTTCGCCGATCTACTCGATAAAAACAAGCGGCAGCTGCCGGGCAATCTCAAAATCGCGGCGGTCGGCTCGGCCACTCGCAAGGCGGCAAAAGATCGTTTCGGTAAAACCGATAGATCGCCTTTAAAGTCCGATGGACTCTCCTTAGCCGATTCGATTCTCGAAACCGCCTCGGATCATTCGGAGTTGACCATTCTATGGCCCTGCGGCCAGGACGCTCTTCCCCGATTTTATGATCGCCTTACTCAAGCGGGAGCGAAAGTAAATAAATGGATTTGCTACAGAACCGAAGCGGTTGATCCGATGAAAATAAAAGCGGAGCTGCTTAAATTGCCGCCCTGGGATCTGGCATTGTTCGCCGCCCCGAGCGCGGTCAGAGCTTTTTCCGCCGCCTGGGAGAAGAGAAACGATTTCGCCGCATTCGCTATCGGTCCGACCACGGCCGACGCGCTTAGAGATGAAGGTTATATCGACGTGGTCATAAGCGGCGGCGCCGACAGCCATGGATGCGCCGATTCGATTGTCGAACTTTTCAAAAAAAGGAATGTCGATTTTAGATGAAAAACAGAGGTTCGTTTCGCTGGCATTTTGTTTTGTTTGTGGTTCTTTCGCTGGTTGCCATAGCTCAACTTTCCTGGTGGGTGATTTTTCAGGTCAGGGAGGGAGCCAGAATATCTGATAATCAGCGGCTGATCTGGAATCAGCAGATGGAACTGGTTCTCCGAAGACTTGATTCTCCCGAGGGTCAAAATCCGGCTCAATTTAGAGAATGGCTGAACAATACATTCCCCGATCTGGCCTTATCCGACGACGGCCGGTCGCTGACTATTACCGAACAGGCGGAAAACCGTCTCGATGGGCTGGCCCGAAAACGAGTGAGAATGTTCGTTTCCGAGGGCGCTTTCTTCAGCCTTCTGGTTCTATCGGGTGTCTGGTTTCTTTACTGGACCTTACGCAGGAAAGTAGAGATGGAGAACCAAACCGCCGGAATAATCTCCGCCGCTTCCACCGGAATAAAAAATCCGATCTCCGCATTGGGAGAGGATATTCTGGCTCTCTCCGGAACCAATCTCTCCGAATCCGGGCGCGATGAACTTTTATCCAGGATGAAATCCAATATCGGCGCGATATCCGAAACCTGCGACCGCATGAGTATGCTCCGGCTCCTGTCCGCAAGCAGACGAAAAACTCCGCTTAGCCTTAATAACCTCTCCGAGGCCGCCGGCGCGTTGTTCGCTGAGATCGACGGTACTCTAAAAACTTCCGGCTTTAAGCTGGAATCGAGTGTCGAGCCGGGGCTTTCATCCGTAACCAATCTGGAACGATGGCTGGCCGCGGTCAGAGGACTTATGCAAATAGCCATGAGAATCACCGGCGAGAAAATAATAAAAGCCGATTTCTCCAGAATCGAAAACAAGGCTGTTCTCCGAATATCGAGAAGAGGTGTATTCGAAAGCTCCGGCGATCATGAATTCGATTCCGCCTATATGCTGTTCGCGCCCGAATTCAACATGATCAAAGAAACCGGGGAAATGACCGGAGCGGAGATTTCCCTGGCCCGTACAGATGACGGCAGGGGATTGATCTTTACGGCTGTGGTTCCCCTGCTCGAAGATCTTTCCGGGGCGAAATGAAACTATCAACCCTGTTCCGCGAATTGTGAGGAGACATGAACGATTCCAATAAAATGAAATATCTCCGGGCCTGCCGCGGAGAAAGCATGGATACACCCCCGGTCTGGCTCATGCGCCAGGCGGGACGATACCTTGAAGAATACCGAAATGTCCGGGCGAAAAATAAATTTCTGGATATCTGCAATATCCCGGAACTGGCCTGCGAAGTGACTCTCCAGCCTATACGAAGATTCGGGTTTGACGCATCAATCTTATTCAGCGATATACTCGTCCCCCTGGTTCCGATGGGAGCCAATCTGACTTTCGGCGAGGGCGAGGGTCCGAAAATAGATCCGCCCATTCGATCAGTCGATGATATCAGGAAGCTGAAAAAAATAGAGCCGCGCGAAAGCCTCGATTTCGTCCTCGAAGCCATAAGAATGATCCGTCGGGAACTGCCCGATGACGTAGCCCTGATCGGTTTCACCGGCGCTCCCTTTACCCTGGCCACCTATCTGATCGAAGGAGGAAAACCTAATCCATTCGCTCATATCAAACAGCTGATGTACACGGAACCGGAGGCCTTCAACGATCTGTTGATCAAGCTTCAGGAGATGATTACCGATTATCTTCGCGCCATGATCGAAGCCGGGGCCGACGCCCTGCAGGTTTTCGATACCTGGGGCGGCATACTCGATAACCGTGATTTTCGCGCTGTCAACCTGCCGGTCGTGAAAAAAATATTCGCCGGCCTGGCCGACCTGAATGTGCCCACGACTTATTTCGTTCATAATAACGCCCACCTGATCAGCGAGGTGAAAGAGACTGGCTGTACTGTGGCCGGATTCGACTGGCGCTGCTCTCTGAAAGAGGCCAGAAAAATTATGGGGAAAAATATTGCCGTCCAGGGAAATCTCGATCCCACAGTACTTCTCGGCGGCGAATCAGCTATCCGAAACGCTGTCCGCAATACGTTGAGCGACGCCTCCGGCCCCGGCGGACATATTTTCAATCTCGGCCACGGAATTCTCCCCATGACTCCGGTCGAATCAGTGGAGATCATGCTCGACGAGATCCGTGGAGGAAAAAAGTGAGCATGACCCCGTTAAAAGAGATTCCTGAAAACCGGATATTCGATCTGATCGAAAAACTTGACGTTCGCGGACCGCGATACACATCGTATCCGACGGTGCCGGTTTGGAAAAACGATTTTCCGGCCGGGCAGTATATCGATTCGCTGCGGCGTATCAGTTCGAACGGCAAACCGGTGGCGGTCTATGTGCATCTGCCTTATTGCAAATCCAGATGTCTTTATTGCGGGTGCAATTCCTGTATCTCCAGAGAGGATACGAAATTCAGAGCTTATATCGACGCTTTCAAACAGGAAATCGATCTGGTTTCGCGATTCCTCGAAAACGGGCTGACCCATTGCCAGCTTCATCTCGGAGGCGGCACCCCCACCCATACGCCGTCGGATATGCTGGCCGAACTGCTCGACTACCTCATCGAACGGATACCCGGCAGTGGCAGCCCCGATAGATCCATCGAGGTCGATCCGCGGGTAACTACTGTTGAACATCTGAAGCTACTCTCCTCTCGCGGTTTCAGACGTATCTCTGCGGGATTGCAGGATCTGAACCCGGATGTGCAAAAGGCTGTTAATCGACGTTTCTCGGCGGGCGATATGAAAAAATTCGTCGATTCCGCCAGGGAACATGGCTTTACAGGAGTAAATATCGATTTGATCTATGGCCTGCCGTTGCAGAACAGAAAAACCTGGGCCGCCACTATGGAGCAGGTATTAAGCTTCAATCCCGACAGGCTGGCCTGTTTCGGCTACGCTCATCTGCCTTCGAAAATTGTCCATCAGAGGGGTATCAGAGAAGAAGATCTCCCCTCGCCAGGAGAGCGTCTGGGAATGCTCCTTGACGCTAACAGGTTTTTTCTGGATAACGGTTTTGAGGCTATCGGAATGGATCACTTCGCCAAGCCGGACGACGAGCTTTCCAAAGCTTTCCGCGACGGCAAACTCTGGCGCAATTTCATGGGATATACTCCCAACGGCGGCCTGGAGCTTCTGGGGCTGGGATGCTCTTCCATTAGCGAGTTTCAGGATCTCTTCGCCCAGAATCTTTTCCCGCCGGAACCGTACCAGGAGAAATTATCGGCCGGCCTGCTGCCTGTTACCAGAGGATGCGCCCTGGATAGAGACGATATAATCCGCAAACATCTGATCAACCACCTGATGTGCAATCTCGAAATCAAGATCCCGCGCTCAGATAATACAGCTGATGCCGAAACTATCGAAAGCATTACCGAAGCTCTGAACGGCTTCGGTAAACTCGAGGACGAGGGATTGCTTATCAGGGAATCTGACGGTTACCGGATTACACCTTTGGGACAGCTCTTTCTAAGAAATCTGGCCATGCCCTTCGATAGATATCTCTCCGCGGAATCGGCCGCCGCCTTCTCAAGGACTGTGTAAAGGCAATCGGTATGAGCAGGGGATTATTGCTGGTCAATATGGGAGGGCCGTCGAATACCGACGAGATCAAACCGTATCTCAAATCGATATTCAGGGATCCGGCTATACTTCCCTTGCCTGGAATTATCAGGACCCCGCTGGCCTCCATAATAGCTCATAAAAGAAAAGACAAAGTAGCCGAACGTTACGATAAAATCGGAGGATCCTCTCCCCTGATCGTCTGGACCGAAAAGCTGAGAGATTCGATCAATAAAATTGTCGATAAGAATTATGATGATATCACAGTCGCCCACGCATTTCGTTATACTTCGCCTTCCATAGAAGACGCCCTCGAAGCGTTCTCCGCTTTATCGATCAAGAGGGTCAGACTACTACCCCTGTTTCCGCATAAAACTTCCGCCATGACCGGTTCGATAGAGGATGAAGCCCGCAGGGTGGCCGGAAAACTGGGAATGGTTCTCAGTATGATTCCGGCCTGGGGCAACCATAGCGAAATCCTCTCGATCTGGGCAGCTTATATCAAGGAGCTATTGGGCGATAAGCCCGACGATTCCCATTTGCTTTTTGTCGCTCACGGCATTCCGCGACGAGATGTCAGAAGGGGCGACGATTATCCGGAAAATGTGGAAAAAACTGCCCGGACTCTGGGGAGATGGCTTCCTGATAATATCACCTGGTCGCTGGCTTATCAGAGCAAAGTCGGACCGGTCAAATGGACCGGCCCATATCTTGAAAATGAGATCGACAAACTGGCCGCCAAGGGCGCGCGAATTATACTGATGCCGATAAGCTTCGCCGCCGATTGCCTCGAAACACTCTATGACCTCGATATTGCGGCCTCCGACCGGGCGATGAAAACCGGAGCCAGATCCGTAAGTCGGGTCAGGGTGTTTAATGACGATGATAGATTCGCCCGCGCGATGGTCCGGATCGCTCTGGAAGGCAGACAGCATGATTAATCCCGCGGCCGCTAAAAAAGTAGTCATAGTGGGTGCGGGTATTGCCGGTCTTTCTACAGCTTTTCTCATTCGTCAAATAGGCAGACTCAAAGGACACGAGCCATCCATTACTATTCTGGAGAGCAAATCAACGCCGGGAGGGTCTACCAGAACCGATATAGTAGATGGATACACCTGCGAATGGGGCCCTAACGGTTTTCTCGATAACGAACCGGCTACGCTGGAGTTGATTAAGATGCTGGGAATAGAGGATCGTCTGGTAAAAGCCGATGAGGCCTCGGCCAGACGGTATATTTATCATGGCGGGAAAATGAGAGAAGTCGCCATGAATCCATTGAAATTCCTGTTTTCAAATATCCTTCCGGTTTCCGCCAAACTCCGCGTCGGAATGGAGTATTTCATTCCCGCCAACCGAAGCGACGGCGACGAAACGGTCTATTCCTTCGGAGAACGGCGTCTCGGAAAAGGATTCGCCCGATTCCTTTTAGATCCTATGGTCTCCGGGATATTCGCCGGCGATATCAGGGAACTCTCGCTCCAGGCTGTATTCCCCAATATGTATTCTATGGAACGGCAATACGGCGGACTTTTTAAAGCCCTGATGGCCAAAAAAAGGGAATCGAGAAAAACAGGGGTAAAATCCGGCGGACCGTCCGGGCCCGGAGCTGTCCTTCATACCTTTAAAAACGGAATGGGAGAATTGACCGCCGATCTGGCCTCCCGCTTCTCTTCGGAGATAAAACTTTCCTCCAAAGCGCTTTCGGCTCTGCGGCGGAATGATTCCTTTATTGTGAAAACTGAAAACGATACCATAGAGACCGACAACCTGATTTTGGCCTGCCCGTCGTATGAGGCCGCCGCTATAATCGCAGATATGGATAAACCGACCGCCGACAAACTCGATTCAATACCTTATGCCCCTGTTGACGTCGTCTGTCATGGATTTCCCGAAAAAAGCATCGAACAGGATATCAGAGGATTCGGAGTCCTTGTCCCCCGTCATGAGGGAATCAGATCTTTAGGCTGTCTCTGGAGCGACTCGATTTTCCCCGGACAGGCCCCGGACGGTTTCCACATTTTGAGAACGATAATGGGAGGCGCGCACGATTACCGGATCGCCGATGAAACAGACAATTCGGTCGATCAGATCGCCTTTAATGATATGAAGACAATCCTGGGCGTCAGGGGAAAACCCGGTTTCAGAAAAATATTCCGTCATCCCAAAGGAATCGCCCAGTATAACATGGGACATCTGGATAAAATCGCCGCCGCGGATAATATGGAAAAAAATCTGCCCGGATTGTATTTTACCGGAGCGTCCTACCGGGGAGTGTCGGTTAACGGCTCTGTTAAAGACGCTTTTCGGGTCGCTGAAAAATTCTGGGATATGGCGAGGTAATATCTTATGATCGATCTTTTACTCGAACTGCTCCCGGCCCTGACAATAGCCGCGTTGGGAGGTCTCCTGGCCACCTGGATCCATCTGGCCAACCATCCCGATAAACATCTGGAGCAATGGGCCGCCAGACTGGGTTGGTTTTCGCTGGCTTTATATTTCTTCTGGATCGTCCTTTTGACTTTTGATCAGGGACAGATACCGTTCATAAGCGTCGGACAACTGGCCGCCCTGCTGGGATTTTTGATCTGGGCCTCACACCTTTATATTCAACGAAAAATCAGGCAGGGAATCCTGGTGGTTCTGCCTGTTATCGCCTCGGTAATCATGATATTGCTCTCGATTATCCTCGGCTTTCAATCGTCCGAACGCCCGGCCATATTCGAAGGACCCTGGGTCGCTTTTCATATAGGATTCACCATGGCCGGAGTCGCTCTGATTCTCGGCGCCGGAGTTTACGGTATCGGATATATGGTTTTATACAGACAGATAAAAAACAGAAAATTCGGACCCCTGTATTCGTTCCTGCCCTCTCTCGGCGATCTGAATAATCTGCGAACCCTTACCCTTCTCTCCGGCTGGCTATTCATTACCCTGGGCATGATCGCCGGCTCGATCTGGATGGGCATGCGTTTCGATATATTCGCTCTGTTCAAAGGACATCTCGGAATCGCTCTTTTATTCTGGGTTATAATATCGGCCATGTCCGCCGCGGCTCGGTTCAAATGGCTGGGACAGCATCAACTGGCCGGGCTCTCCGTACTGCTCTCGGCCGTAATTGTCGTTCTGATCATTATCTCCATTGTGGTGACCTATCCCGGAGGAGCGTTATGAATCTCGAGATGATCGGTATCAACCACGAGACATCGGAGATTGCCGTCAGAGAACAGGCGGCCATAGACCCGAATAGGCTGGAGGATATTTACAAAATCATCCTGGAGAAACCATCGATCGAGGGAGCCGTCATTATCTCCACCTGCAACCGGGTGGAAATCTATATCTCTCCGCGCAAGCATCTGCCCGAATCGGAACTGCGCGGTCTCTACGGCGATGTCTGCGGTTTGGGCCATGAAGAGGCGGCCAGAGCTTATATCCACCGGGACGATGAAGCTGTCCGCCATCTTTTCCGAGTCGCTTCCGGTCTGAATTCCCGAATGATCGGCGAGGTCGAGATACTCGGGCAGGTCAAGGCATCCTACTATGTGGCCCTCGATATCGGAAGCGTCTCCGGTTTTTTGAACAGGCTTTTTCACAAAGCCATAGAATGCGGCAAGCTGGTCAGGGAACGTACCGCCATTTCCAAAGGCGCGGTTTCGGTCGCTTTCGCCGCGGTAGATCTGGCCGGAAAGATCTTCGGCGATCTCGAAAAACTCAAGGTTCTGATTATCGGCGCGGGGCAAACCGGCGAGCTGGCCTCCAAACATTTCCGCAAGGCCGGAGTAACCTCATGGAGAGTCAGCAATCGCACACTCGAACGGGCCGAACAGCTGGCAGCCGAATTATCGGGCGAGACCGTTCCATTTCCGCCCCGCGGCGACGATTTCCTCTGGGCCGATATTATCGTATCCGCCACCGGAGCGCCCGGATATGTTATCGATGCCGACACTTTTCTGCCATTATGCCGGGCCCGAAAAAACCCGGTCTGCCTGCTCGATCTGGCGGTACCCAGGGATATAGAACCCGATCTGAAAAAATCCGATAACGCATTCGTTTATTCTGTCGACGATTTCAACGAGTTGGTGGAAGCCAACAAAAACGCCCGTCTCAAGGAAGCGGTCAGGGCCGAAAAATTCGTCGACCAGAAAGTCGAGAGTTTCATCAAATGGCATCGCGAAAACCGGGTCGTCCCGACTATTCTGCAATTACAGGAGATTATCGAGGGAATCCGGCTGGCCGAGATCGAGAAGAACGGCAAACGATTTTGCGAGGCCGACCGCGATAAACTCGATAAATTCTCGGACTCGCTGCTTAAAAAAGTTATGGGTCTTTTGATCGCCAATATGAAAAAGGCGAGTGTCGATGAGGACGATCTCTCTATGGCCCGCGCCGTGCTCCTGGCCTTCTCTCAAAAAGGCAGGGAGGAACTGAATGATATACTGGAGAAAATAGATTATGAGCTTTCCCATTGAAAGACCGCGCAGACTGCGGCGAAATGAAAACCTGAGACGCCTGGTTCGCGAAAACAGGCTGAGTGTAGACGATCTCGTTCAGCCGCTGTTCGTCGTGCCCGGCAAAAACATTAAAAAAGAAATCCCTTCGATGGCCAGGCAGTACCATCTCTCTATTGATCTCGCCGCCGCCGAAGCCGTCCGAATCGCCGAGCTTGGTATCCCGGCGATTATTCTTTTCGGTATTCCCGAAAAAAAAGATGAAACCGGAAGCGAAGCCTATTCCGAAAACGGAATAATTCAGAAAGCCGTCAGAGAGATCAAGAAGGCGGCCCCTGATCTTTTGGTAATCACCGATGTCTGCCTGTGCGAATATACCAGCCACGGCCATTGCGGAGTAATTTCCGGACAGGAAATTCTCAACGACCCCACGTTGGAGCTTCTCGGCAAAACCGCCCTTAGCCATGCGGCCGCCGGCGCCGATATTGTGGCTCCCTCGGATATGATGGACGGCAGAATCGCCGCCATCCGCCAGGCTCTCGACAATAATGGCTTTTCGCATATCGCCATACTCTCCTACGCGGTCAAGTACGCCTCAGCTTATTATGGTCCGTTCCGCGACGCCGCCGGGTCCGCTCCGATGTTCGGCGACCGAAGAGGTTATCAGATGGATTCCGCCAACGGTCTCGAGGCCCTGCGGGAAGCCGAACTCGATCTCGAAGAAGGCGCCGATATGATCATGGTCAAGCCGGGCATCGCCTATCTCGATATCCTCTCTAATGTAAAGAGAGAGTTCGAGCGAGTGACCGCTATATACCAGGTCTCCGGGGAGTACGCCATGATCGAAACCGCGGCCAAAGCAGGACTGGTGGACAGAAAAGCGATTATCATGGAGACGCTGATGTCATTCAAAAGAGCCGGGGCCGATTTTATCCTGACTTATCACGCCTCCGAAGTTGCCGGATGGCTTAAAGAAAAAAAATAACCGCAAGTGCAAGATCATCGATCGATCAGGTGGTAAAATGAATAAATCTGAAAAACTGTTCGCTGAGGCCCTGAAGATTATTCCCGGAGGTGTAAATTCACCGGTCAGGGCGTTTAAATCTGTGTCCGGCACGCCCCCCTTTATCGTCTCGGCTAAAGGATGCCTGCTGACCGACGCCGACGGCAATGAGTATATCGACTATATCGGCTCCTGGGGTCCGATGATCCTCGGCCACGCCCACGAACGTGTTACCGAATCGCTTATCGCCGCCGTCCGTAAAGGGGTCAGCTTCGGAGCGCCGTCACCGGCAGAAGTGGAATTGGCCGCCGAGATCATCAAGAGAGTACCGTCGGTAGAAAAAGTCAGGATGGTCAATTCCGGCACCGAGGCCACCATGAGCGCTATCAGGCTGGCCAGGGCCGCGACCCGACGAGATATCATTGTCAAGTTCGCCGGAGGGTACCACGGCCATGCCGACAGCTTCCTGATTCAAGCCGGATCGGGGGCAGTCACGCTCGGAATTCCCAACAGCCCCGGAGTGACTGAAGGCGTAGCTAAAGACACCCGAGTATCGGGGTACAACGATCTCGAAGCCATAAAAACCATTTTTGCCCGCGAAGGACAACGTATCGCCGCTGTTATTGTCGAGCCGGTTGCCGGCAACATGGGCACTGTCCCCCCGACGGATGGATTTCTGCCGGGGCTCCGAGCCTTATGCGATGAATACGAAAGCCTCCTTATTTTCGATGAGGTCATGACCGGTTTCAGGGTCGCCAAAGGCGGCGCCCAGGAGCTCTTTAATATCAAGCCCGACCTGACCACCTTCGGCAAGGTCATCGGCGGAGGGCTTCCGGTGGGGGCTTACGGCGGACGGAACGAGCTTATGTCCATGATCGCCCCCGAAGGGCCGGTTTATCAGGCTGGAACTCTATCCGGCAATCCGTTGGCTATGGCTGCCGGATTGGCAACTCTGCGGCTTCTCGACTCTGCTGTCTATGAAAAACTGGAGAAATCATCCAAATCTCTCCAGGATGGACTGACCAAACAGGCCGAATCTGCCGGAATACCGATATCGGCGCAAAGAATCGGATCCATGATTACCGTTTTCTTCAGCCAAAAACCGGTGGCTAATCTCGCTGACGCCTCCGCCGCCGATCATAAACGGTTCGGTAAGTTCTTCACTTTCATGCTTGAAAACGGGGTTCATCTTCCGCCGTCGGGCTACGAGGCCTGGTTTGTCTCCACCGCTCACGATGAAACGGTAATCGGGAATACTATCGATATAGCCGGACGGGCTTTCGAATCGCTCGCATAACCCCTCGTTATCTCCTCGGCTGTCTCTTTCAGATATCAGACTTCGAAGCGGCAATCGTTCTTTGAAAAACCGCTGTATTTCCATGTACATTAAAATTGACAATATCTGTTTAATGTTTATATTGGAACATCGGCAGGCCGCCTTATGGTTTATTTAGAAAACAGGGAAAACCGAAAGTTGAGGAAACAGATGAAATTGAGATTGTTCTTAGCGAGTGTGATGACGCTCCTTTTGGCTTCTTCGATTTTGGCCCAGGAGTTGTCGCGCGAAGATTTCCGCGATAACGAATGGCGCATGAAAGCCCAATACTACCAGAAACTTCTGGAAAGACAATCAGGGGGAATGCTTCTGGATCAAACCGACTTTGATGTTAAATACTGGGATCTTCATGTCAATGTCACCAATATCCAGGGGCAGATCATCACCGGTTTCGTCACCATGACCTCGGAATCGGTTGTTGACGGATTAGCGTCGATCGATTACGATTTCCACAGCAATATGACGGTCGATTCGGTTAGAATGTACGGCTCTCCCGCTCCATTCACCCGCCCATCCAATATTGTTCATGTTACTCTCGATAGAACCTATAATACCGGAGAACAATTCACTACGCTGATCTACTATCATGGCCACCCGCCCGGCGGCGGATTCGGTTCCTTCGGCTGGGACACCCACAACGGCCAGCCGATCGTTTCCACTTTATCCGAACCCGAGGGAGCCAGGGAATGGTGGCCCTGCAAGGATATGCCGCACGATAAAGCCGATTCGGCCGATGTCCATATTACTATCCCCGATAACCTGGTGGGCACATCCAACGGTGTACTGGTGAGCGAAATAGATAATGGTAACGGCACTAAAACCTATAGCTGGCATATTTCGTATCCTATAACCACCTACCTGATCTCTCTGGCCATCTCCAACTACCAGAGCTTCACCGATTGGTATGTCAACACCGACGGCGATTCCATGCCGGTTACCAATTATGTCTACCCCGAACATTACAGCCAGGCTGTCGAGGATCTCAGCATCACCCCCGATGCCATCGGAATATTCGCCGGTCTTTTCGGAGAGTACCCGTTTATCAGGGAAAAATACGGTATGTCCATATTCCCCTGGGGCGGCGCCATGGAGCATCAATGCAACACCAGCTACGGCTCCTCGCTTATAAGGGGAAATCACACATACGACTGGATACTTGTTCATGAATTGGCCCATATGTGGTTCGGCGATATGATCACCTGCGATACCTGGCCCGATATCTGGATGAACGAAGGATTCGCCTCATATCTCGAAGCGCTCTGGATAGAAGACGACCAGGGATTCAACGGCTATCTCAACTATATGAGATACAGTCAGCCCGTCAGCGATCCCAGCGGCCCGATCTATGATCCCAATCCGCTTTTCGACGGGAATACAGTATACAATAAGGGAGCCTGGGTTCTGCATATGCTCCGCGGGGTCATGGGAGATGACGCCTTTTTCCAGGGTATGTACGCCTACGCCAATCACCCCGATCATCAATACGGCACTATCCAAACCCGCCAGTTCCAGCACATAATGGAAGATTATTACGGCTCCGATCTGGATTGGTTCTTCGACCAGTGGGTCTGGGGGATGAACAGGCCTACATACAGATACTCCTGGCTGCACGAGGAAAACTCCAACGGCCGTCATGAAGTCTTTCTGCATATCAGGCAGACTCAAAACTCTCCCTCCCCCAATGTCTTTACCATGCCGATTCAGGTCTTTGCCCGGATTAACGGTGTCGATACCGTGGTCACTGTCTGGAACGACAGGCGCACCGATGACCTCAGGTTCGTAGTCAACGATCAGCCGACCATGGTCCGCCTGGATGTCAACGACTGGTTCTTGAAAAACTCCAGCCTGGAAAGCTACACCATGAATATCGTCACCAGGGATCTTCCCGACGGCGATCTTCAGCATCAATACAGCCAGATTGTCGAAGCCAGAGGAGGCACGACTCCATATGCCTTCACTATAGTCAACGGATCATTGCCGGACAACCTGGAGCTTGATTCCGCTGCAGGAGAGATATCCGGCCAGCCGATTGAACTCGGTGAATTCTCATTCACTATCCGCTGTACCGATTCATCGAGCCCGGCCAAAACCGACGATAACGATTATACCATCAATATCTACGAAATGACCGGCACCGACGACCAGGTCACGCCTCCGTCGAATTTCGCTCTTCTGGGCAACTATCCCAACCCCTTCAACAATTCGACCGTGATAAGGCTCAACCTGGCCAATCCCGGCAATGTCAGCCTGGAGATCTTCAACCTGCTCGGCCAGCATGTCGAACTTCTGCATGACGGTTATCTCGACGCCGGTTTGCATGAGATCATCTGGAACGGCGACAATATACCGTCCGGAGTCTATTTCTATAAGCTGACCGCCGGCGAAAAGAGCGCGGTTAAGAAAATGGCCTTGATTAAGTAAATCAATCTTAACAAATTAGCTAATTCAAAGGCCGGAGATAATTTCCGGCCTTTATTTTTCTTTTTAGGCAAATCAGCGTCCAATCCGCATTACTTTCCCCGCGGGTCGAATAAATAGAAGGAAACAGATCAGGCGCCTGATTCTCCTTCGATGGCGGCTGCCCGACCATCCCGCATCTATTACGATCGGGATCAAAAGGCTCATGCCGCCTTGAGTGGGATTATGTTTTTCAGATCCCGGGATCGCCCCTCTCAATGGAATGAGACAAGAAAGAGAAAGAAAAATAGACTAAAAAACTCGATATTCAGGCTCCCGCAATTACCGATTTACTTTCGGTCCTAAATTGCCTATTTTAGGGCCTATATGAAAAACGCCTTGATTCTGAACCCGACCAGCGGGGGAGGGCAATCCCTGAAACTCCTGCCTAAAATTCATGCCTGGGCAAAAAGTAATAATATAGATTTCGAGTTTTACTCCACCACCCGGCCCGGCGACGGTTACCGTCTCGGACGGATCTGCAGGCTGGAACGGTTCGGGCAGGTTATTGTGGTCGGGGGGGACGGTTCTATCAACGAAGTCGGCTCCGCGCTTCTCGGATCCGATATCCCGCTCGGGGTCCTGCCGGGAGGTTCCGGCAACGATTTTTACAAGATGCTCGGCAATAATGGCAATCTTAAAAAAGCTATGAGTACCGCATTCGATTCCCGCTATCTCGATGTTGATGTCGGGCTGGTCAATGACCGTCCATTTTTCAATACTGTCGGCATCGGTTTTGACGCTGAAGTCGCCATGCTGGCGAATCAATCCTCAAAAAGGGGAATCGCGGGCTATCTGGCCGCCGTTTTCAAAACCTGGCGGAATCTCCGCCACCTGGATATCGAAATAGAACTCGATGGAGTTAGGCTGGAAACCGATGTCACCCTGGTTTGTATCGGCAACGGGCGAAGTTCCGGAGGAGGATTTTACCTGACCCCCCATGCCCGCTTCGATGACGGTCTTTTCGATATTTGCATTATTGAAGCCCTGCCCAAGAAACGGATTTTCCAGTATCTCCCCAGGACATTAAACGGCTCCCATATCCGCCTGCCCGGCGTAAAAATATATAGAAGCCGGAAGGTAACCATCAGATCGCTGCAGAAACTGCCGGTGCATATCGACGGCGAACCGATGACCGATTCG
>JAHEDG010000055.1 GCA_024641335.1 Candidatus Zixiibacteriota bacterium
CCGCCCAGCGTAATCTGCCCGTTTTTGGAGATCCTCGATTGTATTTCGGGAGCCGATTCCACCCGTCCGTCGATGACAATGGCCAACAGATCGTTAATATGCTTGCCGGTCAGGCTCGAAAACCGCCTGGCGCCGTCAGAATCGAGTTCGAAATTAACCACCGGCTGTCTCAACTGGTCATAAGCCTCTCTGGCCTCGACAAGAGATTCACCGGTCATTTCGATATTATTATTTAGAATCCACAATGCCTGGAAATCGCGATCTCCCAATTTTCTGGGACGGGTTCCCCAGGTTACCAGGTAAGAGGGAGGAATAACCGCTTGAACTTCCGGTAACTCAAAATACCTTTGAGCTTTATGGAAATTCTCCATAGTCACGTCCCCATAACTTCCGCTCCAGCGATCCAATAACGCGCTGAATGGATGGGTTTTGGAGAACTGCTCCTCGTCCAGGTCCGCGGCCGATGTATCCGCCGCCTCATCCCCGAAAAGGCTGGCCACAGCCTGATCAGCCATATCGCCTTTGGTCGTAGAGGCCTGGTTTTTCTTGTCGGCTTTCCCGGTCTTATTTTCGGCTTCCAGTTTGGCCGCCAACACCGAATCTATCGAGGCCAACAGAGCCTGGCTTTCTTCGGATGTGCGCAATAGGTGGAATTGAAGCTGGGCGGTACTGCCGATCAACTCCTTGGCCGCGTCGATATTAGTGTAGCCGGGCAAATCCACCACGATCTGATCGCTGCCGGATTTGACAATTTCCGGCTCGGTGATTCCATACTTATCCACCCTGATCCTGATTTTCTCCAGGACCTGATCCTGAACGCTGCTGGAAACCTGTCCGCCGCGGGGATCTTCCACCTGCAACACCATATGAACCCCTCCCTGAAGATCGAGGCCCAGCCTCATAGCTTTCTCTTTCAGGGAAAAGTAAGTCGTTGGATCATCTCTTAAAAGCTGGTCTCTGTCCTGGGTGTAAAACTCCACCGAGGGGTAAAGCAAAACAACGGAGGCCAGTATCGCCAGAACGATTATGATAATCCAGGTTAATTGTCCTCTTCTCATCCTTTAAATCTCCCAAACGGCGTTTCCGAAAAATTTCGAATACAGGCTTGCAATATAACCTCATTCGGCTCAATGTCAATAAATTTCAAACGCCTTTTTTCAGCGCCTCCACCACATTAACCCGACAACATCCGCCATACATCCCAAGCCGGGAAAGCAATCGTCCTGAAATAAACTCAGCTTACCCGTTCGATTCTCTTCTTTGATCCCGGATCGAAAAAGACCATCCGCTCCTCGTGGAAACGGACCGATATCAGTTCGCCGATATGATAGCTGTTTTTAGCCACAATTTTCAAGTTTTCGCCTCCGGTCATCCTGACATAAAGCAGTATTGATCGGCCCAGATTCTCCAGGGACTTTATTTCGGCGGAAACTCCGCCGGAATCACCGATTGTCATATCTTCCGGACGGATCCCCATGACTACCGATTTCGAATCGTCCGCTGTCATTCCCCTGACCGCAACATCAAGACCCAGGCCGGAAACAAATCGGCCCTCTTCGATTTGCCCCTCGATAAGATTCATGGCTGGAAAACCGAGAAATCCCGCGGTGAAGAGATCGGGCGGATTATTATAAAGCTCGTTGGGAGCGCCCGATGATATTATTTTACCGCTTTTCATAATGAATATCGTATCTGCCAGACTCATGGCCTCGACCTGGTCGTGGGTTACGTAAATCGATGTGCCATTGACTCGGCGGTGAAGCGAAAGGATTTCTCCCCGCATTTTCATTCTTAGTTCCGAATCGAGGTTGGAAAGCGGCTCGTCGAAAAGGTAAAGCTTCGGCTTTCTGACAATGGCTCGTCCCAGGGCCACCCGTTGACGCTGCCCTCCGGAGAGCTCCCGGGGCTTTCTTCCCAGATATTCCCGAAGACCGAGCAGATCGGCGGCCCAATTTACCGATTCCATTCGTTCGGGTTGGGGGATTTTCCTCGATTTCAGTCCGAATTCGAGATTCTGGAGAACGGTCATATGGGGGTATAGGGCATAATTTTGGAAAACCATGGCCACGTCTCTTCTCTTTGGCTCCCAAGAGGTTATATCCCGACCATCGATGAATATCCGACCGTCGGTAGGGGTTTCCAGCCCCGAAATCAGGCGAAGCAGGGTAGATTTGCCGCATCCCGATGGCCCCAGAAGTACTGTCATCTGGCCGTCGGATACCCCAAAATCGATATTTTCCACCCCGACCGCCCCGTTCGGGTAAATTTTTCGGATATCGGCCAGTTGAAGTTTCATTGCGAGCAATTATAGCTTGGAAAAGCCCCGATCTCAATTAAAATAAAGATGGAACCTAAAGGAATATCCCGCCGTTTATCTTGTATGAGTTGGTAGAGCCAATGAGGGGGGTTAGATTTAACCCTTAATGCCAATCACTTTTGGCCCCTTCACAAGGGGACCAGGCTAGAATAAAAACCGGATTGTGGAGATGCCCGATCCGGTTTTTCTTTATATTATTCGCGCATATCGCCTCCGGAATATTCTCTCCTGGTCGAATAACTCTATCGATTTTTATTAAGATTATTATGATCACAATCATAAGCGCCGGGGAATGTTTTCGGGTTCGGTTTGTATTAATGTAGAGCCGGGCAGGACGACCGGTAAGATTTTACCCGGTCTTTTTTAGGGGGGCATCAATGAGAACGCGGCAGATTTTCTCGATCGATCTTTCTGGAAGGGACATCTATGCGAACGGTTAGCGAGAGAAAACAGGAAAGTATCGAGGAAAAATTCGCCAGGCTGGCTCTTCCTCACAGAAGTTACCTTTTCGGGCTGGCCGGAAAACTGACCGGGAATAGAGCTCTGGCCGAGGATCTTCTGCAGGATACCTATTATAAGGCTTACAGCGCCTTCGCTACCTTCGACGGCAGCTCACGCTGCCGGGCATGGCTGAAAAGAATAATGATAAACACCTATATAAATTCATACAACAGAAATAAAAAAGTCGTTTTCTGCAGCCAGAATGACGACGAGATTTCACAGTACCCCGATAAGCCGAAAAGCAGAGCTCTTATCAACGACGATCTCGATGAGGAATCGCTGCTAAAGAACTTCGTTTCCGACGAAACACGGGATTCACTTTTAAATCTATCCAGCGAATACAGGCTGGCCCTGATCATGTACGATATGATCGGCATACCGTACAAGGAGATGGCTGAAATATTGGAGATCCCCATAGGTACCGTGAAATCCAGGCTTTTCCGAGCCAGAATCAAGTTCAAGGCAAATCACGAGAAGAACGGCCCGTCGGGACGAATATCATACTAAATTCCACTGTTAGTCTTCCCCTGAACCAGGATGGCTGTATCAGTAGCCTGTGTAGCCTATAATATTATCAAACGGCATAAAACACCTTTGACAAAAACCTGCCATACCGTTAGAATTCAGTAAACAGGTATCGGAGTTTTCCAAAGGGGAGGAGATATGAACTGGAAGAAATTCTGGCTGGCCGCCGCCGCGGTTTTCGTGGTTTTTTATGGAACAGATATTATTATCCATGCCGGTATTCTCTCGGACAAGTACCGACCGCTATATGATTCAGGAGTTTTGCGCTCCGCAGAAAGTATGGCCGATTACGCATGGATTATGATCGTTACCCATCTGGTTTTCTCATTCTTCTTTACTTTTATATTCGTCAGGGGAAGAGAGGGCAAAGGGATCGCCGAAGGGATACGTTACGGGATATATATTGGTTTTTTCTGGGGGTATGTCAGTTCGTTCAATAACTTCGTAGTTTATCCAATTCCCTACGTCTTAACCTGGTACTGGATTATCCTGGGCTTTATCCAGATGATTCTGATGGGAATACTGACATCACTGATTTATAAACCGAAAACCGCATAGGGTTTGCCCATCCACGATATTTTTAATCGATCCGATCTGAATAATCCGAAGCGATACTGACGGCTGTCTTCTGAAGAAATATGGTTGTTTTTTATTTATTTTGTTTTATATTTGCGCCATGTAAATATTAACCCCAGCTATTCCCATCGGGAATCAGGAGGAGTACATGCGTTATTTTGCGGCAGCTTTGATTGTTCTAATGGCCTTAAGCTCGGCTTGGGCAGGGACGATCGATCCGGATTTGGCGGCCAAAATACAAAACGCCGATCCGAAGGAGCAATTCCCCACGTTGATCTTCATGTCCAGCCAGCTCGATGTCATGGAAATGAAGATCCGTCATAACCTGGCCAACGCAACCCGCGCCCAGCGTCATTATGAGGTCATTACCGAGCTTCAGAGAATCGCCACCGAAAGCCAGATCAATCTTCTCGATTATCTCGCCGGACGGCAGGCCTCCGGAGCTATCGGCAATTTTCAGAGCTTCTGGATCACTAATATGATAACCGCGGAATTGACAGCGGCGGAGATTTACGCCGTAGCCTCAAGAGACGATGTCGATGAAATATATTCTGAATTTTACGGCGATCTGATCGATCCTATTATAGATGAAAATTACGCTCCTCCGACCATTAACAGTGTGGAAGTAGGAGTCAGGGCGGTAAAAGCCGACAGTATGTGGAGAATGGGAATTACCGGAGCCGGCAGACTGGTTTGCAATATCGATACCGGTGTCTACGGAACCCATCCTGCCCTGAATCACAGCTGGCGCGGCTCCAACGGTTATCCGCCATCGGAAAGCTGGTACGATTCCGCCAATCCGAATAATCCCAATCCGATAGATGGTCATGGTCATGGCACGCACACAATG
Organism: Candidatus Zixiibacteriota bacterium; assembly: GCA_024641335.1. Taxonomy (GTDB): domain Bacteria; phylum Zixibacteria; class MSB-5A5; order UBA10806; family UBA10806; genus JAHEDG01. Next base: position 4,770 of record JAHEDG010000055.1, read on the forward strand.
GGAACAATCTGCGGCCGAAGCATAACCACCGCTGATACGATCGGCGTGGCCATTGACGCTCAATGGATTGCCGCCAGAGCTGTTGACGTTTCCGGCGGGAATATCGCGGCATCATTCCAATGGGCCGCCGATCCCGACCGCGATCCCAACACTATTGATGATGTACCCGATGTTATCTCCAATTCATGGGGCGCTATCGGAGGCTGTCCGGCCACCTATTACAGTCTTATTGATAATTGCGAAGCGGCCGGCGCGGCCGTGGTTTTCGCCGCCGGCAACGAAGGGCCGAGTCCCAGGTCTCTCAGAATACCGGCCAATAGAATCACTACCCCCTACAACTGTTTTTCTGTGGGAGCGGTTAACGGGGCCAACAACAGTTTCCCCATAGCCAGTTTCTCGTCAAGAGGACCGTCGCAGTGCGACAACTCGACTATCAAACCCGAAGTCTGCGCGCCCGGAGTCAATGTCAGATCATCGATCCCCGGCGGAGGATACCAGGGTGGTTGGTCGGGAACATCGATGGCCTGTCCGCATGTAGCCGGAGCGATTGCTCTGCTAAGACAGATCAACCCCAACGCTTCTGTAGACACATTAAAATGGGCCCTGATGGAATCAGCCCAGGATCTCGGAACTTTGGGCGAAGATAATACCTATGGTTGGGGGATGATCAATATTCCCGCGGCCATGGAGCTGCTTCCCGGGGTCCTGGAACCGAATATATCCGTAAGCGGAGCCCGGGTAGTGGAGCCGAACGATAATTATCCCGACCCCGGCGAAACTATCGATCTGTTCATTAAGCTCTCCAATTCAGGTATCGCCGCCGAGAATGTCTTCGCCACGCTCAGTACCACCGATGAATATACCAGTATCTCCTCCGACTCCGTATTCTACGGAGATATCGACCAGAATGACACTTCCGCCACGGCCGAATCATATGTCATCTCTTTCCAGGGGAGCATGCCTCCGGGAAGAACCGTTGAGTTCAGCATGGATATACACGGAGATAACCACTACGCGGTAACCAGGCAGGTTAGCCTTCGCGTCGGGCGGCTTTCCGAACCGGCAATTGCCACTCATGATATCGGCAACGTGCTTTTCACTATTTCGAATTTCGGACAGTACGGCCTGGCTCCAACAGGTATTAACGGAATCTGGGATGGAGAAGGCTTTAAAATGCCTCAGAGCGGCACAAACCTGCTTTATGAAGGCGCCCTGATGATTGGCGACGGCCCCACGAGGGTTTCCAACGGCGCCAGGGACGCCGATCAGAATATGGGCGACGATTTCAGCGCCCTGGATGAAATCCTTCTCCTCGAGCCGGGTCCTTTCGCCGATCAGGAATACCATACGATTTTCAACGATCAGGCGGCGACCAATCCGCTCGGTATAATCGTTACGCAGCGTTCCTATGCTTTTTCCGCGCCTCCCGACGATAACTTTGTCATTGTCGAATACTCCATAGCCAATACAGGTTCGCAGACTCTGGAAGGTGTCCTGGTGGCTCATTTCGACGATTGGGATATGCCCTGGGATGTAGCCAACGACAGAGCGAATTTCGACCGCGGCAGAAATCTGGGATATCAGTATGATGCCAGCAATTACCGCGGGCAGGCCGTGCTTTCTCCGCTCGGAGTATTTTCTTTCAAGGCCCTGAACAATACAGACGAAGTTTATCCTCCGCATTTCACGCTTGAGGATAAATGGGCTTACATGAATGCCGGGATAACCGATACCGCCATTACCACTCAAATGGATTGCTCGGTTATGATCACAACGGGTCCCTATGATATACCGGCGGGAGATTCCGTTCTGGCCGCCTTTGCCATGCTGGGCGGGACCAGCCTGGCCGGTCTCAGGGACAACGCCGACGCCGCTATTGCGCGTTATGGCACCATGACCGACATCGACGGCGAACAGCCGAATGTCCCGGGTACATTCTTCCTCTCCCAGAATTACCCCAATCCTTTCAACGCCAACACTTCGATCGAATTCGGCCTGTCCTCTTCCGGAGATGTCAGGATCGAGGCTTTCGATCTATTAGGCCGGAGGGTCGCGGTATTGGCCGACGGCCGCATGAGCGCGGGCGTCCATACGGTAATATGGGATTGTTCCGAATTATCCTCCGGAGTTTACTTCTACAAGCTGACAGCGGAAAATAAATCCGCCGTAAAGAAGATGACTCTGATTAAGTAGTTTATCGAATCCAGACAGATAAAAGAGAAAGGACCGGCAATCGGCCGGCCCTTTCTTTTTTGCGATAAAATAATCTGATATATTATGTCGATTCAGCTTACTGATTGGCCGCGTTTCTTTCCTGTCTTTCGTTCCTGTCGGGCTGCTGGATACCATCGAGAAAATCTCTGTCTATAAGTATATACTTATCGGCCGCCTGGCGAAGCACATAAGAACCGCCCAGATTGGCTACCTCGACATGCTTGCCGAGATCCTTGACATTTTCCACCATAACCGCGAAATCCTCGTCGCCCGAGACCAAAATAGCGGTATCGAAATTGTCTTTATAGGCATGAGAAAGCATATCAATTACGATGAATGTATCAACGCCTTTCTCCACGTATGTCGGCACCGAAACAAATGTACCGTCGGGCAGGTTCTGCCTGACCAGCCGTTTTTCCAGACGTCCGAATTTCTTGGTTAGATATGGCACCGTATCCAGCGAATCGAAAAACGATTGCTGCATGCGGTATTTCTCCTCGTCGTCATCGCGATTCAAAGGAGCGTTATAATAATAAACTCTCATCAGATGTCTGCCCTTGACCAAACGATTGGAAAATTCCTGGAAATCAAGATTGGTCCTTCCCATCACATGCTTCAAACTATGATACAAATTGTTGCCGTCGATAAATATCATTACCCTTTCGTCACTTCCATCCCTTGAAAACAACCCCATATCGATACCTCACTTGATTTCTTAAATACTGTTAATAGTTAATAATCGCGATTTTATGATGTTCGCCGATATTATTCGATTGTTGCCGCGAACACCCCGGCCCAAAAATATTAGATAATTTCTCGGTCTGCCTCCTTTCCTTCAAGCAAGCGTCGGCCGGTTATGTTTCCGGCCGATTTTCGTTGTCAAAATATTTATTGGCGTTTACCTATATGCCTGTCGATATAGAACAGGGAACCCGGCTTGGATTCGACCATCTTGATCTGATCCAGAATCTCCTCGGCCGTAGCCTCTTCCTCTACCTGCTCGTTTATGAACCATTGTAAAAAACTCTGGGTGGCGTAATCTTTCTCCCCTACGGCTAATTCGTAGAGTTTGTGAATCCTGGCCGTGATCGTTTTTTCGTGAGACAAAGTCTGTTCGAACGAGTATTCGATCGACTTGAAGTCGGCCGGCGGTTCGCCGAGAGCCTTGAGTATGGCTCGTCCGCCTCTTTCCTGAAGATAATCGAGCAGCTTGAACGCGTGGGTGTTCTCTTCCTCGGACTGTTTCCGGAACCAGCTGGCGAATCCTTTATAATTAATAGATTCGGCAAATGTCGACATGGCCAGATACAGATACCCCGAATAAAATTCCGCGTTTATCTGATCGTTAATGGCATTTTGCATTTTCTCACTGATCATTTTTCCGCTCCTTCGCTGCGATTTTCTTTTCGCAAGTCATTCACCAATTTATTATTCTGAATTTCGGCTAAGGCAAATGGTCAATAAGATCTTCCTGTTATTTATTGATCGATTCGGCTCAACCGAGTTTAGTTCCTAATATCGAGTTAAGAAACATGGCGATACTACGATCACATGCTTTTCTTAAGCCAGACTCCGTCTTTTTCGTACCAGGTATAACGTTCCTTGCCGTCTTTCTTATGAACCGAGATTTCAGAGACCGACAGATCTTTCCCGGCTTCTTTCATGAAAATATCAAGATCGTACATCTTGCCGTTAGTAGCTTTGAAATCCGCGCAGGCGAAATAAACGCCATCGCCGATTGTCGCCAGTCTGTCCTTATGGACCTTATCGAGAGTCAAAGCCAGCGGTTCATTAGCCTTGGTGTCGAAAACCAGAAAATACCCGCCTTTTAAAGCGGATTCTTTTTCAAGATAGATAGTAATGGCCACGGCCAGCGATTCTTTGGTTAAACCAGCCTTCTGCGATGATGGGTGTTCTTTGGGATGTTCCTTTGGATGTTCCGAAGGGTGTTCCTGGGCTTTCAGGTTGACCGAAAAAACGAAAATCGCCGCCAGTGCCGGCAACAGGACTTTGTTGATCCCGCCGTTATGGAATTGTCTGGTCAAAAACATTTTTCCTCCTTTATTACGTCAGAATAAGCTTGAGCCATATTAATAATTCTAACTTAATACTCCCGCTACAAGTTCCAATTCGCGGCTTCATTTTGAAATAGGCAGATCAGGGCGTTCTATAAAGGCCGGTTTTGCCGGCTCAAACGACTCTATTTCTTTCATTAAGGCGTCGAAAATCTCCGCTTCGTCGTACCGGCCGATCACTTCGCCGCGGCGGGTGAGAATTATCCGGGCCTTCCCTCCGATAACTCCGATATCGGCTCCGGAGGCTTCGCCCGGGCCGTTAACCATGCATCCCATAACCGCCACTTTTATATCTTTTTTGGTTCCTTCAAGAGCTTTTTCCACTTTTTCCGCCAACTCGTAGACATTTGTCTCGGTTCTTCCGCATGATGGACAGCTGACCAGTTCCAGGCCCCGCCGCCGAATCTCCAGCGCTTTCAGAATCCCCCAGGCCGCCTTTATCTCCATTTCGATATCGGCCGAAAGAGATACCCGCAGGGTATCGCCGATACCTTCATAAAGCAGATGACCTAAGGCTACCGATGTCTTAATAGCTCCGCCGAAGGCGGTCCCCGCCTCGGTAACCCCGAGATGCAAAGGATAATCGCATTTTCCCGCGAGTATCTTATAACATTCGATAGTTTCCATGGCCGAGGAGGCCTTTATGGATATGACAATATCCTTAAAATCATGCTTTTCCAGAATTTCCACGTGCCTTAACGCCGATTCCACCATAGCTCCGGGTTTGGGTCCGCCGTATTTATCCACCAAATCCGTTTCCACCGAACCGTGATTTACCCCTATGCGAATCGGTATACCCTTTTCTCCGGCCTTATCGATCACCGCTCTGACATTCTCTTCGCCGCCGATATTTCCGGGATTAATCCTGAGCTTATCGAAACCGGCTTCCGCGGCCATTAGGGCGAATTTGTAGTTGAAATGAATATCAGCAACCAATGGCACATCGGTGCCCTTTCTGATATCGGCCAGGGCCTCGGCCGCCCGTTTATCAGGGACCGCTACTCGAACAATCTCCGCTCCCAACGAGGCCGCCCGGTTGATCTCGCCGACAGTTTTCTCTATCTGATCGGGCGGAGTATTTACCATAGTCTGCACCGCTATAGGATAGCTGCCTCCGAGGGCGATTTTGCCAACCCTTACCGTTCTCGATTTTCGTCTATTTATCATTTTTCCCGTCAAAAACCCTGATATCTGTTATTCCTATGGTCAAAGCTACTGCTCTGACTTTTTCAAGAACATCCGCGATGAGCCAGCCGGGTGTGGACGCTCCCGCGGTGATACCGAGATTTTCTATTCCCTTGAGCCATTCTGGTTGAATTTCCTCGGCATGATCTATCAGATATGATGGTGTCCCCAGTTCTTTCGATATTTGCGCCAGACGTTTGGAGTTGGCCGATGTCTGCGAGCCTACAACGATCACCGTATCCACCTCCGGAGCCAGCTCCAGTATCGATGATTGCCGCTTGCGGGTGGCATCGCAAATAGTATTTTTGATCTTGACTTCGTCATACTTGCGCGACACCAGTTCCGCCGCCTTATCAAAGAGCTCCATCGACTGGGTGCTCTGCGAGATCAGGGCCACCTTGCCTTCTATATCGGGCAGGTCGTCGAGTGATGAGATTTCCTTGAGGACTATTATCTTCTCCGGGTTCCTTCCTTTGACCCCCTGCATTTCGTCATGGTTCGGATCGCCGTACACCAGCACCGTGTATCCGCGTTTGATAAAATAATCCGCCGCTTTGTGCAAAACAGTTACCAGAGGACAGGTCGAATCGATGACATCCAGACCCCTGTCTCTGGCTGTCTCTATGACCCTGGGCGCCACACCGTGAGCCGAGATAATCAAGGTGCCTCTGCCGATCTCATTCAGATTCGTGGTCCGTCCGATTCCCTTGCTTTCGAGATCGGCGACCACCGAATTGTTATGGACTATTTCATTGAGGATTGTGATTTCCCCGTCGATCTTCTGGCGGGCGTCTTCGGCCATACTGATAGACCGTTCCACACCCATGCAAAAGCCTCTGGCTCTGGCCAGATAAATATTCATGCTGTCTCCCACGATGTCTCTCCGGTTCTATTAATCGGGACCGCCGGGCAATGAGATGAAATACTCATGCAATGTTTCGCTCTCGGACAGTTCCGGATGAAAGGTCAACGCTATCTTATTCCCGGCCATGACTCCGGTGATCTCGTCGCCGAGCCAGGCTATCGGTTTTACGTTTTTTCCTATTTTTATTATTTTCGGCGCCCTGATGAATACCATCTCAAAAGGCTCCTCGCTTATCTCGATCCTGCCTGCCGCTGTAAAAGAACTAATCTGACGGCCATAAGCGTTCCGGCGAATTTCCATATCGAGCATTCCCCAGCCATCGGCATCAGGATCCACGATCCTGGAGGCCATGAGCACCGAACCCATGCAGGTGCCCATAACCGGGCCTTCGAACCCGGCCAGCATATCCCAGAAGCCGTTGGCGCGGGTTATTTTGCTTACGGTCGTGGATTCGCCTCCTGGTATGACTAAATGAGATACGTTTTCCAGGTCGCGCTTGTTCCGAATCTCCCTGGAATCGACTTTCAATTTATTTAGAACGGCGATATGAGCCTGGAAATCCCCCTGGATCGCCAGCACGCCTACGAGCTTTTTCACTATACCTCTATCTGGTCTGGAGAAGCTGATCCTCGGGGATATCCTTTATATCCAGCCCTTTCATCGCCTCGCCGAGCGTTTTCGACGCTTCCGCCACTATTTTCGGGTCTTTATAATGGGTAGTGGCTAACACTATCGCTTTAGCCCGGCCGGCCGGATCGGACGATTTGAATATCCCGGAGCCGACAAACACCGATTCCGCTCCCAGCTGCATCATCAACGCGGCGTCGGCGGGGGTGGCGATCCCTCCGGCCGCGAAATTCGGCACCGGAAGCTTGCCATACTGCTTCAGGTAACGAATCAGATCAACAGGGGCGCCTAAGTTCTTGGCTTCGGTCATCAGCTGTTCGTCGTCTAACATGGTGATCCGCCGGATAGCGTCGTTGACCGTGCGCATATGCCGGACAGCCTCCACGATATTCCCTGAACCGGCCTCCCCTTTGGTTCGAAGCATGGCCACGCCTTCGCCTATCCGTCGCAACGCCTCGCCTAAATTGCGGCATCCGCAGACGAACGGGATCTTGAATTTGGCCTTATCTATATGATAATGCTCGTCGGCCGGAGTAAGCACCTCCGATTCATCGATAAAATCGACTTCTAAGGCCTGCAGCACCTGGGCTTCGGCGAAATGTCCGATTCGGCATTTAGCCATGACCGGTATGGAGACCACTTTTTTGATCTCCTCTATCTTGGACGGGTCGGCCATCCTGGCGACTCCCCCTTCGGCCCGGATATCGGCCGGGACCTTCTCCAACGCCATAACCGCGCAGGCTCCGGCGTCCTCGGCGATTTTGGCCTGATCGGCGTTGGTGACATCCATGATCACGCCGCCTTTGAGCATCTCGGCCAAGCCTACTTTGACTTTGAAATCTTTATCTTGAAGCATAGAATCGCTCCTTCCTTTATCATTTTGCGGGCACAAGCTCCGCCCTATCGTGGAGCTTGTATGTCCACGGGCAAGATAAGTACGCCCGATATGCCTGTCAACCTGTTTCGGGGGGGGCGCCAACCCCCATTCGTAGGGGCGTTTGAAAAAACGCCCTATTGCCCGGGAACGGGCGTTCAGTTGAACGCCCCTACGGATAATGACCACCCCTTTCATTCCGGACTCGATTTCTGTGAACTCAATCGAACCGATGCGAAATCCATCCCCCTATTTGTCATTCCCGAAATTGGTAATCGGGAATCCAGCCCCATTCCCTGTCATTCCAAACTCGATGCGGAATCCAGGGGGAGGGGTAATGTAGGCTGGGAGGTTGTCTTCCCGCGGACCGAGCGCTGCTGGAAATGAGGGCCTGATTGTGATTTAAAAACACTGATTTTGATTTCCTTTACTCTTGACTTAGGTTTTGGTTTTACTATATATTTAACTCATGCTGCTTATAACTGAAGAATCAATATATAGGAAAAGACTACGCAATAAAGTAATAAAAGATGACAGGTCCTATAAGTTGATTGACCTATTTGCAGGTGCTGGTGGTATGACACTTGGTTTTACAAGGGCCTTTGGACATGTTTTCAAACCAGTTTGGGCAAATGACATAGATAAAGATTGCGTAGAATCCTATAATAATAATTTTGGTAATCACTGTATATTAGGAAATTTAGTGGACTTCCTTAACGATAAACGCACAAAAATACCTAAAGCAGATATTGTTATAGGAGGGCCCCCTTGCCAGGGATTTAGCTTATTGAATAAAAATAGAGATGGAGACCCGCGAAAACAACTTTGGAGACCTTTTTTGGATGTTGTCAATAAGGCTAATGCCGAAATCTTCGTAATGGAAAACGTTCCCCAATTGTTGGGTTCATACGAACACTGGGAAATTGTCGACGTCGCCGAATCAATGGGGTTTAAACTGAAATATGGGAAATTATGTGCCGCAGATTATGGGGTAGCTCAAACTAGATGGAGAGCCTTCATCATTGGATGTAAATTTGCTGAACCATCCGCATCATTTCCTCCTAAAAAAACACATTACAATCCTAATAACGGCAATTCAGGAGTTAATAAACCGGACTTAGATTCATTCATTGTAAAACCTCGAACTTGGCTCACGGTACGTGATGCGATTTTTGACTTACCTAAACCTAAATCTACAGAAATTAGAGAAGAAAAAGAACCCCTAAATCTTCATTTTGGGCGGAAACCTACGCAAAAAAGCATGCTTAGATATAGGGTTGTCGCCAAAGAAGGGATGAATCGCTTCGATCTTCAACGTATTGCCCCCGAATTAACACCAGATTGTTGGATTAGAAAAACAAGCGGCGGTACAGACTTATTTGGCCGCTTATGGTGGGATAAACCCGCCTTTACTATAAGAACTGAGTTTTTTAAACCTGAAAAGGGGAGATATCTACATCCTTCACAACACAGACCTATAACCCATAGAGAAGCAGCGAGGTTGCAGGGCTTCCCCGATAATTTCATATTTAGTGGTTCGAAAATTTCAATCGCTAAGCAAATAGGCAATGCGGTGCCCCCTCTACTAGCAGCACGGGTTGCCGATAGTGTATACGCTTTATTATTAGCTAAAGGTAATTAATAAGTGGATATATTTACAAAAAATAAACGTAGCTCAATAATGGCTAATATAAGATCAAAAAACACCGCACCCGAAAAGTTGGTTAGGCGTCTTCTTCATAGGTTAGGTTATCGCTTCAGACTTCACTCAAGCCAACTTCCTGGATCTCCTGACATAGTGCTCCCGCGCCACAAAACAGTTGTATTTGTGAATGGGTGCTTCTGGCATGGACACTCTGGGTGTAACCGCTCTACCCTACCATCCACTAACAAGAAATTTTGGCAAAAGAAAATAAATGATAACAAAACGCGAGATGTTAAGACAAAAAGAAAGCTGTCAAAATTGGGCTGGCAACATTTAACCTTATGGCAATGCTCTTTAAAAGACACAACAAAACTAGAGAATCGGCTTAAGAATTTCATAGACGGATAAGATAAGCATGATTATGCCAAGAAAAAGCGCACGCCAAAAAATAAGAGAATTTTTAGAAGCAAATGTCGGCAAAGTTATCACAACTCGCCAAATTAGAGAAATAGCTGGTATAAGTGAATATGCAAGGCGAATACGAGAGCTTAGAAACGATGAGGGAATGCAAATAAAAACTCATATAGATCGTGCTGATTTAAAGCCAGGGGAGTATATACTCGAATCGTTAAATAGAACACCGGTTATTTCGCAGAATATTTCTCCTGCTTTGCGTAACCAAATTCTTGAAAGAAACGGTAATACTTGCCAGTTGTGCGGCGCTGGGCCCGGAGACCCGGATCCGTTTACTCCGTCGCGAAAAGTACGATTGCATATAGATCATATTACGCCTCGTAGTCAAGGTGGGACTGATAACCCGGATAACCTTAGAGTTCTCTGTTCGGCCTGTAACCAGGGGCGATCCAATATTCAACAACCTTCGGAAAGTGCTTTAAATCTCATTGCGAGGATTAGGAGGGCACCGCGATCAGTGAAACGTGAAATCTACGATATGCTTAAAGGCTCGTTTCAGGAGCGTGATTAATACAGAGAGTAACTTTGAAGAAAAAATATGCCAAAAATAATTGCTGAAATAAAAAATCCAAAAACAGGTTTTTGGGATAACGTTAAAGCCTTTTCAATCCCGCTGAGTGGATTGGTAGCAGTTGCATTAATAACTTATACCGTAATTCATGATAATTTCGAAGATACTATTATGGCCCAAGAAACTGTTATAAGCAGTTTAGAAACTCGTATCGATCAAATTTCTACCGAATACCAACAATTGTCTATGAAGACAAAAAGAATAAGCGAACTTCAACTATGGAAATCGGAGATAATAACAATAGGGAAAGAACATCTGCGTGTTTATGGGGGATCTGTCTTTTTTTCCGTAATGGAATCTGATGAACAATCACGGAAAAGAGGGAAAATGGATAAAGACGAAATATGTTTTGAATACACAAACAGCACAGAAAACATTAGAAGCATCATTAGAGTTGTTATGCCTGAAGAACCATTTCCATTCAACGTAGGTGAAGATAAATTCATTCTGAAATTTATCACTTCTACGTCAAATCCTGAACAAATTCTTGCAGAAATATATAGCGTTAAACCTTTATATATTACAAGTGATCCCGATTCTTTACGATAGAAATCTATATAGAAACTTCCGCCCCCCGCCTCTACACCCTGATCCCCACCAGCTCCGTCTCGGCCGCGGGGGCGGTTTCTAACGTCTGTTCGGTGCCGTCGCGGCGGAGAGTTACGCGCAATAAGGGCTCGGATTTGCCGTCGGAATATCGGGCCACCACTTTGGCCGCTATAAGCATCGTATCCGGATCGGCCTCTCCGCGCAGCAGACCCACCGGCGAGCCGAAATCAGGGGTTTCCAGATGGTAATCGCTCTTTATCATCAACGATTCGATGATCCGGTTTTCGCTCTCGTCGCGGCCCAC
>JAHEDG010000015.1 GCA_024641335.1 Candidatus Zixiibacteriota bacterium
GGCAGGCCGGAGTGCTCGATTCAATCAGGTTCAGAACCTTTGTCGCCTGGGAATTGGGAGTATCGGTAAATGATGTTCAGGCGATGGTTATGGGCGGGCACGGCGATACCATGGTGCCGCTGCCACGCTATACGACCGTTTCCGGAATTCCCATAACCGAGCTGATTTCCGCGGACAGGATCAAGGCTATTTCCGATCGCACCACCAACGGCGGCGGAGAGATTGTCAAGCTGCTCAAGACCGGTTCGGCTTATTACGCTCCCGCGGCGGCGACTATTGAAATGGTCGATTCGGTATTAAGAGACAGCAAGAGACTTCTGCCCTGCTCGGTATTTCTCAACGGGCAGTATGGAATCAAGGATCTTTACATTGGAGTTCCGGTTATTGTCGGCGCCAACGGAGTCGAGAAGGTTCTCGATATTAAGCTCAACGACGAAGAATTGAAATCATTGCAGCATTCGGCTGGCACATACAAGGAAACTTTGAAAATCATCGGATATTAAAAGGTTCAGGTTCGCCTGCTTCTTATTACGGAACACGGCGGCTGCCTTTTTATGGAGGAGGAATTAGTATGGGCAAGACTCTCGCGGAAAAAATTCTGGGCGGCCATGTTGGGCATGACGTTTCCGCCGGAGAGATCGTCATAGCCAACGTGGATTTATGCCTTTTTCAGGACGGTACTGGCCCTCTCGCGGTTCGTCAGATTGAAAAATTGGGAGTTAAAAAGCTGGCTAATCCGGATAGAGTGGTGTTTTTTCTCGATCACTCGGCCCCGTCGTCACGCAAGGAAATTTCCAACGATCATATGTTTCTGAGGGAATTCGCCAAAAAAACAGGCGCCAGGGTTTCCGAAGTCGGAAAAGGGATTTGTCACGTGGTTATCAACGAGCAATATGTCAATCCGGGCGAAATCTTAATCGGGGCAGATAGCCATACCTGTACCGGCGGAGCGTTAGGATGCTTCGCCACAGGCATGGGATCGACTGATGTCGCTATCGGCATGGCATTCGGCAAATCGTGGTTCAGAGTCCCGGAGACTTTTAAGGTTTATGTCACCGGGAAATTTCCTTTGGGAGTTTTTCCCAAGGATCTGATCCTGCACCTGATAGGACTGATAGGCGCCGACGGAGCTACCTATAAATCACTGGAGTTCTGCGGTCCGACTATCGAAGCGATGGATATGGCTTCTCGTTTTACACTGTCCAATATGGCGGTCGAAGCCGGAGCCAAAGTAGGATTGATCGAATCCGACCAAACAACCCGCCGATACCTGGAATCCAGGGGGCGCGGCGATAAGTGGATACCGCTGAAAGCGGATGCCGACGCCGCTTATGAACGGGTAATTGAGATAGATGTTTCCAAACTGACACCTGTTATCAGCTACCCTCATACAGTGGACAATACTCATACGATCGATGAGGCCGCCGGTATCAAAATAAATCAGGTGTTTCTCGGTACCTGCACCAATTCTCGAATAGAGGATTGGGAAGTGGTGGCCAGAATGGTCAAAGGGAAAAAGATCGCCCCTGATATCAGATTTGTGGCTGTTCCCGGCTCGCTGGATGTTATGAAAGAGGCCATGGATAAGGGGTATTACCAGACGCTGGTGGAATTCGGAGCGATAATGGTGGCTCCCGGCTGCGGTCCCTGTGTGGGTATCCATGCCGGAGTTCCTGGCGACGGCGAAGTGTGTCTGACTACCCAGAACAGGAACTTTCAGGGAAGGATGGGTAATCCCGATGCCAGTATCTATCTGGGATCGCCCGCGGTTATAGCCGCTTCGGCCATCGAGGGTGTAATAGCGGATCCCCGCAAATATTCCAAAGAACTCAAGATGGTGGGAAAAACACAAATCGTCGATACCGAATCGTTGAAAGCTATGGCGCATTCCGCCCAAAAATCGGTGGAAAAATTGGCTGTGGATACGGCCGCGGTTATCGGACCCAAAGCCAGGGAAGCCTCGGACACCATGGAACGGATATCCCGCAAGGCCGCCGCCGAGTACGGTCCTAAAATTCGCAAAGCAGCCGAGGATTTCGAAAAGAATCTGGGCAGGTTAGCGGCCGATGTCAGTCGGTCGGTCAAGGCGGCACTTAAGAGTAGATCCAAAAAGACCCCGGCCTCGAAACCCGCGGCTAAAAAGACCGCGAATAAAACCGCCGCTAAACCGGGCGGCAAAACCGTCAAAAAAACAGTTGTTAAGGCCGCGAAGAAAAAGGCCGCGAAAAAGAAATCCACAACCAAGCGTTCGGGCAAAAGGTAGGAGGCGAGTATATGCTTAAGGGAAAAGCCTGGAAATTCGGCGATGACATTTCAACCGATCATATCGCTCCCGGACGGTATTTTCACCTGCGTTCCAATCTTCCGGAGTTAGCGAAACATGTTTTGGAAGATGCCGATACCAAATTCGCTTCCAGCATGTCGCCCGGCGATTTTGTAGTGGGTGGAAGGAATTTCGGTCTGGGATCATCGAGGGAGCACGCTCCCACCATTATCAAACTGGCCGGAGTATCCGCTGTTCTGGCCAAGTCGTTCGCCAGAATTTTCTTCCGTAACTCCATCAACGTCGGATTGCCGGTGCTGATTTGCGATACGGATAAGATAAGCGCCGGTGACGAGCTTGAAGTTGATCTGGAGCGCGGAGTAATCAGAGATGTGACCAACGGTCAGGAATTGACATTCAAACCTCTGCCATCGTCGATGATCAAAATCCTGAACGACGGTGGGCTGGTGGCCCATATCCAGAAACATGGTGATTTCAAACTCGATTAGTGTTTCTTGAATGGGAGGATCATGAGCAGGAAATATTCAGGTGTAGTTTGGGGGCTGGCCTTTATCCTGGTCGGCGCCATGATGCTGTTAGACAGACTCGGGATTATCTATTTTGATTTCGGTCATTTCATAGGCACCTGGTGGCCATTGATCCTGGTGATCATCGGAATCGGCATGATACTCGACAGCGGTCCCCGGCGCCGTTAACCGGCGAAGGAAATGGGGTTCTATGAGGAGAATTGACTGCAGAAAACTGACGGGCTGGGCTATTTTAGCCCTTGGCCTGCTCTCCCTGCTGGATAATTTCATCGGATTCGATTTCTGGAGTATTATCTGGAAACTCTGGCCGCTGATTCTGATACTCCTCGGATTGTATATCCTGGTAGGCAGAGGACAATTCGGCAGTGATTCGTCAGCCGAAAATAAATTCATCGGCGATCTGAAAATAAATTACGCCGGCCGGCAGATAGGTGATAGCCGATCCTCGATCTTTATGGGCGAGTTATCCATAGATTTGGCCGGAAGCGTTCTGAGGAATGGCCTGAACAGGCTGGAGATTTCATTCGGTATGGGGGATGTCGATATCAGCGTCCCGCGGGACTTCATTATCAGGGTGACCGCCAGATCCATTGCCGGAGATTTGAAGTATGATAGCCAGAAAAGCGAGGGCTTTTTCCCCAAATTAGAATATTCTGATGATGGCTACGAATCGTCGGAGCGAAAATTGCATATTGATGTTAGCGGTCTTTTTGGTGAACTATCGGTCAGGAAAATTCCCGGCTGATTTTGATGCTTATTCAGATGTATTCAGGAGGAAACTGAAGTGAAGTTTAAAAAGATAGCCCCCCCTTCGGATGGGAAACCTATTACCGTTGTAAATAAAAAACTGAAAGTACCGGACAATCCCATAATTCCTGTTATCGAAGGCGACGGTATCGGACGGGACATCATGAAAGCGACACGGCGGGTTATCGATGCCGCGGTCGAGAAGACATACGGCGGCAAGAAACGGATCGCCTGGTTCGATATTTACGCCGGCGAAGCCGCCCGGGAGAAATACGGCGAGTGGCTTCCGAAAGATACGTTAAGCGCCATCAAAACTTATATCGTCGCTCTTAAGGGCCCCTTGACCACCCCGGTCGGCGGCGGTTTCCGGTCTCTCAATGTCGCCTTGCGGCAGCTATTGAATCTCTACGCCTGTGTCCGCCCGGTAAGATATTTCGACGGTGTCCCCGCACCTGTAAAAACGCCGGAGAAAATGGACGTGGTGATTTACAGGGAAAACACTGAGGACGTTTACGCCGGAATCGAATGGGCCAAAGGCACCAAGGATGTCAAAAAGGTCATCAATTTCCTGAATAAGACCATGAAGACCAAGATCCGATCCGATTCGGGAATAGGGATCAAGCCTATATCGGTGACCGGCACCACTCGTCTGGTCCGCAAAGCAATTCAGCATGCCATAGATAACAATCTGCCTTCGGTTACCCTGGTGCATAAAGGGAATATCATGAAATACACCGAGGGAGCCTTCCGCGATTGGGGATACGCCCTGGCCAAAAAAGAATTCGGGGCCAAAACCATCACCGAGGACGAACTCTGGAGCAAATATGACGGCAAGCAGCCTCAAGGGAAGATTGTCATAAAAGACAGGATCGCCGATTCGATGTTCCAGCAGATCCTGACCCGCACCGACGAGTACGACGTGATAGCCACTCCCAACTTAAACGGCGATTATCTCTCCGATGCCTGCGCGGCCCAAGTCGGCGGGTTGGGGATGGCTCCAGGCGCCAATATCGGGGATTTCGTCGGGCTGTTCGAGGCCACGCACGGCACCGCGCCCAAGTACGCCGATAAGGATATGGTCAATCCAGGATCGCTTATTTTATCGGCGGTGATGATGCTGCAGTATTTGGGTTGGAAAGAAGCGGCCGACGCGGTGGAGCGCGCGATGGAGAAGACGATCTTGCAGAAGACGGTCACCTACGATCTGGAACGTCAGATGGAAGGGGCGACCAAGGTTTCGACATCGCAATACGGGACGCATATCATCGCGAATTTGTAGTAAGAGAATGTGACAGGTGTCGGGTCGGGTGACCCGACACTACTTTTATAGCGCTGACGTTGCTGCTTAATGCTGGTATCCAAATATTATAAGACTGTCGGCTCCGATGAATATAATATCCTGTTGAACGAAGATCGTGCGAGGCCTATTCCCCAGCTTAAATTTGCATACGCTTTTAGGCGCTTTCGGATCTTCGCAATTTATTATTTCGATTCCATCAAAATTGGGATAGCTTTCAATTATAAATACTTTTCCATCTGACAGATAAAAGTCGACAGGAGAACCCGGCGTATTCAAATGCGAAATTAAGAGGGGATTCGAAATGGTAGAAATATCGAATATTCTTAATCCGTCGTTAAAACCGGCGACATATAAATAATCGTCGCTTATCATCAAACGGTCCCAGGGAAGCAGTGAATCGTAGTGAGACACTTCAAATGGTTTTGCGGGATTTGAAATATCTACAGTCACCAATTCGCAATACTCCTCACTATAATAGCAATGCAAAGACAATGCGTAATCGTCTTTTATGCCGATACTCGTACTATAATGCAAGGGCTCGTAATTGCCCGAGAAGAATGGAGCAGAAACATCTTTTACATTAATTATGGATAGGGACATTTTATCAACCAAATAGACGAAATCGCCCGAGATCTCCAGGTCCATAGGCTGGAAGTCTCCCATTAAGCCCGATAATTTTGAGGGCGAGCGGGGATCTGCTATGTCGACTATTTGGAGTCCTGAATCTATTGAGGCAATGTACGCAATTCGATCTTTAATTATCACCTCTACCGCTTTCCCGAGGTTTGTCAAACGCCCGACGAGCTTTAAATCATTAAGATCAGTAATGTCGATTATTTGAAGCCCGGAATCGCCGTCAGCCACATAGCAATGATTATCTTCGACATAAAACGCTGACGCCAATGATGGTAGTTGGATGCTATTTATTCTAATAATATTTATAGCATCTTGTCCTTTATTCTTCTCCTGGGTATTTGCCGAAAAGCCGACAAGAAGCATGGCGAGGATGAACATTGCCGCTTTATTTATCTTATTTCTTTTGCCTTCAGGTTGCCTGCCCTGACAGTTTCTTTGGGAAATCTCTCGCTCATGTAATATATTGTTGCACGTCTCCATATCAACTGCTGGTTATAATAAGGGGCAGCAGGAGGGGGCGTCAAGTTAAATCAAGGCACACCTATGGAATCAAGGTTGGTAGGTCGAAACCTTTGCGGTTTCGACAATACTATATAATGTCGAAAGGGCGAGCCTTTCGACCTACTATCACATATAAAGTGTCAGAAGTAACTTCTGACGCCACGGTTAGATACGATCGTACAAAAAGGCCCCCCGCGTCGCCGCGGAGAGCCTCATTTAACCTATCGGAGAGAATAGGGAGTCTTACCGCAAAAGCATCATTTTCTTGGTGATATTTCCGCCATCCGATGTAAGCCGATAGAAATATATGCCTGTAGGTAATGCCCTGCCGTAGATGTCGGTGCCGTCCCAGCGGATATTAATCGTGCCTGGCTGAGAAATGAACTGACCCCAGCCGAAAACCATATGTCCGAGGATATTGGTGATGATAAAATCGACTCTCCTCGGCCTGTCAATTTCGATTTCCACCATAGTCTGGTTGTTGAACGGATTGGGATAATTCTGCTTCAACGCGAATTGGACAGGGGCACCGGGGATATAATCGATCCCGGTAACAGCGTCGCGCGAAATCAAGACTATCTGCGTATCGGCTCCAAACGATCTGACCCCCTGCAGGCCGGCCCAATAGAGCCTGACTTCACCGGTGCCTGAATCGGGCGCTGTCCAGACGAAAGTGCCCGAATCGGTATCGGCCGTCGACCATCTGACTCCGTTCGTCTCATTGGAGATTTCGTAAATTTCTGTTCCATCGCCCGGCGATATGGTACCGCCGTTTTCCGATCCCGCGCTAATCCTGACCGAGGCGTTGAACTGGTTGATGGGCGAATCCGAAACATGGTTGACCATGATCGTATACTGGTTTCCAGGCTCATAAATTTCGGGGAACCCTGTCACAGTTACGCTGGGTGTAAAACTATATTGCGAGTGGCAGGACGCAGTACAGCTTCCGTTGGACCCGGGAGCGCCCGAATAACCTCTGTAAGTCGTATGTGCCGCCGTCATGCCTGGCAAACTTATTATTATTAAAAGAGTTATGAGTATTCTCATAAGCTTCCTCCAGAATAAATTTGAGCCCTTTAAAATTCCCCTTCTTTATATAGCATATCGGCTCGGCGGGGGACGGCTTGATAAAATTCATTGCTCTAAGCGACCTTTTCTGATAAGATTAATGTTGTTTGCGGCTCGGACCGGGGATAATAGCGGACGGAGGACCGTTATAAAAACAGATAATTGTTGAATGTACCCGATCGAGCGATGGAACTTCGGGATATTTGATTCCCGCTTTGTAGGATAATAAGTGAAAAATGGCGGGAAGTTAAGTCGGATAATAAAAAAGAAAGATAAAGATAAGGAGTATTTATGCCGGCTAAGAAAAAAGCCATAGCGAAGAAAACCGCGAAAAAGGCGCCTAAAAAAACAGCGAAGAAAGCTGCCGCGAAAAAAGCTACAGCGAAGAAATCTACCGCGAAAAAAGCCGTAGCCAAAAAAGCGGTGAAAAAAACAGCCGCGAAAAAGGTTGTTAAGAAAAAATCGTCCCCGAAGAAAAAAACTGCGATAGTCGAAACGAAAAAAACATTTCCCGTGGAAACTCAACCGAAAATTCAGGCCGCCATTCAGGCGCCTCCGCCCGCGCCGGCCATGGAGAAAAAGCCGGAGGAACCGAAAAGAGAAAAGCTCGGAGTTCCCTGCGATCATTGCGACGCTACCGGTATTTGCGCCGCCGGAGAACCGTACGATAAAACCCATGGTCAGGCGTTCGGAACCAAACCGAGGATAACCTCCTGTATGGAATGCCTGTTAAAAACCGGGGAACATAAAAACTCCAAAAAGCTCGTGAACTGTAGAATCTGCGGCGGTGATGGAATAATGTAGATCGTCCCGATTCAGCCATCTTTAATTAGCGAAAACGGACAGTCAAGACAATACGATCTACCTTTTTTCGGCAATAGATTGCACAGCCTCGTCGCTTGTTATGTTCTGCATACCGTTCATTAATCAGGCGGATTTCTCGTATCTTTTTTATTCACAGTCTGTTACGCTTTCGCCGACGAGTCTTTGACTGTAAAGGCATATCCTTTGCTTTGGTATTAGGCATGAGTAATGATAACGCGATCCAAGACAAGATCAGATGCTATTTTTTCGGTACTACGTTTAAGGATGATAAGCTGGAAAAAGGGCGCGGTTTGGCCTGTTTTGCTGTGCCGGATCTGGGAATTATTTATCGAAGTCTGTTTACCGGCAATCTTTTCGAGTGCCAATACGCCGGCTTGATCGCCCTTTTGAGATTTATCGAATCGAATAAACCGTTTTTCCAGGGCAAAAGTATCGAGATACTCTCTGACAGCGCAGTTGTGGTCTATCAGGTTACTCACCGGAAATTTATCTCCCGCGATCTGCAGGCCTATTTTACGGCCGCCATCAATTTTAAAAACAAGATCCCCTTTAAAATCAGCTGGGTGCCGTCCGGCGAAAACGCCGCCATCAGCGGTCCCGCCGAATTTCCTCCCATATCCACAGATCTGAACTTCGATTTCGAAATCAGAGATAAGGATAAAAATATGCAATTCGGAAAAGGGCATCTTCGTCTCTAAGAATAAGTCCCCTTGACAATTAGCCCCACAGAGGTTAACTTGTGTCAGAGAGTTAGTAATTAATTTGGCCCCTGGAGGATGACATGCGCTTTTTTTCGTTTCCGTTATTGGTCTTGATAGTAATTATGCCGTCAACCGCTCTGCTCGCGGGCAATCCGGTTGTCTGGGACAGCCCTTATACGCTGAAAATGTCTCAAGAGAATCCGGTTGTTGATCAAAAGCTGAATAATCTTCTCAACTCGTCTGACGAAAATACCGCGTTCCCCGTCTGGGTTTTCTTCGCGGATAAAGGTATTTCGGAAAGTCTTGATTTTTATAATAAACTCTCCGAACAAAGAGCTCTGCTGACCGATGCCGCTCGTCAGAGACGGCAGATTTCCAGAGGCCGGGATAATCTCGTGGATATTCGCGATCTGCCGGTGTATCAGAAATATGTAGACGAAATTCTATCTTCCGGCGCCGAACTGCGCCATGTTCTCAGGTGGTTCAACGCGGCCACAGTCAACGCTACGCCGGCGGAGATTAGGGAAATTGCCGGAATGCCGTTCGTCCGCCTGGTGAAATCGGTAGCCTATTCCACCACCAATCTCAACCTGGATCTTTCTCCCATAGAGCCGGATATGTCGCTGGTATCATTGAATTACGGTCCCAGCGAAGGTCAACTGGCCCAGATAAACGCGATAACCGCGCACGAACTCGGATTCAAGGGGCAGGGCCGAATTGTCTGCATGATGGATACAGGCTTTCGGCAGGGACACGACGCTTTCCAGAATATCATCAATACCGGACGTTTGATAGCTCAGTACGATTTTATCAACAACGACAGCAATACAGATTTCGATCCCAACCAGGACGTTTCCTCCCAGCCGAATCACGGCACCTTGACCTGGTCAACCCTTGGCGGGGAGGCCGAAGGGCATCTGTACGGACCATCGTACCTGGCAGGTTTCGTTCTCGCCAAAACCGAGGATCTGGCCTCCGAACGACATATCGAGGAAGATAACTGGGCCGCCGGCGCCGAATGGGCCGATTCTATTGGCGCCGTTGTTATTTCATCATCCCTGGGGTACAGATGGTTTGATTCCGGCGAGGGTGATTATTCCTACAATGATCTCGATGGAAACACAGCTATCGTAACCATAGCCGCCGACATGGCGGCCTATAATGGTATCACAGTCGCCACAGCTATGGGTAATTCGGGTAACGAAGGACCGGGATCTCTGATTACGCCGGCCGACGCCGACTCGGTTATCTCCTGCGGGGCGGTTAATCCTACCGGCGAATTAGCTTCGTTTTCGTCGAGAGGACCTACTTCCGACGGCAGGATCAAGCCGGAAGTCTGCGCCCAGGGCGTTGGCACAGTATGCGTTAACCCTGGCGATATTCACGGGTATACGACCGCCAGCGGCACATCGCTTTCGACTCCCCTGATCGGGGGAGCCAGCGGAGTTTTGCTATCGGCACATCCCAATTGGACTCCTATGATGGTTCGGGAAGCCTTGATGGCTACGGCCGATAATACTCAGACTCCCGATAATGACTTCGGCTGGGGTATTATGGATGTGGGTCGGGCGCTTTATTATCATCCCGATGGCGATATCGTTTTCAACCATATCCCGGTTTTAAGCGCGTTGCCGAACCTGTCGGTTCCCGTTGAGGTAGCGATTGCCGGCGGAAACACAGTGACTAATGCCTATCTCTATTACAGGAATGGCGATAATGGCGACTTCACTGAAGCGGCCCTGGTTTACGACAGCTCGCGGTTCATCGGCTCGATACCGGCGCGGCCTTCAGGAGATATTCAGTATTACTTCAAAGCGGTGGACGCCAACGACGCCTACGCCTTTGATCCGCTGGGCGGAGAAATGAACCCTTATACATTTACAATCGGAGGGGTTTCTTCCGACGATTCATTCGAGGCGGGTCTTCGAACCTGGATATCCGGCGGTGTCAATAATTTCTGGGGCCTGACCACCAAATACTCACGATCCGGAGAGCTCTCTATTACGGATTCCCCTACGACCAATTACGCCAATGATACAGACAGCTGGATGGAATCGACGTATTCTCTCGATCTCACCTACGTTACCGGCGTGAATATCACATTCTATTACCGGGGTATACTCCAGGTGGATCAGGATTTTCTTTTCGTGGAAGCGTCCAGCGACGGCGGACAGAATTGGACTCCGTTCTCCGAAAGCATTACAGGTTCGACATTCAGTTTCACCGAATATACGACGAGTCTGAACGATTTCATCGGCAATTCCGATGTCCGCCTGAGGTTCCATCTGGTCACCAATTCATCAGGTACAAGAGAAGGTATCTATATAGACGATTTTCGTATCGATTGGGCTACGACCGATGTAGATCACGAGCATACCGATCTTCCTCGGGCGCTCGAACTCCATCAGAATTACCCCAACCCTTTCAACCCGTCAACGACCATTTCGTTTATACTGCCGGAAAAATCGTATACGTCGATAGAGGTTTTCGATCTGTTGGGCCGTCAGGTGAAGACTTTGGTTTCCGCCGAATTGGAAAGCGGCCGTTATGAGATTCTCTGGGACGGTACCGATGAGGGCGGACACGATGTTGCCAGCGGGATTTATCTTTACAAACTCGATACCGGTGTTCAGAGCCGGGTCAGGCGGATGTCGCTTTTAAAATAGCGGCAGCGCCGGAAAAAAATACCATTATCCCCGTGAGAGCGATTCTCGCGGGGATTTTCTTTTATATTGCCATAGATATAGGAATAGCCCTATATATTGTCACTGATGGATAATTCGACAGATAAAACAGGCATTTATTATCCGCCGATTCCGACGGTTGATTAGATTTGAATCCCGGCCGGTTCATCCTCGAGGCCAGAGACCTTTTCCGAACGGTTCGGGACGGCGATTCGGAGAAAGCGATTATTCGCGGTTTCTCATTTAATTTCGAAAGAGGCGAAATATACAATATCATGGGGCCGTCCGGCTCGGGGAAATCATCCCTGCTTAGGATGTTCAATCGGCTGGACGAGGCATCGGATGGGCAGGTTTTATTCGAGGGGGCCGAATATCAGAGCTATCATCCATGCGAACTTCGGCGAAGAATAGGTTATATGTTTCAAACTCCCTATCTTTTCCCCGGATCGATAAGGGAAAATCTTTTATACCCCGACTCCGGTTTGAGCGATACTCGCCTGCGAGAACTGATCACGGGGATCAAATTAGACCCGAATTTGCTCGATACCGACACCGATAATTTATCTCTCGGAGAGAAACAGCGAATCGCCCTGGCGCGTCTCCTGGCTGCCGGGCCGTCTATGGTTTTACTCGACGAACCGACATCCGCTCTCGATCCGGGTAATACCCTGGCTATCGAGGAGTTGATCCGGAATATCGCCAGGCGGCACGAACTCACGGTCATAATGGTGACCCATAATCCCGAGCAGGCGGTGAGAATGGGAGGAGAGGCTCTTTTACTGTATAAAGGGGAGTTGGCGGAATGGGGTGGCAGCGATCAGGTTGTTAATAATCCCCGAACTGAAATCGGGCGGCGATATAAGGAAAAGGACTGCGGTTGATTCATTACGGCTTGAGCCAGGTGTTGATGTCAGCGGCTCTTGTGGCCCTGGCTCTGATCATAGGGAGGTGGTGGAAAATCCCGGCCGGGAAGGAGATGCTTTTCGGTTCGGTCAGGGCCTTCATCCAGTTGATCGCCGTCGGCTACGCTTTGAATTACATATTCGATCTGAAATCTCCATGGCTGGTTTTGGTCGTCATAATGATAATGATAACAGTGGGCGCCGGGGCGGCGTCGGGACGCTCTAAAAAACTGGCGGGATCGTTCCCGATCACTTTTGCCGCCATAGCCGCCGGATCGCTTATCACCATGGGTATCATGCTGGTATTGAATATTATCTCTTTGGAAGCCCGATATGTGATTCCGCTTTCCGGGATGATCATCAGCAACGCAATGAACGCCGCCGCCCTGACCATGAACCGGATTGTTTCGGATATCGGGTCCAATCGTCTTCGAATTGAGACCGCTTTATCGCTGGGAAAAACCTGGCGCGAGGCCAGCCGTCCCTTCATGCAGGATTCCGCCATAGCCGGAATGACTTCGATATTGAATTTTCTCAAGACTGTGGGAATAGTCGCTTTGCCGGGAGCCATGACCGGCATGATATTAGCCGGTGCCAGCCCGCTTGAGGCCGTCCTGCTCCAGATTATCGTGGCCTATATGCTCTTAAGCTCGGTAACCATATCAACTGTCATCTCGCTGGAGCTGACGGTCAGACGGTTTTTCACTCCATCTCACCAGCTTAAAATCCTGAAATAGGCCGCTGCTGTCCTTCTGTCGATTTTCCGGTAATTGTATATTTAGCTCCATTATTCGAGGTTCTGCCGATAGAGTGATCGGCGACTTTTCATTTGGAAATATGGGATACGCTGTTATATTCAATACAAGATAAAGCCGCCATGATCGATTTTCCCCATGAGAGGAAATTCTATTGATGGCTATGGAATCGCATAACCAAAGTTCGATTAGGAGGATCACGATGAATAAGACGATAACGTTTTTCATGGTTTTATTCTTAATGAGTTCCGCGGCGGCCCTTGCCGATAACCTGTCCCATTCATATCAATTCTCAGATGAAAACGGCAGTCGGCTGGTCAGAACCGAGACTCCGAATCAGGGGTATGCAGATGATCTCCTAAGCCGAAAACTTCCCGTTAGAAATCCTCATATTCTGGCCCAGGTGGTATGGGTGGATCGGAATCACCAGAACGCCATCGCCGAGAGAGTGGCCGTTACCCCCGACGGATCCGGGATATTCGCCGGATGGTGGCTGAATAACGAGCGGTTCTCGGCCTATGTTTCCGCCGGTATGCAAGCGCCTCTCTGGGCTTATAGTCAGGATGTCGATTGGCAGATGCCGGTTGACGCTTCCAATAATAATTACGCAGGTACTGGTACGAGGCTTCCCGGTTTTATCTGGAGTCATGAATCTCCGATGTACGAAGAAGCCATAGAATTCGACCCGGGATATTTGGGCAGAGGCATTTCCTTTTCAGGCGATGGTAATCTGGTCGCCTCGGTAGCTTCTCTGAATTCCGATGAAGCGATTTTGGTAGTCTATGATCTGAATCTCGACGACACACTTTATACCAGGCATTTCGTGCCGACAACAGGACTCTATGGAGTGGATTTTTCCAAAGACGGTTCGACTATTGTTGTCTCCAACTACGGCGGCCTGCTGGTTTATAATGTACCCAACGGCGATCTTATCGGGACAATTTACAACTACTCGCAGAATACAGCCAAAATCTCGGCCGACGGTTCGTTGATTGTAATCGGGACATTTACCGGCGTCGTTTATCTGCATGAATGGAACGGTTCACAATACGAATCCAGATGGATCAGATCGACCGGAGATGACTGGGTTACGGCTCTGGACGTATCGGCTGACGGTTCCACGGTGGCTTGCGGAACATTGGATTTCGAGAACAGTCAGATAGCCGGCGGGAAATTTATGCTGTTTGACGCCGAGTCGGGCAGCACTTTGATAGATTATGATGAGTATGGAGATGAAGTCGGATCTGTGGCCCTTTCCGCTGACGGCCGTTACGCTATCGCCGGAAGCTGGGGACAATATGGAGGCACCTTCGGCGATGTTGTCACCTGCTTTATCAGAGATACCGATATTCCCATTTTCCAGCTTCTTGATGATACCGACGAACCGGGCTCGGTTTTCGGAGTGGCTATTTCCGATTCAGGGCATTATGCAGCCGCCGGTGGCAAAGCGGTACATGCCAGAGAATTCGGCAACGGAGGCATGTTATATTCAATTAAAATTAACGATCCTTTAACCAATGACGCCGCTGTCGCTTCCATAGACGAGCCGGGCGAGTTTGTCGATCCGGGATCATCGGTCATCCCGACCGCCACATTTATAAACGTCGGTTCCGAAGACGCCAGTTTCACGGCGTCCTGTGTTGTCAGTAATATGGAAACCGATTCCGTCGTCTACAGCGCAAGCTCCGAAATCAACGGATTGCCGTCGTTTTCTACAAACGTCGTCTATTTTTCGCCGGATTTCGTCATGCCTGCCGAGGGCAGATATCGGATGGAATTCATAGCTTCCATGGGCGGAGATCAGGATAACTCCAATAATCATCTGGCCCTGGTGATAAGAAGCTGGCACGATTTGAAAGCCGTCGGTATTTCATCCCCATTCGACGAGATTACATTGAACTGGCCCATGACCGGCCTGGCGATCTTCCGGAATATGGGATCATATTATGAAACCGCCGATATCTCCCTGGCAATTTATGATTCCACTCAAACCGAAGTCTATTCATCGATATCCACGGTTTATGGCCTGGCTCCGTATATGGAGGCCGAGGTTCAGTTCGATGAATGGAATCCCGATCGCGACGGATCATATCGGGCCGTTTTCAGCGCGGATCTTTCCGATGACCGCTTTCCCGACGATAATACCATCGAAAGGAATTTCGTTGTAGTCGATGAGATGATTTACGACGACGGCATTGCCGATAATCCGTTCTGGGTCGGTCCCTATCCGAATTATCATAATCGTAAATTCGCTCAGCGGTTCGAGCCTAATATCGACGCCCCGTTCTCGATAACCAATTCCCGTTTCTATTTGGGGAATGTAAACTACACAGGGAGTTTCGATCATCTCGCGGTGGCCAAAGATATGGACAATCTGCCGGATACCGCTAATTACCTGGCGTTCCAGGCGAACCCGGAGCTATCCGGACCCGGAAGCTGGACAAGTGTCGATCTGGACGGGTTCTCTAACGATAATCTGGCGCTTTGGGTTATCCTGCGCTGGGCCGATACCGATCAGCCGGGGCCATATATCGGGGCGGATAACAGCGGTATCCTGAACAGACAGGCATACTGGTATACCGACGAAAACGGCTGGAATCAATATCCGTTCTTCGATTGGATGATCAGGCTGACCGTTCAAACCTCCACCGGTATAGAATCCGAGTATTTCAGCGGATTGCCCGAAAAAATATCCCTTCTGCCAAATTACCCCAATCCCTTCAATCCGGTCACAAATATCAGGTTTGCGCTTCCCGATCCGGGCAGAGTCACTATAGATATCTATAATACTCTGGGACAGAAAGTGCGGACCCTTTCCGATTCTTATTTCGAAGCGGGATATCATACCCTGGTATGGGACGGTAAATCGGACGCCAGTGCCGAGGTATCGAGCGGAGCGTATTATTACCGTCTTATTACCGGCGATAGACAGATTACCAGAAAAATGCTGCTGCTCAAATAAACGAGCGCGTCAAGTTCTGAGCCTCATAAGGCCGAGGGCCGGTTAACCGCCGGCCCTTTTTATTGGTTTCAATCCGGGCCGTCCGCTCCCTTATTTCGCCTATCGGACCTTTCTCGTTGCCAAAAATCTTCTTTCCATATAAAATACCGGATGAAAATGGCCGGTTTGTTCGTAAAAAAAGGTATGAGGATTATCACGCTATCAATTTTTACGCTTATACCGGTTTTTTCGCCGATGGATATCCGGGCAGACGATACCTCCCCGCCATTGATACTGGAACATGCCGACCAGCTTTCTGGCGCCGGCGGAAACAGCGATATCTGGAATCTTCTTGGTAATGTCCATCTTTCGCACGAGGGCACCCATATCTACAGCCATCGGGCTACCTGGTACCGTAAAACTGGATTGGTCCAGTTCATCGATTCGGTCAGGGTCGTCGATACCGATAAAACCATTAACGCCCGTAGAGTCACCTATTTCCGCAGGGAGAAACGAGCCATAGCGGAGGGCAACGTACGGATCGAAGATACCGCCCGGGATATGCTCCTGCTTTGCGGAAAGGCGGATTATTTCAGGCAGTCCCGTCAGTTCCAGGCTATGGATGATCCGGTTCTTTTTCTGAATGTGTCCGACGATTCCTCCAAAATGAAAATCCAGTCCAAACGAATGGAATATTTCGCCGATCAAGCCAGGGGAACCGCTTACGATTCTGTGGTTATTCGTAAGAGCAATATGACTGCCACAGGAGGCCGGGCCGATTTTCAAAGAGACCCCGAAGTCGCCATTCTTTATAACGATCCGGTTGTAATCCAGGGAGAGAATCGCCTGGCCGGCGATACCATCTCCATTTTTACCCGCGAACGAGCCATCGAACGTCTGCTGGTCGAGGGCAACGCCAAAGCCTTTTATCAAAATCAGCCGGATACCCTTTTGAGCGAATTCACCACCGCCGAGATTACAGGTAAAGAGCTGGAAGTGTTTTTCAAAGGCGATGAGATCGACAGGGCCATTACACGCCGTAACGCTATCTCAGTTTATGTACCGGCGGTCACCGATACCCTGACCCGCGGAACAAACGTCGCTTCCGGCGATTCCATAATTCTATATTTCGATCGCGGGTCGATTCAAAGAGTCTTAATCTCCGGCGGAGCCGAGGGGAAATATATCGAGCCAAATATCGGGGCGGAGGAAAAAATCGTTTATGACACCACCAAATATTCCGCCAGGCAGATCGATTACGATTTCAGCTTATCCAAAATTAGCCTCCTGAACAACGGTATGCTGGAATATCAGGACATGCTGCTGAACGCCGGGGATATCGAGTATGATCTGAACGAAAAAATACTCTCGGCCCGCGGTATTAAGGACGATTCCACCGATGATGTCTGGGAGGAGCCGGTTCTTCAGCAGGGAGCCGATAAACTCTACGGTTCTCGCATGACCTATAATCTGGACACGGAGAAAGGCCAGGTTTCCACCGCCCGCACCAAATATGAGGGGGGATTTTATTATGGAAAAGCCATCAGGCAAATATCTGAAGATGAGATGTTCGTATCCCAGGGGAATTACTCATCGTGCGATCAAGAAGAGGACACCCATTATCATTTTCAGAGCAGGCGGATGAAGATGATCAGCAAAGATAAGGTAGTGGCCAAACCGGTCATCCTTGTAATCGGCGAGCTTCCGGTTTTCGCGGTTCCGTATTATGTTTTTCCCATCAAAAAGGGCCGTCATTCCGGCTTCCTGCCCTTCGAGATAGGGAATTTCGAGCGTGGCGAACGGTTTATCAGGAATGTCGGGTATTACTGGGCCGCTTCCGAATACTGGGACCTGGAGACCGGTTTCGATTATTATGAAAGCCGCAGAATTATTCTCAACACCGGACTCAGATATAATCTGCTCTATCACTTCAATGGAGGACTAAGATTCAACTATGCCAGGGAAACAAGCTGGGTTAATTACAAACATGTTGTCGAGCCGAGCTGGCGTTTGGATATGAATCACCACCAGGATGTTTCCCAGACCATAGTTCTGACAGCGTCAGGCGGTTTTGTCTCTGATAAAAGCTTCACTACGAAAAACGTCTACGATCTCGAGGAGCGTCTGAATAGGACCGTTCGTTCGGATATCAGTATTAATAAGAAATGGCCGTCATCGGCCTCGTCGTTGGTTATTTCAGGAGGCCATACCTGGAATCTCGACACCGATGTCCGAGAGGAGCGCTTGCCCAAATTTACATTTTCCAGATCCGCCTGGCAGTTGTTCCCAGCATCGTCCGGATCGAAAAAAAATAAGCGATTGAAGCCCTGGGAAGAACCGGTCGAACCGAAAACCAGATTTTACAACACTCTTAGCTTAAATATCAGTACATCGGGACAGAATATTAATAATCATATCATGGCCGCCGACAGCTCATTTTACTGGCGGGGATATCAGACTCTACTCAGCCAGGCCGATTTGAGCGCCCCGCAGAATATTTTCGGCGTTTTGACATTGACCCCCGACGCCGATTTCACACATACTCTTTATCATTTGAACTGGAATACCGAGATCGAAAAAGACACTCTGGCAAATCTGAGGACAGACAGGCTTTTCACCCGCGAAACATACTCTTTGGGCCTTTCGGCCAGAACCGATCTTTATGGTATGGTTTATCCGAATATACTGGGTCTGACCGCCCTGCGTCATGTCGCAACCCCGAGCATCACCTATCGCTTTAAACCGGATATTTTGAATAATGAAAAGTATCGCGATTACACGGGAATCGGAAACAGTTCCCGCCGATCAAAAACATTGTCATATTCGTTGAAAAACGTCTTTCAGGCCAAGTATCGCTCGGGCGAGACAGAGAAAAAAACCAATCTGTTCAACATGGATATAAGCGGAGCCTACGATTTTGTCCCGGAAATCAAAAAGATAAAGGACGTAACCGTATATATGCGGGCTGACGCCATACCCATAATAAATCTGACCTATAATTCACAATATTCTTTTTATAATTTCGATGACAGCCGACGGCCGCTGAACAACCCTCGTTTGGTCAACTCCACTATCGCCTCTTCGTTTAGAGGAAGTTTCAAGCCGGGGAAAACGTCCGAAAAGGGCGAAGATGAGCTCGAAGATGAATCGCGGAAAACAGATGAGATATGGGCCAAAGGTAAAGCCGGGGGCAAAGGCGTAAATATCTCGGAGATCGGGATAGAATATTCAGTCTCGCACAATTATACAATAACCAAAAGCGCAAGCGGAACAATCAAAAGCCAGTGGTTTAAGTTCGGACTTATCTTAACGCCCACAGTCGGCTGGGGCGTGGAATACGATTGTAATTATGATATGGAAAGCGACAGGATAAACTCTCAGGGATTGAACATCAAGCGAGATATGCATTGCTGGGAGGGATATCTCACATGGATACCGTCGGGACCGGTGGCCGGATATTATGTCAGGATCAATATCAAATCGCTGCCCGATATCAAAATAGAGAAATCCGAGGGTGGAGTTGGAGGTAGATCTTTTAGATGATGTCCAAACTTCCGGGCTCTAGTAACGGAAGATTATTCCCGTGAATGTTAAAAAGCGGTTGACTTTCAGACATTATTTGGATAAAAAGAATCTGGAAATGTAAATTAAACAAATAAGCAAGAGGAAGTGATGACAAAAGACGAATTGATCGACAAAATGGCCGATGAAGCCGGTATTACCAAAATTCAAGCCAGTCAGGCGATGAAATCTATTCTGGATAACATCACCGAAAGTCTTAAGAGCGGAAACAAAGTTGCCTTTTCCGGTTTCGGTACATTCGATGTCTCCAGACGCAAGGCTCGTGTGGGACGAAACCCACAGACCGGCGAGTCCATTAACATTCCCGAATTGAACGTTCCCAAATTCAAAGCGGGAAAATCGCTTAAGGACGCGCTTAGATAAAGACCAGCATGTTCTTCTAAGAGCCCCGCGAAATCGGGGCTTTTTTTATGGACATATGCCTTTGAATTTCTTTACAATTCGATTATGGCCAAAACCCTGAAAATAGTCTCCGCTGCGGCGGCATTGTTTTTTCTGACTATTATACTGTTAGCGCTGGCGGCCAGACTGTATTTCAGCGATACCCGAATAAAAGGGCTCTTGGAAAATTACGCCGGTCAGTCGCTGGATAGCCGTGCGACTATCGATTCTCTGACGATAAACGGTTGGCTGGATCTGGATATTCGCGATCTCAAAATCTCCGAAAAGAATACCGGCACGCCCTGGCTGGTCATTGAAGATCTGCGGATGAGTTTCGATCCCTTTGCGCTCCTCTCAGCGAGGTTATCGATCGATGAGCTGATAGTCTCTCGCGGGTTTCTTGATTACTCGAAAATTCCGGCTGTCGGATCGGGAGAATCTGAAACTGCTGAAACTGATTCGGGGCTTAAGACACCGCTCGATATTACCCTGAACCGCTGCCGGGTGAACGATTTCGAAATCACCGGCCCCGAAGCCGATTTCGCCGTCAATATCGATATAGCTGGTTTCGAATTCTCTGATCTGAATGATTTCTCCTCGAGTTTCGGGATCATAATAAAAGACGGCCTGATTCACTATCTATCCGACTCATTGCGGGCGGACGGTTCTTTCGAGTTCGACCTTACCGGCCATATCGCTTCCGAAGGAAAGACCGAACAGAAATTGAGCTTATCGCTTCGCGATCTAATGATTTCAATTGGAGATACATATCCTGTCGGTGATATCGACCTTGCCTCCGAGATCTCCGCCGATATAGCCGAAAAATCGATCGCCATCAATAACCTGCGGATCGATTTTGATAATACCAAGTTGATCGAGTTCTCCGGGCTCGTCGATCTAAAAGAGCCCCCGAAGCTAGATCTTAAGGCTCGCGAAGCAGACTGGAAACTCGCCAAATTCGATAGGCTCGTCAAGCAATGGGGCATCCCGCTCGATCTTCGCGGAGATCTCTCCCTGGAGGAGGCTGAAATCAGGGTTACGCCATCCGCCGTTTCATACGATTTTACTCTGGCTCTCTCGAATATAGAAACAGGATACTCCGATCAAATCAGAATCGATGGCATCAACGGCAGGATATTTTCAAGCGGAGATATGGGAGAGATTATTTTCGGCAGTTCCCTGGATATCGATTCGGTGACAGGCACAAAGGCCGACGGTTCGGTTGTCCGGCTGCGGAAAATCTCGACAGCGATCGAAACCGAAATTACCGATGCCGATTTTAATTTCAATATCACTTCCGGCATATCGGATTTTATGGGCGGAGCTTTCGATCTTTCGGCTTTCAGCCAGAATTCTCGGGTGCAGGGAGAGCTGAAAGCGGCTAATTTGGATTTGGCCGAGATATCTTCCCGGGTCGCCGGACGAAATGATACTTCGGTTTTCGGAATCTTCAATCTGACCGTCGATTTATCCGGAGTCCTCGATTCGATCAACGCCCGGATATCGGCCAGGGCGGACGGCATGCGAATTGTCGAGGATAGCGATACGCTCAGTCTGGGAACCCAGAATTTTACCATGTCCGCCATTACGATTATTAGAAATGGATTTATCGATTCAAAAGCCGACTACCGGGCCGGGGATGTGATCGTCGGAAAAGCGTCGGTAAACCTGCCTATACAGACCAGCAGCCGGGATAGTCTGGTTTTTTCCTTCGATTTGGATATCGATAACGCCCTGATTCCCGGGTATTTGCCTCCCTCGCTGATCTCCGCCGTGGGGGCCCTGGATCTTTCAGGCCAAAGCGCTTTGTCCGGACGCTTCGCCAGCTCGACTGACAGCGTCAGCTTCAGAGGAACATCCAGCCTGACAATCAAACCGACCGATATTCTGATAGAGGATTTTCAGAGCCTGTTTTCCAATCTGGTAGGAATTTCGGAAGTGAAGATCGATGAAAAAGGGGTATCTATCTCATCCAATAACGATATCGGTGAGCTCTACGCGGAAAACTATTCGGATATTACCTTCCCCATGGTCAATTTCTCCGGCGAGATCATCTCGAGTTCGGATACCACCTGGCGTCTGACCAATGCCATGATAATGATACCATCGATAAAAACTTCAGTAGCGGCCGTTGGGGAGATAGGGTATTCTCAAAATGTGCCGTTTTCGAATATAACGCTTCATATCGGTTTTGAATCGCCTGATCCGGTACGATTAGCGAAAGAAATTACTATTGACGGGGCGTTTCAGGCCGATCTCAATCTGGCGCAAACCGGCGATTTATTGAGTATCTCCGGCGGATTTGATCCTTATAACGTAAATATCGTAATGCTCGAAGAATATCGGGTACGGGGGATCAGCGGCCACCTGCCGATCAGGGGGGAATTCAATCTTGCCGAATCGCTTTTTGTCGGGACGTCGGACCCCGCGGATATTATCAGCTCGAGATATATCCGGGAACGGTCCTCAGGCACGGCGTCAGAATTGACCGGACAGATCGATATTCAGAAGATCCTGGCCGGCCCGATAGTCGTCTCCGAAATCGGAGTGGATATAGCTTTCGAAAACGGAGTATTGCGGATTCCTGATTTTTCAGGGACACTTCTCGGAGGGAATTTCTCCGGTCAGATTTTGGCTGATTTTGGGAATGTCAACCTGATGAGAGAGTTTCCGGACTACGAAAAATTAAAATACCGTTTCGCCATAGAGATGACCGGGCTCGATTTCAATCGGCTGGTCAACCAATTCGGGCCGTATGAAAAGAAAGCCGAATTCAGCGCTGATGCCTCATTTGCCGGAAGAGGGATAATCGCGAAAGGAGAAAATTTCACCATCGACGGGAATTTCCATATCTCCGAGATGGGCTCCGACGTGGCCAACAGGATTCTGGATGTTCTCGATCCGGATAATCAAAACCCCGGCGTTACTCAGACCAGATCGCTAATGAACAGAAAATTCCTCGGCATCATCGATTTGAGCTATCGGCCGGATAATTTTTCATTCGAATTGAAGCACGGTTCGGTATATCCCCGGTTGTTCATGGATCAGCCGTTTTTCGCCGAGGCCATTCCTATCATAAGAATACCCATGCCCATCGAATACGGGCGAATTCCTTTGAAGACAATACTCAATGCCGTAAAGGAGACGTCATGGTAAGATATGGATTATCGTTGTGTTTGCTTGCCGGAACGTTAACAGCGGGCTGCACTATCAAACCGCCTGAAGTTCATGTTACATCCGATAAAACAGCGTTGGAGTATCAGCTCTTCGGCCAACAGGGGAAACTCTCCGACGATCCGGCGACAACGGCATCGGTCTGGGCGCTCTACTCGATGTCCGATTATGAATCCGGGCAGCTGGATGATCTTATGTCCTTCCACGAAGAATATTATAAGCGAAAAATAATGCTGGCCCAGATTCGCCGCAAAACCACGCGTGAAAATATCGACGAGCTTAAGCGCTATGGGCTGCTGGGAGAGCGATCCGACGGCCGAATTCGGGCCATGTCAGATACTTTGAAACAGGCCGATGAATTGTCCCGGATTGTTACCGCCGAAAATAACGACCGCGAGATTATCTGGGAGTTCTACGCCAGAACCCATGGCCTCAATAGTGATGAAGAACTGGAATCGCTGAAAACGGATTTTGCGGGTATCATGGCCAGGCTTTCGCCTTCCGGTACATGGATAGAAGATAAAGAAGGGAAATGGTATCAGAAATAGATGAGATTGATTAAAATTATATCTATCGCAGCCTTTCTGTTCCCGATTGGCCTTTCCGGAGCATTCGCCGCGGCGTTAAATTTACCCGAGCCGGTTACTCTGGGGCCGGGCATCGAATATGATCCCGCGATATCGCCCGATGGCAAATTGCTGGCCTATTGCTCGAATGCCGGCGGGAATGAGGATATATGGATAATGAACCTGTCGAATAATACCCGATGGAAAATGACCGATCACACAGCCGCCGATTATTCTCCGGGTTTTGTAGGCAATGATAAAATAGCGTTTGTATCGAGAAGGGAGAGCGGCGGCGGCGCTATTTACATATCGAATATCGATGGAAGCGATATCAAAAAAATCATCGGAGGTCAGGGATATTTCGACCGGCCGGCCTGCTCGCCGGATAAAAAATGGATAGCTTATGTTCACGCCGATCGGGGAGAATCTCCCAGGCTGATGATTTATAATTCGAAAACCAAACATCAATTGCCCGGTCCGGCGGGTATTGCCCCCATCTTCTCACGATCAGGAGACAGCCTGATATTCATCGCCGACAGGTACAACCGAAACTCCTTTTCCACTCTGGCTGTCTACAACCTTAAAGATTCATCGGTGACTTATCCCGATACCGGACCCGGTGTGGATGCCGAGCCCTGTTACGATCCCGCGGGCAAAAAAGTGATTTTTATTAAATATCCCGGCGATACCAATAATGACGGGACAATCACGACCTTGGATGACCCTGTGCTGATGATATATGATCTTTCAGCCAATACAAAGCGGATAATTTATCCGGGGCTCCGGTTTTTCGATATCTCGGTCTCCTCGAATGGCGCGATTTACGCCGAGAAAGATGACGGGAATATTTTCAGATTGTCAGTAAATGGCGTAATGAACGAAGAGTGGGACGACAATCGAAATATGGTATCCTTCGATTCTCTCGTTTTCCATGCGGAGTCGTTCGATGATTCGATCATGGCCGCGGCTGTCGGTTACGATATCTTTCTTCTGACCGGTTCGGAGAATCTGGAGACGCTTATTAAATCAGCCGAAATATATACTGGCTTGAAGATGTACCATTTGGCGGGATATCTGCTGGATGCCGCGAATATCGAACAACCATCGGCGGATAATTATAAAGTCGATCTGGAGAAAGGGAAATTGGCTTTCAAGGAAATGAAGGAAAGATCCCTGCATAAGGCCTGGTATGATATTTACCGTCTTTGCCGCCATTACCAGCGTAATCCCGATATTCCCCCCGATCTGGCTAAGGAAGCCTGTTTATTTGGTATGGAAGCCTGTTTTGCGGCCGCGAAATACGCCGAGGGGGATTCTCTGGCCGCTGACGGTCTCCAGAGATTCGCTGATGATACCCTGTTTTCGGCCCGTGTCCGGCGATGGAATCTGATGTACACTCTAGCGTCCTACGCCGGAGATCCGGCGGACCTGACTCCCCTGTTTATCGAATATTCGGATAGTTATTCCGAATATCCGTTTCTATGCGATTCGGCGGCTATCGATTTGATTTCGCGTACCCGCCGTTACGATACCGATATGTCGATAACCGCGTTGGGAAATATAAGATCCGAGGGAATATCTTCGAGGCCGATTGTCATCCGGTCTTTGATCGAGCAGGCGTCGAGGCTCCGCGCGGCAGGACGTAATTCTCTGGCCGAACTGATATATCAGGAGATACTTGAAGAATTTACTGATATTCCGCAATTAAGATATGAGGTGTTTGTGGAATTAGGGGATATCTCCCTGGCGGCCGGAAGGATCGTTCCGGCGCGAGCTTACCTTGATTCGGCGGCCGCGTATCTCGGCACGGTTAATGATTATGGCAAAGTAGGCCGTTTCAAGAGAAATTACGCGTCATTGTACGCCTTTCTCGGGCAAAATAGTATCGATAGCAATTCGGTCAGGGCGGAGCAGTTATTCCGGATATCATTGAAATACTATTCGGATAATTATTATGCCTTATGGGGACTCGCCGAAAGCATGGCCCGGCAAAAAAAATGGGACCGTTGGAACAATGCCGACGAATTGTTGCCGTCGAATGTCCAGAAGGAGTATTTTGCCGCCCTGAAATATATCACCGCATTCGAATTTAACCATGACCGGAAGGATCTGCGATCCGCCAGAGTTCATTTGCTTTCTGCCATCGAGATCGACCCCCGGTATCCGCCGCCATATTTGAGTATCGGATATGTTGATTGTCTTTTGGAGAATCTGCAAAAAAAGCCGGGAAAGTATTTTGAGGAATCTATCGAACTCTCGCTGCAGGGCATGGCGGCCGCTAAAGGCAGCCGGTATCTCGAATCCGGGTTTTATATAAACCTGGCCGAAGCTAATTACGGCCTGGAGCAGTATGAGGACTCTTATTATTATTTTATCCGAGCCCTTGAATCGGACTCAACTGCGAGTGCCGATATGTTATTCGCCGGTCATTTGGCCGAAACGGCCTTTCAGCTCGATAGTCTGAAACAATCCCTGCGGTATTTCTCCGAATTGTACGACCGGGCATTATCCCAGGCCGACGAATCTTCGAGAGCCAGCCACGCTCTCAAGCTGGGCACGATCTGCTATCTTTCAGGAGAACATGATAAGTCGATAGAATATTACTCTATTGCCGAACCGTACTATTTATCGATCGGCGAACTGACGACGGTCGCCAATATCTATAAAGCCCGGGCTCTCGGTTTCAGGGCGATCGGCGAATACAGGCATGCGGCGGAATTGGCCCGCAAAAGCCTGGACCTGCTGACCAAAACAAAGCGAATAAAATCTCCATACGATAACCGGGTCAAATTTATAGTCTGGCCGTTCGGATGGGAGATACCTCTCTTGAGCATGCCCCCTCTGACCTTCGGCGGATCGATATATCCGCGAGGCTTAACCGCCCCGGCAGAGGATGCTTTTCTGTACTCGCTGATGGACAGGACATTCGATCAGTCCGGCGCGATAGATCTGCTGATCAAGGAGATCGATTTGCTCGATAAAGGGGGCGAGCGGTATAATACCGCCGATCTCTGGAACCGTCTCGGATTTTTGTATTTTGAAATCGGTTATACCGTATCGGCACAGGTGGCTTTCGAAAAAGCTTACCTGATTGCCCGCGATCTGGAATATTATGCTGTCGCGTATACCGCTATGGTTAACAGGGCAACAGCGCTTTTCTCGAGCCTGACTCTTGCGCCCGACGATATTTCTATTGAAAGTATCACCGGATTTCAAAAAGACGCTTCGGATTTATATGACAATATCCTGCCGTCATACCCTGTGGCCAGAGCCAATATTAAAGGCCTGGTTGGAGCGGCTGAATTCGTCCTGGGTCTGCTCGAATTAAACGAATCAAAAACCGAAATCGGCGGAGATATAGCGGAATGGTTCGATCATGTCGATGGCTTTTCTTCCAAGATCGCCGCCCGCTTCGAAAACAGCGGATTCTATTACAATGAGGCGTTGGCTCAACTGGTACCAGGCGAATACCCCAGGTTGGAATCTGCGTTGATGATCGATAAGGCGGTATCATTTCTGGCCCTCGGCGATTTCGAATCGGCGGACCGTTCGCTTGAACAAGCCGTCCGGTTGGCTTCTATTTCGGAATCCGGCCTGCTTTTTGCCGAGGCAACCGGCCTGCATGGATTAATCTTAGAAACAGACGGAGCGGACAAATACGGCAAGTTGCAGGATGCCATGGCAGTATTTCAGGATATGCCGCCGGGAATTCGGTTTTTGGCTGAGATGCCCCTGATCGCGGGGTTCTCGAATAAAGCCTTCAATATGTCCGCTGTGTCCGAGCTGCCTATGAAATCGCTTTTCGACCACGAACTGTTTAAGAAATATAATATTGTCAACCGGTCCCGGTTGTATATCCCGGAAAAAGGTCGAAATAACCTGGCCGGAGCTTACCTTCGTCAGCTTCTTATTAATGAAAAGGAGTTGTTCGATTTATTGGCGGTAAAGAGGAAGCTTCTGGCGCTCGGAATAATCGGGCAGGTGGAATTGAAAAAGCAAAACGAGTTGATTTCTAAAAAACGATTGGCTTACTTCGATCTCAAACAAAAGATCAGAAAGTCGGATCCGTTCTTGATCTCGACCCTTTTTCCCGAATTATCGTTCGGCGCGGTTTCGCCCCCGGCAATTCCGCCGGACGAGCTATTTCTCAGCGCGAAGTATACATCAAGAGGAATAACTATATGGGCCGGCGATTCAGCCGGGACGGAAATGTCGGAGATAACCGCTCCTCAAGAGATACTGAAAACCGAACTGCTGAAAAAGATCGAGAGTTACGGTACAATCACCATCGCCGAAATCGGCGGTCCGGGTGATTCTCTTGAATCAATGATCCGCGGTCAGTTCCCTGATATGACAGTTAAGAGATCATATTCCGTCGATGAAGCTTATTCACGGCGGGATGCCGGCCGGGCGTTTTCCAACCGGGTAGCTATAATAAGATTCAAAGGGTATGTCGTCACCGATGAGCAGGCGGCTATGATTTCGGCGGATATTATCACCCCTGATACTATTGGCGGCATCATGGAAGCGGGGACCTATGGCTGGCTGGTTTTTGACGGCGAATTTATTAAAAACAAAATCAATCCGAACTTGTCCGGCTGGGAGTTGATTTCAAGAGAAGTGCTTTCTAACAGCGAATCTCGATATTGCGTTCATAATATCGATGACTCGCGATTTCAGGCCGCTGGCGCGATATTGCTGAATTCGCCGATTTCGGGGGAGGCAGCCGATTGGGCGCTGGCGATTAAGGCCTTAACCGATTCGGGTATTGGAACTGTTATAACGGTCTCAGCCGACAGCGGACGGCAAAACCCGATTCCTATGCTGAAGATGTTTTTCGAGTTATCGCGGGAGAAAAGACCGATCGAATCCTTTAAATTGCTTAAGGAAACAGGATATTCCGGCCTACGGTATTTCGGCCGGGACGGCTGGAGCTTGAATTCGAGCGGAGATATGGCGGAAAAATGGCAGAGGGAGAGAATCTTCCTGGCCAATCAGGCGTCGCTTACGCGCAACTGGGATTTAGCCATCGAAAATTATATCCTCATTCTCGAATATCTGCGTGAAAACAATATTATGCGAAAAGGCGGCAATGATATTTTAAACAGGCTCATCAGTGTTTGCAGAAAGGCCGGAATTTATCAAAAGGAATTAAATTCGAGGGGCGATGACCTTCTGCGTTTTGCCGAAGAATCAGGCGATACCGTTACCTTGGCGGGAATCTATCTCGATCTTTCAGCCGAATTCGTCGAGTCCGGAGATTATGGTAAAGCCATCGATTTTTCCTCCAGTGGAATCGAACTTTCCAGTAGTCGCGAAAATTCCGCTTTGGAATCAAAAGGGAAACTGATCCGGGCGGAAACATATTTGAGGACCGGGCAATATAATAAGGCAAAGGATGATATCTCGGCGGTCATATTATCGGCGGCGGCTCTCGGTAACGATGAAGGGAAATTCAAGGCTATGGCCTTGCTTGGAGAGTATTATAATAATACGGGAGAATATCTTCCGGCCAGGGAAAAATTGAAGGCCGCTTTCCGATATTTCCAATCGAAAGGCGATACCCCCGATGCCTTACGATGCCGGTATCATCTTGCGGATAATTACTTGAAAGCCGGGCAATTCGCCAGGGCCGGCGGAATCGTCCGGGAGATTATCGGCAATCGTGAGGTTTACGCCGATGCCGTATTGCTGTTGGGCAGAATCATGCTCTGCCAGGGAGACCTGGATTCCGCCTATGCCGTCGCCCTCGAAGGATTAAGAATCATCAAAGCCGGGGGGGGCGGCGGAGATCTTTCAAAAGCTCACGAACTGCTTGGCGATCTGAATTCGCTTAAAGGGGATAATCAGGGAGCCGGCGAACAATACGCGCTGGCCGGGAAATATAAAAGTGAATCGACGGATGAAGCCGGTTTGGATTTGCTATTGTATAAATCAACTATTACCTCTGTTAGCGACCGACAGGCCGAAGAAATTCCGCTTTTGCTGGAAGTAGAGCATAGAATGAACAGCCAGTTTACCGGAGATCTTTGCGGGTACAGACTCGGATTGGCCTATCTGAGTAGCGGCGATAATAAAACCGCCCGACAGTATTTCGAAAAAACGCTGAATTCCGAGAATTATGATACGAAAAGATACCTCGGCTGGCGCGCCCTTTACAATCTCGCCTTCTTAACCGACAGCCGATCCGAAGTCGAATTTCTGGTTAGAGCCGATTCGATGGTTCGGGAGATAATTCCGGAGCCTGATTATATCCTACCCCTATATGGTCTGGATATCAGCCAGGCCGATATAGATAACGCTTTGGGAAAGATAGCGCTGAACAAGGGCGAGACAATGGCGGCCCTCGATTTTTATGAAAGAGGATTCGCCGAGAAAACAGCCGCCGGATATTTCTCGCTGGGGTTATTTGACGATCTCGAATTATCCATGCTGGATACGCTGAATGGTCGACGGCCGAAGGCAGAGGGTTTTTCGGGAAAGTCGGATAGATACAAAGTTCTCTGGGGAATACCCGAAATATCGGCGGATGATCTCAAGAAAAACATGGGGCCAACTGACGGATTAATTAGATTTTATCAGGTTGGCTCGAAGACCGTAGCCTTTTATATCGATCCCGATACTGTTTTCTGCCTTCAATATGATTTGGATTCTTCCGCCCTGGAAAGAGGGAGAAAGGAGATCCCGGGCTTGCTTCGTTATCAATCCCGGGCTGATTCGATCCTTGAGCTCTGGTATTCCGACCTGGTGGCCGGCTTCGATGACCTGATCGGCAAAAAAGAAAATATCTACCTGGTGCCTGATGGCACTCTCTGGTATTTTCCTCTGGAGACATTGAAGATGCCCGACGGCGATTATCTATGCGAAATTTATTCGGTGGCCAGACTGACACATCTGCAGGCGAAGATACCAAAGGATTCATTCCGCCCCATTTACCCGGGAAACGGCCCGGGGACATACAATATCTGGAATGATAACCTGGAGCTGATAGAGTATATCGCCGAAACAGTCGGCGAAGGTCCGGAGAAAAACAAAGATAGAGCCTTTTTTACCCCCAATGCTTACAATCAATACATTTATGGGCAAGGCTTCGATCAAGGTCTGGTTGTCTGCGAGACAGATCCGGTTCGGGCGAACCGCCGGTCAGATATGCCATTGAGCGCGCTTATGGCCCGGCGCGACGGCTATCTGGGATTCATTCAGACCTTATGGACGATCCCCGATCAGGGGATTTCCTATTACTATTGGAAATTCCTGAACGGTCTTTATTCAGGAAAAGGGCTCAACGCTTCCAATCGCGACGGTTCATCCTTGCTTTTCGGTAAGTATAAGGGCTTACCCTACTATTGGGGGTTTTCCGCCTCGATAAACCTGAATTAAAATCGTTATCGGTTGACACCGGAACCGGGGAATGGTAGATTTTATCTATGAGATTATTAAAAGAGCTGGAAAAAGATAACAGGGATAAGATACTCGGGTTGCTTTTGGCCGCCTTGTCTCTGCTGCTGTTTATCAGCTTGATCACTTATGATTTCAACGATGATCACGCCAGAATAAAATCGGCCTTCTCCGAAGGCGGTTACGGATCGCTATTTTCAGGGCTCAATAACAGGGGAGGAGTGGTCGGCGCGCTGATCGCTTTCCTGATGTTCAATATATTCGGGTACTTTGCCTTTTTTATCCCCGCTGGTTTGGTAGTTTGGGGCTGGAACAGGTTTCTCGGCAAACCGATTATAGCTATAAAAAAATGGAGCCTTATTTCCGTCGCTTTCGCCGCGCTTCTGATGACCCTGGTTTCCCTGCCGGGAGGAATGGAGAATCTCGTCGATCCCGCTGCCTCACCGGGAGGGATTATCGGGCATTTTATCGCCAGAATGACTCTCACGTTATTCGGATCGGTCTTCTCCTGGGCTTTGACTATTTCCTTGATTCTAACAGGTTTGATTCTGGTGATCCCTTCAGCCTTCGGACGGCTGGCCACAGCGTCGCTGACATTCATTAAGGGTAATTTCCAAAATCTGGCCGGTCTGCTCCGTTCCCGACTTGCCAATAAAACAACCATAACCGACCAACCGAAACACTCCGGGGATAAAAAAGAGAGCTTCCTCTCGGGTATAATCAGAATAAAAAAGAAAAAACA
This sequence comes from Candidatus Zixiibacteriota bacterium, assembly GCA_024641335.1. GTDB lineage: Bacteria > Zixibacteria > MSB-5A5 > UBA10806 > UBA10806 > JAHEDG01. Next base: position 31,715 of record JAHEDG010000015.1, read on the forward strand.
TGATCGTGCGGAAATTCCAATTGATGAATCCCCCGATCTCGATATTCAAGCTGCCGGCAACAGGGATGATTCGGGGACGGCTGATGATTCGCGGGACGAGATTCCCGGTCCGGTCCGAAAACGGGTATCTGTTCCCCAGGGTAAAAAAGGATTTTATCAGTTGCCTCCGGTTGAACTTCTGAACGACCCTCCCGATGATATTCCGGCTCCGGATAAAACCGATTATCGTAAAACCGCCGATGCTTTGCGTCATACACTATTAACATTCGGAGTGGAGATCGATTCGGGCGAGGTCAATATCTACCCCGGCCCTGTTATTACCCGATTCGAGTTCAAGCCCGCCAGCGGGATAAAGGTCTCGCAGATCACCAACTTAGCTGATGATCTGGCCCTGGCCATGCAGGCGGAGAGAATCAGAATAGTAGCTCCCATTCCCGGAAAATCGGCCGTCGGAGTCGAGATCCCCAATCGAGCCAAAAGTGGTATTTTCATAAAAGATATTCTATCGTCGGGGCAGTTCAAAACCCCGGATTCCAATCTCCTTTTAGCTCTTGGAAAAACAACTTCCGGCGAACCGTTCATGGCCGATCTGGCGGCTATGCCTCATCTGCTGATCGCCGGATCTACCGGATCGGGGAAATCGGTCTGTCTGAACTGCCTGATAATCAGCCTGATCTTCGGACTGCATCCAGATCTTTTGAGATTTATCCTGATCGATCCCAAACGACTGGAGCTTTCGGTCTATGACGGTTTGCCTCACTTGGAACGGCCGGTTGTTACCGATATGCGCGACGCCGAAAAACTCCTCGGGGACGCCGTCCTGGAGATGGAGGAACGTTATCGCAAGCTGGCCAGGGCGGGAGTCAGGAATATCGCGGATTATAATAAACGAGAAAAAGAGGTTCTTCCGTACCTCGTAATTGTGGTCGATGAACTGGCTGATATGATGATGAGCGGCTTAAGCCGAGTGGAATCTCTAATTACCCGTCTGGCCCAGATGGCCAGGGCGGTGGGGATTCACCTTGTGCTGGCCACTCAAAGACCGTCAGTGGATGTTATCACCGGTCTGATCAAGGCCAATTTTTCTACCAGGATAGCCTTCCAGACAGCCACCAAGGTCGATTCACGTACAATTCTTGATGCCAACGGAGCCGAGAAGCTCCTGGGCAAAGGGGATATGCTCTTCTCCAGGCCGGGGTTGGCCGAACCGATCAGAATTCACGGGGCTTACATTTCGAGCGAGGAGATCGAACGGACGGTCGAATTTATCGCTCAGCAGGAATACCGAACCAAACCGGTAGAGACTTTCGATAAAAGCTCGGCAAGCTCCATTCCCGGTTTCGATCCCTCCAATGATCCTTTGTATAAAGAAGCGGTGGAACTGGTGATTCGTCATAAGCAGGGTTCCGTTTCTCTTTTGCAGCGCCGACTGGGCATCGGGTACCAGCGGGCCGCCCGTCTGATCGATCAACTGGAGCATACCGGAATTGTCGGGCCGTATGACGGCAGCAAAGCCAGGGAGGTTCTGGTCACCGAGACATTCCTCGAATCAGATGAGAGTAAGAAATGATAAGAGTTTTGATAATGATTCTGATCATGGCCAATTCTTCCGGAGAGGAACTGCTCGATTCCATCTCGACCCGATACTCGTCCGCGGCAGGGATACAATGGCAGGTGCGGTCGGTGGTTTATTCGGAGATCTTCGAGGAGGCCGATACGTCGCTGGTTCGGTTTATGTACTCCCCTCCCGATACCTTTTCTCTGGTCAGCGATCGGGAAAAAATAATCGGGATAGGAGATACCTTGTGGGTTCTCTCCGAAAGACATCGGCAGATCCAGAAAAAAACTATGGATAGCGCGCTTCTGCCGTATAATTTTATCATCAACTGGAGCCAAAGCTACGATATCGAGAGTTACAGCCGGGAAGGTTCTGAAAATAGATTCGACTTGAGGAGTAAAGAGAGTATCTCGCCGGATTATTTGGTATTATCGGCTGACAAAAAACAAAGAATCCGCTCAATTTCGTATGTAGATTCCAAGGGCGATGAAGTGACCATGAGTTTCCTTGAAGAACAACTCAATCGTCCGGATAAATTCGATTTCTTTTTCCAGCAAATCCCCGATGGCTTTGAGTTTATAGATCTTACTGAATAAGGTTTCCGATTTAGAAAAATCCGTCCTTTTTACGGTCTTGATTGCTTATATTGAGTTATTATGAAATATGTCAGGAGTGTGCGGCGATAATGATTGATACTCATAAAAGCTATTTTCTGGCTACCCTGGGATGCTCTAAAAACGAGATCGATTCCGAAAGGATCGAGTCGAATCTTCTGGCCGCCGGGATGAACAAAGCCGATGATCCATCAAAGGCCGATTTGATAATAGTCAATAGCTGCGGCTTTATTATCGATGCCAAAATCGAATCGATCGATACCGCTCTCACGCTTCATCGGGATCGTCGGAAAGGATCCGTCCTGGTTATGGCCGGCTGTCTTCCGGCCAGATACCAGTTGAAAGAATCTTTAGGGGAAGTCGATCTTTATCTGCCGTCCGCCGAGCACGACCGTCTGGTTCCGTATCTTAAAAGTATAGGCTGGGAACTCGGTGCTCCCGACTCTGCAATCGGCCGTTTGAAACCCAATGTCCCTTTTGGGTACTTGAAGATCTCGGAAGGTTGTGATAACCGCTGCACTTATTGTGCTATACCCGATATCAAGGGTTCATTTGTAAGCAGGAAAGTCGATGATATTGTGCGGGAAGCCGATTACCTTTGTTCCAATGGCGTCCGGGAACTGGTTTTGATCGGACAGGATACCACCCTCTACGGCCAGGATCTTGAACATGACAACGGCCTGGCGGATCTTATCGGCCGATTGTCGGGTATAATGGATTGTCGCTGGATTCGGCTTATGTACGCCCATCCGGCGCACCTGGACGATAGGGTAATTGAAATTTTGGCCTCTAATGAGAAAACAGTCAAATACATCGATCTACCCCTTCAGCATATTAACAGCAGGATATTGAAATTGATGAACCGCAGGATCGACCGACAAAAAGTGGAATCGCTTCTAAAAAGACTGCGTCGGGATATCCCCGGCCTCGTATTGCGTACTACCTTTATCGTTGGTTTTCCCGGGGAAACGGATAACGAATTCGGCGAACTGCTCGATTTTTGCGAAGGATTCCGGTTCGAAAATGTCGGAGCGTTCAAGTATTCCCCGGAGGACGGTACACCGGCGGAGAAGTTCTCGGGGCGAAACAACGATCAGACTATCGAGGAAAGATACTTGACTCTTTTGGATTTGCAGAATAATATCTCCGGTGACATTTTGAAGACACGCGTAGGTGAAAAGGGGAAGGTTCTGATTCACGAAATCAACAGCGACCGGATCGGATTCGGCCGGGCCTGGTTCCAGGCTCCGGAGGTTGACGGACAGGTGATCATCGAAAGATGTTCCGCGGTTCCGGGCGATTTCGCCGATGTTGAGTATGTGGGAGCTGACGCTTACGATCTTTTTGCCGAACAAGTGAAAACAGGGTAGGAATTTGTCGATTTTTGAGCGAAAACTGAAAAGCTCCGTGATATTCATTTCGCGGCCGGTAGCTATTCTCCTGCTGGTTGTCTATTCGCTCCAGTTGTTTGCCTTAGCGACCCTGGTATGGCTCTATATAGATCAAAAAGCCGCTGTCAAAGAACAGAAAGCCAAAATCGAGGAGTTGGAAAATCGGCTTAAGATTCTCGATATAATAGAAGATTACGAGATCGGCTTTTCTGATGATGAGGTCACCATACTGGCCAACGTTATCTATGACGAGAGCGTAAAATTAGGCATGGATCCTTTACTTATAATGGCTGTTATCATCACCGAAAGCTCTTTTAAGAAACATCAGAAATCGCATGTAGGGGCCGAGGGTCTGATGCAGATTAAGCCGTCCATAGCTAAAAGTGTAGCCAAAAAATGGGGCATCGAATGGAGCGAATCCGATGGTTTATGGGATCCGGGACTGAACATAACCGTAGGTTCGGCTTATCTTTTCGAGCTGATTGTAAAATTCCAGGACGTTCGAAAGGCGATTATCGCCTATAATCTCGGTGAAACAGTCACCCGGGAATATTATTATCTTGGAGCGCTTCCTCCGCCTCGCTATTTTGATAAAGTGAAAGAGAATTACCTGATGCTCCGGAGAAAATTTGAAAATAAGGGGTAGAACTATATATATTGCCCTGATCGGGATACTCTGGATGGCCTTGTCCTCGGCCTCGGCCAATCCGCTTACCAACGAGCAAATGGTTATATCGTCTGTTCGCGACGGTGTGTTTGAGGATCTCAAACAGCTTGATTTGAAATCAGTCCGGCTGGATCTGAATGCCAACGGCTTGAAAAAAACAGTTGCCGGCGGGATTGTCGAAGGCCTGAAAAACGCGGGGGTGGATGTTTATAACGCCGATTTATCGGATACTGTCGGATACGAACTTCGTTTCGATATTATGGGGTTCGATTTTAGCTATAAAAACGGAAAGTCAAGAGGCTTTCTGCGCAAAAGGATGATAAATCGAGTTTTTGACAGTATAATCAGAATCACAGTAATCGAGCTGGAAAACGGAGCGGTTCGATTATTGAAGGATATCTCGATCAGTTCCTCCGACCAGATAGATCCCGAACTCGTTCAGTTAGTCAGAAGCCGTGAGATCCCGGAATTAGCCCCGACACAACCGTCGTCGGGCTGGTCCAGATTAATAGAACCCGCGGTCGTTAGTGTCGCTGTGGGAGCGCTTGTGTATCTCTTTTTCGCGAATAGATGAGGTGAATATGCGACATGGTTTAGTAGGTATCGCCGCCGGTTTATTGCTTGCAGTCTCGGTTCTTTCCTGCTCCAGAGGAGCTGTTAACGAACAGGAACCTCCCAGACAGCAATTCGATAGAGCGATGGAGTATTATAACAACGGCAAATATTTCAAGGCTCAAATGGCTCTTAAAAGGCTTACTTTCAGCTTTCCGGGCCAGACCTTTATAGACACCGCCCAGTTTTATCTAGGCAAATCGCTCTATGAACTGGAGAATTATCCCGAGGCGGTCGGTGAATTCAGAAGACTTCTCACCGCCTACCCGTCTTCGCCGTTTGCCGATGACGCCTTGTATCATATCGCCATGTGCCATTATAGCCAATCTCCGAAATACTCTCTCGATCAGGAGGAGACCTTCGATGCCATCGACGAGTTCAGCTCGTTTATCAGCCGTTATCCCAAAAGCCCGCTTCAGGATGACGCTGCGGCCAAGCTTCTTGAACTGTACGATAAACTGGCTAAAAAGATGTTTAAAAACGGCGAATTGTATTTGAAAACGCATGACTACGAACAGGCTGTCATGTATTTCGAACAGGTCAGGGATAATTATCCCAACACCGAATGGGCGAGATACGCTTTGTACTATACGGGCGAGGCCTTGCTGGGGTTGGAAAGAGATTCAGACGCCCTGGAAACATTTCAGAATTTCGTGATGGCTTTCCCCGAGCATAAATTAACCGATAAGGCCAGAAAAAATATCGCCAGGTTGCAGGCCGATGAGGCCGGAGGCTGATTCTTGCCCCGCATCGGTATACTGGGGGGAACTTTCGATCCGCCGCATAACGGCCATATCGCGCTGGCTCTGGCCGCTTTGAATGAGCTCGGATTGGAAAAGGTGTTGTTTATCCCCGCCAGAATTCCTCCGCATAAATCGAATAAGGTAGTATCATCGAAGGAAGACAGGCTGGCCATGCTCGAGCTGGCTTTGACCGGTCATGATCAATTCGAAATCTCCCGTCTGGAACTTGACAGGGAAGGAACCTCGTACACTATTGATACACTCAAGAAGTTGAAGAAAACTCTCCCCGGAATCGATCTCTATTTTCTGATAGGGGCCGACAATATTTCCGAAATCGAAAATTGGCATCAACCGGAGAAGATCTTTAAGGAGGCGATCATTGCCGCCGCCGGACGTCCCGGCTTTATTCCGGGAGGAAAATTCGCCGGACAGATTGAAATGTTCAAAATGAACCCGACAGATATTTCATCCAGCGGAATAAGAGAGAAGATCGGCGGTAACCGGCCTGTAACCGGGCTTCTTCCGCCGGCTGTCGAACAGTATATCGAAAAAAAAGGACTGTATAAAAAAAGTGAGTAAGCTGGTATTGGTCGACGGGTCCGCGGTAGCTTATAGAAGCTATTTTGGTTTTATAAGGAATCCGCTGATAAATTCCAGAGGCGAGAATACGGGCGCGGTTTTCGGTTTTATCAATTCACTCAATAAGGTGATTCAGGACTTCAAACCCGAATATATCGCGGTCGTTTTCGATACGCCGGAGCCGACATTCCGCCATAAGATTTACTCGGAATATAAATCCACCAGAGCCAAAACACCTGACGAGCTTGTGGAACAATTCCCCTGGATCGATCTGGCCGTCGAGGCGCTCAATATCGAGATTATCAGAAATCCCGGGTATGAAGCCGATGATATAATCGGGACATTATCGGTCAAAGCCGTCGCCGCCGGAATAGAAGTGTTGATGTTTACCGGTGACAAAGACTTTTTCCAGCTGGTCAACGATCAGGTCAAAATTCTCCATCCCAGGGATTACAGTATCATAGATGCCCCGGCTGTGAAAGACAAGTTCGGAGTGCTGCCCGATAAGGTCGTGGATACCCTCGCCCTTATGGGAGATTCGTCGGATAATGTTCCAGGGGTGCCGGGAATCGGCCCCAAGACCGCGGTTAGTCTTATTGAGGAATTCGGTAATCTGGAAACAGTTCTGCAGGACGGCCCTAGAAAGAAGAAAGGGAAGATCGCGTTATCGCTGGCCGAATATAAAGAGCAAGCCGAGCTTTCCAGAGAACTGGTGACCATCAAACTCGATTGTCCCGTCGAACTGGAGCTTGATAGATTTAAAATAAAGGAACCTCATACAGAAAAACTGGTCGAGCTTTTCCGCCGTCTGGAGTTCAAGACCCTGGCCGAGAAATACGCCGCGCCGCGGGCCGACTCGCTCTTTGCGGAAAGCCAGGAGAGACCGGCCGCCGATTATAAAACGATTCGGAATTTGAAAGAACTGGACGATCTCTTCGCGGTGGTTGTACAAAAAGGAGAAGTCGCTGTCGATACCGAGACGACATCTCTGAATTCTCTCGATGCCGGCCTGGTTGGAATATCGATTTCATGCCGGGAGGGAACCGGATATTATATCCCTGTCGGGCATACAGTAGGAGAAAATCTCCCGATGGATGATATCCTCGGCAGAATGAGGGCCCTTTTCTCGTCCGATACGAAAATTATCGGCCAGAATATAAAATACGATCGGCAGATCTTTAAAAATTACGACGTTCATCTCGAAAAACCGTATTTCGATACCATGATCGCGGCCTATCTTTTGAACCCCGGGGGACGAGGCTATAATCTGGACAGCCTGGCTCTGGAAAAACTGAATTATAAAATGATGCCGATAACCGAGCTTATAGGTTCCGGGAAAAAACAGATTAGTTTCGCCGAAACCGATATCGATCGGGCGACGTTTTACGCTTGCGAGGATGCCGATTTCACGTTGAGGCTTAAGAATATTCTCGAACCGCAAATTAAAAAACTGTCGCTGTCGAAACTCCTTGAATCGATAGAAATACCGCTCATCGGAGTTCTCGGCGATATGGAAGAAACAGGGGTCAGGATCGATTCGGAATTTCTGAAGACCCTCTCGGTTTCATACGGCGAAAAGCTCCAGAGTATTGAGGATGCTATTTACCGGGAGGTGGGGGGGATATTCAATATCAACTCTCCCAGGCAGCTCGGCGATATTCTGTTCGATAAACTGAATTTGGCGTCGACCCGCAAGACCGCCGGCGGGGGCGCCAGATCGACATCGGTGGATGTGCTCGAAAAACTAGCCGAAATCCACCCAGTGCCGGGAATGGTCTTGCGATATCGCCAGTTCATGAAGCTAAAATCCACCTATATCGATGCTTTACCGGAGATGGTAAATAAAAAAACCGGGAGAGTGCATACCAATTTCAACCAAACCATAGCCGCCACCGGACGGTTGTCGTCAACCGATCCGAATCTGCAGAATATCCCGATCCGCACTGACGAGGGACGGGAAATCAGAAAAGCGTTTATACCCGCCGGCGATGGAAATATAATTATGTCGGCCGACTATTCGCAGGTAGAGCTCAGGATAATGGCTCATTTCGCCGACGATCAAACCATGATAAATTCCTTTCAATCGAATGAAGATATTCATCGGAGAACGGCCGCCGAGGTTTATGGCGTCAGTATCAACGAAGTCACCGATGAGCAGAGAAGGGCCGCCAAAACCGCCAATTTCGCCATAATATATGGCGTTTCGGCCTATGGGTTATCCCAGCAGTCAGAGCTTTCCTTTACCCAATCAAAGGACTTCATCGATATCTATTTCGAGCGTTATCCCGGAATCAAGCTCTATATGGAAAATGTCATAAATTTCGCCAGGGATAACGGCTATGTGGCCACCCTGTTTGATCGTCGAAGATACCTGCCCGATATCAACGCCAAATCGGTCCAGGCGCGGCAATTCGCCGAGAGGACAGCTATTAACACTCCTATCCAGGGGACCGCGGCTGATATGATAAAAATCGCTATGATAAAAATCGCCGTTCAGATCAAGGGCATGCGCTCGAAGATGATTCTCCAGGTTCATGACGAACTGGTTTTCGACGTGTACAAGCCGGAACTCGATGATCTCCGGGTAATCGTTAAAAATGAAATGGAGAACGCTGTAAAACTCAAAGTGCCGGTGAGAATTGATATGGGTACCGGCAATAACTGGCTGGAGGCGCATTAAACGATTATGGCCATAATCGGATTAACCGGAGGGCCCGGGGCCGGCAAGTCTCTGGCCGCGGAATACCTGAAAAAGCTCGGGGCGGTAGTAATCTCCGGTGATGATGCCGGCAGGGAGGTTATTGCCTCGATACCGTCGGTACTGAAAAAACTCGTCCGGGCTTTTGGACGGGAAATTTTAAATCCCGATGGAACATTGGATAGAGGCAGGTTGGCAACCATTGTATTCGGTGACAGACAAGCCCTGCTCACTCTAAACAGCATAGTGCATCCTCCCCTTCTTAAAATAATTAAAAAGAAAATCGAAGGTTCTCGACGCGAGTTTCCCCGAAAAGTTATAGTAGTCGATGCCGCGCTGATATTCGAATGGGGTATCGCCAATTGGTTCGATTATATCCTGGTGATCGCCGCCAGCCGGGATATTCGTTTAGAGCGGATGGTAAACGGCGGTCTTTCCAAAAAAGCGGCTTCCGATAGAATCGCTTCGCAGATACCGCAGAAAGATAAAATAAAGCTGGCCGATTATATTATTGAGAATAACGGCACCAGGACAGGAGTGAAAAAGAAGATCCTCTCCTTTTGGGAAATCCTGAATAAATTCAGATAAAGAGGACCATAAAGGGGGCGGAATTCTCTTGAATTATCCGTAAAAACCCCTTAAATAAAGTAGCTTATGCATATCTGGGGATATCTGGCCAATACAGGCGCTGTGATTCTGGGCTCAATCCTGGGGCTATTAGCGGGATCCCGGCTGCCGGAACCGTTAAAAAAGATTATGCTATCGGCAATGGGATTATCGACTCTGATTATTGGTATCCAGATGGCCCTCGGAACCAAGAATCTCTTTTTGATAATCGGTTCCATGATCGGAGGCGGAATTATCGGTCAGTTGATCGGAATAGAGGAATGGCTGGATTCTATTGGGGAGAAACTGAAAAACAAAGTCGGTTCATCTTCTTCGACTTTTGTTCTCGGTTTCGTTACCGCCTCTCTTCTATTCTGCGGAGGACCGTTGACCATTATCGGGTCTTTGGAGGATGGTTTCGCGCATAAGGCCGACCTTATCTATATAAAGTCTTTACTCGATGGCGCGTCGTCGATTGCCCTGGCCGCGTCATTGGGAACCGGTGTTATTTTTTCCGCTTTGACAGTTCTCATTATTCAGGGTATTCTTACATATCTGGGAATGGCCATGGGGGATTTTATCAGCGAAGCGGTTCTTAACGAGATCGGCGCCGCGGGAGGGGTATTGATATTAGGTCTGGGGATAAATCTGCTGGGTATCGGGAAAATTAAGGTGGGGAATCTCCTGCCCGCCTTGCTTCTGGCCGGGCTGCTGGCCTGGCGGCTAATGTAAGATGAAACAAATGAACAGGTTGTTCGGTTTAAGATATGAGAGTTCCAAGGAGGAAAAATGAGTTTCGACAAATTACTGGAAATACGTCCTGATAATATCAAGAAAAAGCTGGGAGCCAAATCCAAAGTTTGCCTGATAAACGGCCGCGATGTCTTCTCTAATATAAGGGAAGATAAAATCATCATAATGGCCTGTAACACCAGGATCAAACATGTCATCCCCGGCATAATGAAAGCGTCCATGGACACCGACGCTATCGTAGCCTTCGAACTGGCCAAATCGGAATCGGATCTTAAGGGAGGCTATACCGGTTTGACTCCCGAAGATTATTTCGATGTCATAGTTGCCTATGCTGAAGAAATCGGCTATGACCGGCCGTTCCTGATTCACGGAGATCACCTGACTGTAAAAACCACTAAGGAAGAGGATATCAAATCCACCGAGGAATTGATCCAGGCTCAGATTCAGGCCGGATTCACCAGTTACGCCCTCGACGCTTCTTTTAACGAAGAGGATGATAACATAGTAATAACCTCCCGTATGGCTAAGCCTATAGTTGAAAAAGGGTTCGGCCTCGAAACCGAAGTTGGTGAAATAAAATCTGTTGGTTCGTCGGGTGAAATTACCACTGTTGACGAGGCCAGAACTTTCATCGAAGGGCTTCACGACAACGGAATAACACCCGATCTTCTCGGTATAAACAACGGGTCCAAGCACGGAAATTATCTCGAAGGTGAGGCGATTTCTATCGATCTGGAAAGAACCGGTGATTGTTATGAGGCGGTCAAATCCTATGGTGTTTGCATAGCCCAGCATGGTATCACCGGCACCCCCCTTCATCTGGTGGGGAAATTCGCCGATTATGGCATTAGAAAAGGGAATGTGGGGACCGAATGGCAGAACATCGCCCATAAAAATCTGCCCCCGGATCTCATGGCCGAAATGAAAAAATGGGCCGGAGAAGCCGGCAAAGACGTTAAATTTGCCACTAAACAGTTTTTCAAGGAAATAGGAGATATTCCCGAAAAATACAAGAAAGCCATCGAAGATGAGTCCAGAAAAACGGCGGTCGAGTATTTCAAGGCTTTCAGGGCCGTAGGATCAGCCAGTCTGCTTTCGGGAAAAATCTGATGAAAAATACGCTTGACAAATCTACGGATTCTTTTATTTTAGATCAAATCCAAATAGAAAGGATCTGCTTATCGTAAGTTGCTAAAGGGTTTTTGTAGAAAAGTTGAACAGCAAGAGATAACTTGATCTACATGAGCCTGATGGTCATATTATGCCCGGTTGGATAGTTGGTCAGGGGCATATTCGATGAGGAGGTATTATGAAAACCCCGCTGATTATCGCGGCGGCAATAATGATCGTCCTGGGATCGCTAACGGTTCCTTCCGGTTTTTCCGTTGCCGGAACAGTTTTCGATAACGATATCGAAATTCTGGAATCTGATCAGTTCGGTGTTACCCTGCGATATTCTGTTCCCGATCCGGTTTTCGAGCAATTGGATATCGATCGGAAAGAACTATATAAAATGAATATTCCCGGAACAGCGATGATTCGGGAGAACGGCCGTGTGTCCATTCCGGTTAAGATGGTTCCCATAGGGCTGCCTCCACTGGCCGTCCCCGGAATCAAAATAGTAGGCCGGGAGTTTTATCAATCCCCATTTAAGAAGATCGCTCCATTTTTCTCCGAATCCACTGAAGACGATTTCCGGGCGGCCTTTTCTTCGCCGCTGGCTGAAAATCCGAAGATACCGTCATCGGCGCCGTATGTCGTATCGCTCGATAATATCCGGGGATTGAATGTCGCCAGGATTGGGATTCCAGCGGCAGACTATTCCGAAAATCCTCAAAACCTTTCTATTCTGAAATCCATTACTCTGAGGATTGACTTTGAAAATGCCCGGCCGGATATTTCAGTCGGTTTCAGGAATCCTGGGAATAGTTTTAATAAAATATTCCGAAAAGTTATCGCCAATTACGACGCGGCCTCCGAATGGTTTATGGCCAGGGAAAGCGAATCGTTGAGCCTGGCGACCACCTCTTCGCCTTTCGATTCGGCCGTGACCTGGATTAGAATGGAAATATCGTCCGAGGGTGTTTATAAATTCGGCTGGCTGGAATTCAGATCTGTAGATATCGATCCCTTGAGTATCGATCCAGACCGGATCAGGATTTTCAATGGCGGCGGAAGAGAATTGCCGGTGCTGAATTCCGATCCGAGACCGCAATTGACGGAAATCCCGCTGGAAGTTATGGGCGGTTCCGATGGTCAGTTTGATAACGGCGATTATATTGTTTTTTACGCCGATGCTGTCGATGGCTGGGAGTATTCCGATATTCTGAATGAATTCTCTCATTATAGAAATCACTACACCTCCAAAAACGTTTATTGGATCGCCCTGGACGGCGATTTCGCCGACCCGCCGAAAAGATTCACTGCAGTTGACGGTTCTCCGGACGGTTCTTTCGATTTATCTGTCGATTCATATACCGCTATAACCCACAAAGAGGTCGAGTGGATATTCTGGAGGATATCACCGACTGCCGGCATTCATGACGTGTTTGACTGGTACTGGGACTATCGCAAGGTATTTACCACCTCGATACAGTTGTTTGATGTCGTGCCCGGAGGACAATCCAAAGTGATTATCAGGCACAGAAGCGGAACCCCTTATCTGACTATCAATAGTTCAAGTCCTTTGGCCCCGACCCCTGTTTCGCTGTTCTCAACCTATTCGACCGCCGATCTGTCGAGCGGGCTCAACAATCTGCAGTTAAACTCCACTCGGGATTTCTATCTCGATTACATAAGCGTTTATTATCCGAGATGGCTGCGGCTTATCGACGGTGTTATGCGCTTCGCCCAGCCGGATACGTTCGGCGTCATAGAATATAATCTGACTTCGGTTCCGTCGGCTTTCATGCTGTTGGATATCACCGATGTGAGCAATCCGGTTAAAATAACCGGAGGGCAGTTGAATGCCGGCGACCTCGTATTTCATAACCAAGCCGATTCAAGTTCGCGCAAACAATTTTATATTTCCACCCTGGATAGAATGAAAAGCCCGGGAGCTTTGGCTTTGGTTCAGCATGACGATCTTCGGGATATATCCTCTTCGAATAACAGAGCGGATGAAATTATAATAACATACGATGGTTTCTACGATCAGGCGGCCAGGCTGGCTGAGCACAGAACACGCGAATATAATATAACGGTCCGGGTGGTCAAAATCTCCGATATTTATAATCAGTTCTCCTGGGGGCTGACCGATGCTGTAGCCATCCGCGATTTCCTCAAATATGCCTACGAAAACTGGCCAGCCCCGGCCCCGACATTCGCTCTGCTTTTGGGTGACGGCCACTATGATTATCGCGGCAATCTCGGGAATTTCCCTTACTTTATCCCGCCGTTTGAAAATACTACCTATATGACCGACGAGCATTTCATTTATTTCGGCGCGGAAGGCCGTCTCGATTCCGATCTCAACGGCGCTCCCGATATGATGATCGGACGTATCCCGGCCAATTCTGTTCGAGACGCAACGGAAATGATCGATAAAATAATCGCTTATGACAGTGATCCCGATCTCGGCATGTGGAGAAACAGAGTGGTTGTTGTAGCCGACGACAATATCACTCCTCGGGGCAACGGCGAAACCATTCATACCACTCAGGCAGAGACTCTAAGCAATCTTCATGTTCCCCGGAGCTTCGATGTGGCCAAGATCTACCTGGTCGAATATCCCATGCGCGCCGGATTCGAAAAACCCGAAGCGCGCGAAGCTCTCCTGGGGGCGTTTAATCAGGGTTCGATCTTGATAAATTATATTGGACATGGAAGCCCCGGATTGTGGGCCGATGAACATATCTTCAGAAAAGCCGAGGATATACCCCGTCTTCTTAATGGCAAAAGATTGCCGCTGATCTTTACCGCTTCCTGTTCGATAGGTTTTTTCGATGACCCCACAGTCGAGAGTTTCGGCGAAGATCTGATCAGAAACGGCCGGCGAGGCGCCGTGGCGGTTATTTCCGCTACCAGAGCTGTTTATTCTCAACCGAACGCCGCCTTCAACTATCTGGTGTTTGACCAGATTCTGGGAAATGATTCGATCGGAATAGGCGAGGCGATGTATATCGCCAAATTTCTCCGTGACGGACCCGGAGATCCGACACCTACCAACGACAGGCTTTACGTGCTCTTCGGCGATCCGTCGCAGATTCTTCAGTTTCCAAAATTCGATATACGTTTTACCTCGCGTCCTGATTCACTCGCGGCCTTGAGCCTGAATAGTGTCGGCGGGGAGATCACCGACAGTAATGGCAATCTCATGAGTGATTTCAACGGAACCGCGATCATTACCGTAAAAGACGGTACTATCAATAGATCAGTAGTGCTTAGAGATAGACAGAGCAACCCGCTTCCCGGCTCGAACAATACGATCAGCTTTCTGTCGCCCGGAGCGACGATCTTCGTAGGCCCTGTGGACGTAGTCAACGGCAGGTTTTCCAGTCAGTTTTTTGTGCCTAAGGATGTCTCCTATGGCAGCCAGGGGGCCAGGATTTATGCCTACGGCGAGAACGGCGAATATGACGGGATCGGCGTAGTGGATTCCATCCTGATATCGGGCGCTATCCCGACCGTTGTCGATTCTACCGGACCGGGTATCGTCCTGCTGGCCGACGGGCGGGAGTTCGATCCGGGAATCACCCTGGTTCATTCGGGGTTTACTCTCTCCGCGCGAGTTTCGGACGAGCATGGAGTAAATATTACCGGGCAGCTCGGACACGGTATCGTGCTCAAGGTCGATAACGGCGAACTTTATGAGGCCGACGCCACCGGCTATTTCCGATATAACAGGGGTGAATTTACCGGCGGGACGATGGAATTGACTATGCCGTCGCTGCCCCAGGGCGAACATGAAATTTCAATCAAAGCCTGGGATAATTTTAACAATTCCACTCTGGTTACCAAGACAATCGAGGTGGTATCGTCGGAAAACCTGCGGCTTTCCGAGGTCATGAATTACCCGAATCCCATAAGATCGGGTATGGCCTCTACCTCGTTTCAATATTGCCTGAATAATGATGTCGACCGGATAAGTATCGGAATTTTCACCGTGTCGGGCAGAAAAATAAAGACTATCGATATCTCATCACCGGATTTGACTCAGATCGGCTGCCATCAGATCCCCTGGAACATAAGGGACGGTGACGGCTATGAATTGGCGAATGGAGTTTACATTTTCAAGATTTCGGCCTACGGACAAAATCCTGATGGCGGAAAGGCTAAAACGGAGCAAACGAAAAAACTGGCGATATTGCGGTAAGATATTCAGCTTGACCGACCGACAATATGTATGATAGTTTTTTCATTATGGAGGAAAAATGAGGCCGTATAAATTAGCGATTTTATTCATGTTAATCCTATCTTCAGGGGCCGCCGCTCAGGTTTCCCAGACCGCGGTGCAGTTTTTGCTCATCGCGCCGGGCGCTCGGGCCGGCGGTATGGGCGAAACCTTTGTCGCTGTCTCCGACGACGCCACGGCGGTGCATTGGAATCCCGCAGGCCTGGGACGGTACCCGCTCACCGGCAGCTGGTTAGAGTACAAGACCGCCCGGGAAGATACTGTCGACGCTACAGTCCTGGTCAAAAACAACCTGCCCGAGGTGAATTTCAATCAGTATGATATCTGGGGTTTGGTTGACGGTAATCTGGGGCGCTGGGACGGCGAAAAGTGGGTGTTCGGTACCTCGCAAATTCTGGGTGAAGGATCAAGCCTCGAATCGCTGGTTTTACGGTATACGGGACTGCCGGAAGAAGCCGCCGCCGGATATATCGACAGACTCTCCAGGTCTAATAACGAAATCACTCCGGAATCTATAGATTCGATGCAGGCGGCGATAACAGAAGTTCTACCTGAAGATTACCCGTACAAAGAAGATCTCGACTATGGATTCGAAAAACTCCACAGGGCTTATTCCCGGCTGCGTATTAACACGAAAGGCTATCTGCTGATTAAAGCTGATATAGATAAAGCGGTTGTTTCCTCGCCGCTGGATCGGGAAACGCTCGATAAATTAACCTTCGGATTCGACCGGGCCATATCTTCCAAAGGGGATCGACGCGTATGGATTCCATATAACCTGATCCTGCCGGAGAAAATCAACTGCCTCGGTTCGGATGATGAATTCGTTTATATCGGGGCTGACGGAGGCCTCTTCAAATTCGATCCGGCCAAATTCAGATGGTCGTCTTTCACCGCGGAAAACGACTCTCTGCCGTCGAATAACGTTACAGTTGTGGCTAAGGTGGGCCGCAGACTCATGTATATTGGTACAGATAAAGGCGTGGTCAGTTTTACCGGACGGCAGGTCAAAAAATTCCCCGCCGAGAGCAACGTACCGGTTGGCTTTATATCCAGTATTGCCGCGACCGGCGACCGTGACGCCTGGATTGTTTCGGATAACAATCTGTATCACTATGACGGATCCGGCTGGTTTTCCTCCAAAGAAGATGAAATCTCCATCGGCGAAAATCTCGGAACTACAGTTAAGAAGTTCTACGGTCAGTTCGGCCAGGCCTGGTATGACAGGATTATGGGCCAGATAGCCGCCGCCAACGGCAACTCTATAGATACGGTCGAGGAAGGTCGCATCATACATTTGCCCTATAATCTCGGATTTAAAGGGGAGATAACCGATATCGGTGTCGATCCCCGCGGCGATCTATGGCTGGGAACTACCAAAGGTATAGTCTATCTGGGAAACGAGGGTTTCAGACAGTTCGGATATAAACTTTATACTGTTACCGAAGAGGGAGCGACCGCCGAAGAGGTTGCCGGGCAGTATATTCCCGATAAAAATCCTGCCAAAGTCGAGAAATTAGCGGAATTGATTACCGAATTCAATGGGTTGGAAAGCGAACAATTCGCTCCCGGCGCGGAAGTACTGGTATACGCTAATTCTCTCGGATCCGAGATATACGCTGTCAATCCCGTATCTGCTGGTAAAGCGTTGATAGCCACCTCCTACGGAGTAGTGGAGTATGATAAAGGCAAATGGAGCAGAATGCATAATCTCGGCCTTTCCGACGCGAAAATCTCAGATATTTATGAGCGCGACGGGGAAATGTGGTTCAGCTCCGATGATAAAGTAACCGTGTACGCCGCCGCCCAGAAACAGATTACTTTTATGCATTCGAACTATCTCGTTCAGTTGGCCGACGATCTCTATTATGATTACTTCTCTTTTGTTTATCCTACAAGCGAATGGGGTACTTTCGGGTTGGGAATTACATTCTTATCATACGGTAAACAGGAGAGAACCGATGAGTTCGGCAACTCTCTCGGATCGTTTTTCTCCTACGATATGGCCATGACACTTTCCTATGGCACTCAGCTGGCCAAAGATATTTCAGGGGGAGTTTCGCTTCGCTATATCAATTCGCATCTGGCCGAAGTGGGAGCGGGTTCCGAACGGGGCAAAGGAACCGGCTATTCGCTGGCGGTTGACGCCGGTATTCTGTACGATTTGTCCCACCGACTGACTCTGGCCGCAACTGTGACTAACCTCGGCCCGGATATAGCCTATATCGATGCCGATCAGGCTGATCCTCTGCCGCGCAAACTGGCTTTCGGATTTAATTATAAACTGGTCGATTCTCCCTTCAATAAGGTGCTTATTCTCGGTGAGGCCGATAAACTTCTGGTCGATCTCAACGATGATATCACCACGGAGCTGGAAGAGATCATTCCTCATATTGGCCTGGAATACTGGTATTCCAATTATGTCAGCTTGAGAACCGGTTATGTCTATGACGATAAGGGTGTTCAGAGATATCTGACACTCGGCGCTTCGTTGCAGTATACTAATTACAGGTTCGATTTCTCGTATATACCTGCCAGCAACGAAAAATACAATCGTCTGGGCAACACCATGCGATTCTCTATGAACGTGGGGTTCTGATATTTTGATTTTAAAAAGATGGCGCGGGATTTTCCCTTTGGTTGTTTTGCTGGCCGCTCCCGCCGGTCGGGTTTCCGCCGAAAAAATGTATCGGCCGGTAAGAGTAGCTCCGATAGAGGTTCCCCCGACGGATGGCGGCGCCAGTCCTGGTTTTAAATCGGATGTATCGCGGAAAAACCTGCTCGGACTTGAAAGGCCGGCGCCATTGGCTATGCCCACCGCCAGGCACGGAATTCCCATCACCTCGACAACCGCGGTCGATACGCTGAATGTGCTGGTCTTGAAAATCGAGTTTCTGGCCGAAGTTCCTGATAACCCCAGGACCACCGGAGACGGTACTTTCGATATGCGGAGCTTCGATCAGTTCTATAGTGACGAAAACCACTACATCGATCCCGCTCCGCATGGAAACGGCTATTTCAATTCCCACATGGAGGCTTTGCGCCGCTACTGGTATTTTGTATCTGATAAAAAACTGGATTTGAGCTGGGATATATACCCCCAGCAGGAAACACTGGCTTTTCAGCTTCCTGTCTCTATGTCATATTATGGGCCTCAGGGCCATTGGCCGGGCACGGACAATATCGCCGATCGTTTGGGCTATTTCTTCATCGACGCTATCCATCTGGCCGATTCGCTGGCTCCCCAGATAGATTTTTCCAGCTATCAATCGATAATTCTCTTTCACGCCGGCTCTGATCAGCAAAACAATATCGCTTTCATCAATGATACTCCCGATGATTTCTTCACCGGATTTCTTATCCTGTCCGAGCCGCTTTTCGTGGATAACGGACTGGCCACCGTTCAGGAAGGGTTGATCATGCCGGAGACCGCTACCCAGGACAACCGGGTGACCGCTCTCAACGCTGTCCTGGCTCATGAGTTCGGACATCAACTGGGATTGATCGATCTTTACAATACCTCGAATTTTATGACCCAGGTCGGTGATTTCGCGCTTATGGACAACAATGGTCTTTCGGTCGGAGTGCAGTTCCCCGATATAAGGCCCACAGTGGGCGGGACTCTGCCGGTATATCCATCGGCCTGGTCCAGAGCCTACCTCGGGTTCGATGTGCCGGCGCTGATCAGCGACAGCCTGAATGTCCCGATAACCGCCGCGGCTCTTCATCATGACGATTCGGAAATTGTCAGAGTCCCGGTCACCGATTTCGAATATTTCCTGATTGAAAACCGTCAGGTCGACGCTGATACGCTTCCGTATAATTATCCGTTCGATAATATCCTTATAGGCGATTCCATTTCGGGCGTCATACTGGGACCAGGATATGCCTATTTCGAAGGGAACGATACCATTCTAGTGTCCAATTCCGAATATGACAGACTTTTGCCGGGCAGCGGAATGCTTATCTGGCATGTCGACGAATACGTTGCTTATCAGGGTTTTCGGGATCCCAGCGGACAATTCAACAATTATCAAACCAATTCTCTCCAATGGAACAGCGCCAGACGATTCTTAACACTGGTGGAAGCCGACGGCATAATTGATTTCGGCGGCAACTATTATCGAGGTTACGGTTCCTATAGAGATTTTTTCCGGCCGGGAATTAGCACATCTATGACCCCATACACCAGACCTTCGTCGCGTTCGAATCTCGGCGCTGATTCGCATATTTTCGTCACCGATATCAGCGTCTCGGATACTCTGATGACCTGCGATATCGCTGTTGACTGGCTCCTGCCCGGCTGGCCGCGGATGAGTCATCCCGTGAGGAGATCTCACCCGCTGCTGATCGATCTCGATGACAACGATTCTCTGGAAGTTCTGGCGGCAGGAGATTCTGTCCTCCTGGCATTTCGGTATAACGGCGGGGAATTCGTCCCCAATTCCGATTCAATCGGAATACGCTCCTTTGACGGAAGCGTACAGGTAATGCCCTGGGCGGTGGCGGCCTCCATAGACGCGGCCATTACCAATGGGCCGGTAGCGGCCGATCTGAATGGAGATAACATTCCCGAGATCGCCCTGGCTGATTCCGCCGGCTATCTCTATCTATTCGAAAGTACCGATCTGGATTTTGACGGACGGCTGGATCCTGTAATCGGTTCGCCTGTCTTTATTCCTCCGAATCCTCAAGCATCCGGGCAGGCGATAGTTTCGCTGATGGCCGTCGATTTTGATTCATCTTCAGACGGTTCCGAACTGCTGGCAGTAGATAATAGCGGTAATATTCATATTATATCGTCGGATGGAGCGGATAATATAATCTATACTCAGGCGGAGATCAACTCAGCCGCCGCTTATACTGTCGATGGCAAAAACGTGATCGATATTTCCTATCACGGAAGCGGCGGCGCGTCTTTGTTTGTCACCCGCCTTAGCGCCGATTCCGGTTCCCTTGGCGTAGCTATCGAATTCTCCACCGGTATCGGTTCCGGTGCCTCCTGCTCAATAGTATCCACCGATATAAATAGAGACGGCGGGCTTCCGGAGCTGATTGCGATAGCCTCGAATAAAATTACTATGCTCGAATCCAATGGTTCTATAGCCTGGACTGTCAATTCAGATTTCCAACTCGGTCTCCCGGCTCTCGGGGATATTAATTCCGATGGTTATACCGAATTGGTTGTCTGCGCCGGATCGTCCGTTCTGGCATACAACCGTCAAGGTTTGCCGCTGACAGATTTCCCGATAAATCTCGGGCTGTATGATCTGGCCGATATCATAACGGCCCCGCCGGTATTAGCCGATATCGACGGTGATCAAAAGCCGGATATAATAGTCGGGCTGCCGTCCGGATCAGTATATGCCTTCAACTACAGAGGAGACAGGATAGGCGGCTTCCCTCTGCCCAGTTCCTTTGGAATTGAAAACGCCTGCGCCGCCGGTGATCTCGATAACGACGGCGATATCGATCTGGTCACAATCGAAGGATCGGGGATTGCCAGCGCCTGGGATATATCGTCAGCTTTCGTTGCCTTGAACGCCCCCTGGAGTATGTCCGGCGGAGGGCCGTCCTACAACAACTATCTTTCGACGTTCTATGAGAAACCGGTTATAGCCGCCGATCCACAGCTTCCCGAAAATTCCGTTTACAACTACCCCAATCCGGCGTCGAACTCCACGACTATCAGGTATTATCTGAACAGCTCCTCTGATGTCAGTATCGATATATATGATTTCATGGGCGAGCTGGTTCATTCGACGAATCTTCGGGGCCTGGCGCATATGGATAATGAATATGTCTGGAATTGCTCCGATATCGCTTCGGGCGTTTATTTTTGTCGGGTGGAAGCGGATAACGGTGTCGAACAAGAATGGAGAATGATAAAAATTGCCCTGGTTAAATAGGGCGAGTTAATCTGTAAGGGAGGTTTCTGTCATGCGAATAATATTGCCATTATCGCTAATTCTGGTTCTCGCCGCGCCGCCAGCCTGGTCAGCCGGAGGTGGGGTGACAAAAATATCATCGGTCGAAGGCAGATTCCAGGCTGATTATTTATCCTTATCTATGGAAAGGTGTTTCAGCCGTGAATTGAGAATAAAGGACCAGGGAGAATTGGAAACGGTTGAAATTTATGAGTACAAAAATAAATCTCCTTTCAAGGCTTTCATGTTCTCTCTGGCAGTACCCGGAGCCGGCGAATATTATGTCGGGCATAAATATAAAGCCGCCTCTTTCCTGGCGGTGGATGCTCTTCTCTGGACCGGTTATCTTTTTTACAATAATAAAGGAAATGACAAGGAAGATGAGTTCCGAAGCTATGCCGATAACGAATATTCCTGGCAGACATTTATGCAGTGGTGGAATACACTCCCCGACAGTGTCAAAACGTCATATTCGCATAGATTGCCCTGGGATGAGCAAAACAACAGTCCCATTTTCAATCATGAGTATTATGAGAATATCGGCAAATACGATCAGTTTCAGGTCGGCTGGGGCGCTGACGGTATAAACCATCCGCCGGGTTCTAATGAACCGTCCTGGATGGGAGAATTGAATCAAAGGGGATCCTACCTGGATATGCGCAGGCAATCCAATGATTATTTCTCCAACGCAACTACTTCGGCTATGGTTTCTATCGCCAATCATATTGTCTCGGCGTTCGACGCCGCCATCAGCGCCAAGAAATTCAATAAAGGCGGAAGACAGTATTCGATGAAATTGAAAACCAAAAATATCGACGGCAAGACAATACCGTACTTAACCCTAACCGCGAAATTCTAACGGCAGGATGATGAGAAAAACGGTTGTTCTGATTATTGTCTGTCTGCTGACCGCTGAAAGCGCGGCTATCGCCGGACAGATACGGCAGGAATTATCCGCCCGAATCGAGCGGATCGAGATCGATGACGATTTGAATATCCACGACTTCGGAAATGATCTTAATTTGGGTGAGGGCGGTAAATCGAAATGGAAAGCGCTGGGGTTTTCGCTGCTTTTACCGGGCGCGGGCCAATATTACACGCGGAACGATAAGAAAGCTCTTTTCTTCGGTGGGGCCGAGGTTCTCGTCTGGTCCGGTTTCTTTGGCCTGCGGACATACGGCCGCTGGAAGAAAGAGGATTATAAAGCCTGGGCCGCGTTCCATGCCGGAGCCGATATAAACGGTAAATCGGAATCCTATTTCGAAAAACTTACCTATTACGATAATCTCGACGAATATAATCAGCTCGAATTGGTCTATGAGGGTTCCAGGGCCGAAATATTCCCGTCCACTCCCGGTTACTATTGGAACTGGGATTCCGACCAGTCGAGAGGACATTATAGAGATCTTAGGAATATCAGCAAAAACGCTTTCCGGCGATCTCTGCTGGTTGCAGGGGCCGCGGTTATTAATCGGCTGCTTTCGGGTATCGACGCCTACCGTTCGGCGGGCGCGTTCAACCGGGGACTCGAATTCAGTGATACCGGCTGGAAAATCTATTATTCTGATCCCGGCTTTACGGGAGACGGCGAAGTTGAAATCGGTCTGTCCCTCAATTTCTAAGACCGCTCTTTTATTAACGATTCTTCTAATAAATGGATGCGGATCATCCGTTAAGCAGGGCGATATTGCTGCCGACCAGGCTCTGACGGCATCGATTCTCAATCTCAAACTTATTTCATCAATCGGCCCGATTGTCGCGGATGGTATCTCCATTATCGAACCTGACGGCATAGTTGTTAGCAAATTCGGCGATATATTCCTTTCCGATAAAGGCCGAAATTCGGTCTTGAGATTTTCCTCCGATCTGAAATTTTATGCCGGAGAGGGAGGTATGGGCGTATTCCAGGGTGGGTTCAACCGGCCGGCCGGCCTGGCCTGCGATGCGGCCTTGAACCTGTATGTGGCGGATAGCGGCAACAAGCGAATTCAAATCCTCGATAGAAACCTCCGTTATGCCAGGTCGATAGATTCATATTATGATGACAAGGGGGAGTCGGTATCGTTCGTCAATCCCGAAGGCCTTACCCTTGATAGCGAGGGAAGTTTATGGATCGCCGATGACGACAGAGTCTTGAGGCTCGATCCCTTCTACAAATTGCAGCTGGAGCTTTCCTATAATGTCCCCGGAGGAATCGGAATCGGACGGGCCGTCGATGTAGCAGTTTCATCCAATGATAAAATCGCGGTGGCCGATTTCGATAACGGCCGCGTCGCCGTATTATCGATTTACGGCGGCAGAATCTCCGATTTTCGCGTGGAGGCCCCTTCATCGGTTGTCTGGGATAACACCGGAGTTTTATGGGTGGCCCAAAAAGATCGACGCATGATTACGGCTTTCGATATCTATGGAAATCCGCTCTTCGCATATTCCGACGAGTCTCCGGGTTCCAGGCCTGCCCGCCTGGCTGTTGATTCGCGGGGGAGACTGCTTATCACCGACAGCGGGTTGAGAAAAATTATGTTATTTGAGATCATTCGGGGATCAGGTGATTCCCGGATAAGGTAAACTCTCCCGCATGAAAATAAATCTCGCCATATCGCTTATCATGGCCATTACATCGTCCGCCTTAGCTATTCTCCCGGAGGAGTCCGTGATTATTCAGGGCAAAGGCACAAAAGGTCCATATTCGTTGGGATTCCGGCATATTATTAAAAATTCTTTGCGTATCGTCGAAAAGGAAGCCGAACTTCCCGCTGAAGAGTTCGAGATAGATTACGCCGAAGGTATAATCATGTTCGATCTGCCGATCCCTCTCGGTGATACGCTCGTCGCCATTTTCAGGTATCTTCCTCTCGGCCTTTATCCCAGATATTATCTCCATGAGTTCTCGCCTGAGGAGAAGAGTGGCCGAATGGAACGTTCTCCCGTCGCGCCGGTCTCGGATTACTCCCGATCTGATATCACTGTCAGGGGGAGCAAGGGATTCTCGATACAAACCGGACAAGGGGGAGGAGGGCTTTCGCAGTCTTTGAATCTTACTATCAACGGGCAGTTGGTACCCGGCCTGATGACCTCAGCTCATATTTCCGATAATTCCGCCGGCGGAAACGCTGTCTCCAGACGTATCGATGAATTGGACAGGATCTTCGTCAAAGCTGAATCAGATCATTTCGTGGGGACATTCGGCGATTTCGATTATAGCGAGCGATCCGACAGGTTCTTGAAACTGGAAAAGAAACTGACAGGGCTGAGCGCCGCCTATACCGCCCGATCCGCGGGAATAAGGGGAGCGGCCGGATTCTTCCCGGGAGAATATAAATCCATCACCATTAACGGCATCGACGGCCGTCTGGGGCCGTATTATCTGACAGATAACGGCGGACGTCAGGGGGCAGTCATAATTCCAGGATCTGAAAAAGTCTATTTGGACGGTGTTCCCCAGACGCGGGGCAGCCAGAACGACTATACCGTTGAATACGGTTCCGGGGCGATTCAGTTTTCGCCGCCGAAAATTATAAGAGACGAAACGCGCATAACCATTGAATACGAACTATCCCGCGATGAATATAGCCGGGCATTCTACGCTTCCTCCGGAAATTTCAAACCGGCGGACGGCTTAACAATTTTCGGAAGCGTCATCCAGGAGGGGGACAATAAAAATAGTCCGAAAACTTACGAGCTGACTCCGCAGGTTGAGGGAATTTTGGAGAGCGCGGGGGGAAACAGGCTGGACGCTGCTCGGCAGGGAGCCGAATATGTCGGCCCAACACTTGGTGATTACCGAGTGCTGATCGATACCCTGGGGAATTCCATTTACCAGTACGCCGGACCGGAGCAGGGAGATTACCTGGTGTCATTCTCGTTCATCGCCGCCAACGCAGGATCGTATCGGACATTGGAGCAGGAGTATTCGAGTATGTCGGCCCCGGTAACGGCGGCTACGAACCTATCATACTTATTCCATTGCCCGAGATG
>JAHEDG010000088.1 GCA_024641335.1 Candidatus Zixiibacteriota bacterium
GGATACGGACCCGCCCTCCCGGACTGGGCCCGTCAATAAACGCGGAATACCATCAGTGAATTTATCTATCTTCCCGACCCTTTCAGGTTCTCCCTGGAAAACGATTTTTCCAACTCCGGATCGGTAAATATCCCGTTCTTCCTGATCAGCTTGCCGTCAAACCAGATCTCTCCGCCGCCCCAATCCTCGCGCTGGATCAATACCAAATCCCAGTGAATAGCCGAATCGTTGCCATTGGGGGCGATATCGTAGCACTGCCCGGGAGTCAGGTGAAACGATCCCGCGATCTTTTCATCGAAAAGCGTATCTTTCATCGGATTCAAAATAAACGGGTTTACGCCGATAGCGAATTCCCCTATATGGCGGGCGCCTTCATCAGTATCCAGAATTTTATTCAGCTTCTCCGTCAAACCTTCGCAGGTCGCCTTGATAATTTTACCTTTCTCGAATGTAAACGAGATATTGTTGTAAACCGTACCCTGGTACAGAGACGGCGTATTATAGGTTATCGTTCCGTTGATAGAATCCCTGACCGGCGCCGTATACGCCTCGCCGTCCGGAATATTCCGCTCTCCGTCGCATTTGATCACCGGAATCCCCTTTATGGAAAATTTCAGATCGGTGCCGGGTCCTTTTATATGTACTTTATCGGCGGCCGTCATCAACGAGATCAAACCGTCCATCGCCTTCGACATCCTGGCGTAATCCGCGCAGCAGACATCGTAATAGAAATTCTCGAACGATTCCTGCGATGTTTCCGCTAACTGGGCCATGGCGTTGTTGGGATACCGCAATACCACCCACCTTGTCCTCTTGACCCTCTCTTCAAGATGAACCGGCTTATAAAACAATGAATTGTTTTTTTCTATCTGACGCGAGTCTACGTCCGCCATGTCGAACGGATTATCAGATCCCCGTAAACCGATATAGGCGTCGGCCCGCTTCATCAGCTCCAAATGAAGCTCCGCCTGCGTCTTGAACTGCTCGTCGCCGGCGTTCTTTACCCAATGTCTGGCCAGTGATTCGTCGCTGTAATACCAAAACGGTACCGCCCCTTTTTCCGTGGTTATCCTGATTATCTCCTTGCCTAACTCCAGAGTATCTTTCCCTTTTATCTCCAGATACAGAATTTCACCCTTTTTCAGCTTGATTGAATAGTCTATTAGCTGACGGGCCAGGATTTCGTTTCTCTTATCTTTCATCGTCGCTCCAGGTTAAATCTTTCATCGGTAATTCTAAAAATAGCATATCGCCTGGTTATTGGCAAGCTCGGCCTTGAAACAGACAGGCCGATACAATTGTTCCAGGTAACCGTCATTGTAGACAGCTTTATCCCGTATATTAATATAAGAATTGAATTCTCAAGCTCATTTCCTTATTTTCTTTAATACTTGAGCCGGGAAACATTTGACCATGTTTCGAGGTTGAAATCAGGTAATTTCGGTTTTGACCTTTTCGAAAGCAGGAGTGATAGATGGCCTACCTTGAAGTGCGCGATTGGATAAAAGAGATTAAAGCCAAAAGTAAAAAAGACGGCGTTTTAAAAGAATATGGAGATTTGAGTCGGGATGATCTTCTGAAAATGTACCGGACTATGGTCCTGGCCCGCAGAATCGAACTCGAAGAGAAAATCCTATTGAGAAAAGGACTCTGTCGCTTCTTTATCGGATGCGGCGGAAAGGAGCTGATCGATGTCGTCATCGCTCGGGCCCTGAATCCCGCCGATCCTTTTATTGGCTATTACCGCAATAAGGCCTTCGATCTTTACCGGGGCGTTTCCATAAAACAAAAAATATACGAGGCGGTGGGTGATGTTCGCTCCGAATCCAATGGCGGCATGCTTCAGCCGTCCCACTCATCTTATCCCGAACTGGGCATCCTGCCCCAGGCTTCTCCAACGGGTTCCCACGCCCTCGAGGCAGCTGGTCTCAGCGAGGCTATCGGAAACCCTACACCGATAAACGGCCTGATGGGCTTTCCAAATGGACGGTTCAAATCCGATTCAGTGGTCTGCTGCTCCATAGGCGAAGGCGCTACATCGTCACCGGAATTTCATAGAGCGGTATTCTATTCGGTCTATAATAAAACCCCGAATATCTTCGCCATATACAACTGCGGCTGGGCCATATCGACCAGCGTCAACGAGCAATTTCCCGAAGGCAATCCCACGACCTCTTTCGAAGGCTTCAAACGCTTCGGACTGTTGATAGAGGATTTCGACGGTACCGAGATAAAGGAATCTATCGCCGCTATGGCCAGGATGATCGAGCATGTCAAATCCGGCAAAGGTCCCGCCATCGCCAATATCAACGTTACCCGCGAGGATTCCCATTCCGGCTCCGATGATCAAACTCACTATATGGAATTGAAACTGCAGGAATATCATATTGAGAATGACCCGCTCAGAAAAGCCGCCAGGCAGCTAATCGACGACGGCCTGTTTACTCCCGATGAACTCTCGGCTATCTACGATCAGGTGGATAGAGAAGTGCTGGAAACCTCAGCCGGAGTGACCGCGGATATTCATTACAAAAAGCCCGCGGACGTTCTCACCAAAGTCTATAGCTACAATTACGATACCGCCGCGGAGCGGTGGAACAAACTGATTTCCGATCGAGGCGAAATAAGGACCGCCCGTTACAGAGAATTTCATAATAAGGGATATTTCCCCACCGCGGAACTCCCGGAAAACCAGCCTCCCATGACTATTCGAACAGCCATCAATTACTCACTGTTCGATATCTTCATGCTCTCTGACGATACCGTGCTTTTGGGAGAGGATGTTGCCGATTTCGCCAAAGAGGTATTCGAAAAAGGGGAAGAGGTTACCGGCAAGTTGAAGGGCAAGGGCGGAGTCTTCCTGACCACCAAAAACCTGCAAAGGGTTTTCGGACAGAACAGAGTTTATAATACTCAGCTCGATGAAGCCGGTATTCTGGGACGAGCTGTAGGACATGCTTACCAGGGGAGAGTTCCTTTTCCGGAAATACAGTTTATCGATTATATGAGTCCCGGCTATCAGCAGCTTAAAGATAGAATCGCCACTACATATCAACGTTCCAATGGTAAAGTGCACATGCCGATGGTAATCCGGACCTCCTACGGAGGATACAAACAGGGAGCCGGCGCCATGTGGCATTCCGAGGCTAATCTCGGAACATATATCAACATTCCAGGCCTGCACGTGGCCGTGCCTTCCAACGCCGCTGATGCCGCCGGGCTGCTGCGAACCGCTTTTGTCAGCAAAGATCCTGTCTTGTTCTGCGAGGCGGTGGCGCTTTATAACCGACGTGACTGGAACGGTTACAACATCATGGCCCGATACCCGGCTCTGGAGAACCTCATTCCATTTGGCCGGGCCGAGGTTTACAATCAGCGCGCCAAAAACCTGGCTATCATCAGTTACGGTGTAACTATTCCAATGTCGCTCAAAGTAATGGAACTTCTGGCCGAGCGGGGAATATCCGCCCGCGTTATCGATCTGCGTACTGTCAAACCGATAGACTGGGATACCATAGCGCAGACTGTGAAAGATTGCGGACGAATCCTGATCGTCTCCGAGGATCGTTTCTACGGCGGTGTCGGCCCGACAATCGCCGCCTATATAGCCGATAATTATTTCGAGTGGCTCGACGCCCCCATACGGATTATCACAGCCCGCGACGCCCGAGTAGCTTATGGCCCTGACGGCGATGAGATCTGCATCCCCCGGCAGGATACTGTATTCGACGCGGCCATTGAGCTGGCCGGGTATTGACCGAATCTCCTTCAATTCATTTCATGATATATACCGAATCCCGGGGAGTCCGGGTGGCATGCGTTTTTCGACTTTATTCCGGAATAAGCGTTCCGTGCCGTCGGGTCCCCTGACCTGACGGCTCCTTCACTCTGCCATAATTGCTGATTTTAAACCAGCCGCTCGAAAATTCTCTTGACCTCGGCTGTTCCGATCATTATAAATCCCCCTGAACAGCGTTGGTTCTTATAAAAGGGGAGGTGTTCCATGAACGGAAGAAATTTCGCTATTGCCGGCGGGATTATCGCTGCCGGAGCTG
>JAHEDG010000056.1 GCA_024641335.1 Candidatus Zixiibacteriota bacterium
AGTCCGGCGCAAGCAGTTCCGGATATTCTTTTTCGATCCGTGTCAGTTCGTCGAAAAGCTGGTCGTACTCGGCATCGGATATCTCGGGCGAATCGAGAATATAATAGCGGTGATTGTGGTATTCGATCAGATCGCGAAGCTCCGCCGCCCGTTTTTGATAATCGGTATCCCGTTTCACAAAATCAATAATAGCACAGGAGCGAGACCGTTGTCAATTCGCATCTGGTATGCGCCCGATGTAGCGGCGCCGAAAAGGTCAGAAGTAGCCGCAGGTCAAACCCCTGTGGTTTTGACAACGCAAGCTCTTCCGTTTCCTCTTGCTTAAAGCCTGATCTTTCACCATATTCCATCTCCGTATGATTATGCCTGAAAATTAACCGGAAAGCGAGTATGACCACGCCATGCCCCTGCCAATCGTCGCTATAATCGGCCGTCCCAATGTGGGAAAATCTACCCTCTTCAACCGTCTGGTAAAAACCAACCAGGCGATAGTCGATGATATGCCCGGAATTACCAGAGATCGTCTGTATCGCAGATGCTCATGGAACGGTCTGGATTTTATGGTTGTCGATACCGGCGGGCTTTTGGTCGGCAGTGATGACGTTTTGGAAGCGAAAGTCACCGAACAGGCCAAAATAGCCATGGAGCAGGCGGATGTTATCATATTGCTTCTCGATGCCAAAGTCGGAGCCATCGAGGCGGATCTGCAGATCGCCCGGGATCTGAAAAGGTCGGGAAAAGCGGTCGTGGTGGTGCCTAATAAGGTCGATAACCAACGGGATCTGGCCGGAGCTTCGGAATTCTACTCTCTCGGTTTCGATGACATGATACCGATATCCGCGGTCAACGGTTTGAACACGGGGGATCTTCTCGACGCCATTGTGAAGAAATTACCGTCGGGCGGCGAGGACGTATTCGAAGAGGATATCCGGGTTGCTATTGTCGGACGACCCAACGTCGGGAAATCATCGCTGGTGAACGCCATGACCGGAAAGTACGTGACCATTGTGGCCGATCTTCCCGGAACCACCCGCGACGCCATCGATACCCGTTTTGAGCTTAACGGATCGAGGTATCTCCTGATCGATACGGCTGGCCTGAAAAAGAGGAATATCTACAAGGAACAGCTGGAGTTTTATACTTCTCTTCGTACTCTGCGGGCTCTTTCCCGGGCGGATATTGTTGTTCTGGTAATAGACAGCAATGACGGATTAGTTGTCGGCGATCTGCGTATCGCCACCGAGGCCGCCGAGCAGTTCAAAGGATTGATTTTCGCCTTCAATAAATGGGACGCCGTGGAAAAAGACGAGCTCACCGCCGATAAGATCCGGGCGGCCATAGCCGAAAAGGCGGCCACTTTGTCCTATGTGCCGATATTGTTTATCTCGGCCAAAACCGGTATGAGAGTGCATAAGGTCTGGGAGACAATCCAGAAAGTATCGCAGGAGCGCAAACGAAGGATTCCGACCTCGGAATTGAATAATTTCGTCAGAGATCTTTTGGATCGGCGGCCGCCGCCGTCGCGCCGGGGGAGATTTATCAAGATATTCTATGTAACCCAGGCCGAGGGCGATCCTCCCACGTTTATCTTATTCTGCAACCATCCCAAACTTATCGAAAAGTCTTATATTCGTTATCTGGAAAATAAGATCAGGGAATCCTATGGTTTCGAGGGTACGCCGATTAAGCTAATCTTCAAACTCAGGAAATAATTATGGTAACTGTTGGGGCCGTTATTCTTATCGGATATCTGCTTGGTTCGATCGCCACCGGAGTCTGGCTGGGGAAGATCATCAAGGGGATCGATATCCGAGAGCATGGTTCGAAATCGACCGGCGCCACCAATGTCTTTCGAGTGCTCGGCTGGAAATTGGCTGTAGCCGCGCTGATAGTCGATATCGCCAAGGGATATTTCGCCTGCCTGGCCGGTTCGCTGGTTAATTTCGGAGATATTGCCATGTCGTCGATCCAGTTGGCCATGTTGGGCGGACTGGCGGCCATAATAGGTCATTTGTTCCCTGTATTCGCCGGATTTAAGGGGGGTAAAGGGGTCGCCGCGGGCGCCGGGATGCTATTGTTTCTGGCTCCGCTGGAACTCGGTTTCGCCCTGATAATCTTCCTGTTCACTGTTTTTCTCACCGGGTATGTCTCTCTGGGTTCCATGCTGGCCGCGCTTTTCTTCTCGGTCTCGGTGCTGGTTGAAATCTATTATTTGCGGTATCCGCTGGGCGGGGAAATAGCTCTTCTGGCCGTGCTGCTTTTTTCGCTGGTCATCTTCACTCATAGAGCCAACATCGGAAGACTGCTGAAAGGGAATGAAAACAGGTTCGGAGCGAAGAAAGTATCTGAAATGAAACAAGCTGAAAACAATAAATCGACGGCGGGTTAGATATGAGCGAAAATTCAAAAGTCGCGGTATTGGGAGCCGGAGGCTGGGGATTCGCCATCGCCAATCTTCTGCGCGCCAATTCTCATTCGGTAATCTTATGGGAATTCGATCCTCAAGCCTGCGATCAGCTTAGATCGACCCGGGAATTGCCACTAAAACTGCCGGGAGTCTCGCTCGACAGCAGCATATTGGTGACCGATGATCTCTCCATGGCGGTTGGCGATTCCGATTTTATTTGCTGCGTAGTTCCGTCGCAATTTCTCCGTTCATCTCTGCGCCCGCTGGGAAAACTGGATTTAAGGAAAAAACCGGTTTTTGTCAATCTGGCCAAGGGGATCGAAGTCGGATCGCTGCGTCGCATGTCCGAAGTAATCGCCGAGGAGATACCGTCTGGCAAACGTTCGGGTATCTGCACGCTTTCCGGGCCGTCGCACGCCGAAGAAGTATCCCGTCAGATGCCCACCGCCATAACCGCGGCCTCGGATAACGCCGAAATCGCCGGGGCGGTGCAGAAGTTGTTTGTCACCCCGTATTTCCGGGTCTATTCCTCGCTCGATATTCTCGGAGTGGAGCTGGCCGGATCGCTGAAAAATGTAATCGCCCTGGCCGCAGGCATGCTTGATGGCCTGGGTATGGGAGACAATACCAGGGGAGCGCTTCTGACCAGGGGCCTGGCCGAAATGGTCCGGCTCGGGAAAAACATGGGCGCCGATCCGTTGACCTTTTCAGGCCTTTCCGGTGTCGGGGATCTGGTGACCACCTGTCTTTCGAAGCATTCCCGCAATAGATTCGTCGGAGATCAGGTTGGCCGGGGGCGCAAACTTAAGCAGGTTCTCTCCGAAATGACCATGGTCGCCGAAGGTGTGGAAACTACCAGATCGGCCAACGAGTTAGCTCTTCGTCAGGAGATCGAAATGCCTATAGCTTCAGAGGTTTACAAGGTCCTTTTTGACGATAAACCGCCATCCGAGGCTATCTCCGATTTGATGACCCGCGAGCCGAAACCTGAAAGATGGAGTTGATCCGCTCATTTGGCCGAAATAATTCTTGCACAGCCCGATTATTTGAAACATATTCTTAACTTGTGGCTATTAATATATAACCGATGAAATTTGAGAAATTTACGCGATGACCCAGAAAGATAAAGAGCTGCAAAAGCTGAGTTTTGAGAAGGCCATGGAACAGCTTGAGAAAATAGTCGACGATCTCGAATCGGGCGAGCTTTCTCTTGAGAATTCCATTGAAGCCTTCGAAAAAGGGATCGAACTTTCGAAAATCTGCCGGAAAAAACTGGAGGCCGCCGAAAATCGGGTCAAAAAGCTGATCGAAAAATCGAGCGGTGATTTTGATCTCGAGCTTTTTGAGGAAGGCGAAGGAGAAAATAATGACTAAGCATCTCGACAATATCAACTCACCCGATGATCTGAAAAAACTCGATATCGGCGATCTGCCCGAACTGGCCGAGGAATTGAGGGAGATGATTATCGACGTCGTCTCTCATAACGGCGGACATTTGGGCGCCAATCTGGGAGTGGTCGAGCTAACCACCGCATTGCATTATGTCTTCGAGTCTCCCAAAGATGTCATGATCTACGATGTCAGCCATCAGGTCTACACCCATAAAATTCTCACCGGCCGAAAAGACCGGTTCCATACTATCAGAACCGACGGCGGTCTCTCCGGTTTCGCCAACAGAAGCGAATCGGAATACGATAATTTCGGCGCCGGTCATGCTTGCACGGCCTTATCCGCCGCTCTGGGGTTCGCCGCCGCCAGGGATCTGAAGGGGGAGGAAAGCGATGTTATCGCTGTTGTGGGGGATGGTTCCCTGACCGGAGGCATGGCCTGGGAAGGACTCAACCAGATAGGGGCATCCGGCCGGAAAATGCTGGTGATTCTCAATGATAATAATATGTCGATCTCCAGGAATGTCGGGGCGATCTCCAAATACCTGACAGAAATTTTAGCTGATGAACCTTATAATAAAATCAAGGCGGAGATCTGGAAACTAACGGGTCTTTTGCCCAAGCATGAAGCCCTGCGCAAAACCGTAGCCTCGGTCGAGGAATCATTGAAAGGCTTCTTGATGCCGGGGATCATATTCGAGAAATTCGGTCTGCGGTATTTCGGGCCGATCGACGGTCATGATGTCAAGCTGCTTGTGAAGACCCTGGAGCATATCAGGAAATTGCCCGGTCCGAAGATCCTGCATATCAGTACTGTCAAAGGCAAAGGTTATAAATTCGCCGAGGCCGATACCTTTAGGTTTCATGGCGTCTCCAAATTTGACAAGCTCACCGGCAAATCGATTACTTTGAGCAAATCGTTGCCCTATACAAAAGTATTCGGCGAGATCATGACTTATCTCGGAGGAATCGACGACCGGATCTGCGCCATTACCGCCGCAATGTCCAGCGGTACCGGGTTGTCCGGTTTCGCCGACAAATACCCGGATCGGTTTTTCGATGTCGGAATAGCCGAACAGCATGGGGTTACTTTCGCCGCCGGTTTGGCGGCCAATGGTATGAAACCGTATTTCGCGGTATACTCCACTTTTCTTCAACGGGGTTTCGATCAGGCCCTCCATGATGTCGCGTTGCAGAAACTGCCGGTCGTCTTCTGCCTTGACAGGGCCGGGCTGGTCGGCGATGACGGACCGACGCATCATGGCGCTTTCGATATATCGTACCTGAGGGCTATTCCCAACATGGTAATAGCGGCTCCCCGCGACGGCCGCGAGCTGCGCGATCTTCTGGCTCTGGCCGCGGTCTATAACGACGGTCCGATGGCTATCCGTTACCCCAGGGCTTCTGTCCCCGAAGAAAAGGTAGATCTCGGTGTCAGGCCTATAAAAATGGGCTCATGGGAGATTGTCAGGGATGGCGATCATGTGGCTATTCTGGCGGTCGGCTCTATGGTTTACGAGGCCTGGAAAGCGGCCGATATGCTGGAGAAAGATGGTATCTCCTCGAGGGTCATTAACTGCAGGTTTGTCAGGCCGATGGATGAAGCGATGCTCTCCGAAACTCTGGCTGGGTATGATAAAATCGTGACCGTTTGCGAAAATACTATGAATGGAGGGTTCGGAGAGGCCATCCTGAATTGGACCGCCGATCACGGAATTACCGGCAAAAACATCAAGACCATGGAAATTCCCGATGAATTCATAGAACATGGCAACCGTAGTTTGCTTTTGGCCAATTTGGGTCTCGATAGCGAGGGAATCGCCATGGCGGTTCTACGGCTGCACGAAAAAACCGATTCCAAAACCGGGGCGCGGAAATCCAATTGAAGAAATTCGGGATAATAGGTCATCTCGACCGCCCGCAGATCAAAGAAGTCACCAGGACGATCATCAAGTGGGCCGAAAAAAACGGGATGGAATGTCGAATATGCGCCGAACTGGTTCAACTGGTTGGCCGTGACGATATCGCTTCGGAAAAAGAAGAAATCTGGAAACATAGCGACTGCATCATAAGCTTGGGGGGCGATGGATCGATGCTGACCTCGGCCAGAGCCGCCGGATGTCACCAGATTCCGATTCTGGGAATTAATCTCGGAAGCCTGGGATTTCTTACCGAAGTTACCCACGATCAACTTCTCCAGTCCCTGGACAAACTAAAGAACGACGATTTCAATATAGAGGAACGGATGGTTCTGGAGATATCTCTGCCGGTGATAGGATCTACCGATCTGTTCGCTTTAAACGATTTTGTGTTTGATCATGGAGAAGCCACCAACCTGATTCAGCTCGACCTTTATTCCAACGACCTGTTTGTCTGCTCGTACGATGTCGACGGTGTTATAATCTCGACCCCCACCGGCTCGACCGCGTATTCTCTTTCGGTTGGCGGACCGATCATTAATCCGTTGATGGAAGCTATCATGGTCAGTCCTATTTCGCCTCATACCCTGACTCTGCGCCCGGTTATTTTCCC
This sequence comes from Candidatus Zixiibacteriota bacterium, assembly GCA_024641335.1. Taxonomy (GTDB): domain Bacteria; phylum Zixibacteria; class MSB-5A5; order UBA10806; family UBA10806; genus JAHEDG01. The sequence goes on from JAHEDG010000056.1 coordinate 6,328, forward strand.
CGCCGGCGATATTCTGACTGTAAAAGTGGGAGGCGTTGACAAAAAGCTGAGAGTTTCAATCGACGGTCGAATCGCCGGAGAACTGATCAGCGGGCAGGAAGCCTCGGTAAAAAAATCCGATTATAAAATAAAGTTGATAAAATTCGAGGCCGGTTCCTTCTATGAAGTTCTCCGGAGTAAACTTCACTGGGGCGCCCGTCCTCTGCTCAATACCTGATGTTATCACGGCTGAGTATCGAAAATTTCGCCCTGATCGATAAGCTCGATATCGAATTCGGTGACGGGCTCAATGTTCTCACCGGTTCGACCGGAGCCGGCAAATCGATTATTATAGGAGCGCTCGATCTCGTTTTGGGGGGCCGGGGTTCCGAGGAGATTATCAGAACCGGCGCCAGGAACGCCGCGGTGGAGGCCGAATTCCTGGTAAATCCGGAGGAGCTGAAAAAACGAGACAAGGATCTATCAGGGTATCTTTCCGACAGCGACAGGATAGTAATCCGCCGTGAATATCGCAAGGGAGGAGGAGGGAAAGCGTATATCGCCGGCTCCCAGGTAAATCTCGCGGTTATTAAGAGCGTCGCCCCCGGTCTGGCCTCCATACTCGGCCAGCATTCGCATCAGACCCTGCTTGATTCATCGACACATCTCTCTTACCTCGACCTGTTCGCCGGCCATGAGCAGCGGCTTGCTGAACTAAAAGATCTTTTCAAGCGGACAGCTGATCTTAAGGACAAGCTTTCATATTCCAGACGGTATGCGAGGGAGATTGCCGAGAAGATAGAGCTTTTGAATTTCCAGATCTCCGAAATTGAAAAAGCCCACCTGGAAGAAGGGGAAGAGGAAAAACTCAAGGAAGAGAAAAAACTGCATGAAAACAGCCTCCGGATCAGGGAGGCTGGTGATATGGCGGCCGGCGCGTTTACGGAGTCCGATGATTCGGTCTCGGAGAGAATAGGCGAGGTGGTCAAAGCCCTGGGCCAGCTGAAAGGCATTGTGCCGGAAATCGAGGATATTCTGGGGCTTGTCAATTCCGCCTCCGATTCTATCAATGAATCGGTCATCAGGATCAACAGTATGATTGAGAAAATCGACGATGATCCCCAGAGGCTGGATGAAATTAACGAACGATTGCAGGAAATATTTCGGTTGCGCAAAAAGTATGGCGGCGATATAACGTTCATTAATAATTACCGCCGCGAATCCTGCGAGGAACTCGAGAGAATAAAATCCAATACAGGGAGCGCTGAAGATCTCGAGAGGGAATTCAAGGCTTCCCGCCACCGGCTGAACAACCTGGCCGCCGAGATCTCCGAGGCAAGAAAACAGGCCAGATCCGGCCTGGAGAAATCTATCGCCGATAATCTGGCTGTGATGGGGATGCCCAAGGCCCGATTCGCGACCGTGATTAATAACACCGATGACCGGGATGGCCTCTACAGCCTTGACGATCGGAATCTGGCGGGAGACTCAACAGGATTCGATGTAGTAGAGTTTCAGTTCTGCGCCAATCCCGGCGAGGGTTTAAAGCCGTTAGCCAGGATCGCGTCGGGAGGGGAGATATCCAGGGTAATGCTGGCTTTGAAAAACGCTTTTCTGCGGGGAAGCTCTAATGGATGCGAGGTTTTCGACGAGATTGATGTCGGTATTTCCGGTGATGTCGCCGCTATGGTGGCCCGGCAGCTGAAGAAACTATCGAGAATTCGGCAGGTTATCTGCATAACCCACCTCCACCAGATTGCCTCCTCCGCTGATAATCATTACAGAGTATTTAAGGATAAAGCCAAAGGGCGTTCGGTGACCAGAATTGTCAAGCTCGATACCGAAGAAAGGATCAGGGAGATCGCTGTCCTGCTTTCCGGAGAGATTGTTTCCCAGGCCGCCTTGAAAGGCGCGCGGGAGCTGCTGGAAGATGCCGCTGACGAATAGGCCGATATGACTTCGTTTTTAAAGTACATTCCTAATTCGCTCTCTTTGGTGAGAATTTTGCTGGTTTTTCCCATGATCTATTTTCTTTACCACGATAATTTTATCGGGATTCTTTTGTTATGCCTGGCCATAGTTCTAAGCGATTACTTCGACGGTTTTCTGGCTAGGAAATGGAAGGCTACCTCGACCACCGGCAAGGTACTCGATCCGATAGCCGATAAAATCTGCGTAGTGGTTATCGGTATAGCCCTGGTGGTTATTAGAAAATACCCTGTCCCGCTGGTAATGGTTCTGATCGCCAGGGATATCCTGATACTGGGGGCTTCCCTGTATACTATCAGGAAATTGAATGAGATACCGGTATCCAATACTATAGGCAGAACCACGGTCGGATTTATATCCGCTTCCATGCTGGTTTATCTTTTCGATCTGAAGCCGCTCATGATGCCGTCGGTGATCGCTGTCCTGATCATGATACCGATATCGCTTTTTTCCTATAGCCGGCGATTGATCCGCCTGATCAAATCGCGGCGGGGGGAGATACCACGGTGAGCGGGAAAGATGATCTTTGTTTAAATAATCTTCAGGAATGGGGGTATTACCTATTGACGATTTCAGGGTTCTTGGCGAACGACTTGGGGAAAAGGGAAGGACGGGCACGATTATTCGCAACATCAGGCGCGCCGAACCGGTATAATAGAAGTAAAAAAATAGATGGGAGGATTTGATGTTCAAGGTAATGATAACGGTTTTTATGGTGGCGCTGATGGCCGTGCCGGCCGCGCAGGCGAAAAAACAGCAAACCGTTGAGATTAAGGACGGCACCGCAGTCGATAAAACTCATGGATGGAGTATCTCCATACCCGACAACTGGAAAGCCAAAGGGATGAAAGAACCCAGTTTGGAGAGGCTCTTTCTACAAAAGAAAAACTACATGATTAATCCCTATATAGAGCGTTACGGCGGAGATTATACGATCCCCACTATACTGATCTACTCACAGGAATTCGACGGTTCTACGAACGATTTCGAGGCCCTGATCAAACGCTGTCTCGACGAGCATAAATCCGATAATAAGATCATCAATAAACTGGGGATCGACAAGGACTGTGATTATATCGTTTCCGGTGATGTTGTTCTTGATTCTGTTCAGACCAGACAGATATATGTCAAAAGGAATTACAAGCGGGTTCTGGTAATCCCATCAAAATCGGCTTTCGAATCGGGCGAAACTCTGGAATACATCAACGATCACGAGGTGCATGAGATATACCTGGCCAAAATAGAGAATAGACTTTTCGTCGTGCAGATCTTTTGTGAACGGGAGTTTTATGACGCCAACGTTGAGGAGTTCCATTCCATATTGAACTCGCTGAAATGGTGAATTTCAGGCCTGCAGCGGGATTCTTAAGACCAAACAGGTTTTTTATTGACTGCTTTTTAATAATTAGTTATGATGCGCTGACGATTCGGAGGGATTTATGTGGATAATCAAATACGCATTAGCCGCGGCGATCCTGCTGGCGGTTATGTACTTCTCGTTTCAGAACGCCCAGGAAATCGCCACGGTGAAGTTAGGGGATTACCTTTTTGAGAATGTCCGGCTCATCATGGTGATTTACGCTTCCTTCGCCATGGGAGTGGTATTCTGGTTTTTTGTTTCCGTATTCCAATATTTCAAGGCGGCCGGACAGGTTTCCGATTACAGGCGAAAAAATAAGCAGCTTCTGGAGGAAATAAAAGCCCTGCGCAACCTGCCGCTGGATGAAGTCGCTCCCCAGGATCTGGCCGACCAACCGGAGGAGAACAGCTGATATGAACGCCTACGGTTATTGGTTATTGCTATTGCTTCTGGCTGCGGCATTTGGCGGACTCCTTTTTTCCCGGCGCAAATCAAAATCGGATGATACGGCGATGGGCGTCTACATTCAGGGGCTCCGGTCCATAATTTCCGGCGACGGCCAGACAGCGTTCATCAGGCTTAAACAGGCGGTCGACAAAGACACTGAAAATGTCGACGCTTATCTGAAGCTCGGAGATCTCTTCAGGGAGAAAGGGAAGGCCGATAAAGCTTTGCAGATCCATCGCGAGCTGACCCTGCGGCGCGGCCTGACCGTCGAAATGCGCGAGGAGATCGATAGGAGTATTGTTCTCGATTTCATTAAGGCCGATTTGATACCCAACGCTATCGCGGCTCTCAGGCCAATGGCCAAAAACGGGGATAATCGGGCTTGGGCCGAAGATCGTTTGCTCGAACTTTTCATCAACGGCGAATATTGGAAAGAGGCCGAGGATCTTTATCGCTCGATCATGAAAAAAAGAGGCATCAAGGAAAATCCGATCATGGGAAATATCAAGATCATGATTGGACGTGACCTGCATGAGAATAAGGAGTATCATAAGGCCCGAATCGCCTATAAAGAAGCTATTGCCCTCGATAAAGTGAATCCTCTGCCATATCTGTATATAGCTGAAAGCTATATGCGGGAAAACAGGGTGGAAGACGGTCTCGAATTTTTGAAAAAACTGTGCGAAGAAATCCCTAAATACGCCTACCTCGGTTTCGCTATGATCGAGGAAACCCTGTTCAATCTGGGCAAGTTCAGCGACGTGGAGGATTTGTACAGAGGAGTTTTGAATAAAGACCCCGGAAATATCCCCACGACCATCGCTCTGGCCGGTATCCTGGAGAAAAAAGGCGAAATACCCGCCGCCGAAAGCCTGCTAAGATCGGTAATCGATTCCAATGCCGCCTCTCCGGCCGCCGCTATCAAGCTGGCCACTATGCTGGCCGATTCCGGACGATCCCGCGAGGGTTTGGAGATTTTATCCAACGCGGCCGGCCAAGCTGATTTAACCTATGACGTTTTCGAATGCCGCAAATGCGGCGAACGGGTCCGCCAGCCGGAACCGTCCTGCCCGAAATGCGGAGCGATCGGAGTGTTTATCTGATGATCGGCTTTTACCTTCCGTTGGTTCTAAGCGCCCTTATATCTTCTCCCGATCCCAAAGTTGATAAACTCATCAGCTCCGGCAACTACTCTTCCGCTTATGAGCTGCTTTTGGATGATGCTGATCGAGACCCGGGAAATCCGGAAATCCTATATCTATTGGGTGTAACCTCTCTCAAGGCTCAAAACGGATCGCTTTACCTAAAGGAATATCTTCAAAAATTTCCCGAGGACCATAAGGTCTCCGAGGCCCGCAGATTTCTCCTGGATTATTATTCCTCCGCGGGGATGTTCATAACCGCCTCCAAGCTATACCCCGATATTCCCCGAAGCAATGATTTCTCCGAAATCGAGGATCTCTACCGGCTGGCTGTCTGTAGACAACAGCTGGGCGAGTACGACGGAGCCAGAGAGATATTTCTAAGAGTTATCGCTTCCGGCGACCGGCGTACGGAACCATGGGCCCGGTTAGGAACCGCCGACTGCGATCTGCTCGATGGCAACCCCAAAGCCGCTCTCGATGGCTATAAGGCTCTAATCGATGATTTCCCAGACGCTTCTCCCATGCCATTCGCCCTGGTGGGAATATCGGAATCTTATCGGAGATTGGGCCAGTTCGACAAAGCCCAGACCTTTTATGATCTTTACCGCGAAAAATTCGAAAGCTCGCCGCAATATGACGAGATCGAGGCCGCCTTCCTCGACGAGAAAGCGGGAGGAACCGAGGAGAAAATAAGCCCGTTGATTTCGGCCGATTACTATATTCAGGTCGGGGTTTTCGGACGAAAATCGAACGCCGAGTCATGTGTCAAAAAATTCAGAAAAATGGGTTATAGATCACGAATGGATGATTTCAAAGAGGGAGGTCAGAAATTCTTCAGGGTTGTGCTGGGGCCTTATAAAAATGAAGCCTCGGCCAGATCCCAGAAGGCCGCCCTGGAGATTTCCCAGGGGGAGGCTTACATTCTTTTCATACAGTAGTCCGGCGGTTCATCTATGAATTCCCCTGATAAACTAACTCCTCTTCTCAAACAATATTACGCCATAAAAAATCAAAATCCCGGACGGATTCTGTTTTTTCGTATGGGAGATTTTTACGAGCTTTTTGGCGATGACGCTGTAACCGCCTCCTCCGTGCTGGGTATAGCCCTGACATCGCGCGGCAGCGGCAACTCGAAGAAAATCCCCCTGGCCGGAGTTCCGCACCACACGCTCAACCGATATCTGACCAAAATGCTCCGGGCGGGATATAGAATCGCGGTTTGCGATCAGGTAGAAGATCCCAAAAAAGCCAAAGGTATAGTCAAAAGGGAGGTAACCGAAGTCCTCACTCCCGGAAGCGTAACTCTCGACGGCGCTCTCGAGGAGGATCGTCCCAACTACCTCGCCGGCATCAATCCCGGCGATGGTGTCGTCGGACTGGCTTTGCTTGATTTCTCCACCGGTCGATTTCTGCTCGATGAATTTGTCGACCAGAAACTCGGAGAGATGCTATCGTTTTACGCCCCTTCCGAGATAACCCTGCCGGAGGGAATCAGAGCTCGCTACGACGAGCTGATAAAATCCGCCGTTCCCAACGCCTCGGTGACCCTCCTGGACGATTATCGTTTCGAGACCTCGCTGGCTTATAATGACCTGTTGAATCATTTCGGCATACCCGGCCTGGACGGTTTCGGATTGGGAGAGATCAAGCCATCACTGGGAGCGGCCGGAGCGGTTCTGGCTTATGCCCGAGATCTGAAGATGGGCAGGGTCGGCCAGGTAACACGGATAGAAAGAATACGCCGCGATCAGATCATGGAGCTTGATTCGGCTACCATCAGAAACCTCGAATTAGTGGAAACTCCATATGAAGGACGGAAGAACTCTCTTATCTCCGTGATAGACAGAACCATCAGCCCCGGCGGGGGAAGACTGTTGAGGGATTGGATTCTTTCTCCGCTGACCGATCTGGCCATGATCCTGGGTCGTCAGGATGCTGTCAAAGCTTTGATTCGCGCCAGGAATATCGATTCCGAAATTCGATTGTCGCTCAAAGGTATGCCGGATCTCGAAAGGCTGGGTTCCAGAATCGCTATGCTCAAGGCCGGGCCGAGAGATATAGTCAATCTTAAAACAGGACTTATAAAAACCCGCGAAATCGGTTTGATGGCCGCCCGGCTGCAATCGCCGCTGATAGATTCGACTATGGAGGGAATAGAGCCGTTCGATGACCTGATCGATCTTATCGACAGATCCCTGGTCGATGAGCCTCCGGCCAATATTTACGACGGCGGACTGTTCAAAACAGGATATTCGGGGAAACTCGATACGCTGGTTTCGGAAATAGAAGAGGCCAGGAAGTTCATTCATAATCTCCAGCAAATAGAGCGCGATCGTACCGGAATAACATCCCTGAAAGTAGGATTCAACAGGGTATTCGGATACTATATCGAGATCACCAGACCGCATCTTGCCAGAGTACCCGATTATTATATCCGAAAACAAACTCTGGTGGCGGCCGAACGATTCATCACCGAAGAACTAAAAGTAAAAGAAGAACTTATTCTAAATGCCGAGGAGAAGATAAAAACTCTGGAGGCGGAATTGTTCGAAGAGGTCGTCCGCGGGATCTCCGCCCGCGTGGCGGCCATACAAAAAGCCTCGATAGCCGTATCGGTTATCGATGTTCTCTCCGGATTCGCCTCGCTGGCCGGGGAGACCGGTTATATTATGCCGATTCCGGATCAGGGTATGGAAATAGAAATCATCGACGGCCGTCATCCGGTCATTGAAAGCCTGATGCCTTCGGGAAAATTCGTGCCCAATGATGTTTTAATAGACGGCAATCAGCGACGGATGGCCATTATAACCGGGCCGAATATGGCCGGCAAATCGACCTACTTAAGGCAGGTCGGCCTGATAGCACTGATGACCCAGATCGGAGCCCCGGTCCCGGCCCGTTCAGCGAGGATCGGGATATGCGACCGGATCTTTACCAGAGTAGGAGCATCCGACGATCTTTTGCGGGGACGGTCGACTTTTATGGTCGAGATGACTGAAGCCGCAGCCATTCTCAATAACGCGACCGATAGGAGCCTGATTCTACTCGATGAACTCGGACGAGGCACTTCAACCTATGATGGTCTGGCTATCGCCTGGTCGCTGGTGGAATACCTTAACAGCGTAAAGGGGAAAAAAGCCAGAACTCTCTTTGCCACTCATTATCATGAGCTGATCGAACTGGCTGAATCATCAGATGGTATCATCAACCTTCAGGTAGCTGTCAAGCAATGGCAGGACAGTATTGTGTTTTTATACAAAATCGAGCCGGGAGGATGCGACGATTCCTACGGGGTTCAGGTTGCCCGGCTGGCCGGTCTCCCCGGAAGTCTGCTGGATCGCGCCAGGGAGATCCTGGTTCGGCTCGAAGAGGGGCATACGCCTTCGGGCGAGGCGAAAGACCAGGCCAGAACCGCGGCCTACCAGATTTCGCTCTTTTCCCCCGACGATAATAAAATCCGCGATATTTTGAAAAATACCAACCCCGATCATTTGACACCGATCGAAGCGCTCGGTGTTTTAAATAAATTGAAAAATATTATAGATGGGGAGGAATGATGAATAGAAAAACGTTCTGCTCCGCTTTCCTGCTGGTCATCGCTTTTGTCAGTTCGGGTTTTTCGATTACAGGTGAGGACAGGCCAAAAGTCGAAACCCTGGCCATCATCGCTGTCTCGGACCTCGCTCTGGATATCAAACCGGTTCTGCTGACAGAAAATTCAGCGGTTGTCTATAGCTCCGATATCCCTCCGGGTATCGATAATGTCGCTCATATAATGCCCGATCTCCCGGGTGAGTACTATTTTATGAGGATCCGAGCCAGCCGCGATCTCCAACCGTTGGAAGATCGAATACTCTATGTAATTATAGACAATACCGTCATTTTCAAAACGGATAGGGCCGGCGTCGAGGAGCTTTCGGCTTATGGCTGGGGTCTGACCCGGATCGCCGCTCGACCGGTAACCAAAGCTCTCGAAACAGGCCATCGGCCGCCTATGACTACGGAATACGATCCCGATATCGATAATATGATTCTCGGAATCACCCCGGAATTATGCGAATCCACGCTCATCGGCTTAACCGCTTTTAATACCCGTTATTCCTATGCCCAGCAATGCCGTCTGGCCGAACAGCAGGT
>JAHEDG010000057.1 GCA_024641335.1 Candidatus Zixiibacteriota bacterium
ACCTGTTATTCGTGGGAGCGCGTTGCAGGCTATGACCAAGGGTTCGGATCCGAATATACCGATAGACGCTCCTGAGTTTAAGAGCATATTAGAGTTGATGGCGGCCTGCGACGATTATATACCTGAGCCTGTTCGTGATATTGACAAGCCGTTTTTGATGCCTGTTGAGGATGTTTTTTCGATTACTGGCCGCGGTACAGTGGGTACAGGCCGTGTGGATCGTGGTCAGGTTCGTTCCGGCGAGGAGATGGAGATAGTGGGGATGCGCGATACCCGCAAGACTGTAGTGACGGGTGTTGAGATGTTCCGCAAGATATTGGATTACGCTCAGGCGGGCGACAACGTGGGTCTTTTGCTTCGCGGGGTGGACCGTGAGGAGTTGGAGCGTGGCATGGTAATCGCCAAGCCCGGTTCGATCAAGCCTCATACGAAGTTCAAGTGCGAAGTGTACATATTGAAGAAGGAAGAGGGCGGCCGTCACACCCCGTTTTTCGACGGCTATCGTCCTCAGTTTTATTTCCGGACGACAGACGTGACGGGTATAGTGAACATGCCCAAGGATCGTGAGATGGTGATGCCGGGCGACAATGTGACCATGGACTGCGAAGTGATAACGCCGATCGCGATGGAGAAGGAACTCCGGTTCGCCATTCGTGAGGGCGGCCGGACTGTCGGAGCCGGTGTCATTACCGAAATCATAGAATAGGGGCGAAGGATGCCGAGAGAGAATATCATTTTAGCGTGCGGTGAATGCAAGCAGCGCAACTATACGGACACGAAGAACAAGCGGCTTCATCCCGACAGAGTGGAGTACAAGAAATATTGCAGATTTTGTCATAAGCATACCCCTCATAAGGAGACCAGATAACAATAATACTCAGGACAGTAGCACAATTGGCAGTGCACCGGTCTCCAAAACCGGGGGTTGGGGGTTCAAGTCCCTCCTGTCCTGCATAAGCCGGAGAGAGAGATAAGATGTTCAGTAAGATTACCAAATACTTTAACGACACTTACCAGGAGATGCACAAGGTCGCCTGGCCGTCGAAAGATGAGCTGGTGGGCTCTACGATAGTTGTGATAGTCATGTCGCTTATAGTGTCGTTATTTATCGGCGCTGTAGATCTGGTTCTCAATAAGTTAGTGAATACTTTAATATCACTGGCTGGAAGTTAATACCCGGGTAGGTTATGGCGAAGAAATGGTTTGTGGCCCATACATATTCGGGTCACGAGAATAAAGCGAAAAAGTATCTGCAATCGTCGGCTGAAGCCGAGGGTTTGGGCGAATTATTCGGCGAGATCCTGGTACCTACCGAAGAGATTGTAGAGATGAAACAGGGTAAGCGTCATACTTCGGTTAAGAAGTTTCTTCCCAGCTATATCCTGATCGAGATGGAGTTGACGAAGGAGACGCAGTATCTGGTTACCTCGACGCCGGGGATCACCAATTTTGTGGGCGCATCGGGCAAGCCGGTAGCGCTCAGGGAGTCGGAGGTCAAGCGGGTAATGGCTCAGGTCGATCGATCCAAGAACCGCGAGACTTTTGATATACCCTACAAAGTCGGAGAGGCTGTCAAGGTAGTAGACGGTCCGTTTTCGGATTTCACGGGAACGGTTAGCGAGGTGAACCACGAGAAGCGTAAACTCAAGGTAATGGTATCGATATTCGGCAGGCCGACGCCGGTAGAGCTTGATTATCTTCAGGTAAAGAACCTCTAAGGAATTTTGAATAAGGAGCAGTTGTGGCTAAGAAAGTAGCTGGTATGATTAAGTTGCAGATTCCCGCCGGGAACGCCACTCCGGCGCCGCCCGTGGGACCGGCATTGGGTCAGCAGGGCGTGAATATAATGGAATTCTGCAAGGCGTTTAACTCCCGCACACAGTCTCAGGCTGGCATGATAACTCCTGTAGTTATCACCGTTTATGTTGATAAATCGTTTACGTTTATCACCAAGACACCTCCTGCCGCCGAGCTATTGAAGAAGGCGGCCAAGGTTCCCAAGGGCTCAGGCGAGCCTAACAGGATTAAGGTGGCCAAGGTGACCAGGTCTCAGGTCCGGGAGATTGCCGAGCTTAAGCTGCCTGATCTGAACGCCAACGATGTTGACATGGCCGAGCGGATAGTGGCCGGCACTGCCCGCAGTATGGGCATTGACGTGGAAGGTTGAAAGAAAGCGATAAGCGGAATCAAGGTATCGGTTTTACCGATTAGGCGAAACCAATTTAAGATATCGGACGTTTAGTTTGATCTAAGTGATAGCGAATGGTCGTTAATGGGGAGACCGAAAAAAGAGAGGTTAGATGAAACGCAGTAAGAGTTACAAAGCGGTGGCGACGAAGATCGAGAATGCCAAGGCCCATACCCTGGATCAGGCAGTGAGAGCTCTTCGAGAAGCCATACGGGCCAAGTTCGACGAATCTGTCGAGGCCACGGTTCGTTTGGGAGTCGATCCCAGGAAGGCCGACCAGATGGTTCGCGGCACGACGGTATTGCCGCACGGTACCGGCAAGAAGGTCAGGGTGTTGGTATTGGCCAAAGGGGACAAAGCCAAGGAAGCCGAGGACGCGGGCGCCGATTTTGTCGGGGCTGAGGATTATGTCGAGAAGATCCAGGGCGGTTGGGCTGATGTGGACACGATTATCGCCACGCCGGATATGATGGGGCAGGTCGGAAAACTGGGTAAGATACTAGGTCCGAAAAAGCTGATGCCGAATCCGAAATCGGGTACGGTGACCATGGATGTAGCCAAGGCGATTACCTCGGCCAAAGCCGGAAAGATCGAATACAGGCTCGATAAAACATCCAATATTCAAGCCGGAGTGGGAAAAATGTCATTCAGCGACGATCAGATTATCGAGAATTTGAAGACGTTTTTCGGAGCGATAATGAGAGCCAAACCGGCAAGCGCCAAGGGTACCTATCTTAAGAACGCTTCGATTTGCAGTACCATGGGGCCTGGAATCAAGCTGGATGTCAACGAAATCGCCATGCTGGGCAGGTAAAGGCAGGTAATAAATTGAACAAAGAGCAAAAAGAAAAAGAGATTGCCGTACTCAAAGACAAGCTGTCACGCTCAAAGCATTTGATGGTGACCGATCATTCCGGCATAAATGTGGCTGACATGACGATTCTCCGGAGGAAACTGAGAAGCGCTGACAGCGAATTTCGTGTGGCCAAGAATACATTTTTGAGGCTGGCGGTAAAGGGCACTGATTTTGAGGAACTGGGCAAGTATTTTTACGGGCCCACGTCGTTGGTGTTCGGTTATGACGAACCCGCGGCCCCGGCGAAAATCGTTCATGAGACGATCAAGGAAAGCGAGAAGCCTCAGGTAAAATCGTATTTTTATGAGGGTCAAATCCACGATTTCGCTACATTGAAGCGTATCGCCGAGCTGCCGTCGAGGGATCAGGTATTGGCCGGTTTGATCAGCACGGTGGAGGCTCCGATCAGCCAGTTTATCAGTCTTTTGGAATCCGCGTCGAGGGAGTTTGTGGGTACGCTGGAGGCTTTAATAGAGAGCAGGAAATAAGAGCGATAGTGCCGTTTCATCGCGCTTCTAAGCCGGATCGGAAATTCGGCTTCGATAGATTGCGGAATTATCGAAAGAATAGAGATCAGGAAGAGCAAAAAAAGAAATCCCCGGTTTTGACCGGATAAGGAAGGTGGAATCAAAATGAGCGATAAAATACAACAGGCATTCGACATCATAAAAGAAATGACCGTTCTGGAGCTTTCGGATCTTTCCAAGAAGATGCAGGATGAATTCGGCGTATCACCGGCTGCAGCGGCTCCTGTAATGATGGCTGGCCCGGCCGGAGCTCCGGTTGAGGAGAAAACCGAGTTTGACGTGATTCTCGAGAGCGCCGGCGCCAAGAAGATTCAGGTAATCAAGGTTGTTCGCGAATTGACCAGTTTGGGTTTGAAAGAAGCCAAGGATCTGGTCGACGGCGCTCCGAAACCGGTGAAGGAAGGTGTTTCGAAGGAAGACGCGGAAGCCGCGAAAGCCAAGCTCGAAGAAGCCGGCGCGACTATAGTTTTGAAGTAGGCTGTTAGGGCGGGAAAGCCTTATCATAAACTATTGGGATTTAGCCCAATTAGGAGGTTTTTGTGAGGCCAGGTTTGAAGGTCGAACGAACTAATTTTTCCAGGTTGAAAGAGAATGTCGAGATGCCGAATCTTCTCGATGTTCAGATTTCATCATATGAGAGTTTTCTACAGCGCGAAATTCCTCCCGCTAAACGAGCCGACGTGGGTCTTCAATCGGTGTTCAAGTCGATATTTCCGATTACGGACGTGCACGAGTTATTTTCCCTTGAGTTTGTCAAGTATACTCTCGGCGAACCTCGCTATTCGATTCGCGAATGCCGTGAGAGGAATATGACTTACGGAGCTCCGTTGAAGGCGACTTTGCGGCTGATCAGCCGCGAGCCGGGAACGGAAGGGGATAAGGTCGTAAAGGACATTATTGAGAAGGACGTTTTTCTCGGCGAGTTTCCTCTTTTGACCGATAAAGGCACATTTATAATTAATGGGGCCGAGAGGGTGATAGTCAGTCAGCTGCATAGATCGCCCGGGGTATTTTTCGACGAGGAAATACATCCCAACGGCAAGCGTCTTTTTTCGGCCAGGATTATTCCCTACAGAGGTTCATGGGTGGAATTCACTCTCGATGTCAGCGACATTATGTACGTTCATATCGATTCCAGAAGGAAGTTAGCGGCTACAACGTTATTGAGGGCGATCGGTTATTCGACCAACGCCGATCTTCTGAAAACCTTCTATAAAACAGTTACCGAAACTGTCACTCCCAAGAAAGGGAATAAGTTTATCGGGGCGGTAGCGGCGGAAAATGTCGTAGACCATTCTACGGGCGAGGTTTTTCTGACGGCCAACACCGAGATAACCGATGATATATTCCAGAAGCTTTGCGAGATGAAGGTCGGCAAGCTGGCCATTTTGGAAGTTGATTTTACGACCGACGCCGGAATAATCCGGAATACCATCGACAAGGATACGACCACATCTCAGGAAGAGGCTCTCTTCAAATTATATTCGCTGATCCGTCCGGGCGATGCTCCGACAGTGGATCTGGCCAAGGATCTTTTGGAGAAACTCTTTTTCAATCCCAAAAGATATGACCTGGGCGAAGTTGGCCGTTATATGATAAATCAACGGCTTCAGTTAGAAGTTCCTCTCGATCAGTGTGTAATGACCCAGGACGATTTCCTGGCGATCATCAAGTATCTGATAGACCTTCGCAACGGCGGCGGGGATATCGACGATATCGATCATCTCGGCAACCGCCGCGCCAGATCGGTCGGCGAACTGCTTTCCAATCAGTTTTCGGTAGGTCTTTCCAGGATGGCTCGTACTATCCGGGAGAGAATGAGCTTAAAAGACAACGAAAATATTTCGCCTCACGACCTGGTTAACGCTCGCACGGTATCGGCGGTAATAGACACCTTTTTCGGCTCGTCGCAGTTATCCCAGTTTATGGATCAGACGAATCCTCTGGCGGAACTGACTCACAAGCGTCGTTTATCGGCTTTGGGTCCCGGCGGATTGACCAGGGAAAGAGCCGGTTTTAAGGTTCGCGACGTACATCACACCCATTATGGGCGCGTATGTCCGATTGAGACTCCTGAAGGTCCGAATATCGGTTTGATATCGTCGCTGGCCACCTATGCCAGGATCAATAAGTACGGTTTTCTGGAGACGCCATATCGGGTGGTCAAGAACGGCAAGGTAACCGATGAAGTTCGGTATCTGACTGCGGACGAGGAAGATCGTTATGTAATCGCGCAGGCCAATGCGCCATTGACCGATACCGGCAAATTCGAGTTGGATAAAGTCAAGGTAAGGAATAAGGGGGAATTTTTGGTGGTGGCTCCTTCGGATATCCATTTTATGGACGTATCTCCGAAGCAGCTGGTTTCTGTGGCCGCGTCACTTATACCGTTTTTGGAGCATGACGACGCCAACCGTGCTCTTATGGGTTCGAACATGCAGCGTCAGGCTGTTCCTCTTCTTCAAACCGAAGCGCCTGTAATAGGGACCGGGATGGAGGGCAAGACGGCCGTCGATTCCGGGGCTGTAGAAGTGGCCAGAAGAGGCGGAGTCGTGGAGTATGTCGACGCCGAGAAGATCATGATAAAGCCTGATGTCAGGGATAAAGACAAGATTCTTGATCTGGTTGAGTTCGATGAGTATGAATTGACGAAATTCATGAGATCCAATCAGGATACCTGTATAAACCAAAGACCGATTGTCAATGCGGGTGATAAGGTCAGGACGGGCGATGTTATCGCGGACGGCGCCGGAACCGAGGGCGGAGATCTGGCACTCGGGGCCAATGTGATGGTCGGTTTTATGCCCTGGCGCGGGTATAACTTCGAGGATGCAATAATAGTTTCGGAGCGTCTTGTTACCGACGACGTTTTCACATCGGTTCACATCGAGGAGTTCGAGCTTCAGGTCAGGGATACCAAACGCGGGCCGGAGGAATTGACTCGGGAAGTGCCCAACGTTTCCGAGGAAGCGTTGATGAATCTCGATGAGCGCGGAATAGTTCATGTGGGGGCTGAAGTGGAGGCCGGCGATATTCTTGTGGGCAAGGTAACGCCTAAGGGAGAGACCGAGCTTTCGCCTGAAGAGCGTTTGCTCCGGGCTATATTCGGCGAGAAGGCGGGGGATGTCAGGGACGCGTCGTTGAAGGCGCCTCCGGGCATGAGCGGAATTGTCGTGGATACCAAAGTATTTTCCAGGAAGGAGCGTTCGGAGGCTGCCAAGAAGCAGGAGCGTCTGGAAACATCGAGGGTGAAACGCAATTTTGGCAAGCAGATCGATTATATAATCAGTCTTAGAAATAATAACCTGGAGTCCATTCTTTCGGGGCATACCGCCAGGACGATTCACGACGAGAATAAAGAGGTTGTTTTCAGGGCCGGCACGAAGTTCAAAGAGGGTAGTTTCGAGAAATGTCACGCGCATGAACTGGTCGCGGATAACGGATTTACCAACGACCCGAAAGTCAATAAGAAGGTCGACGCTTTTTTGGAGCAGGTCGGTGTTCTTCTTGACAAGAAAAAGGCCCAGCAGGAAATAGAAATCGAGAAGATAATCCGCGGAGCGGAGCTTTCTCCCGGTGTAGTTCAGCTGGTGAAGGTCTCCATTGCCATAAAGAGAGTTCTCTCGGTCGGCGATAAGATGGCCGGACGTCACGGAAACAAAGGTGTCGTGGCCAAGGTTGTACCTATTGAGGATATGCCTTATCTTCCTGACGGGACTCCACTGGATATTCTGTTGAATCCTCTGGGTGTTCCTTCACGTATGAATGTCGGGCAGATACTAGAGACGCATTTGGGCTGGGCGGCATCCGCGCTGGGCATCAGATTCGCTACGCCGGTATTCGATGGGGCGACAATCGACGAGGTCAAAGGATTTCTCAAGAATGCCGGCCTGCCGGAGAACGGCAAATCGAGGCTTTACGACGGTCGCTCAGGAGAGCCGATAGACAACGAGGTCACGGTCGGGATAATGTACATGATGAAGCTATCCCACTTAGTGGATGACAAGATCCACGCTCGTTCGATCGGACCGTATTCTTTGGTAACTCAGCAGCCATTGGGCGGCAAGGCCCAATTCGGCGGCCAGCGGTTCGGTGAGATGGAAGTATGGGCTCTGGAGGCATACGGGGCCGCATATACTCTTCAGGAAATGTTGACAGTAAAATCCGACGATGTGTCGGGCAGATCGCGAGTATATGAAGCGATAGTAAAAGGCGAGAACCCGCCCGAACCCGGAATTCCGGAGTCTTTCAACGTATTGGTGAAAGAGCTTCAGTCTCTTGGTTTGGACGTTGAGTTGATAGAGAAGTAGTTTTGGGCCCTTTAGGGATTTTTGATAAGGAGACTTTTAGTGGTCGACCCATTCGCTAAGAACCAAAGAAGGCCATCCGAGTTCGAGGCTATCAGGATAAAGATAGCTTCCCCGGAGACCATCAGGTCGTGGTCGTTCGGAGAGGTCACCAAGCCGGAGACCATCAATTACCGCAGTTTTAAGCCGGAGAAAGACGGTTTATTCTGCGAGCGGATTTTCGGGCCTGTAAAGGACTGGGAATGTAATTGCGGTAAGTATAAGCGCATTCGTTTCCGGGGCATCGTCTGCGATCGCTGCGGTGTGGAAGTTACTCAGTCCAAGGTGCGCAGGGAGAGGATGGGCCATATAAATCTGGCCGTTCCGGTGACACATATATGGTTTTCTCATTCGCTGCCGTCGAGAATCGGGTACTTGCTCGATCTTTCGGTTCGGGAGTTGGAGAGGATAATCTATTATCAATCTTACATCGTAATCGATCCCGGCAACACATCTCTTAAGAAGATGGATATCATAACCGAGGATGAATGTTACGAACTGGAAGAAGCGGGCAAGGAGTTTTCGGCCAAGATGGGGGCTGAGGCCGTACGCGATCTTCTGCGCAATATCGATATCGAGGAGTTGGCGGTCTCATTGCGTGCCCAGGTCAAGGTGGAAACATCGGTACAACGTAAGAAAGATACATTGAAGCGTCTCCGGGTAATCGAGGCCTTTCGTCAGTCCGAGAACAAACCGGATTGGATGGTTCTCGAGGTTATCCCGATTATTCCCCCGGATCTCCGTCCGTTGGTGCCGTTGGAAGGTGGACGATTCGCCACATCCGATTTGAACGATCTTTACCGTCGGGTCATCAACCGCAACAATCGTTTGCGCAAGCTGATCGAGATCAAGGCTCCGGAAGTCATTTTGCGCAACGAAAAGCGGATGCTGCAGGAAGCGGTCGACGCTTTATTTGATAACGGCAGGCGTTCTCGCAGTGTTCGCGGCGATTCCAAGCGACCTCTCAAATCGCTTTCCGATCTTTTGAAGGGCAAGCAGGGCAGGTTCCGTCAGAATCTTTTGGGAAAAAGGGTGGATTATTCGGGTCGTTCGGTAATCGTGGTCGGTCCGGAGCTGAAGCTGCATCAATGCGGTTTGCCCAAGAATATGGCGTTGGAGCTTTTCAAGCCATTTATAATTCACAAGCTTGAAGAAAAAGGGTATGTGCAGACGGTGAAATCGGCCAAGCGGCTGGTTGAACGGGAACGTCCCGAAGTATGGGACATAATGGAAGAGATTATCAAGGATCATCCGGTGCTGCTCAACCGCGCTCCGACATTGCACCTGCTTGGTATCCAGGCATTTTATCCGGTTTTGGTCGAGGGTAAGGCAATCAGGCTTCATCCGCTGGTATGCGCGGCGTTCAACGCCGACTTTGACGGCGATCAGATGGCTGTCCATGTGCCTTTGTCTTTCGAGGCGCAGCTGGAGGCTCGGGTGCTTATGATAGCATCGAGCAATCTTTTGCAGCCTTCATCGGGAAGACCTATTTCGGTTCCGTCTCAGGATATGGTTATCGGTTGTTATTATCTGACCAAGGGGCGTACCGGCGTATTGGGTGAAGGCAAGGTGTTCGCCAATCGCAACGAGGTGATTTTCGCTCATTCGCAAAAGGGCATTGCTTTGCACGCTCATATCAAGCTTTACCTGCCGGAGGAGTCGAGGTACGTGGAGACCACGGTTGGCAGGGTATTGTTCAATGAGATCGTCCCTGGTGAGCTTGGTTTTTTCAACAGCGTGGCATCTAAAGGTGTAATTGAGGAATTAGTCAGCGAGTCTTTCAGGAGATTAGGACCGGAAAGGACCGCCGAATTTCTGGATAAATTGAAGACCACCGGATTTGAGTTTGCCACCCAGGCGGGTGTAACGGTTGGCATTGACGACATGGTTGTTCCGAAGGAAAAGCTGACTCTTCTGGATATTGCCGAAAAAGAGGTGGCCTCAATTCAGAAGCAGTATGAGAAGGGCTCGATCACCAACGGCGAGCGGTACAATAAGGTAATCGACACCTGGACTCGAACGACCAGCGACGTATCCGAGGCCCTTTTCAAGAATTTAACCGAGATGGATCAGGGATTTAATCCTATTTACATGATGGCGGATTCTGGAGCCAGGGGGTCTAAGGAGCAGATCAGACAGCTGGCCGGTATGCGCGGATTGATGGCCAAGCCACAGAAGCGAATCACCGGGCAGATCGGCGAGATTATAGAATCTCCGATTACGGCCAATTTCCGCGAGGGATTGACAGTGCTTGAGTATTTTATCTCTACTCACGGCGCCAGAAAGGGTCTGGCCGATACGGCATTGAAGACCGCCGACGCGGGATACCTGACCAGACGTCTGGTGGATGTTGCCCAGGACGTTATAGTCAATGAGGATGATTGCGGGACTATTCTCGGGCTCGATGTCACTGCTTTGAAAGAAGGAGAGGAAATCATAGAATCTCTTCGCGACCGCATTCTCGGACGGGTGGTTTTGATAGACGTTTACGATCCGATTACCGATGAGCTTATTATTGAAGCCGGCAAGGAGATCGATGAGGATACGTCATCCAGGATAGAAGAAAGCGGCGTGGAGTCGGTTTCCATTCGTTCGGTATTGACCTGCGAATCAAGAAGAGGTATCTGCGCCAAATGTTATGGCAGGAATCTTTCGACCGGTTTTATGGTCAATCTGGGAGAGGCTGTAGGGGTAATCGCGGCCCAGTCGATTGGCGAGCCGGGGACGCAGCTGACATTGAGAACGTTCCATATCGGCGGTACGGCGGCGGTTATTTCGGAAGCTTCCAAGATAATTTGCAAGAGTGAGGGAAAAGTCGTGTTCAACAGGATCAAGACTGTTGCCGGCGAGGAGCCGGGAACCCTTATCGCTCTTTCCCGCGAAGCTGAATTGAAGGTAATTGACGATAAGGAACGGGTCAGGCAGCGTTATACGGTACCTTACGGTTGTTTGCTCAGGGTCAAGAACGGGCAAAAAATCTCCAAGGGGGACGTTGTATTCGAATGGGATCCTCACACCAACATGATTTTGACCAACAAGTCGGGTAAGATCGAGTTTATCGATATTATCGAAAACGTGACTTATCGCGAGGAGTTGGATGAGTCTACCGGTCTTTCGGCTCAGGTTATTATCGAGCATAGGGAGAAAGTGCTTCGTCCTCATGTAGCCATCGTGGATGACGAGGGGAAGCGTCTGGCCAACTATTCTATTCCTGTCGGGGCCCATCTGAAGGTAAAGGATGGGGAGACTATGAGGGCCGGTCAAATGCTGGTCAAGATTCCCCGCGAGATTTACAAGACCAAGGATATCACAGGCGGTTTGCCCAGGGTGGCCGAGCTATTCGAGGCCCGTCATCCGAAAGATCCCGCGGTGGTGACCGAAATCGACGGGACTGTGGAGTATGGCAAGATTGTTCGCGGCAATCAGCAGATCATTGTCCATGGCGAGCATGGAGAGGACAAAGAATATCTAATTCCTCACGGTAAGCATTTGCTGGTTCATGACGGCGATCAGGTTTGGTCCGGCGACAGGCTTTCGGAGGGGCCGATAGATCCTCATGATATCTTGAGAATTAAGGGTCCGAACGCCGTACAGGAGTATCTGGTCAACGAGATTCAGGGTGTGTATCGTCTTCAGGGGGTCAAGATCAACGATAAGCATATAGAGGTAATTGTCCGTCAGGTACTTCAGAAGATCAAGATTCTGGACGTCGGCGACACCAATTTCCTTGAAGGCGAACTTGTTGATAAGATAAGACTTCTCGACGAAAACGAGCGGGTTCTCAACGAGGGTGGAAACCCCTGCACTTATGAGCCGTTGCTTTTGGGGATTACCAAGGCTTCTCTTTCCACCGAGAGTTTCATTTCGGCGGCGTCGTTCCAGGAGACGACCAGGGTACTGACCGAGGCGTCGATTAACGGGAAGATCGATAATCTGCTTGGTTTGAAGGAGAATGTGATTATCGGCAGGCTTATTCCGGCGGGTACCGGTCTTGAGCATTACAACGATATTCAGATATTGGGTGATGAAGAGGTCGGGGAGATGGAAAAGAAAATAGAGACGGTTGGTTGAAAAAAGGCCTTGACATTGGGCCATTAAACTTTATTTTGCTAATCTGTGATTTTTTTGTTAACGGGAGGATGATTGCCGACAATTAATCAGTTAGTGAGGAAGGGTAGAAAGAGGATTACCAGTAATCCCAATACCCCGGCCTTAAAGAGATGCCCTCAGAAAAGAGGAGTATGTGTCAGAGTTTACACATCGACTCCCAAGAAGCCGAATTCGGCGTTGCGTAAGGTGGCCCGTGTTCGTTTGACCAACGGCATCGAAGTAACATCGTATATTCCTGGCGAGGGGCACAATCTTCAGGAGCACTCCATTGTACTGATCAGGGGCGGCAGGGTTAAGGATCTTCCCGGGGTTCGTTATCATATTATCAGGGGAACACTGGATACCGCCGGGGTGGCTGACAGGAAGAAGAGCAGATCGAAATACGGTGTTAAACGGCCGAAGAAATAGGTTAGGGTAGCTATGCCTCGAAAAAAGAGATCGATAAAAAGAGAGAGAATTCCCGATCCGCGTTTCGGATCGCCTTTGGTGTCGCAATTTATCAACGCGATTATGCGTGGCGGGAAGAAATCGGTGGCAGAGACTTTGTTTTATGACGCTATCGATATTGCCGAGAAGAAAACCAATTCGAACGGATTGGAGCTTTTCCAGAAGGCATTGAATAATGTCAAGCCGATGCTGGAGGTCAGATCCCGGCGTGTTGGCGGCGCCAACTATCAGGTGCCGGTGGAAGTCAGGCCGTCCCGCAGAACCGCGTTGGCAATCCGGTGGATCACCACTTATTCGCGCGGGCGTTCGGAGAAGACCATGGCCGAGAAGTTAGCCGGCGAATTCGTGGCGGCGTCCCGCAACGAGGGTACGTCGGTTAAGAAGAAAGAAGACACTCACAGGATGGCTGAGGCCAACAAGGCATTCGCTCATTTCCGCTGGTAGCAATCAGCATTGATGTGAAAACAGATGAAAGGACTTAATAGCTAACACCGAGACTAACCGGGGATATCCGCTGCTGCGGCGCCCTGGATTTTCGGGGCGCTGGATTTATTAGGTAGCGGTTTTTTTATGTCGACAGAAAAGCATCTCGAACAAACGCGTAATATCGGAATAATGGCGCATATAGACGCGGGAAAAACCACTACCACTGAGCGGATTTTATTTTATGCCGGCAAGACACACCGGATAGGCGAGGTAGACGACGGCGCGGCTACGATGGATTGGATGGAGCAGGAAAAAGAGCGAGGGATCACAATTACCTCCGCCGCCACTACCGTATTCTGGAACGATATCAGGATCAATATTATAGATACTCCAGGTCATGTCGATTTTACCATGGAAGTAGAGCGTTCGTTGAGGGTGCTTGACGGCGCGGTGGCCATATTTTGTTCGGTCGGCGGTGTCGAGCCGCAGTCGGAGACTGTTTGGAGGCAGGCCGATAAATATCGGGTGCCGAGGATCGCTTATGTCAACAAGATGGATCGTACCGGGGCCGATTTCCACAGCGCTGTAGGAATGATGAAGAAGCGTTTGGGCGCCAATGCCGTACCGGTTCAGATACCTATCGGCGCGGGAGAGCTTTTCAACGGGATAATCGACCTGATTACGATGAAGGCCAGATTTTACCGTGAAGACACTCACGGCACCATATTTACCGATGATGAGATTCCGTCCACATTATATGAAGAGGCCCGCGCCTGCCGCGAGGCTTTGCTTGAGAATATTTCGGATTATGACGATGTTTTGCTGGAAAAGTTTATCCATGACGAACCTATTGACCCCAAGGAGGTTATGGTCGCGCTTCGCAAGGCGGTTATTGATCTTAAGGTCATACCGGTATTTTGCGGTTCATCTTATAAGAATAAAGGTGTTCAGGCTCTTCTTGACGCCATAGTGAATTATCTGCCATCCCCGATGGATCTGCCTCCTGTAGTCGGGACAGATCCTGACAACGGCCAGGCCGTTTCCAGAAAGGCATCGACAACGGAGCCGTTTGCCGCTTTGGTTTTCAAGATTATGAGCGATCCATTTGTCGGCAAGCTTTCCTATATCAGAGTGTATTCCGGTTCATTAAAGCAGGGTGATACGATTTATAATTCCATAACCGGAAAAAGAGAGCGGATAAGCCGAATACTGGCCATGCATGCTAATAAGAGGGCAGATTTGAAAGAGGTTCTGGCCGGAGATATTGTGGCGGTTATCGGTTTAAAAAACACGACCACGGGCTCAACCATATGTTCCGAGAAGCATCCGATAGTTTTGGAGGAGATGTCCTTTCCCAGTCCGGTTATATATATTGCCATAGAGCCTAAAACCAAAGCCGATCAGGATAAGTTATCCGAGGCATTGACCAAGCTTTCTGAGGAAGATCCGACGTTTCAGGTAAGGACCGATCCGGAGACCGGCCAGACGATAATGTCGGGGATGGGTGAGCTTCATTTGGAGATTCTGATCGATCGGATGTTAAGGGAGTTCAAGGTATCGGCAAATGTCGGCAAGCCCCAGGTTGCTTATCGTGAGACTATTACCACCGAATCGAAGGCGGAGGGCAAGTTTGTCCGTCAGAGCGGCGGCCGGGGCCAATATGGTCATGTGAAGATTAATCTCATGCCGAACAAAAAGGGAGCCGGATTCGAATTTGTGAATAAAATAGTTGGCGGTAATGTTCCGCATGATTATATTCCCGCAGTCGAGCAGGGGGTCAAGGAAGCCCTTGAAAACGGAGTTCTGGCCGGATATCCGATGGTTGACGTAAAGGTCGAGTTGATCGACGGTTCTTATCATGACGTCGATTCCTCGGAGTTGGCGTTCCGGATAGCCGGGTCAATTGCCCTGCAGGAAGGCGCCCGGAAGGCGAATCCCGCCATCCTCGAGCCGATTATGGATATTGAAGTAGTAGTACCGGAGGAGTACATGGGAGACATTATCGGTGATTTGAATTCCCGGAGGGGCAAGATCGCCGGAATAGTACACAGGCCCGACGCTATTGTCATCGCGGCTCAGATACCTCTTTCGGAAATGTTCGGATACGCTACGACTTTGCGTTCTCTCTCGCAGGGGCGGGCGGTGTATTCCATGCAATTTTCCCATTATTCCGCCGTTCCAGAGTCGATCAAGGAGAAGATGGTTCAGCAGGTTCGCGGAGTACTTGTGGGGCAGAGAAGGTAAAAAGATTAATTTAATTTTTTTAGGGAGAGTTTCCTGATGGCCAAGGCGAAGTTTGACAGGACGAAGCCGCATGTAAACGTGGGCACGATAGGTCACGTGGATCACGGCAAGACGACGTTGACAGCGGCGATAACGATGGTACTGGCTCGCAAGAG
>JAHEDG010000016.1:0-41261 GCA_024641335.1 Candidatus Zixiibacteriota bacterium
GGTCTAACGGCTAACCCCTTACGTTATTGAGCGTTACCAAATGCGCTCGGAAGTCTTTTTAGGCAGTTTTGCCAGGATAGAGCTGGTCGATTTTCCTTTGACCAGGGGGATTCTCTTCACTTTTCCTCCCCATCCGACGACCTCAGCCGCTCCGACAATTTCGGAGATTTTATAATCGGCTCCTTTGGTCAGGATATCCGGACGGATTATTTTTATCAGTTTTAGGGGAGTATCATCGCCGAAACCGACGACCAGATCTACCGGAGAGAGATAAGTTAGGAGCAGGGCTCTATCTTTAAAGGGGGTAACAGGTCTGCCTTTACCTTTCAGGCGCCGTACTGAAGCATCGGAGTTAAGGCCGACAACCAGAAAATCTCCCAGCGCGGCGGCTTTATCAAGATAGACGGCGTGGCCGGAATGAAGGATATCGAAGCAGCCGTTTGTAAAGACGACCTTTTTTCCTTTTCGGCGAAGGCCGCCGCATATCGAGGCGGCGTTTTTCTGTGAGACAATCGGGGCTTTTTTCATTTGCTATTAACCGCGTGGAGAAGCTCTTCTCGGCTAATTCTGGCTGTTCCGAATTGAGCCACCGCTAATCCGGCGGCGATATTGGCCAGAAAGGCGGCTTCTTTCATGGAGGCTCCGGCGCTTCTGGCAACTGTCAGGGCAGCGATGACCGTATCACCGGCCCCGGTAACATCGTAAACGGTTTTAGCCTCGGCCGGAATGGCGGTAATGGTTCTGTCTTTTTCGAACAAGGCCATCCCCTTTTCGCCCCGTGTGATCAAGAGGGATTCCAGATTGAGCAGATCGAGGAGATTCCAGCCGACATCGGTTAGGATGGAATCGTTGGTGATTTTCCTACCAGAAACAAAACCGGCTTCATGATGATTGGGAGTAATCACGGTCACGTCCCGATAATTCATGAAGTGAACTTCTTTTGGGTCGACGGCTATGATTTTGCCGGCCCGGTTGGCTGTTTGGATTAGTTCTGAAAGGAGTTCGCAGGTAATAACTCCTTTGCCATAATCCGAAATAATAACGGCGTCAACTGAATCTATCCTTTTTTTAACTCCGGCGAGCAGTTTATCCGAGACAGCCGCGCTGATTTCGCTGATATTCTCCCTGTCGATTCTGACAACCTGCTGACTATGGGCCACTACCCTTGTTTTCACTATAGTGGGTCTGTCGGAATCCTTGATCAGGCCGGCGACGGAGAGACCGCTTTTGACCAACCGCTTTTTGAAAAGATCGGCGTATTGATCATCACCTACCACTCCCAGAAGAAACGCCTGGCCTCCCAGCGCTTTGACATTGGCCGCGACATTGGCGGCGCCTCCGAGTTTATCATCTTCTTTATAGATATGAACAACCGGTACGGGGGCTTCCGGCGAGATACGTTCGACATTGCCCCAGAGGTATCGGTCGAGCATAAGATCACCAAGAACGAGGATTTTGACATCGGAGAAACGGGCGATTATTTTCCCAGCCCGGGCGCTTTTCAGGATCATTTGCGTTAAACCTCTTGACATAACGGGGAATTATATGGAAATTTCTTTTTCTAATCAATGATTAATAGAATCTTTTGATATTTTGATGAAAGATGGAGGAAAAGTGGAGCAGAAACCCAGACAGTTGAATATAGAAATCGGCGAGAAGGAGTCGGAGGGGATATATTCCAATCTGGCGCTGATAGCCCATTCTCCCCAGGAAATCATTATAGATTTCGCCAGGGTAATGCCGGGCGCTCCGAAGACGAAAATATTATCGCGGATAATTATGACGCCGGCCCATGCCAAGATGCTGCATAAGGCGCTGGAGGATAATATAAAGAAATACGAAGCTCAGTTCGGCCCGATCACAATTAAGGGCGAGATTTCCAAGAACATAGGCTTTCAGGCGGATAAATGAAAAAAGGATACTTTACATTCGTCCTCCATTCCCACCTTCCCTACGTGTTGGGACACGGCAAATGGCCTCACGGGACGGACTGGCTCAACGAGGCGGCCGCGGAGACATATATTCCGATTCTTTTAGCGTGCGACGGCCTGGTTAAGAGGGGAATATCGCCGAAGTTGACAATCGGCATATCCCCTGTATTGTGCGAGCAGTTAGCTCATGATTCGTTCAAATCAGAGTTCGACGAATATCTGAAACAGAAAATCGAAGCGGCCGGCAATGACGCGTCCGAATTCCATCGGACCGGTCAGGAAGATTATCACCGGCTGGCGCATCTGTGGGAGGATTTTTACAGGCAGATCCAGAGCAAATTCCGAGGCGATTATAACGGCGATCTGATCAGCAGATTTCGGGATCTTCAGGATGGCGGTCATCTCGAGATTATCACCTGCGGCGCGACGCATGGCTATTTGCCGCTGCTTTCGCAGGATGTTTCATGCCAGGTTCAAATCAAGCAGGCGGTATCGTCGTACAACAGGCATTTCGGGCGCAAACCCAAGGGAATCTGGCTGCCTGAATGCGCGTATCGTCCGGCCTACGAATGGAGTCCTCCGGTGAAAGTCGAAGGTTTATCCGAATCGTATAAGAGGAAGGGAGTCGAGGAGTTTCTTTCGGAAAACGGCCTGGAGTATTTTTTTATAGACAGCTCCACTCTTAAGGGCGGGAAGGCTATCGGCGTATATATAGACCGTTTCGACGCGTTGAAAACGCTATGGAGCAAATTCGAGGAGCAGTATGAACCCCGCTCGGAAGACGAGGAGAAAACGCCCTTATCGGTGTATCTTGTCGGCAATAAGGAAGGCCAAAAGCCGGTTGGAGTATTCACCAGGCATCCTGATACCAGCCTGCAGGTCTGGTCGGGAGAATGGGGCTATCCGGGCGACGGGAATTATCTCGATTTCCATAAGAAGCGTTTTCCCGGCGGCCACCGTTACTGGAAGGTGACATCTCCGAAGAGCGATCTGGCTGACAAGCAGATTTACGATCCTGATATTATAATGGGCAGACTGGAAGAAAACGCGGATCATTTCACCGGGCTGATTCATGATTCGCTGATCGCTTATGAGAAGGAATCGGGCAATCAGGGCATTCTGGTGGCCCCGTTTGACGCGGAACTGTTCGGGCATTGGTGGTTCGAGGGCCCGGGATTTCTTCAAAAGGTGATCGAGAAGCTATCGGTATCGGAGCAAGTCGAATTATGCACCGCCGGAGAATATCTGGAAAAACAGAAACCGACCAGGATAGTATCGCTCCCGGAAGGATCGTGGGGCGAGGGCGGATATCATTATATCTGGATCAACGAGTGGAACCAGTGGACCTGGAAACATATCTACGAAGACGAGTTGGAGATGATGAAACTGGCCGGACGGTACAACGGGGCGGGTGAAATAGAGAAGCGGATAGTGCGGCAGGCGGCCAGAGAGATACTCTTGCTATCGGCATCAGACTGGCAGTTTTTAATATCGACCTGGGCGGCCCGGGACTACGCTGAAACCAGGGTCGCGGCTCATCATGACGCTTTCAAGAGGTTATCGTCGATGGCGGACCGCGCGGACAACCTCTCCGACGGCGATCTGACCTACCTGATGGAATTAGAGAAACGTGATGATCTATTCCCGGATATCGATCCGAACTGGTTCGCCAAGGTGGAATTTCCCTGTAAATGAAGAATAAGAGAATTTTATGGCCGTATTCCATTCCGGGCTATCCGGGAGGCGCCTGGCTGATTGCCGCGCTCATTGTCCTGGGCTGTTCGGGAACGTCGTCAGATTCCAGGATTCAAAGGAAGAGCCTGCCGGATCTCAATTATATTTATCTGGACGATGAGAGATCGTTTTCCGATATCGAATCGGGTATCGCCGCCTGCCTGGAGATTTATTCGAGCGCGCCACTTTACCTGGGCGATCCAATAGCCGTAATAGAGGGACAGGCCGATTCGTCGGGACTCTCATTAAAAAGGAATTACGGATTAATTCTGGCCGATACGGGCTGGGTAATTCCGTCGGGAGTCGCTCGCGGAACGGTGAATGAGGGGAAAGCGCTTTACAGCGAATGTCCCGCCGACAGCGACAGTCTCAGGTTATGCTGGAACGAGATATTTCAAATGGCTTCTCAAGAAGGGTATACTCTTATTCCGCCGGGAATCGAGATTTACCCGGGTTTCGCGGCGGAGTCATCCGGGGGAGCGATCACCCAGGCAAGACTTATGATCAGAATAGACCGTTAGAAAGCAGGACCTGACAACCAGACCATCTTTTTGTCGGCGTCTAAATCAGGAGCTTTCAGCTCCTGCCCCACGCTACAGTAATGTCTATTTTCATAAAGGATATAGAATAAGGGGCGGCATTAACAAGTATCAGGGAAGAAAACAGTTATTTTTCGATGCTCACCGTGATACCCCAGTTTACCGGGTCTCTCGGCTTGGAAGCGTTCCAATCGTTAAAGGAATGAGAAGCATCGGTGATAAAATTGACGATATAATCGCCTGGCTGCAGCAGAATGGTATCATTAAAGAGTCTGTTCTTGGAGGCTCCTCCGGCCGGTTCGGTGTTACGCCAGGTCATTTCCCAAACCGATCTGCCGGTTTCGTCACTAACGATCCACCCGTAATCATACATTTCGTCGCGGCTTCCTTCTCCGATAGCGTAGATCAGTATTTTGGTTTGCTTATCGAGTTTGAATTTGGCCCGTTTGCGTTCATGATCTCTCAGGCCTGTCATTTTCACCAGGATATTGGCTCCGCTTTTAAGTTCGGACTCTTTGAGGAGAACGAATTTTGAATTATCGAAATCCTTGCCCGGATAGATGGCTAAGCCCCAGGCTTTCGGCTCAAACGGCGGGGAGGCGTTGAAGCGATCGGATGAATGAGAATCGTCGGTAATGAAGTGGGCGATATAGTGACCTTTATCCAGATCGACGACCCCATCGAACATTCTGTTTTTTGAGGCTCCTCCGGCGTGGGCCGTATTTCGCCTGGTCATTTCCCAAACGGTTTTGCCGTTATCGGCGTTTTCAATCCAGCCGTAATCGACGAACTCTCTGCCTCCGGAGCTGTATTCTCCGAGGCAGTAGATATGTATGGTTTGATCGGATTTTAGCTGGAAAGCTTGTGAAAGGAATTCGTCGTTTCCCGCGCCGGTCAGGTCTATCAGCGCCGTTCCCCGGCCCTTTGGCTCGAACAGGCTGAAAGCGTTTTTATCGGAATCTTTAGCGGCGATTAGCGCGACTCCCCAGTTGAGAGGATCGTAAGGGGGCGACACATTGAAATCGTCATAGGAATGAGAATCGTCGGTGACGTAATAGAGAATATAATTACCTTTATCGAATTTGATTTCCTCATTGGCGACTTTATTTTTCTCACCGCCGCCGGCCGGATCGGTATTCCAGCGATCGGCTTCCCATACTTTATCGCGTGTATCGGCGTTGACAATCCAGGCATTGTCGACGGGGGCCTTGTAACCCCTCGGGAATTCGAGCAGAGTGTAAATCCGCAGGGTAGCGTTTTTGTTTAGAGAGAATCCTTTTTGGATATATTCGGAATCACCTATTTTATTCAGTTGAAGCAGAGCCCCTGGAATACGGCCGTCGGGCTCGAACAGCTTGAAGTCTTTAAAATCATCTTTTTGGGGATAAACTGCGATATAAAAATCGTCTATATAATCATCGATATCACCGTTTATATCACCGTCGAAAAGATCCCCGAGCAGGTTGATGATGGTCCGGCCGTTGATCATAATATTACCGCCCCAGCCGGTACCGGCGTAATAATATAGTTCGTATTTACCGGGTTTAAGCAGGACTGTCTCTTCGGCTTTAGCGAGACCGTGACGGCCATGACGTTCGGAATTTTTATTATCCATTACCCAGATTGTTTCTCTGGTCAGGGAATTGAGAATCCATCCGTTGGCCGCAAAATAATCGTTATCATAGCCTCGAAGTCCGACGGCTTCGATTTTACAATTTTGTTCGGCGGTCAGTTCGAAACCGGCCATTTCGATTTTCTCGGGTCTTATATTATCCAATTTGATAATGGGCTCTATGGCGAAGATCCTGGAGAAGGATAGTACCATAATGATCCCGGCCGCTAGTGGCAAATGGAGCGTTTTCATAATCACCTCCCGAGTTGGCAGTAGTTACTATCGAACCCGCATTTAACTACGAGAGGCCGAAACAAAAGGTTGCATAAAATGGGTCGCTGACAAATAAAAAACGCCGGGGGAACCCCGGCGTTTCAAAGGCTAACTCATTCATTTTAAAGAAGATCCACGCAATCCCGCAGTTTTGACGCTCGGGATTTATGTCGCAGTTTTTTCAGGGCTTTAGCTTCTATCTGCCTGATCCTCTCCCTGGTGAGATTGAAGATCAATCCAACTTCTTCGAGCGTTCTGGGCAGACCGTCGGCCATACCGAAGCGCAGGCGGATAACCTCCTCTTCCCTGTCGGAGAGAGTGCCGAGAATTTTCTCCATCTGGTCCTGGAGATAGACAAATGAGGCTTTTCCGCTGGGAACCGAGAATTGGGGGTCGGCGATAAGGTTGGACATCTGATTCTCGTCATCATCCCCGATCGGCTTGGAAAGAGAGACGGTTTGGGGGATAACGCTGAGGATATCCTCGATTTTGTCCATCGGCATGCCAACTTTGGAAGATAGTTCGGCGGCGTTGGGTTTACGTCCCAATTTCTGGAACAGGCTCTGTGAGGCTTTGGCTACTCTTCCGTACTGGCTATTGAGATACATGGGTGTTCTGATGGTTTTGGCCTGTTCGGAGAGTGCTCTGGTAATAGCCTGACGAATCCACCAGGAGGCATAGGTACCGAATTTGAACCCTTTGCGATAATCGAATTTATCAACCGCTTTGACCAGCCCGGAATTGCCTTCCTGGATGAGATCCATGAATTCCATTCCCCGGCCGATGTATTTTCTGGCGATGGAGATAACCAGCCTCATATTGGCTTCGATCATGATCCGTTTGGCTTTAGCCAGTTCGGATTCGAGGTATTCCAGTCTCTTTTTGACAGTATCGAGTTGAGCCTGGGGCATTTCCTCGGCAAACAAGTAATCGGACAGATCGGAACCCATTTTACCCGCGACATCGTTAAGCGGCCTGTGGAACCGTCGTGCGCCGTTGACCTGTTTTTTAAAAGTGATCATGAGTCCATCGAGAAATCCCAGATTGAAATTGAATTTTTCTATTTCGGAGAAGAGTTCCTGCCTGTTTTTCAGGCGTTTGCGAAGCGCCTGGTCGCTCTTATCGGAAGAGAAATCGAGATTATCGCAACGGCTGGCCTCGAGGAGGGCCCGGATTTTATCAAGCCTGGTCACGACTTTTTGTTTTTCTCTTTTGATATTCTCCGGCGCGAACCACCTGCAGGTTTCCGGCGAGACGATATCTTCCAGCCGGATATCCCTGGTGAGCAATTTGTCGTCGCAGGCCGCCAGCTCGTTAAGAACCACGACTGAAGAAAAGACGATTTTTTTGATGCCCCGTTTCTGGCCTTCGATTCTCTGGGCTACTTCCACTTCTTTTTCCCTGGAAAGTATTTTAAACCTTCCAAGATCTTTGAAGTAGACGAAAGCCGGATCGGTTCCGCCAGGCGGCGCGGGAGCCGCGGCATGATCGTCGGTTAAGGCGATGAGTTCCGGTTTTTCTGACACAATATCCCCTCCGGAATCCCGGTCGATCTTTTCTTCAGCAAAATCGAGGCGCATTTTTTTGGTATTTTTTTTCTTGTTCTCACGCGTCATTTGCTTCTACCTCTGATTTGAGATTTTGAAATTCCCGGGTTAATTTTTCTATTTTATCTGAATCGGATTGCCTTTCGGCTTCTCCTATTAATCTCTTAATTTCATCCAGTTTTCTGCGGGCGGCTATCTCCATGAATCTTCTGAGATGATCCTCGAAGACGGATTCCCATCCAGCACTCGATGGTTCTCTGGAAACGATATCGGAGAGTCTCCCCCGGAGTCCGTTGACACCTACCTTATCGAACAGATCGGAAACCGAGACCTCTTTTCCTGAAGAAATCAACATTCCGAGCATATCGAAAATGGCGGCGTTCCCTTCCTCGGAGAAGAGAGAACGATCGACTATGCCCTGGCAGCTGGGATAAATTTCGGGATGGGAGATAATAAATCCGAGAAACGCTCTTTCGAATTTATCTCGTCCTGATACAGCGTTTTCTCCGGAGACCCGAGAAGAGGTTTCTCTGGGCGGTGTTTTCCTCTCGATATGCGACGGCTGGATATCGAATTTATCGGCGATTTTCGAGATCAGCAACTCCCGTCTGACATTATCTTCGATCAGCCCGGCGGTTTCGGAAAGGGCTTTGATAATTTTCTCCTGCCTCGAGAGGGGTTGATCTCCGAATTTCCCGTTTATACCCTTATGGACGAACTCGACCACGTCCGCGGCCGAATCGACCATTTTCATCAGTTCGTCGGGCCCTTTTTCCCTGACAAAACTGTCTGGATCATATCCTTTGGGCAGGCGGATCAATCGGGGTTCGATTCCGGAGTTGTATAAAACCCCGCAGGCCCTGAAAGCGGCTTTGATCCCCGCAGAATCGGAATCATAGAGAAGAGTCACCTGTTCGCAG
The DNA here is from genome assembly GCA_024641335.1 of Candidatus Zixiibacteriota bacterium. Lineage (GTDB taxonomy): Bacteria > Zixibacteria > MSB-5A5 > UBA10806 > UBA10806 > JAHEDG01. The sequence continues at coordinate 8,557 of JAHEDG010000016.1, forward strand.
AAGCGAGCCAGCAAGGCGGCTTGTTCGCCGGTGAAGCCGGTTCCGCTGACCGCCACGACATTGGCGATACCGGCCTGACGCAAAGAGATCAAATCGAAATATCCCTCGACCACGACGGCCTGGTTTTTCTCCCGGATATAATTTCTGGCGATATCGAATCCGAACAGGATCCGTCCCTTTTTATAAATTTCGGTTTCAGGGGAGTTGATATATTTTGGGCCCTCCTGGCCGGGCATGATTCGGGCTCCAAAGGCCACTGTTTTTCCGGAAAGCGCTTTTATCGGCAGGGTTATGCGATGGCGGAAGCGGTCGAAATAGCCCTGTTTCTTATTCACCAATCCGGCTTTCTCGAGGACAGCAGGTTGAATTTTTTTAGCGGCGGCTTCCTTAATCAAGGAATCCCACGAATTGGGAGCGTAACCGAATCCGAAAAGTTCGATAGTCGCATCGCTCATTCCCCTTGATTTCAAATACTCCAGCGGGGCTTTTCCATCGGGCGTTTTCAAGAGGGTTTTACGAAAGAACGAGGCGGCCAGTTCGAGAGCTTCGAACAGCTTTTCGCTTTCGGATCGTCCCGCCCCGGTTTCGGGTATGGTGATACCGGCTTTCGAAGCCAGATATCGGAGAGCATCGGGATAATCGAGCCTTTCGTGATCCATAATAAAATTAACGACGTTCCCCCCTTTGCCGCATCCGAAACAATGGTAAAAACCTTTAGAGGGGATAACGTAGAAAGAAGGTGTCTTTTCCTGGTGGAACGGACAGAGGCCCTTGAAATCTTTGCCGCTTTTTTTCAGACCGACGAAATCGGAGATCACCATAGCGATATCGGACTCGTCTTTAATCCGTTGAACAATATCTTCGGGTACCAAACCTGCCATAATCAATCCGTTTTCAGAACCAGGATAGTCACGCCGGACGATCCTTCGTCCCAATTGCCCAGCCTGAAAGAGGCGATCCTCTGATTGTGGGCCAGGAAGTCCTGAACTTTTTTACGCAGGGCGCCGGTGCCTTTACCGTGAATAATAGTGACAGTTTCAAAGCCGGCATTGCCCGCGTCATCGATATAATTTTGAATAAGAGGTTCGGCCTCATCGAAAGTCAGGCCCCGGATATCCAGATCCATACCCGGTTCGGGGGCGTAATCGGTTATTATCGTTGAGGCAATGCCCGGCTTGGCAGCGGCGTCTTTTCTGATCAGGTTTTTCAGTTCTGTCAGCATAGTAACATTACCGACTTTGACTCTAACCCGTCCGGCGGAATCGGCCGGTTCAAGGACTTCGCCGTCGGCATCAATTCCGGTGATGTAAACCATCTCGCCCGGCAAACCACTTGCCGGCTGGCCGTCGGGGACGGGTGTAAGCTGCCGGAGATCCTCCCTGGTTTGTTGGAGCTTGACGGAAACATCCTTTTTAATTCTTCTTACCGCTTCTCTATCGGCGACTGACTTTTTCGCTTTTTTGAGGAGTTGGTCCAGTTCATCCTGGGTTTTTTTGACAATCTCCTCGGTTTTCCTCAATTGAGTTTTCCGATATTCTTTTTCTTCTTTATCTCTCGCCTCGATCTTATCGACATAAATTCTGGCCAGAGATTCATATTTAAGCCGGAGCGCGGCGGCCGCTTCCCTGTCGTTCTCTGTCCGGGCCAGCTTCTGATTCAACTCGGTTATCAGGCGTGTCAGATCCTGTTCCTTTTTATCGATCAATTCCCAGGCTCTTCGGGTTACATCTTCAGGCAATCCGAGTTTTCTGGCAATCTCAACCGCGAAAGAAGATCCTGGAACTCCCATTCGGAACTTGAAGGTAGGATTCAGATTTTCGGTATCGAACTCCATAGAACCGTTGACTACGCCTCGAACTTTCCCGGCCAGCGCCTTCAGTTTTCCATGATGAGTGGTAACCACGGCGAAGCAGTCGGTCCGGGAGAGTTTTTCCACGATTCCCTGTCCGATAGCGGAGCCTTCATCCGGATCGGTTCCCGCTCCCAACTCGTCGAGCAGCACCAGCGAATTCGGCTGAGCCAGATCGAGCGCGGTTTTGATATGGCTGAGATGGGAGGAGTATGTTGACAGGGAGCTATCGATGGATTGCTCGTCGCCTATATCGGCGAAGATATCGTTAAAGAGGATAAAATGAGAATCTTTATCGGCTGGAACAAACAGGCCGCTGGCGGCCATCAGGGAAAGGATCCCAATGGTTTTGAGAGCGACGGTTTTTCCTCCGGTATTAGGGCCGGTAATTACCAGAACGTTGGAACCGTCGGAAAGCTTCAAGGAGAGCGGTTCGACTTCGTTTTTTCGGCGTTCCAGAAAATTGAGTATCAGAATAGGGTGACGGCCGTTGATGATATCTATCCGTCGATCATCGGAGAAAAGAGGCCGACTGGCTTTCAATTCCCGGGACAGCCGGGAACAGCCGGCGACGAAATCAAGGCGTGATAGGATATCGATATCTTTCTTGAGCTCATCGATATTGGCGAAGAGCATTTCGGAAAGCTGCCTGAGTATTCTGTTTATTTCCTCTCTTTCGGATGTTTCCAGTTCCCGGTGTCGGTTGTTCAACTCAACGGTTTCATACGGTTCTATGAAGAAAGTAACTCCCGATGATGACCGGTCGTGAATGATTCCCTTAACCTGACCTTTATCGCCCTCGCGGACAGGCAGGACATATCGTCCCTCGCGTATGGTGAAGAGGTTATCGGTAAGATAGGAGGCTGTTTTTCCGCGAAGGAATTTTTCGAATTGAGAGTCGAGCTTTGTTTTTACCAGGGAAAGTTCGCGCCGTATCTTTTTTAGCTCCGGCGAGGCCGAATCCTTGATATCGCCGGAGGCATCGACGGACATATCGATTTGCCTGTGCAGGCTTTCGGGGTAGACGAGATCGGAGAGCATGCGATTCAATTTTTCGTATTTTTTATCTAATCGTCGGCAATCATAGACGATTTTGAGCAGGATCGAATATTCCAGCAGTTCCTTAGGTTCGATAATCGCCCCTGACGAAGCGGCTTCCTCGAGCCGAACTCCGAGATCTCCGAATTCCAGGGACGGCGGTCCGCCGTCAAATTCGAACAGATCGTTCATTTCGGAGATAAAATCGAGATTTTGATTGATGTTTATCGGATCGGTCGAGGGGCGCAAAGCGGTGGCTTTGCGCTTTCCCGGAACGGACCTGCAATGGTAAACGATCCTGTCGAGTATCGCCGGGTATTCGAGTACCGTAAGAGTGTGATTATTCATAAAACCGGGAAGACCAATTGAATCTCATCCCCTTAATCCGTAGTTTTGCTAAAATATTGTTTTAGTTTATCCAGAGTTTCAACATCGTCGCTGCTCATGCCCAGAAGAACTTTATCTTTGAGAGCCGCTTCGGGATCTTGAGAGTAGCGCGATGTGTTGGAAAGCAGGATTCCCTTTTGAACTTCGCTGACGAAGCTTCTGGATTCCGGGTGTAAATAGGCCGTGTTATCGTAGATATACGGCACGAAGGCGCGAATAGGTTTGGCCATGGTGGAATCGCCTATGGCGCTATCGAAGCTTTTCAACGGAGTCGGGAAAATAAACAACAGGAAGATCAGGGAAAGCGCCACGAGTCCCTTGATCGCGCCGAACAATCCTCCTCCCAGTTTATCGTAGGTTTTCAAAGGTGTAAGCTTGACCAGCTTGTAGAAGTAATGTCCGATAAGCCGAAGCGACAGAATACCCGCCGCGAACACCAGGAAGAAACTGACAACATAAAGAACGCTCGGGGAGATATTGAGTTTTCCTTCGAGCATGGACGCCAACCAGTCGGCGTTTGTAACGGCGAAAATGATCCCGATTACCAAACCGAGGAAGGTGGTCAATTCCTTGAACAACCCTCTTCTGTAACCGTTCAGTACCGCCACTAATAATACGAACAGGACAAAGAAGTCAATCCAGTTCATATCCCCTCCAAATTAATCGATTGTAAGCTTAGCTTTTACGGCTGTATTAACCGCCTTTCCATCAGCACGCCCCCTAACCCGCGGCATCAAAACCTTCATAACCAGGCCGAGATCCTTGATAGACGAGGCCCCTGACTCGACAATCGCCTGAGCCACGAGTTCATTCAACTCGCCGTCGGAAAGCTGTTGAGGCAGAAACTCTCTGACCACCTCATGCTCGGCCAGCTCCTGCCGGGAGAGATCATCCCGGCCGGCTTTTTTGTATTCTTCAGAGGCCTCGAGCCGTTTTTTAGCCGCAGTGCTAAAAACGGCGATGGCATCTTCTTCAGTCAGATCCCGTCCCAAATCGATCTGTTTGTATTTCAATTCGGATTTGAGCATCCTAAGCACCGACAAACGAAGAGAGTCCTTAGCTTTCATAGCGGACTTCATTTCGGTTTCGATCCTTTGGGCAAGGTTCATCTTTTTATCCTCGGACCTCTACCGCGCCGCGATTTTTGTTTGGCGGCGTTCTCTTTTCTTTTACGTCTGTCAGATGGCTTTTCGAAATGTTGATGTTTTTTGATATCGGACAGGATACCCGCTTTTTCGCAGGATTTAGTAAAACGTTTCAACGCTCTTTCGAAAGACTCATCATCCCGCACCCTTACTCCGGTCATTACATTATCAACCTCCTCCCACGACCGTTAATTGTTAGAAACCCTAAATTAAATCAAATTTCGTAAGGGAACATCCCCTTAACTTGGGCCAAGATAAAGAATTAAGAAAATGCTGTCAAGACAATTCCAACTCACAGCCCTAATTAAATTTGACAATTGAACATATTACCTATCAACAGGTTAGCACATTCGCACGGGATCAAGCGATAGTCCATTGTAATATATTGTAGAGTAATCAATTAAATTCAATCGTTTTTTCGTCTTTGAAATGGTTAATTTCGATTGAAAAAACGAACATTCTTATCTCATTACTTAGAGGCTGATTACAGCCGGAGCGTCGGTGACCTATGATCTATCGTTGCCTGTAATTACTCATTCAGACTGGAGTAAATTCTTAAGTAGCTTTCGTAGCGAAACGGCTCAATCGCGCCATCGTTTGTTTCCAGCGATTTTTTTATCGCGCAGGCCGGTTCGTTGATATGCAGGCAATCATCGAATTTGCATGGGGATTTCAGCTCTCTGAATTCGGGGAAATAATGACGCAATTCCCGTTTATCCAGGCCGGCGAATCCGAAGACTTTGAGGCCCGGAGTATCGACTACCCAGCCTCGTTCGAAAAGGCGGTACATGGAGATTCTGCTGGTAGTATGAACTCCCCTATTCGAGTACTCGGATACGTTTTTTGTTTTCAGGTTGAGAGAGGGGGCCACGCGATTTAGCAGGGAGGATTTTCCAACTCCGGAATGCCCTGCGACAACAGAGGTTCCCTCGCGGATAATATCTTCGAGGCGTTCGATACCCTGTCCGGTCACGGCGCTGGTGAACAGGGTTTCGCAGGATAATTTTCTCCAGGTCCGAAAATAATGCTCCAGTTCGGCAGAATCCTTCAGGTCGATCTTATTCAGCACGACTACCGGCTTGATATTTTCTTTAAAGGCGGTGATCAGGAATCTTTCGACTAATCCGGGCTTGAATGATGGATTCTTTATCGAGGTGATAATTATAAGACGATCCACGTTGGAGACCAGTATCTGGAGCCGGCCTTCTTTTTCCACCGCCGGTTTTGAGATGACCGCCTGTCTGGGGGCGATTTTTTCTATAGTCGCTTTCCTGCCTGTTTTAAGGGAGAATTCCACGTAATCGCCTACGGCGATGAGCGATTGTTCTCGTCCGGACTGTTTGAGTTTGCCGGAAACTACCGCGTCGATAATTCTGTCTCCGACGCAAAGCTCGATACGCTGACCGTAAATTTCGGTAACCCTGGCGGCGGCGGTTTCAAAGTTATTTTTCGAGTTATCTGCCATAAAGGGATCCTTAATATACTCGATATTGCCAAAATCGGAAAAGAAATTTCCAAAAATCGAAATTTATTCGGGGAAAATCGGCTATAGCCGTATTGGACTTGACATACATATTGTCAGCTGACATATTCGTCGGATGGAGGAAAGATGAAAAAAGACCAGTTAATATTAATATTCGCGATCACGATAATCGCGCTTTCCGGCGGCGTGATATTCGTCATGAAATCGTCCCCAACCAATGGACAGCCAACATCGAGCGGACCGGACAAAGCGCAGCAGGGCGCTATGATGGTTCAAAGGCAGATAGCACAGCTCGAGAGCCAGCTGGCGGTCGATCCTGAGAATTTCGATCTATTGGTGAGCCTGGGCAACATCTATTACGATTCGAACCAGCCTGCCGGGGCGGTGGAATATTATGAAAGGGCTTTGAAGATCAAGCCGGACACCCCCACGGTACTGGTGGATTGCGGGGCTATGTATCGCAGCCTGGGAGACGCGGATAAGGCTATCGAGATGTTCGAGAAGGCGATCAGGATCGATTCCGGCCTGGCACAGGCGTATTTCAATCTCGGAGCCGTTTTGCGAATAGAAAAACAGGATCAAAAGGGCGCGGCCAAAGCCTGGAAACGTTATCTCGAACTAGTTCCCGATGCCGATCCTGAAATAAAGAAACTTCTGGAAGACGAAATAACAAACGCGGGTTAGGCAGGATTAAATACCCTGTTAACCGCCGGCCATTTGGGCGCAGAATCGGGGCGATGTGTCTTTTGGCATTATAAAGCTTGACCGTCAAAAAACGGTCAGCTAAAATTGAATTTATGGAACAGGCCATCACTTACATCTCGTTCATCGCCATTATAATAGTGGTAATTTTACTTATCTGGACACTTATCCTGAATTATCAGGAACGGAAATCCCGCAATGTCACGCTCCGGAACCGTCTGGCCCAATTGAGAAGAAAAATTGATTCATTGCCTCATGGCAGCGAAGATGACAAGATCAAAAAGGATAATCTTTACCGGGAGCTTTTTTTTGAGTATTTCGAACATATTCTGGCCAACATAGAGGATTTGAGAAAATCGTTGTCAGCCGGCCAGAAAGCGGCCGCCGACAGATCGAAAAAAGAGAAAAAGAGAGCGAAGAAAGACCGCGGATAAACGTTTATATTGCCATATTTCAGAATCAGATTATATTAGGAACGGCCATAGTTATTGAAGGGAGTTTTATGAAAAAGACACTATTCTACATTTTGCCGGCCCTGGTACTTTCCTGCGGCGGCAATGATCCAGCGGGTCCATCGGGGCCGGTCGAGGTTACAGTGTATGTATCACCGTCGCGGATAATAATGGATTTGGGTGGTACGCAGCTTTTTACCGCCAATGTTTATGGATCATCGAATACTCAGGTAGTCTGGAGGGTCGAGGATATTATTGGCGGGAACAGCGCTTACGGCACGATCGATGAACTCGGGCAATACGAGGCTCCATTGACGGAGCCGGATATCGATTCGGTCAAGATAACGGCTGTACCGACATCCGATTTATCGAAAATAGGCACTGCCTGGGCGATCATGGTGGATCCGTCGAGAATCTATGTATCGACGACCGGTTCGGACAGCACCGGGTCAGGATCGAGGAATTTACCTTACAGAACTATTACACACGCGGCATCGGTTGCGACTATGAACCAAGCTATACTGATCGGGCCGGGCGTATATGACCAGGCGGGCGGCGAGATATTTCCGATCGGTATCGGGACCGGAGTCACGGTTGACGGCGCGGGCCAGGATTCCACCTTTGTAATCGGTCCGGGCGACGCGTTGGATTTGACCGGTTCGGTATTTTCGTTCGTTGGCGACGCCATAACAATCCGCGATCTGAATATCTCGACTACGGACGCGGATGGTGTGGGGATATGGATAGCCGACAATCAATGGGTGAGCATAGTCCGTAATCGTATAGGCCCGAACCGTATAGGGATCGCTGTAAACGGCCTTCGCCGTCCCAGACAGATAATAGACAACAATGTCATTACCGTCGATTCAATCGGGATAGCAGCAGGGGATTCTTCAGAACCGATAATCAGGAACAATATGATCGACAGCTGCGGGACCTATGGGATTCGTATACTCGATTCGGCATCCCCGGATATCGGGCGGAATGATACCACCGAGGCGGGTGGAAATACGATCAGAAATTGCGGATCGAACAACCATTATCTGATTTACAATGACAGCCCGGACTCTGTCTGGGCGATCGGCAATACCTGGGTATTTCCCAATCCTGTGGATAACGATCAGTTTATCAGGGATGACGATGAAACCGGAGGGACAGCGGGCAGGGTAATATTGCTGAACCAATAGGTTTGAGAATAAATTTCAAATGGCGCCGGTTAGTTTTCTCCGGCGCCTTTGTTTTTGGAGTCGATTTTTTTCAACAGCCTGAGCTGCCGTTTTTTCAGCAGGGAGAGCTTTTCTCTATATTTATCGCCTGATGATAATTCTCTTTCTAATTCGAGGATATTTATAGCGGTATTGGTGAGTTCGAGGGCGGATCGAGGGTCATTTATTCTGTGTTCGTAATATTTAGCCAGTTCAATATGCGGATAAAAGCCAAAGGCGGGCGAATTTATCATATCGTTCCAGATTTGTCTGGCGGAATCCCAATTTTTCGATTTCCTGGCGGTCAGGGCTTTAAGCATCATGGTTTCTTCCAAATGATTATCCGGCATGAACTCGGTTTTCATTCTAGACAGCATGATTTCAGCCTGGTCGAATTTTCTCGATTTGTAAAGCTCACGTCCCAAAGACAAGTACAGGAGATCATCATTGACGGCGTTATTTAGGGCCAGGGAGATTCTCCGGGAAGTCTCCTGTAGCAGCAGGTATAGGCTGACGATATCATCGCGATTATGATTAAGTATAGGAATCAGGAGTTCCGCGTTTCTGTTTTGCAGAAAATCGAAATATATGGAAGGGATCAGATACGACGGGACATCATCGGTACGTTCGAAACCGACGACCAGGGCTTCGAGGGTAGAGAGATTGAAGGATTCGAAATGGTCTTTGTATATCCGGCGGCAGGGATGCAATAGATCGAGATGGGGGATATCGCCGAAAGGCAGGGTCATCCTGTTGATCCGATATCTTGTTTTCAGCAGGGGAATATCGAACGATTTGCCGTTATAGGTAAGAAGGGAGGAAGCACAAGCCAGATCGTCGGACACAGCCGCAAGCTGGGCCGGTTCCTCGCAGAAATCGCGAAGTAGATACTGTCGAACGATGAAGGTTTGATGGCTCCAGAAACCGACGCCTATGATGAACGGATAGGTTCCGGTTCCTCCGGCCAGGCCGGTGGTTTCGGTATCGATAACCGCCATCCCGGCAGAATTCAATCTATCCAGATCGCCTGAAGGATCCAGAAACTCACCGGCGGAATCATCGACAAAGGGCGACAGCTCGATCTGTCCATGAAGATATCCTTGTTCGTAAACAGTTTCCACCATCCAGATCGGGCCCGCCGATGTTTCCCTGATTATTCCTACAGGGGGTTTTCGAAACAGGTCCGGCTTTGGCGAAGAGGGTTCGGATATGCGAGACTTTAGCGCCTCGTATAATCGTTTTTCGAGGTCCACGGTTTATTCCGAATTGATCAGGTTCAATTTTCCGATTACCAGGGGGTGAGTTTCAGTTTTTCCAAGCTTTTGAATCGTTTCCCGGGCATTCTTCGACTGGAATTTACCTAACGCCTCAACCGCGACCGCCCTGGCGATAGGATCTTTCGTTTTAAGGATATCAGAAAGCGGTTGAATCAACTTTTCATCCTTGAGATTGCCGGAGATTTCGATCAGCAGATAAAATACCGTATTGTCATTTTTCGACTTGAGAGCCTTTAGCACAGGTTCGACTGCCGGTTCGCCAATATTCGCTAAGGCCTCGGCTGCTTTATAGCGAACTCCGTAATAAGGGTCGGAGAGCGTTTTCAGCAACACATCGATAGTCGACGAATCGGCGAACATCGATAACGCCGTGGCGGCGTCGAGGCGAACCAGGTAATCCTGATCGCCCAAGCCATTGACGGCAGTTTCAATACCTCCTGGATCGCCTATTTTCCCCAAGGCGACTATAACCCCCGCCCTGATCCGGAAATCGGGATCATTATTATAGCGCAACAAACCATCTACCGCCGTCGAATCTTTCATTTCTCCCAACGTTCGAGCCGCGAGCCGGCGTTTGAACGGGTCGTTGTGGCCAAGAGCTTCGACAACATGAGGCACGGCCGGAGATCCGATAAGTTTGAATATATCTACCAGGGCCAGCATGGAGCGGGCGTCCTGGGTATTCATCTTTTGCACCAGTCGAGGAACCGCGCTCTCCCCCATCTCAACAAGGGCTTCTTTGGCCGATTTTACCTGATCCTGGAAGTTGATATTTTTTGTCGTGGCCCGGATGAAAAGCGAATCGACGATCTGATTGACAGAGTCGATCTCGGTTTGGGCGAAAGAAAGAGATGTCAGGAGCAATAGTATGGTAATCGTTTTCATTTATCTATTCCCACTCCCCACATCGAATATGTCCACCAACGGCCATCGCCGCCGATTCCTCCGGAGTAACCGTCCTTACCTCCGAGATCGAGGAAAATTCCGATGGATCCATACTCTCGCCGCGGATTGCCGTAGCCCTGAGTGTTTTTATCAGAACGAACGATGTAGGCGTCATTGCCGCGAATATCGGCGATGATCCCCAGCCCGTTAGCGGAGCCCGCCCCCTGGCAGAGATCGTAAGCGTTGTAGTTGTCGTCGCCATCGAGATCTATAAGCAATCCCGCTCCTCGGTCATGGCCGCAACCCTGCGAGACTCCTTTGGCGGAGTAAACGTCATTGCCGGAGACATCATAAAGGATGCCAAGCGACATGTGAGTTCCATTACCTTGCGCATATTGAAATGATAGATACTGATCGTTGCCTCCGCCGTCGGCCAGCATGCCCAGCCCGTACCAGTAGGATGCCCCCTGCCCGAAGATATCGGAGATGTAAACATCATTGCCGGATTTATCGATCAGCAACCCGACACCCCCGGACATTTTTGGGCGAAGACCGTAGGCGAATCCCTGCGAGAGCGAAAGGTAGTGATCGTTGTAGCGGATGAAATCTTTATATTTCCCTCCGGCGAAATAATTATCATTGCCGGAGTTGTCCATCAGAACACCTATCCCCTCGACGAACCCGAATCCCTGCGAATACAGAGCGGCCTGGTAGTTGTCGTTGCCGTTATCGTCGCGAAGGATGCCGACTCCGAAACATCCGGCTCCCTGGGTGAAGGTATCGCCGTAATAGCGATCATTTCCTTTCATATCCCAGAGAACGCTTACCCCGAACAGCCCCGCGCCGAGTGTCCATGAACCGGCATTGTATAGATCGTCACCATCATAATCGATAATCATATTGGAGCCGAAGAAATAGGGGCTGATACGGTTTTTCGGCATGTTGTAGGTGTCGTTGCCGCCGTAATCTATAATATATGTATGATGCCCGGTCCCCTCGAAGGCGACATCGTAGTCATCGTCGCCGCCGGGATCTATGACGATGAACAGGTCGCCGGAGTAGTGGTTGGCGGTGGTATCTCCTATAATTATCTGGCCGAACTCGGTTTGCCAGGATGTGTAGGAGCTCGAAAAGTGTTGTTTAACGGGCTGATTAAACAGCTGATCGAGGTCATTTGAAATTTGCCGTATACTTCTGCATTCTTTCCCCAATACTAAAAGCTTTTCCGCCCAGATATCTTCCGATTCTTCAAGGCTATCGAGCTCCGCCGCGGAAAGGAATTCGCTATTTACATCTTCTTCGAGCAATAATGTGAATCCGTCCCGGAGCGAATCGAGTTGAACCTTTGAGTATTTGGAAAAGGTATATGAGTTTCTTACCTGGAGTTTTTCTATAAATTCGGTTATTCTTCCAAGCTGATAAATAGTTTCTTGAGGTAAAGATTTTTTGATCCTATCGGATCTGAGAATTTTTCTGATCTTATCGAATTCGGGCGCATCCTGCTGCTCAAACAGATAATGCCTCGACCCTAAAATATCTGGGGCTAACTCCCCGGTCGAAGCAATATTCAGGTATTTGAGATTTGATTTCGCGTAATCAACCAACCACAGTGGTTTCAGCATATAATAATCTACGGCAGGCAGTCTATAAGCATCCGGCTCCAAATAATCAGGGCGAAAAGTAAGATCACCGCGGGTCATCTTCAAAACATCCAACGCCTGATCCAACCCGGCATTGAGACTATCCAACGGAGCATAAAGCGTGTCAATGGAATCCGGGATAACCTCCTGGGCGGAAGCGATCGAAAATAGGCATACCAGGGATACTATCAGAATTCTCATGACGTTATTATAGTGAACACAATGTGGCTGGGTCAACAGTTATCTGCTAATATGTGCAGATAAGGGGATTGCCGGTCCCGATTCACAAATCGGGACCCACAATGCCAATCGCTTGGTCGCGTAACCGCGCCATAGCTTTTGAAAACGCGACGCGGTTCGGTAGAATACCGAATCGCGCGATTGTCATTGTACTCCGAACCCGCTGAAAGCGGGATTCGGAAGGCAATCCCAAAATAGAAAAGTATGAAATTTTATCGGCATAGTTTGATTAGTATAATCCGTATTTACTGATTCTATCGCGCAGAGTATTTCTGGATATTCCCAGAAGCTCGGCGGCTTTTACCTGGTTGGAACCGGTATATCGCAGAGCGGCAGAGATTAACGCTTTCTCGAAGCCTGATTGCAGATGGTGATAAACATAGTTGCCGGAGACCGCTACCATTTTTTCGAAATTGGGATTAATAAATTCGCTGAACATGCTGGCGTAATCATCCTCAATCCGGCTGAGATCGACATTGACTGTTTCTCTCTGCTCGGAGAGAACCGGGAAATGCTCTGGCAGGAGGATATTGTTTTTGGACATTACCACAGCCGTATGGATATTGTTTTCCAACTCGCGGACATTGCCCGGCCATGGATATTTGGTAAGCCCCTGGATGGCCTCCTTGGAGATACCATTGATTTTTTTACCGGTTTCTTCGGAGTAGATATTCATAAAATGATCGACAAGAAGAGGTATATCGCCGCGGCGCTCCCTAAGGGGCGGAAGATAGATCGAGACGACTTTGAGCCGGTAATAAAGATCTACCCTGAATTTCCCTTCCTTGATCATATTAACCAGCGATTTATTGGTCGCGGCTATAACTCTCACATCGACTTTAATAGTCTCGGTGCCTCCCACCCGTTCGAACTCCTGCTCCTGAAGGACCCTGAGAACTTTGGATTGGGTCAGCGGAGTCATATCAGCTATTTCATCAAGTAGAATAGTGCCTCCGCTGCAAACCTCGAATTTGCCGAGTTTCCTTGTATAGGCCCCGGTAAACGAGCCTTTTTCATGGCCGAAGAGTTCCGATTCGAGAAGAGTTTCCGGAAGAGCGGCGCAGTTAACGGAAAGGAATGGTTTATCATTTCTAAGGGAGTTTTTATAGATCGACCTGGAAACCATTTCTTTTCCAGTTCCGGATTCGCCCATAATCAAGACAGAAGCGTCTGTAGCGGCCACCTGCCCGATGACTTTGGCTATCTCCATCATTTCAGGGGACCGTCCGATAATATCGCCGGGAATAAGATCCCGTTCCTTGGAGAAAATTTCAAGCCCGCGCAAATGCGGGGATTTCTGCATGACCCTGTTGACGATTCCGACGAGTTTATCCATATCGAACGGTTTGGTAATAAACTCGTATGCGCCCTTTTTCATAGCCTCGATGGCCGCCTCGGTGGAAACGAATCCTGTCATGATCACAACCGGAATATCGGAATTGCTCTGCCTCATGCGTGTCAGAACATCAAAGCCGGAAACATCGGGAAGATTAATATCGAGCAGAACCATGGCTATAGAAGGATCACTGATCTTATCCATGGCCTCCTCGCCGGAGGAAGCTATTTTCAGATCATAATCGAAATTTTCAAGATATTCGCCCAGGGCGGAGGTTATCCTGGAATCATCATCAACTACTAAAACAGAACGTTTTTGCATAAATTCAATTTTCCCAAACCAGGCCGGAAACCCGGCCGAAGAATTTTTGCGGCTCACGACATACCGATAAATAGGGCCGCCATTACGGCCTTATTCATATTAACTAAATCGGCAATTATGGGATGGTAATTAGAGAATTTAAAGACGAAATGACAGGTATATTCGGCAATCAGGTTTTAATTATATTATAGACAATATTGGCGGTTAAGAGGCGATCGGCTATTGCCCGTTATTGCCCAGCCACTCCCGGATCAATTCGGCAATATCGTCAGAGGATTCGGCCCGGAATTTCTTGCCGTTTATTGAGTTAAGAAATATTCGCCCGAACGAGTTTTTCTGGATTCTGCTGTCCAGGACGACGACACAGCCGCGGTCAAGAGAGCCGCGAATCAATCGACCGAAACCCTGACGGAATTTAACGACGGCATCGGGCAAAGACAACCGCGCGAAAGAACTTGCGCCATCCTCCTCGATTTTTTTTAAATTGGCTTTGAACCAGGGGCGATCCGGGACTGTAAACGGAAGCTTGTGCAATATCAGAAGTTGCAGGAAGTCGCCGGGAAGGTCAACACCCTCCCAAAAACTATCCGTTCCAAAAAGAACCGCCCTTTTAGATAACTTGAACCTCTTTAGTATTTTCTCGGAATTGTAAGAGCCATCCTGGGCAAAAAGGGTGATTCCAGCCGATTTGAAGGTTTCCGCGCATATCTCCGCGGCCGATTTCAGAGAATTATGCGAGGTGAAAAGCACCATGGTTTTTAGCGCCCCGGCCGTAATAATATCTTTCAGCGATTCAATCGCGGCCTGTTCGAATTCGGGGGTTTTCGGTGACGGCAGATACCCGGCTGAGACTACCGCCACGGCCGAATCGATATCGAAAGGAGAATCGAGACTCACAGTCAATGTTCTTTCATTATGCCCGAGATCCAATCCCAGCCGCGACTTGATAAATTCGAATTTGCGGTCCACCGCCAACGTGGCAGAAGTAAAAATTCCCGTTTTCAGATAATCGTAAAATTTCTCATCCAGCAGTTTGCCGACCTCGAGAGGAGCCGAAAGCAGTTTCGGCGAGTAACGTTCGGATGAGGGCCGTTCTATCCAGTAGACGAACTCCTGATCGGAGGCATTCAAGAGATCCGAGGCCAATAGAGTAATTCCGGAGAGATCCGATCCAAACGATTCGAGCCTGATAACCGCGTCCCTTTTTTTGGCGATCGATTCGGTTTCCCTGATCTCATCTATTAGTCGAGTAAGTCTTTCATACAGATTCTTCAGCGCCAGAATAAACTCGTCGCGCTCGGGAATCTCACAGGGATTATCCGACGGCCCGTAGGAAATCTCCCGTGAATTTTCGTTTCCACCTCTTATCAACTGAGTTTTGGAGAGCTTGCCGAAAAATAAATCCGAGGCCGCCGAGGCCGATATGACCGAATCTATCACACTCTCTATATAGGTAACGATATCATCGTCGGGATCCTTCATCAAAATGGCATGCTTCAAACTGATGAGGAAGCCGGATTGAGTCGGCCGGGAAGCGAACATGGAGGAAAGAAGACTATCGAGCGTCCTCTTATCCAGTCTGCCCCCGAGATATGAGGCCGCTACCTTTTCGAGGTTGTGGGCCTCGTCAAACACTATACGTCCCGATTCCCTGACAAGATCTCCGCCGGAGGCGAAATCGGCGAATGTGAGATGGTGATTGGTGACTACCACCTGGGCTCGCTGTGCCTCTTTTTTTATCTTAAGAAGAAAACATTTTTCGGCGAACTTGCATGTCGGCCCCAGGCAGAAATTCCCTTCGCATGATATACGGTTCCAAAGATAGAAATTACCCGACGGGGAAAAACCGTGGCATTCGGCTATATCGCCGGTTCGAGTATTCTCGATCCAGATCAGGAGAGCGCCTAGAGCTTCGCGGTCCCGCTTTCCGAATGTTGTTTCGGCTTCCGCCAGTATTTCATGGAATTTATAAAGGCAGATATAGTTCCCTCTCCCCTTCAACAATACTGTCCTGAACGAATATCCGACGGCTTTTTGAATCTGGGGGATATCTTTGTAGAAAAGCTGCGATTGGAGGTTTTTGGTCTGGGTGGAGATAATAACCTGTTCTTTATTCAGCGACGCCCACCAACTCGCCGGCAGCAGATAACCCAACGATTTCCCCACCCCGGTAGGAGCCTCAACCAGCAATATCTCCGATCGATTGAAAGCCTCGGCCGCATTGACAGCCATCTCGGCCTGTTGAGGACGGAATTCATAACCGGGAATCGCCTTCGATAACAAACCTCCCGGAAGAAAATGATTTTCAACGGCGGCCGTATCCAGAAAAATATAATCTCCATATCGATCGTCGGGATACTCACCGATCACGTTATCGGGATACTCGTCGAGCGGTTCGGCGTTATCTCCGTCGCCCAGGACGGCCCCTGATATGGCGAAAGCCGTCGTTTGAACCACTTCGATATCCTCGAGCGATTGGCGGTAAAGATCGATTTTATCGGCGCCAAATAATACCCGGCCGACGATTTCTCTGTTAGAAACCGGCAGCGATGACAACCGGCGAATCAGCAAAAGATAGATCTCGGCCGTAGCCAAAGAATCGCTCAAGGCTCTGTGCGCGGTTTCTCTTTTTATAGAGAAAAGCTCCACCAGAGAATTCAGGCTGTAGCGCTGCAGACGAGGAAATAATATTCTGGCCAAAACAGCGGTATCCATTGCCCGTCCCTCCAACGCCAGAACCCTTTTTTTATCCTGGTGAACTTTCAGAAAGGAAAGGTCGAACGGAATATTATGGCCGATGATCCATGGCGACGAATCGATAAATTTTTCGAAATTCTCGAATACGGAACTTATGCCCGGAGCGGAACGAACCATCTGATCGCTGATACCGGTAAGCCTGGTAATTTCACTCGGAATACTATCGGCCGGCTTGACCAGCTGGGAAAAGGTCTCGATTTTCCTGCCGGATTCATACCTGACTGCTCCGAGCTCGATTATCTCGCATTTAGCCGGATCAAGGCCCGTGGTCTCCAGGTCTATGGCCACAAAACTATCAAAGCGAGTCATTTATAAAACCTTCATCTGTACAGTAGTACCGGTTTTGAGTCTAAGCCGCTTGTAGTAACCGAGCAGAGCGCTGTTCGATAATATGATCATAGAAGCGAAGTTAACCAGCCGGGTTACGTTTTGTCTATTCAACTTCACCGGCGGACCTGTCATGGTCACGACAGGATTTTTATTGATGAGAGCCAGAGTCTCCACAGCAAGTAAAACAGGAACCGCGAGAAACATCCTGACCCCCCTATAACGCCGGGGAATAAGAGTCGTATACTCGATAGCATCATCAAGATGTCCTATTGTCAGATCGACCAGGTGATTTACGAATTCGGTAATGTCGGGGCTGTTGGAGCTATCCGCCAGAGATAATGGCGTCAGGCGATGTTTGGTGATGATATTCAGCGGCAGGAAGCAGAATCCCCGATCGCGATCTTCGGGAGTATCCTTTATAAGATTGACTTTCTGCAGAGCCAACCCGAAAGAGTTGCTCAGTTCTTTAATCTTTTCGGACCTGGAATCATCCATTTTGAAGTTGTTTATAAACAGCTCTGTCATCATATGGCCGACTGTTCCGGCGACATAGTAGCAGTATTTATCCCAATCCTGAATATCGGTAAGAACCGCGGGGGAACCGTCAACGGCCGGCTTTAGCTGCGAGTATTTAGCCATTCCTCCGGCCATTTCAGCGGCCCAGAAATAGATGATCTTCTTATGATCTGCCGGCAGCGATTCGAGGATCTCGAAAAGTTCCGCGGATTCGGCGAGAAGGCGGTGATCATCCCCCATCTCGGGATCCACCGAATCGTACAGGGCGGATATCTGATCCGGTCTTAAAGAAATGCCCCGCGCAGCTTCTTTCAAAAGAACATTGAGATGCAGAAGACGAATTTTCTTCTCATCGGAGCCAATATATGGAGAATCTTCCAGCGTATCGGCAACCCGGCACAAGAGGTATGAACAGTAAACGGAGTTTTTCAACGATTTTGGCAAGAAACCGATGGTAAGAGCGAATGTTCGGCTGACTTTGGGAATGAAATCTCTGATGAAATCGATTCCTTTTTCGGTTTTTTCATCCATAGATTCAATTTAATGCCTTAACGGTCCGAAATTAAAGCGAAATTTCGTCAGATGAGCTATTTCTTTGCTATAGGCAGGAAAATAAACGCGGGAAAAAGGACGCTCGGTTAAATCTATCCGGGGATATTGAATGGCGGTTAGATCTTTTTACCCGGCGGATTTTTCCGAGGATCACGTCCGTCGTCATGGCAGCCGGAGCAGACCGGTTTGTTCTCGAATTTTCGGTCGACATGGCAATCGGCGCATTCGATCTCTATATGAATCTCGTCAAGCTGCAAGCCGACAACCGCATGGGCGAAGGTTTCCTGGTTCCAGCCGGCATGACAGCCGATACATTCTTTGTTCAGCTTTGAGATTCGCTTTCCTGTAGGATGGCAGGCCCGGCAATCTGCGCCGCGGTGAAATCGGCTGAGAGGCCAGCCGGTATCGGCATGAGAAAAGGCTGGTTTCTCTTTTTTATCATGGCATTTCGAACATTTGTGGGTACCATGGCAACCGGAGCAAATAGCGTGGACCTCTTCCTGGCTTTTCTTCAGTCTGGCCGGTTTTTGAAGATCGTGACAGAAAACGCAGTTTTCCTTTTGATGGCAATCGACACAACGAAGCCCGAACAGATCAATATGTTCCTTATGGTAAAAAGTAACCATCGGGCCGCGATCATACGGGGTATAGTAAACTCTCTTAACAGGCTCGGTAATCAGCGGGTGCGGTATACCGATAATGTCGGTTGGGTCTTTGACGTTTCCGGTAAGCGATTCTGCTCCGAGCGGAATATGGCATACGGCACAGGCCGTGCTATGACTCCATTCGCGGTGGCATGACAGGCATTGCCGATGATAAGCTCCTTTCAAGCTGGGCTGGCGAAGGTTGGCGGGATTGGCCTCTCCCCCATGACATTCGCCGCATGGAGGAATCCGTCCTTCCGGGCTGTAATGATGGCATTCAGCGCAGCCTTTATCCATATCCGACATCCTGGCATGGAGCTTATGATTGAAGCGCACCGGCCCGTATTCGTTGACCAGAATTTTCAGCAGCATAGAATCAGGGGCTTCTGTAACGGTATGTTTGGCATGTTCCTGAAGCATGAACAGACTTGGGCACGGCTTAAGACACAAGTTTTCCGCGGAAGGATTTTCGCAGGTGTGACATTCGCCGCAATCTAATGTTGTTTTTTTCGCTTCATCAGCGGACAAGCGGGAAACCCCCGATACAAAACCGACGGCCAAAATCAAAGGCAGAAAGAGTCCGACGATCGCAGGGTTTTTGGATATTATCTTCATCTTCGCACCTCGACCAGACTACCCTCGGTTCGATCGACCAGGTTCGATCCGTCAGATGGGGGTACGGATATTACCGGAAATATCATAACGATCGCTCTGTATACGAGTATCAATAGGGCGATCAGGCCGATGGTCACGGCAATTTCATAGATCGACGGCAGATATGGTTTCTCGGCATAGAGAGGATTATAAGCGACCAGGAACACGTTAATTCTGTTCATGGCCACGCCGAAAATCACCAGGGCGGAAGCGGCGAGCAATCCGCCGAACGAATTTCTGATCCGGTCGTTAAGGAGCAATATTATCGGCAGAACCGCGCCCAGACCCAGCTCGATCAGGAAAACAAACGACTCGACGGAACCATCCAGCAAATACGGCCAGGCTCCTCTCAAGGTCAGATCGATGAATTTGGCTCCCAAATAGATTCCGAGGAAGAAGGGGATCATTTTGGCCAATGAGGACAGTATATCGATCTCGGGCTTCAGTTTGAATGACCTGGAAGCCAGAAGGGATTCGAAGATGACCATTGGGAATCCGACGGCTATGGCCGAAAGCAAAAAGAAAAGCGGAGAAACCGCGCTGTACCAGAGCGGATGCATTTTTGTCGGGGCGATGATCATCAGAGTGCCCAGGGATGATTGATGCAGGAATGACAGGACCACACCGGCGATAATAAAAACAGAGATGAGCTTATTCAGCGTGGCGTCAGCGATGGAAAGCGATAACTCGATGATCTTATTCAGACCGGCGAGCGGCTTAGGCAGATCGACTTTTCCTTTGAACCTCTCTACCACGATCGGGAGGAACTCTATATATAGAACGGTCAGGTAGATGGTGACGCACATGCCGACTTCGAACAGCACCGAGTTTCCCTGCCACATCGACGGCAGAACAGGATGCCATACGTTGTAATAACGTCCGAGATCAGCAAGCAGTCCTATGACCACGAAGGTATATCCCAGCATGGCGGTCAGAAGGGCGGGCCGCACCAAGCTATGGTATCTTTCTCGATGGAAAATATGAGCAAGCGCGGCTGTGGTGAACCCACCGGCCGCCAGGGCAACTCCGGTAGCGACGTCAATAGCAATCCAGATACCCCAGGGATATTGATCGTTGATATTGGCAATGGTCAGGCCGACGATCATTCGGTAAAAATAGGCCAGCATTCCAATACCGGCAATGAGAGCCAGGATCCTGGCACCTCTGGTAAAGTAAACAGCTTTCACCGGCGCGGGGATTTGATGGTTATTCATGATTGTCCCCCTTTTCGGCCTGTTTTTCGCGGAAGGTATGCATGGCCAGCGCCAGAAGACCATAGAGGGCCAGAGGCGGCACAAAGGCTTTAAAAATGCCATGCTGAATACTTTCCGTAATTTCCGGTATCGGCTCGGATCCTATAACAGGAAGTTCTGTTTTTTCGAATTCGACTCCGGCGAGATACATCCAGCTTGTCCCTCCAGCTTCATATTCGCCGTAAACATGGCTGACATATTTTTCAGGATTTTGAATGATCCGGTTATGGGCAAGTTCGAGAAGGTCTCCACGTTTTCCGAATGTCAGAGCCTCGTTGGGACAGGCTTCGACGCAACCCGGTTTTTTGCCGTCTTTCAGCTTGTCGTAGCAGAATCCGCATTTACGGACCTGTGGGGTAAGGGGCTCGGCGTACTCATAAGCGGGCACCTGGAACGGACAGGCTACCATGCAATAGCGGCAACCCATGCATTTCCAGGGATCATAAGTAACCGGTCCTTCGGTTTTTTTTTCCAGCGCCCCGACTATACAGGCGGAGACACAAGCCGGGTGATTGCAGTGCATGCACTGGACTTTGAGGTAATATGGATTGGCTGGATCAAGAGGTTTTTCGAACGTATTAACAACGGTATATTTATCCGGTACGGGTCTTCGTTGATTTTCGAAAACCGATTTATCCTCGTATTCGCTCTTATCTCGAAAAGCAAGGCTGTTGGCCTGTTCGCAGCCCCATTCGCACTTGCGGCACCCGATGCAGATAGCGGTATCCACCAACACTCCGAAATTATCCGAAAATCGATGGTTTCCTCCATTCGCGCCGGCTTTGACCTCGCCGGCAAGCATAGAGGCAGAACCCGCTGTAACAATCTTGAAGAAATCTCTGCGGTCAAGTCCCATCGTCGAACCACCGCCTTTCAGGAAAAGCGCTCGAAGGCGCAATTCTCTTTGTGAATGATTTCACATTTCCTATTAGCAATTATCGTCATTTCCGGTTTCCGTCTTTAATTTATTTCATTCCCACAAAGGGAATAATGGATAGACTTAACCATTTGTCAAGAGAATTTTTTCACAAAGTATTTATAATCGAAAAACGGAATTCATTGGGGGAACAGGTCGATCCGACGGGTTTTATTTTTCCAAATAGGCATAGAAACGGGCACTCCTGTAAATATAAGGAGCGCCCTATGATATTCAAGCCGCAGCCGAAGCTGTCAATCTATCAGTACTTTTTCCAGCCTTTCGATCAGATATTCGATTTCCTGGTCATTAATGATGAGCGGCGGGGATATTCTGATGGTATGTCCGTGGCTGTCGTTGGCCAGGACGCCGAGTTCGAGGAGCATGCGGCAATATTTCATCGCGTCGCCGTTGTTGACTTCGATACCAATGAAAAGCCCTTTGCCTCTGACCTCTTTTACGTGGCTCGAACGGGCGGCGATTTCCTCGATTTTGGTTTTGAGGATTTTCCCTTTTTCCATGGCTTTTTCCGGCAATTTTTCGTCTATCAGGACATCGAGAGCGGCATGGCCGGCTACGCAGGCCAGCGGATATCCGCCATAGGTGGAACCGTCAGAACCGGGCTTAAAGGCCAGATCCATCATCTTGCCGTTGGTAACGAAGGCGGATAGAGGAATCAAGCCTCCGGAGATGGCTTTACCCAGAATCAAACCGTCGGGGATAACATTTTCATGCTGGAAACAGAAAATTTTGCCGGTTCGTCCCAGGCCGACCTGTATCTCGTCGAAAGTGAGGAACAGGTCATGCTTATCGGAGAGATCTCTCAGACCCCGCAGGAAACCGTCGGGCGGAATGTACATACCGCCTTCGCCCTGCATAGGTTCGACCAGAATACCGCAGGTATTTTTGTTTATCGCTTTTTTCACGGCATCGACATCGCCGTACTCGACCGAGACGAATCCTGGTGTAAGCGGTCCGAAACCTTCCTTGTATTTTTTCGCTGACGAAAACGAGACCACCGTGATCATTCGTCCGTGGAAGTTGTTATTGAAGACGATAATCTCCTGTTTGCCATCCTCGATCCCCTTGGATTTCCAACCGTAGTAGCGCATCATTTTGATAGCTGTTTCGACCGATTCCACGCCACCGTTTTTGAGCAGCGATTTATTTCCATTATCGCCGAATCTCTTCCCCAATTGGGGTACAAGAGAGGAGAGTTTTTTAACGAACAATCCCAGGGAATCGGTGAAAAGCACATTGGATATAACCGACCCGTAACCGCCGTTTAAAGCATCGACGACCGCTTTGACTATCTTGGGGTGATGATGTCCCTGATTGGCGGCAGAGTATGCTGCCAGGCAATCGAGATATTTATTGCCGGCCATATCATAGAGCCAGGCACCCTCTGTTTTTCGTACGACCAGATTCAATCGCTCGTAATGTTTAGCGCCAAATTGTCCCATCGAGTCGAGTATATCGGCATCCGGGAAGTTCGTAAATCCTATCATTTTCGTATCCTTTATCGCCATGTCAGCCATATTTATCTCCTTGTTTTCAAAAATCTATATAACGTTTATCGGAACCAAAGGGAAATTTATAAAATGGACTATTAGAGTTGGCCGTTCAGGTATATTCGCCAGAGAATTTGGCGGACCATGCGGTTGTAAACTCCCTTATTTTCACGGATAAATTTCATAATCACAAGCTAATATTTCAGGCGCAGTTGTCAAGAAATATCGGAGTTTTGGGCAGATACTGTTGTTTCAGAAACGCTTGTTTGGTTACCACCGCGAGGAGAAGAATCCAGGGAAAAGCCTCGGCGCCGGGAATCAGGTCCCGGCGCCTCTGGCGGATCAGATTTATTTCAGTAGAAGCATCTTGTTAGTTTCGACAATGTTCCCAGCCCGGATTTTGTAGAAATAGACTCCGGTAGGAAGCATTCCGGCGTTCCAGGCTACCTGATGATGCCCGGCATTCTGCTCGGCTTCAAGAAGCCTCTCTACTTTGTTGCCCAGGAGGTCATAGATATCGATAGTCACGCCGCAAGCCCTCGGCAGATCGTACTGGATGGAAGTAACCGCGTTGAACGGATTGGGGTAGCTGTTAGACAAAGCGTGCCGGTTGGGAGTTTCGGGGGAGTCTTCATCGATTCCGACCTGCTCGCCGGAAACATAGAGTTCTATAAAGCGGGCGGAACCGGAGGACTGCTGTTCAATGATGGATCCGGAGCCCGGATCGATCTCAAAAACACCAGTGGAATTGGTTGCCAGCAAATTTCCGTTTTCCAATCTGTAAACGCCGCGACCGTAAGTTAAAGGGGTGGTTTCATGAATGGTACCGTCCAGATCGAAATCAGTGATCTGATTGTCGCTGAAAGAGGCGTTCAGGAAGGCTCCCGGCTCTTCCAGGTCCATTTGGATCTGTTCGGGGAAATCGACGTTAATAACTACTCCGGAGAATGTGCCGTCGACATTGTAAAGCCTGACATTATCGCTGGAGCCTTGAATATCGGCCAGAAGAGCTCGGCCGTCATCGAGGAAATAGATATCGAAAGAATCGCTGCCGTCGTTGATAAAATCGCCTACGCGATTATGAGGACCGCTGAATTCAGCGACATAATCGTCGCCGCTGGTTACATAGAGGCGGTCTCCTCTGAAATCGATTCCCCTGATGTTATTCAGACCGTCGCTGGCGTCGGCATAGGTCGATATATATGTACCGGTGGTATCGAAAACGAATACGGCGTCCGCGGTTTGATCGGAAACATAGATATTGCCGTCAGGGCCCTTAATAGCGCAAATGGGAGTGCCGAAACCAGCGTAATAAGTAATAAA
Organism: Candidatus Zixiibacteriota bacterium; assembly: GCA_024641335.1. Taxonomy (GTDB): domain Bacteria; phylum Zixibacteria; class MSB-5A5; order UBA10806; family UBA10806; genus JAHEDG01. The sequence goes on from JAHEDG010000016.1 coordinate 32,973, forward strand.
GAACCCCAGGAAGGTACCGTCAACCGGATCGTACATGCCGACGCTATCATCGGTGGAGTTGGGGATCAGCAGGACTCTCTCTTCCAGTATGCTGCTGGTGGAGGGGGTTTTATCTCCGGGGGATATCAGAATATCAGAGGCCTGTCCGGCATTGTTAAATTCCAGTCCCTGCTCTTCACAGTTTCTGATGGAATTTTCATTGTCGGCCAGGACGTTCGCGGAGATTCCCGCGACAATTATGGCCATTACCGATAGAATCGCGATTAACCTTCCAATAGCATTTGATCTCATGATTACCATCCTTTTTTAAAGGTTGTTTTGAATGCCAGGCCGCAAACGAACTCAATCTGACCAGTTCCCGGCATGGCGAAGCTGCAACTCTTCTCTATCGCCCTCGATTTAATCCGGCTAAATGGCGTTTTTTTTGATTATCATCTCCTTGCACTAAAAGTTAAGAATTGTCATCTTTCTATTACATTAACAGTTTAGGACGATTATCAATTCCCTAAAATAGCCGAAATTTCAATTATTCACCCTGAAACAGGGTTCACTCCGCAATCACCGAGATCGATTAGTATATGTAAAATACGCCATTCAAAGTAAAAGGCAAGTATTATTTACATCGACGCCCTGCACCAAACGGGGACATCGCCACAAACGTTTGAATTTCAACAAATTATAAACGAGAATGAAGTCCGTATACGCTATTTCAAAAACAGCATTTCTCTGGAGTCAACGAAATCACCGGCTTGAATCCTATAGAAATATGCGCCCGACGGTAGATTTCGGGCACTCCAGATAACCTGATGATAACCGGCTGGCTGATTTTCGTCGCTCAGAGTTTCTACGAAGGAGCCAAGGATATCGAAAACCTCGATCTTTACGTTTGAGGATACGGGCAAAACGTACCTAATGACTGTGGAACCGTTGAAGGGATTAGGATAATTCCCCAGAAGGGCATAACGCGACGGCATGTTAGAGTTGTCGTCATCAATATCGGTCATCTGCTCATTAGAGGCAAGAACGATTCTGGTGTTTTGCCCGCTGTAGTTTCCCTGGTGTCCGGCGATATATAATCTCACTTCGCCCGTTCCGCTTACCGGGGCGGTCCAGAAAAAAGTACAGTTATCACGGTCGGTAGTACTCAAATGAACGCCGTTGGTTTCCATGGAGAGGTTATAGGTCGCGGTATTGGTTCCGGCTGTTATCAGGCCGGCATTGCTCGAACCGTTACCGATTCTGCAGCTGCCGTTAAACTGCTTGATGGAACTGCCGCCGTTATGAGAAACTGTAATGGTGTAGGTTTCGCCCGGATTATATTCGGATGGGAATCCGGATACTTGAATAGTCCCTCCGGAGCCTCCATGACATGTGTTGGCGCATGTGCCCCGGCATCCTGGCGCGCTGGAATAACCGGTGTAAGTAGGGCGCGCGAATATGGGATGGCTGCTGAAGATGACGCAAGCGATGATTAAGAGTATTCCACGTTCGATTTTCATAAACTCCTCCGCCCAAAACACGTTTTCAAAATAGTATCTCCAGGGCAAATTATAGAGTTATCAAAAATAATCAATATAATTCTTAATATCAAATCAAAAAAAGGAGGGGAAGCCGTCAGACTTCCCACTGGCTATCGGCAATTTAGTCTATTTTAAATCGGGCTTTGTTTGTTCTTTTTTTCTTTTTTCAGAACGCGTTTTTCCATTAAGCTATGTTTGGCCTGTTTCTGCTGCTCTTTTTTGCCTTTATCCTTTTTGCCTTTATCTCCCATTTTTTCCTCCTTAATCGAAAATTTCAAAGGCCTGCTTTAACAACAGCATCTTTGCGGCCATGGAGTGGCGCGAAGTTCTTATATGATAAAAATAGAGCCCTGTCGAGCGATTTCCGACGTTCCAGACGACAATGAGATCGTTGAATTGGCAATTGTCTTCATAATACCTCCGTTTGGCAATTTCACTCCCATTAATGGTAGTTAATCCAGGCGATTATGTCAATCCGTAAAATATATCTGCAGGCGGAATAGAACCCCAGGCAGTTTTTTCGTCGAGTATAGATAGTTTCATTGGGAGATCCGGCATAAGAAAAAGGGCCGCATTCCCGCGGCCCTATTGAATCCCGAAAGCAATTATTCGATCAGGCGGATTTAAGTTCGGAAGTGCAATGCGGGCAGCGGACAGCTTTAATCGGCACCGCGGTATAACAATAGAGGCAATCTTTGGTTGTCGGGGCAGAGGGTACGGCCGCTTCTTTTTTCTTCAGCCTGCTCATATTGTTGATAAGCATAAATATGGCGAAGGCGACTATCAGGAAATTGATAATAGTGTTTATGAAAAGGCCATAATTGAGAGTCACGGCCCCGGCGGCGTTAGCGGCGGCAATAGTCGCGTAGGGGCCGGCTTCCGCTCCTGATTTCAAAACGATGAATAGATTCGAGAAATCGACATTACCGAGAAGCAGACCGATCGGTGGCATTATGACGTCCGCAACCAGGGATTTCACGATGGTTCCGAAAGCCGCACCGATAATAATACCGACGGCCATATCCAAAACGTTACCACGCATGGCGAATTCTTTGAATTCCCTCAGCATATTTTTCCTTCCTGATTTAGGTTATTGCCTATTGGTTATTTCCAACATTGTTTCTATCCGCTTTATAAGGCGATAACCTTGATATAAAGCCTAAAGTTTCCTCAAACAGCTGCCATATGGTCTTTAAGTGAATCGGAATTTAATTTCATGGGAAGGAGAGAGTTAGCAATAAAAAATGCCACCCCCCAGAATCGAACTGGGGACACACGGATTTTCAGTCCGTTGCTCTACCAACTGAGCTAGGGTGGCTTTCTCTTCAGTTTTTTATCGGCGAGAATATAGCCTTGTTTCACCGAGGGGTCAAGAATATTCCCTACTCCGGCGGTTTATTCTCGTAAAAAACATAATCTATCAGCGCCGAAGTTCCCGAGTTGCCGGAATTGATCTTCTTAACAGTCAATTCGGCCAGTCCGGTTTTGGTTTTAACGGAAATTCGATCTCCCCTGCCGACTGTAATGGTATTCTCGTATTTGCCGGACTTATCGCCTTTTTTCAAGAAACCGGTTTTTCTGAGGCCGCCACCCAGTCTGTCAGGTGAGGATAGCCCGACGGTATTTCCTTTGGAATAGAGATAAATATCGCATCGGGGATCTCGGGAGGGAATGGAGATTTCCAGATCGAAACAAAAGCCGCCATTATCGGAGCTGTGGTTCTCGGAAATAGTAAAACGTCCTTTAGCAATGGGAGTGAAAGCAATCTCGGCAGAGGGTTTAGATTCCACGCCTCCCAATCCGACCGTACGGACGGATACATAATATGCTCTGCCGTTTTCCTGTCCGGAGATTTCGAATGATTCTCGGGTTATATCACCGTCGGTATCGCCGGGAAAAGGAGTATGGTTATACGGTTGGGGATGGTCCTTATGCCACCGGGGGAACTTGCTTTCCAGAGGGAATTCCGATAGATAGATATTATATCCGGCGATAGGACGCCCCTTTTCTCTGTTAACAGTCCATGTGATGATCGCGCCATGACTGACAGTAACGACTTCCAGGTTTCGGGGCGCCGGCAGCCTGGCGCCGTCCTGAGGGGCCGGCAGGCAGTTCAGCGTTAAAAGGACCAGAAGCAACGAAATATAAACTCGATAGTTAACGGAAAAAATAAGCTATCCCCGCGCTAAATTGAGAAACATCCTGATTAACCTTGAATTTGCCGAGATCGCCGATCGGTTCGAGGGCTCTTAAATTGCCTGATCCGCTGTGCCATCGTCCTCTGAAATCGAGCCAGATATTTTTGGAGATTTTGATGAAGGCCCCCGTTTCGAAATGTCCTCCGACAGCGGTACCGGTTTCCCGGTATCTTTCCTGAATTCGGCCGTCGTCCCGGTAATCATCGAGTCTCATGGAGAAAATGGAGATGCCGATACCCGCATAAGGAACGACCGGCTGTTGAGGGGCAAAATCGAGAAGAACCGGAATGGTAGCTGAGAAAATACCAACTTGGTATTCCAGATCATGGGCGATTCCCAGATCCGGCACTCCGGGATTGCGGTTGATAATCTCCCCTTTGGATTTCAAATTGTAAATAGAAAGACCGACATCCAACATAAAATTGGGATAGAGACGCAAAAGATATCCGAAACCGCCGGTAAAACCGCTTTTGAAACGGTCGATTTTTTCATCCGTATTCAGATACATATCTCCGTAATGATTATTGACATAATCGAAGAACTCGGCGTAATCGGGGCCGTTGGAGGCTCCGAAATGGACATAGAAACCCTCGGTGGGGACATAGCTTTCAAGCGTCTTTTCCCGGTCCAGGGAGGAGGCCGGGCGGGCGGTTAGGAGGATCGTGAGGAGAATCACAACGTTTTTCATAGGGAGCAATCTATTCGATAACAGGTGAAAAATCAACTTAAAATACTATCTGAGCAGGATCATCCGTCGAGAAATCGATTCTTCTCCGATAGTCAGGCGGTAGAAATATACGCCTGACGGCAGATCCGGGCCGGTCCATGAAACGGAATATATGCCGGGATTAAACTCTCCGGCGGCCAGCACGGCGATCTCCTGTCCGAGGATATTATACACGGCCAGTCGGATCGCGGCAGACATTGTCAGCCGATACCTGATTTTTGTTTCGGCATTGAAAGGATTGGGGTAATTTTGCGACAGGAAGGCTATGGGAGATAGCTCTTCTCCCCCGTATTCATCGATCGCGGTTCTCTGTTCGCCGAAAAGATTCATAGCCGAGGCAAACAGCTCTCCGGCTGAAAAAGCCGGCATGACGAAGAGAGGAAATGTCAGATATACGATGGAATAGCCCTCTGTCTGCATTGTAATACCTACCGGCCTGCCCTGGAAAGCCGTATCCCCGGAAGCCGATTGATAGCTATAGATCGGTTGGGCTCTGTCTTCGAGAGTCATGACATCGATTCCGATCAGCAGGCCGTTCCATTGCCGCAGGACCTTTTCGGGCTGAACCTGCATATCGGGCCATCCCCCCGAACCGATTGCCGCCGAGAAATCGGGGTCGATGGTGCAGTTGACTTCGATAATATCGAGATATCGATTGGGAAACTCATCATAATCGAATTCCAACGGTCTGCCCTGGTTGTAGTCCGCAAAGGCTCTCCATCCGGCATAAAGGAGATTGCCCCCTAAATCGAGATACCAGCCCAGAACATCATCCATATCGGCCAGGTATTGATTCAGAGGGTCATCATCGAGCCAGACTATGGTTGAATACGGACCGATATCGCGAATAGAAATAGCTCCGTCCGAGGCGATATCGTGGAAAGTGACCCGGTAACCGTTTGAGATCTCGGCGTAAAATGAGTCCTGCTCCGCATCGGTAGGTCTGCCCGGCCCTCCGCTATAATCTCTGGTTTCATCGACCAGGAGAATACCGGTATCCAAGCTGATCACTTTGGAATAATCTATCGCTGACGGCTCGCTTTCCAGTCCGGTCGAATCGACCAGGGTGACGTAGTAATAATATCTGGTATTCGACCTCAGATTATTATCGATAAACTGCGTAGTTTGAATTTGGCGATAAGCGATAAAATCTCCGCTGGAGCCTATTCGTCTATAGAGCTGGTAATGGGAAAAATCGAGATCGGGAACAGCGGCCCAGTTGATCAGCAATCGTCCAGTCTGCGGGGTAACATAGAGCGTATCGGCGCGGGTCGGGATACTCCTGGGGATAATGCTGGCGAAATTATCAATCGGTCCGCGGGCGCCATTGGCGGTGTAAGCCGCTACCCCGAAATAATAGAGGCTGTTTTCCTCCAAATTAAATACGGTATCGGCAGGCGCGAAAGCGGTATCATAAACGGCTATGTCGTCCTCGGACATGCCGAAATAGACTTCGTAGCCGATAACGTCGAAATCGGAAGAGGGCTCCCATTCGAGGATGACTGTATGACCGTCTCCCCTGTTGTAGGCGGTCATTCCGCTGATGGAGACCGGAGATTCCAGGGCCACCAGCAGAGCCGCGAGATTGGCCCTGATAATATCAGCGGCGTAAGGGATATCGATATTGTCTATAATATCGGATTGATAATGCCAATTGGGCGAGAAATCACCCTCCTCGGAATAAATGGTTCTGAAACCGGACTGGTCGAACGGGTACTGATCGGAACCGTAAAATTCGCCGATCTCCATTTCCGGGATCAGGGTAGTATATTCCTGCGCAAGATCGGACAGAACCTGTCCGTAACCCTGGCCTCCCTGATTGCATCTAAGGGCGAAATTCAAATAATTGTCGGCCAGGTTGCCGATCATGTCGGCATTGACCATATACTCGATATTTTCATCCCGATAAAGGGCGTCATTGACATAGTACCAGCTTCCCAGCATCCCCTGCTCCTCGGCGCCGAAGGCTATAAAGCGGACAGACAGCTTGGTTTGCGTTCCTGCCAGAACACGGGCGATCTCCATTGCCATAGCCGTTCCGGACGCGTTATCGTCGGCCCCGGGAGCGTAGATCGCGGGATCACCGCCGTCATAGACCACGGCGTCATAGTGCCCGCCTACGATTATAAATCTATCGGGGTATAGGTCGCCGTTTTTGGTGGCGATTACGTTTCGGGAATCACATCCGAACAACGTGGGGAACTCCTTGAAGATCAACCCGTAACCCCAGGCCGCGAATTTATCCGCTATCCATTGCCCGGAGACCCAGAACGAATCGGTGCAGGTGTATCTGGTTTGAGAATCCTGCAGCCATTGAATATAGGACTGGATAGAATCGACCGAAACCAGGGCGACGAGAGAATCGATGTCGGCAGTCAGAGAGGATACCGGGGGGAATTTGGCCGGGATATAAAATGGCGGATCGACGGGGAGGTCTATCTTATGGCATTTGGAGAGAGTTACGCCCAGCCGCATTAATTCCATCGCTTCTTTCGGGGCAAGCTCGAGCAGCCGGAAATTCTCGGTTTCGAGGAGAAGACCGGGGATATCGGAGTTATGGTTATCCCTGCCGGTCACCCAGAGGAGATCGATATCGGCTGATTTTTCGAGGAGAACAGCGGTCTGGTCATGTTTCGCCAGCTTGGGAAAGGTCTCGCCCTTTAGAAGGCCGATCGCTCTATCATCCAGTTTGGCAAAGACGACGATATTCATCATCCGGCCGACCTCAGCGATACGGGTTCTCTCGAACGAAACCAAATCGACCGACCAAGCCGCGCCGGTCAGGGCAAGAATCGTCAAAGAGGCTTTCAAGCCAATAGATATCAGCCATTTATAAGCAGGCTTATGGGTTTTGCGGCAACAAAATTGTAGCAATGAGCTCGATAATCCTCCCCAACGACCATTGCGGACGAAATCCGGAGCGGCCATATTCCGCCTGACGGATCGACAGTCCAACCAACTTAACAATCAAATCTTAGGATTTGTTCTGGGAAATGTCAATTTTATTTGTTGGCAGATGAATAGAAAGCCCGGTTGAAGGAGCAGTTTCTCGAAGGCTCGGATGATCGCGGAAATACGAAAAGGTGTCGGGAGCTCAGAGCTCCCGGGCTATTGTTCATTAAAAAAAAGGCCGATGATCGAGTCATCGGCCTTAAGGAAGTATCAAAATGTGTCTGGAATCAAGCCGAAGGTATCTGTTTGGCGATCCATTTGGTGGTTACGGATTTCGGCCGTTCTATCGGAATTCCCAAAGCCCTGTTGACGATCATCTGCGAGCACATACCCATAGCGCGGGAAACCGAGAATAACACGGTGTAATATGAGAACTCCTTCAAGCCGTAATGATATAAAAGCGCGCCGCTGCCGGCGTCGACATTGGGCCAGGGATCCTTGGCCTTGCCTTGTTCCTTGAGCACGTCAGGGACTATTCGGAAGACCTTATCGACGATCTGGAAAATGGGGTCATCGGCCATGACCTTATTGCCGAAAGCCCTGAAAGCGTCAAACCGCGGATCGGTAATACGCAGAACGGCATGACCGTAACCGGGTATGACCTTGCCGGATTCGAGGGTATCCCAGGCGAATTTGCGAAGCTGCTCGTCGGTGGGCACACCTTTGAACTTCTCATAGACCATCAGGACCCATCCGAGGCATTCCTGGTTGGCCAATCCGTGCAAAGGACCGGCCAGCCCGTTGAGACCGGCTGAGACGGCGTAATAAGGGTCTGAGAGGGCCGAGGCGACGCAGTGGCAGGCGTGAGCGGAGACATTACCACCTTCATGATCCGAATGGAGGACCATATAAAGCCTCATGAGATCGGCGAAGCCGCCGGTTTTATCCTTGA
>JAHEDG010000016.1:41271-56641 GCA_024641335.1 Candidatus Zixiibacteriota bacterium
GGCGCCCTTTTTGAATCTCATCCGATAGATTCCAGCGGCCAGAGCCGGGAGTTTGGCCAATAGGTTGAGAGAATCTTCGAGTATGGGCATCCAGTAGTCGGTTTTTTGGATTCCCTCGGTATATTCCTTGCGGAACACCGATTCGCGCTCCATAACCAGTATGGCTGTATCGAACATAGCCATAGGATGGGAATCTTTGGGCATAGCCTCCAGCACCTTCCAGACATAAGCGGGAACCTTGCCTCTATCCGCGAAATCCTTCTGCAGCGATTTCAAGGCAGCTTTATCGGGCATCTCGCCGGTCACTAGAAGATAGAAGATCTCTTCGGGGAGTTTTCCGGCCAATTGACCTACAGGCACACCTCTGATAATCAGGCCCTTATCCGGAGGCACCTCGGACGTATCGCAAACCATAGCCTTAACGCCACGCATACCGCCGTAAGCCTGTGTAATGGAAACATCGGAAATCTTGAAATCACCATGCTGTTTAATCAGATTGGCGACCTCATCCCGCCAGGCGGGAATCAATGAGGCCAGTTTCTGTTTTAAATTAGCCATTTGGCTTCTCCTCTCTTATCAAAAAAAGTTCAATGCCGCGATATTTTGAATTCGGTTGGCTTGCATCGCTGTTTTTGTGATTTATTTCACTATTGCCCTCCAAGAAAAAGCCGTGTCAGCGGCTTTGATTCTTAATTCAATATAAATCGTATCTCCCATAATAGTCAATAGAAAATATATCGGCCGATATTCGAGTCTCTGAAAGATCCATATCTATAATAAAAGATACAGGTAAAATGACCGTTTGGGGCCCGGTGGGAAAATCGCAATTATTGCTGATAGAAGGCAAAAAAAAGGCAGGCCGAAGCCTGCCCTTTGAAAATCGCATGTAGAGGCGTTTAGCGGATCAGCACCATCTTGTTGGTCTGAGAGAACTCCTCAGCGTTCAGGCTGTAGAAGTAGATACCTGACGGAACGTTTTCGTATCTGTCGTTGGTGCCGTCCCATACCATCGTGTGTTTTCCGGCCTGGAATACGCCGTTAGCCAGAGTTTTGACATGCTGACCGAGGAGGTTATAAACCTCGAGGCTGACATTCTGGCTGGCAGGGAGCGAAAAGCCGATGTTAGTCTGCGGGTTGAATGGGTTCGGGTAATTCTGATCCAGAGCGAAAGCATCGGGAACAAAATTGCCATCATCGTCAATTCCCACCGGTTGTCCGAAAGTTATAACGCCGGGGACGAAAGCCGGAGTAAGCCAGTCAACGCCTCCGATAAGCCCGTACATCAAACCGCCGGAGCGGGAATCGGTCGTGCTATCGATAGTAACCCATTGATCAGTGGCGCCGTCGGCGACTCTGAATTTCAACACCCAGCAGCGCACTCTGTTGTGATTGGTCTGCAAAGGAGGATTATCTTCTCCACCCATATCCGCGAAACCGATCATTCTGAGGAACTGCTCATCGGCAACCCAGTTGGCGAAATTATCGTCCCAGTTGATGATGGGCGGGTAGAAAAGCACTTCAGTCAGGGTATCAAATGTAATCCCAGAGCCTTCGGTGACCAGCCTGAGAGGAATATTGTAGAACATTACCGAATCGTCGGTAAGGGCCCACATATTCACAAAGAATGAGTCGGCGGAAAGGGGAACCTGGACGCTCTGGATAATCAAGCTATCCCTGGCGCCGGGATCGTCCTGCGCCATAACGCTGCCCGCCATTAACAGGCAAAATGCTACGAACAAAATTAGCTTCTTCATTTCAGAAAGCCTCCTACAGATAAAATTTATTTTATTATTTCTCTTAACCCCTGTCCAATTGAGAGAGCCCATTACATATCCCATTGTCAAACGAATTATACAAAACGGAATAAAAATGTCAAGACTTTTTTTATGGATTTTAACTTATTATTTTAAAAGAAGATAGAAAAAATCAGTTATAGGCGGTAATTTCCTCGGAAACTTCCTTTTTGGTCTGGAGACCATACTTTTTCAGTTTTTCGAAAAGAGTGGTGTAATCTATTTTCAGGATTTCAGCGGTCTTTCTTTTGTTTCCCCTGGTCTGCAGCAGGACTCTTTTAATCAGGGATCTCTCGGCTTCCGCCTGGGCATGAGCAGCCACTTCTTTGAGCCCTGCGCCTTCACGCAGTCGGATCTCGGCGGAACTGGGAAGACGGATAGCGATTTGCTCGGGGGTAATGGTTTTTCCTTCGCACAGAATTATAGCGCGTTCGATGGTATTTTCGAGTTCTCTTACATTGCCTGGCCAATGGTATTTATCCATTAAAGCCAGAGCGTCCCTGGAAAGTGTTTTGCCCTTTTTATTCATCTCGATACAGAACCGGTTGATGAAGTAGTCGGCCAGGGCGGCGATATCTTCGCGTCTCTCTCTAAGAGGCGGAATAATGATGGGAAAAACAGACAAGCGATAGAACAGGTCTTCGCGGAAGGTTCTTTTCTTTATGGCCTCTTTCAGATCCATATTGGAGGCGGCGATAACCCTGACATTGACGTCGATCGTCTTGGTACCTCCCAGTCTTTCGAATTTCTTTTCCTGCAAAACCCTCAAGAGTTTGGCCTGCAGCGAGATATCCATATCGCCGATTTCATCCAGGAAGATCGTGCCGCCTTCGGCAATCTCGAATTTACCCATTTTTCGCGATACGCTGGAGGTGAAAGCCCCTTTTTCCGATCCGAAAAGCTCATTTTCCAAGAGTTCCCGGGGAATAGCGGCGCAGTTAAGGGCCACAAAAGGGCCGTCCTTACGGGTCGACAGGAAATGAATCGCCCGGGCAAACAGTTCCTTGCCGGTACCCGATTCACCGAGCAGCAATACGGTCGTATCTGAGGGGGAGACTTTCTGGACCAGATCGGTAGCACCCTTGATTTTGGCTGATTTGCCGATGATCTCGGTTAGTCCGTGGCTCTGAGCCAGTTCCTCTCGCAAAAGGATATTTTCGGCCACCAGCCTTCTGTTTTCGAGGGCTCTCTTAATAAGAAGAGAAAGGCGGTCGGTATCGAAGGGTTTGGTGATGAAGTCGAAGGCTCCGTTTCTCATAGCCTCGACAGCCGTTTCGATTGTACCGAAGGCAGTCATCACGATAACCGCGATATCCGGATCGATCTCCTTGATTTCCGAGAGCACTTTCAAACCATCGGCGCCTGGTAATTTCAGATCGGTGAGTACCAGATCATAACGTTTTTCCCGCGCTCTTTCGATAGCGGAATTGCCGTCAACGGCGGAATCAACTTCATGCCCCTCGCCGGAGAGAGTGGTGCTCAACATTTGCTGCATAGCGCTTTTATCTTCAACAACCAGTATCGATGCCAAGGTATCCTCCCGCAAAATCAGATATTCATTATGATTATCGGCAGATCGGAGGCTCTCTTAAGGGCGGCAATTTCTGCAGGGGGAAAGTCCCAGATCGAGGGCGGAATCCCTGTTTTCGAAGATTCGCCCCCTTGCGGGATCGGAGTTTTTAACTGATGGACAAAGCGGCCGGTGAAACCGGTATGACCCGCGGGGAACAAGATAATATTCTTCCGGCGGCCCGGGCGGCAAAGACCATATACCGACCCGCTTTTCCCTGGCCAGCCTCTGAGACTGTATCAGATTTTCGGCCCGGGAGAGATTTTCGCTGAAAAGATATACCAATCCCATTCCGGCCAGAATCACGGTCTGGTTGTAAAAAACCGAATCGAGGAACAAATAGGCCAGTTCCCGTCCGTATTTATCTCGGCGGACGACATCGGGCTCCAGCCTGACCTCGTTTCCCAGCAACAGCGATTCGGCCAGTGAAACGGCAGAATCATAAAAAGGCTGGCCTTTTTCCGGGGTATCCACGCCGATCAACCTGATATGTTCTCCATTGTTCAGGACGAAGGTATCGCCGTCGATTATCCTTTCTATAATAGAAGTGGAAGAAAACTCGGGGTTTGAAACTATCTCCCGGTTATGGTTTCGGAGACCTAAGAGTTTGGAGAGCGATAGTATCGAAAGAACCAGCAGGAAAACTACTGTAAGAGGCCAAAGGCCGCGAATATTACGAAATATCATCGATTTTCCCGCCATAACCTGCCGGGCTCCTGTTCTATTTTTTTATAACCAACCGAGCGGAATATACAAAAGAAATCGGACAGCGGCGATAACTTAAAATTCCCTGTTGACGACGAAATCGATAAAATCGAGAATAACCGACCTGTACTCACCTTCAATCGAGGGGCCGATAGAGCCGGTGAAAGTATCCCCCGCCTGTCGGGCGAGTTTTTGGGAAACCAGAATGGCGTTTTGAATAGTGCCGTATTTCTCCATTAGATTGAGCACATCGTTTATGATGCCTGGATCTTTACTTTGACGCGACTGGTTCATCGAGGCGACGATGAATTCGGCCTCTCGCGGCCGGCATTTATTCAATAGATCGATCAGAGCGAGGGTACGTTTACCTTCGAGGATGTCGCCACCAATTTCCTTGCCGTATTTCTCCTTGTCGCCGACCAGGTTGAGCACGTCGTCCTGGATCTGGAAAGCGACTCCGAGATCGAGTCCGAATTTCACGAACAGATCTTTGAGTTCCGGGTCGGCGCCGGCGATCAGGCCGCCAATCCATGACGGGCTGATACAGGTATACCAGGCGGTTTTCCTGCGGCACATATTAAAATAATCTTCTGGAGTGATATTCCAGCTGTGATTTCGTTCCCAGGCCAGTTCGATATGCTGGCCCTCGGTAGTCTGGGCATACATTCGTAAAAACTCATCGAAGATCATAATGGCCTTCCGGGGACCCAGAATGGTATTATTTTTCGAAATAAGTTCCCACATTTTGCCCGCGAGAGCGTCTCCCGCGTTCAAGGCCAGGGCGACACCGTATTTAATGTGCAAGGCCGGCAACCCTCGCCTCAGGTCGGATTGATCTTCGATATCGTCATGAATAACGATCCAGTTTTGAAAGAGTTCGAGCGCGGCGGCGGTATTCAATGACATCTCGTCATTTCCCCCGAAGGCCCGGTTGAATATCATCAGAAGCCCTGGTCGGAGACCCTTGCCAGGCCTTGACGGATAATCTCTCATCATGTCATAAAGAAGATCGATTTCGGGGACAGAATGATCGCCTGGAAGGAAAGCGAAGATATAATCATCGACCATACTTTTAAACGAGCTGAGGATTTCAAAGAAACGAGGAGCGCTCATAATCAGAGAAATTATATTAAACGCGGCAGTCGTGTCAACTCATTATTGAAGCACTTTTTCGGGGTCTTTGCTTTTCGAGACGACCTTATTTATGACATTTTTGAATTCATTTATCATAAACGGTTTGGGCAGAACCGCGTCGACTTTTTCCATAGCTTCCGAGCAATCGATTTGGGCCCCCCAGCCGGAAATCAAAATAATCGGCATATCAGGATAGACCTGGCGGCAGAAATCAGCCACATCCCATCCTCCAATATCGGGCATTCCCAGGTCAGTGACTACCAGATCGAACGACTGGTTTTCGAGGATTCGCAGGGCTTCTTTGCCTCCGACGGCTTTAATGCAGTCATGATCCAGATAATCAATCATATCACCGACAACATCCAGCAGATTGGAATCATCGTCGATCAGAAGGATAGAAAGCCGTCCCAGATCGAGAGGAGCGGGTTCAGGCTGAGCGGTCAGGTCCGCCTGATCTACCATATTGAATTTGAACAGGAATTTGGAGCCTTTTCCGGGCGCTGATTCCACTGAGATATCGACATGGTGCCGCAATAGTATTCCGTAAACCACCGCCAGGCCCATTCCGGAGCCTCTGCTTTTCTTGGTTGTAAAAAACGGGTAGAAGAGCTTGTTCTGGGTTTCCTCTTCCATGCCCACTCCATCATCGGAAATGCTAAGGATAGCTTTGTTATTTTCAATTGAAGTGGAGACCCAGATATTTCCGCCGCTCTCGAGAGCGTCGACCGAATTGAGAATAACATTGGAAACAGCCTCTTTAAGTTCGTCATGATTGCCGATAATCGGCTGCAGCGGTATCAGGCTGCTTTTCAAATCGATAGTCAGGCCCTTTTTTTGAACGATATCTTTCCAGGCGTGTCTGGTATGATCGATGGCGTCGATGATAACCTGGTTCAGATCGATGGTCAGAAGTTCCGAATTGCTGGAAACCTGGGTAAAATTCTGCAATCTTCTTACCGTCCGACGACCATCGAGCGCGGCTTTTTCGATAGCCTCGAGATCCTTTTTTGCCTCGGGATCGGCGGTGGTTGTCAGGAGCAGCTGGATTCGTCCAAGGATTGTGCCGAGCAGATTATTAAAATCATGGGCTACTCCTCCGGCCATATCACCCAGGGCTTTGAGTTTTTCGGACATGATTAATTTTCCCTGGGTAGTCGAGAGTTCTTCGTAGGCTTTTTCCAGCTTTTCGTACAGCCTTGAATTTTCGATGGCGTCGGCGGTTTGGCGGGCGAATATGGTCAGGATTTCGAGATCTTCCTGGGTAAAATCAACTCCGGAGTTACTCCAAAGTGTAACCGCTCCGATAACGGCCCCCGCCGAGGTTAAGGGGGCGCTGATCAGCGACTCCCGTTCGGTAGGTGTGCCGGGAACATGAACCGTTCTGGGATCGTCTTCGGAGGAGTTCGATATAATGCCGATCCCCGACTGGGCAACCCGTCCGGTGATACCCTCCCCCGGCTTGATCCTCATAGCGTTAATGGCGTCAATATGATGCTCATCAATAGTCATAATAGGTTCGAGCAGATCATCTTCTTTGTTAAGCAGCATAATAGTTCCGCTGTTGGCGCCGACGATTTCCATGGCCAGTTCCAGGGCTTTTCGCAAAACTTCTTTATAATTCAGTGACGAGAATATAGCCGACGAAAGCTCCAGTAGCGCCGCTAATTTATCGCCTTGTTTTTTCGTTTTTTGCTCGTTCATGGAGGCGGAAAGAGAGAGGGCGATTTGTTCGGCGATCAGGGACGATTTGGTCATCAGGCTATCATCGTCCTCAATATCTGATTTCCAGCCCCAGACAGCATAGCCGAAATTGGTATTATCATACACGAAGGGGGCGATAATGGTATTCGATACATCGAGAATACCGCTCAGATCGGAGGCAAATTTATTTTTTTCGCCTTTTGAAAAGCGCTGGACTTCGGAAATGGCTCGAATGAACTCCCAGAAACGGGGTTTCATTTTCTTGAAACGATCATAAATCCCGGAGAGATCATCCCGGACGCTATCGCATTCGATATGGAGATCGAATTCCGGCTGATCGGCCGGGGCGATAAGGACCAGGAAAATATCAGAATTCAGAATTTTCTTTGCTCTATTGGAGGTAACTCCAAAAATCGGTCCTGCGCCTCCGAATTTGGTAGAATCAAATCCCGTCAATTAAAACCTCTTGCCTGGAACATTTCATTACCTTTTCCACTTCGTCTCTCAAGACAGCGACTTGAAAAGGCTTGTTAATCAGGTTGTTAACATGATGCATAGACAGCTTGCCAGATTCAATCTGAGATCCCCAGCCGCTGACAACTATTACTTTCGTATTCGGATATTTCGAATAAATAATGTCGGCCAGATCCCAGCCCGACATATCGTCCATACCGATATCTGTGATAACCACGTCGTATCTTTTTTGTGACAAGCGCTCCACGGCGTCTTTTCCGCAGATCGCGGTATCCACATGATATTTAGCCGACTCCAAGACTTCAGATATAATCACCAGCAAGCTTTCCTCGTCATCTACGGCCAGTACCGTTCCTTCGTATCCT
Organism: Candidatus Zixiibacteriota bacterium; assembly: GCA_024641335.1. Classification (GTDB taxonomy): domain Bacteria; phylum Zixibacteria; class MSB-5A5; order UBA10806; family UBA10806; genus JAHEDG01. Next base: position 49,014 of record JAHEDG010000016.1, read on the forward strand.
CCCTGATTTTTTTTAACAGGCATGTTTCCCTCCGTGGTGAAATGCCATCCAGACAAATCCGAATATTCCGATAGTTATTTAGTCGGATTCCGGCATGAATATTTTACAACCTTCAACCCCAGTCCGAGAGGCTCGTCGATTTCCGGCGGCAATTCGAACCTCCAACGCGATCATGATATTACGGATACCTCTTCGGAATTCGTACCCATAGTTATATTATGAATTCTCGACGCGTTCTTATGTATAATACCAAGATACCTTTGAATCTCCTCATCGTGCTTGGGCAGGCCGCTGGTCAGGTATTCGCAGGAGGCCAGGATACCGGCCAATGGTCCGTTGATCCGAGAGTTGATATTCAATGACGGATCAGGCCGGCGGTTTTCTCTTGCGGTTCCTTTTGCCAGTATGGTGAGTTTCCTGGCTCCTTCTTTGACCGTCTTCTGCTGTTTGCTATCTCTGTGTCTAGCCAGCATCATCGAGATGAGCGCGGCCATAGCTTTCAGGAAGATATGATTAACAGAGTTATCCATAGTTCTTTCCGCGGATCTGAAATCTCCGGCGGATAACAGCCCGACAACAGCGCCATTTATGGAAAGGGGTATAATAATGCCCTGTCTGGTATCTGTCGGAATCAAGCAGTTTGATTCGGGTTGAGGTATTCTTTTGTATTTATTGTTTTGATCATAGGTTATAACCATACCGGTTTGCAGGGCCCGATAATGGTGGAATTCCTCGGACAAGGAGATTTCGGTATCCGGGCGAACTGACCAGGCCAGATCTCTGGCTTGAGCCAAAGCCGCGGTTTTGAGCGATTTGCGGTCTTTATCGGTGAACATAATCCGGCAAAAAGTTGTCGGTGCCAGATCTACGGCGAGCGAGGACAATTCCATTAGAACCGGAGTGATATTTTTCGAGGAAAGAACTTTTTCCTGGAAATACTGTAAAGCGCCGAGCCAGTGTTCTGTCCTTTCACGCAGTGATTCCATCGAAGTTCTGCCCAGGGCCAGGGCGATTTTGGGGACCAGAGTCGATCCCAGGATCTCCACGTAGGTGCTCTTGACAGGGGAGGATTGCAGTTCCAGTTCGAGATTGGCAACCAGACGTTTGCCCTGGGTGACTGGAAAGCGAAACGTCCTGTTATCATTTTCGGATCGAGCGGATTTGCCGCGAGACATGCCGACGGATTTACCGGAGTATAATTCGGGGAATTTTTCCTGCGAGAAATATCCCTGTTTGATTTCCACTGTTCCGCCCGCCGGCAGATGGAAATCGAGAGACTGGATTTTACCTTCGCCATGAATATACATATTTATCCATCTGAAGGGAATATATGAGTGTATCTGTTTGGCTGATTTGACCAGCGCGGAGACGAGATCAGGATCGGTCTCGAAGGCTTTGGCGGCCATAGCCAGCATTTCGGTATAGCGATTTTCGAGGTGCTGTTTCTTTTCGGCGCTCTCTCTTTTAATGGCCGCTCCCAGGGCCGAACAGACAATGGCAATAATGTCGATATTATCCTGTGTATAGAGCTTGTCTGAGGTACGATAAAGACCTATCACTCCAAGCGTTTCGCCGTTGGAACGAACCGGAACGCCGACGGCGGCTTTTACCGGGCTGTCGGATGTTTCGATAAAGGCAAAATCATGAATACTGTGATCTTTATCGTTAATTACGGCCTGGCGGGTATCCTGGGCTGTCAGAAACAAGTTATTATGGCCACGCGGTTTTTCGATCAATTTCGCGGAATCCTCGGACAGATTATGGTGATATATGAGCCTCAAACCGCCGCCATCACTCGCGCTATGAAGGCTGACAGCGGACGAGTCGAGCAGACCCAGTAAATCGTCTTGCACGGAGTTTATCAGCATGGCGGAGCTATGTCCGGCCACCAGGGACGACATTACTTTCCCGGAAATCAATCCAGATCCGGCGGTGGAGAGAGGTTTGCCTCGAAGGTCGAAATAGGATTTGGCCCAGGCCATGAATCCCCAGAGAATGAACGACCATCCGAAGGTATAGCCGACGATGGCTTCGAGCAGAAATGCGGAATCAGATCGGGCGAATGAGGAGGTATTAAAACCAGCCTTGAGAACGATACCGAGAAAAGCGCCGGCGAATATAAGACTCGCTCCGAGCCGCAAGCGACGCAAGACCGATTTTTTTACGCCCAGACGATTCAACTCCAGTTTAAAAAGGAGCAACAGGGCCGCCAAACTCGCGATTAACCAGATCAATTTAAGTTGGATAATATCCATGATACCTGCCTAAAAAAAGTGCCTTTTTACAATTTATCGACAAGTGGGCGGAATAATTGAGACGCTTTCGTCTTGACTTTTGGCCTTTCGAGCCATAAAATTACGCCGTGCATTCAGGCAGGTTATTGACAGTCTTAATCCTAATCTTGATATCGGTTTATTTATCCTGCACCGACCCATTAAAAGAGCCTCCCGGATCGATCTCCGGCAGAATCTATCTGGATCCTATTCCTCAGGATGGAGAGGAATGGGCTTATGTTAGAGCTTTCAACGACTTGGCAGATATAACGGTGGCTTCCGATCCCGCGACCAGGGAATTTTTCATCGGCAACTTGCCGGTGGGAGGCGTTCAGATTAACTACGAATTGGAGGTTTACCGCGGCGGATATATTACATATCGCGATACGGTTTTGATCATTGCCGGATCATCTTTGGTCAATTACGAAGTTCGGCTGCACCAGATCCCGTCGGGGTACGCGGTTTTTCAAGATGGGATAAGCCCCGATACAAGCTATAGAGATTGCAACGACAGTTATATTTCCGTTCCAGATTCGAACACTGTTCATGGGTTTGAAGACCTACTTATAGTATCGTCCTCTGCCCCGGATTCGATCAATCGGGGATTGATTCATTTTGCTTTTAATATAAATGATTATTTCCCGGCAATGGATTCCACTGTGATAGTGGTTGATTCGGCATTTATAAGTCTTTACCTGGATTCGGCTTCCGTAACCGGATCTGTTCAGGCGGCCATGTTCAGTCTGGATCATTTTTTCATGGAGGATCGGGCCAACTGGATATATTACGGATCGGGAGTCTGGCCGGGCGGCCCCGGCGGTTCATACGGTGAACCGACATCCGACACTTTGACCTTCGACCAGAATTCGTCGGGATGGGTTGATTTTTCTATATTGGGCGCAGCGGAACGCTGGTTTATCGATCTTCGCCGGGATGGTTTTTTGATCAAACTGATAGATGAGAACCAGGGAGGCAGTCTTTATTTTCGATCATCCGACAGCCAGCCTGACTCTCTTCGTCCAAGACTTTATATGAAAGCAAGTTACATAGCGCCATAGTCATCTGCGAGAGGAGCGGTAATGAGCCAAAAGAACTTCGAGCCGTATATCAAGCATGATCAGGATCTACCGGAATTTACCGTAAAATCGGTAGTAATCGGAACAATACTTGGAATCGTATTCGCCTGGGCCAACGCTTATGTGGGGTTGATATCGGGTTTGACGATTTCCGCGTCCATACCGGTATCGGTCATGTCGGTGGCCATATTCGCGTTCATGCACCGAGTGATAAAATCTAAAAAGGGTTCACCTCTTGAGATAAATATGGCGCAGACTATCGGTTCGGCCGGTGAATCGCTGGCCGCCGGAGTCATATTCACTATTCCGGCCATGTTTATGTTAGGGTGGAATCCGACATACGGCAAGCAGGTGATCACGATTACGATTATCGCGGCGATAGGCGGGGTTCTGGGAGTCACTTTCATGATTCCTTTACGCAAGTATCTGATAAAGAAGGAGCATGAGACGCTTCCATTCCCTGAGGGCACGGCTTGCGCCGAGGTAATAAAATCAGCTGATATCGGCGGATCATCGGCCGGGTACGTATTTGGCGGTCTGGGAATAGGAGCGCTAATCGAGCTTTTGAAAAACGGGTTTTCCGCGTTCGCCGGCACTATCGAAGCTCCATTGATGGTTGTCAGGAAGATGGTGGTTTCACTGGAGGCCAGCCCGGCGCTGCTGGGTGTGGGGTATATTTTGAAGCGGAGAATATCAACCATAATGGTCGCCGGCGGAGCGATAGCCTGGATCATATTGATTCCGAGCATAGGGTATTTTGGTGATCGCTGGAATATGTTCCGTTTTTTGAATGAGCAGGCGGTGGCCACCCTGGCGGCGGCAGGCATAACGGACGTGGCCGGCATGTCACCGGGGAATATATGGAATTATTTCATCAGGTATATCGGCGCCGGTGCGGTGGCTTTCGGGGGGTTCATAACATTGATAAAATCAATCCCCACCATCGTGGAGTCATTCAAATTAGGCTCGAGGGAGCTGATGGCCGGCAATACCAACAGCGGCAAGGAGAGAACCGACAGGGATCTTTCAATTAGGTTCGTGCTCTGGATTTCACTGGCCATGGTGGTCATTCTCGGCCTGGCGATAACTTTCGGGCTGGACCAGATGACCGCGCTTGCGGCCACTCTATCGGCTTTTCTGGTGGTAATTTTCTCATTTTTCTTTGTAACGGTAGCGTCACGGATAGTCGGTCTGGTAGGATCGACCTCCTCTCCCGTATCCGGCATGACTATTGCCACACTTTTGGGAACGTCGATTATATTCGTGTTTTTCGGATTGACATCGGGCCCGGCCAAGATAGCCGCATTAACAATCGGGGCGGTGGTTTGCATGGCGGCCTGCACGTCAGGGGATACATCGCAGGATCTCAAGACCGGATTTCTGATCGGGGCGACACCGAGCAAGCAACAGATAGGAGAGTTAATCGGGGTTTTAAGCTCGGCGGCTATATTGGGATTCACGTTGATTACCCTGTATAACCCTTATGGTTTTGCCGGGGCTCCGTCTCCGATAACCGGCAAGGCGGAACTGCCCGCGCCTCAAGCGACGCTGATGAGTTTTGTGGTTAAGGGGGTTATCGATCAGAATATCCCCTGGCTGCTGGTAATAGTAGGAGCCGCCATTGCCGCGTTATTCGAGGTTTTCAAGATTCCTTCGCTACCCGCGGCAGTCGGTTTGTATCTGCCGTTGGAAACCACCACTCCGATATTTGTCGGCGGTCTGCTTCGTCATTACAGAGATAAAGCGTCAGGCGAAAAAGCTGTGGAAACGGATAACGGCGTATTATTCTCGTCGGGGCTGGTGGCCGGAGTGGGAGTGATCGGGATTATCCTGGCCATAACCGCGATCATTCCATTCGGCGACGGGGATGGAGTGTTCCTGCTCGACGCTATGCGTATGCCTTTGGCGGCCTTCTGGGAACATCTGCCGGGAGGCGAGGTATTTTCCATGGTCGCCGCCGGTATAATCTTCGCGGCGCTGGCAATATATCTGTATATTCTGGCTAAGCCTAAAGAACAGTAACAGAGGTTTAATTAGAGAAGGACTGGCCTATGAGATTCAAGGTAATTTTATCGGCTCTGGCGATTGCCCTGTTTTTCGCGATCGGGATTAAGGCGGCAGAACCTATTTTGATAAAGGGGGCTACCGTAATAACAGTGACCGGGGGAACTATTGAAAACGGCGATATTCTCGTAAAAGACGGCAAGATTTCGAAAGTCGGGCAGAATATCGCGGCTCCCAAAGGGGCGGTAGTCATAGACGGAGTCGGGAGATATGTAACGCCCGGAATTATCGATGCCCATTCCCATATAGGCGTATATTCATGGCCGGGTGTTCCCGCGCATTACGACGGCAACGAGGCGACAGATCCGGTGACACCTCAGGTTAGAGCGGAGGATTCGTTTAACGCGGACGATCCGGCGATTAAAAGAGCTGTAGCGGGAGGCGTAACCCTGATTCAATCTCTGCCGGGATCGGCCAACCTGATCGGCGGACAAACGTTGACATTGAAATTGAAACCTGGACGCAGTATGGAGGAGATGAGAATGAAGGATGCTCCTCCGGGCATGAAGATGGCTCTCGGTGAAAATCCCAAGGGTGTGTATGGCAGACGCGATCAGATGCCGTCGACACGAATGGGAAATATCGCTTTGATTAGAGAGTGGTTTTTAAAAGGACAGGAATACAACCAGAAATGGGAGCGCTTTAACAAGAAGAAAGATAAGGACGATGAAGCGGAACCGCCAGACAGGGATCTTAGGCTGGAAGCATTGGGAGATATTCTCAAGGGCAAATACCTGGTTCATGTTCATTGTTATACGCGTGACGAAATGCTACGGATGATCGATGTGGCCAAAGAGTTCGGAATTAAGATCCGGAGTTTCGAGCATTCGTTGGAGGGTTATATGGCCGCGGAAGAGTTAGCGGCCAACGCTATCGCCGCCTGTACCTGGACCGACTGGTGGGGGTTCAAGGTAGAGGCCTGGAACGGCATTCCACAGGCTCCGGGAATAATGGCGTCCAAGGGTGTCAGAGTCGTATTTCATTCCGATTCGGGAGATCAAATTCAGCGTTTGTGGCTGGACGCGGCCAAGGCGGTGCGTTTCGGCATGGACCGTCAAAAAGCGTTTGAAGCGTTGACCATTAATGCGGCCTGGACTCTCGGTATCGATGACAGGACCGGTTCCATCGAAGTAGGCAAAGACGCTGATATCGCCATATTCTCAGGCTATCCATTGAACATATATAGCCAGGTAGAGATAACGATAGTGGACGGCGAGATAGTGTATGACAGATCCAAGGAACCGTCACCGCTGGAGGTGGGCTATGAGAAATAGATTTTGGGGAATTATTCCCCTGATCCTGATATTGACCGTATCCGCCAACGCCTGGGTGCTGGTTATCAAGGGCGGCAAAATATTCACCATGTCTGGCGGGGTAATAGAAGACGGCACGATAATAATCGAAAATAACCGGATATCCGAGGTCGGGAAGAATCCGGAGATTCCCCGTGGCGCTGAAATTATCGACGCCGCCGGCAAGGTAGTAACGCCGGGGCTGATCGACGCGTTCAGCTATATCGGACTCTCTGAAATCTGGGCTGTAGGGCAAACCGTTGATGTGAACGAAAGCTCTGATCCGGTTACCCCTGAGGTTCGGGTGATAGACGCATTCAACACGCAATCGGCCCTGATCCCGGTGACTCGAATCGAAGGAGTTACGACAGTTCTTTCCGCGCCCGGGACTCAGAATCCGATATCGGGTCAGAGCGCGGTGATGGAATTGAGCGGCGAGACTATAGATGAGATGATTATAAAATCGCCGGCCGCTCTGCATATTAATTTCGGCGAGAGCCCGACATCATACTGGCGCGCCAAGAAGCGGATAGATACCCGCATGGGATTGGCCGCGATATTGCGTCAGGCTTTTATAGAGGCGGAAGAATATCGAGTCAAATGGGCGGGTTATGAATCGAAGCTAAAATCGTACGAGGAGAATCAAGGTCTTCCCAGGAAGAAGCAGAAGAAGGATATTATAGAACCGACGCCTCCTCCCCGTGATCTGGGATTGGAAACTATGGCTTTGGCTCTCGACGGCGAGATACCGGTTATAGCTTCCGCCCACAGAAGAGACGATATCCTGGCAGCCATAAAGATATCCGAAGAGTTCGATTTCAGGTTGATAATACTTTACGGCACCGAGGCTTATAAAATAGCCGATATTCTGAAGAAGAAGAATATACCGGTATTGCTGGGCCCGGTAACGACTCAACCGTCGT
>JAHEDG010000058.1 GCA_024641335.1 Candidatus Zixiibacteriota bacterium
ACTCTGAGTCTGGCTCCCGGAGGCTCGTTCATCTGCCCGAAGACCATGCAGGTTTTTGAGATTACGCCTGATTCATTCATTTCCAGCCAGAGATCGTTCCCCTCGCGCGTTCTCTCTCCGACACCGCAGAATACGGAAAATCCGCCATGCTCCGAAGCGATATTGCGGATAAGCTCCATGATAACAACCGTTTTACCTACTCCGGCTCCGCCGAACAAACCGACTTTGCCGCCTTTGGGGTACGGTTCGAGCAAATCGATAACTTTTATACCTGTCTCGAACAAGGCTGTTTTCGTTTCCTGTTCAGAAAAGGCCGGCGCCGAACGATGAATCGGATATCGTTTTTCGGTTTTGATTTCGCCTTTCTCATCCAATGCCTCTCCAAGAAGATTAAATACGCGGCCCAGGGTCTCTTTGCCTACAGGTACCGTGATCGGTCCGCCGGTGTCCTCGACCTTCATTCCGCGCACCAAACCGTCAGTGGACGATAATCCGATACAACGGACGACATTGTCGCCGATATGCATAGCGACCTCGGCCGTGAAATCGATTTCTCTTTCGATATCTTTTATTTTTACGGCGTTTAAGATGTTGGGCAGTTGGTTCGACGGGAACTCGCAATCCACTGTCGGGCCGATTACCTGAACAACCTTTCCGTATTTATCATCTGCCATATCGTATCCTTCTATTTGAAAAATTATCTTTTAACCTATTAGTTGCCTATCCCCGGTATGAGTAAGGTTATTTCAAAGCCTCCACACCGCCGACAATATCAAGCAGTTCTTTGGTAATCGATGCCTGACGGGCTTTATTTCTGACCAGGGTCAGATGGTCGATCATTTCGCCCGCGTTTTTGGTGGCGTTGCCCATAGCGATCATCTGGGAGCCGTGTTCCGAAGCGAAGGCCTCGAGCATGGCCTGCAAAATTTTAGTGACACAGTACCTCGGAACCAGATCGGAGAATATTCTGTCGGCATCGGGTTCGAAAATGTAATCAGAAGCGATTTCATCCTGATCGGATTTCGGTTTTTCGACCGGCAGAAAACGTTCCAGGGTGATCCTGTAGCTGACAGTCGAGACGAAACGGGTATACAAAAGCTTGACCTCGTCGACCTGGCCGGAAATGAACATTTCGGTAATATCAGCGGCTATCGAACGGGTCCTGACAATATCAGCTTTAGATCCGAGATCGGTGATCGAAAAGGCGATAGGATAGGGACGTTTCTTGAAAAAATCAGCCGCCTTTCTACCGATGAAACCCAGCGATACCGAACCAGGCAAGGCTTCCTTGAGGTAATTTGAGGCGGTTCTTATAACATTAGTGTTATAGGATCCGCAAAGACCACGATCGGATGAAACAACCACCAGCAAGGTTTTCCTGACATCCCTTTCCTCGAAAAGAGGGTGCCTTAATCCGGCCGCGGCGGAAGCCAGAGATTCGAGCATCTGCTGCATTTTCAAACCGTACGGCCTGGCTGATTCGACCCTGGACTGGGCTTTTCGCAGTTTGGCCGCCGAGACCATTTCCATAGCCTTGGTAATCTGCTGGGTGCTTTCCACCGACTTGATACGTCGTTTTATGTCGCGAAGAGACGGCATCTTTGGTTATCTACCTCAATTCTCTGCTTTCAGATTACAAGCGCCCCTTGAATTCCTCTTTGAACTTGGCGAGCGCTTCTTTGAGTTTGCCGATAGTATTGTCATCCAGATCTTTTTTGGATGAAATGTCGTGAAGAATATCGGAGAAATTCGTCTCCAGGTAACGGCTGAATTCCTCTTCGAATTTGCGGCACGATTCCACCGGCAGATCGTCGATAAAACCGTTAACGGCCGCCCAGATAATGGCGATCTGTTTTTCGAGGGGCATCGGAACATACTGGTTCTGCTTGAGAATCTCCACGGTTCTCTCTCCCCTGGCAAGCTGTCTTTGAGTGGCCTCATCGAGATCGGAGCCGAACTGGGCAAAGGCGGCCAATTCGCGGTACTGGGCCAGGTCGAGTCTTAATCTCGACGCGATTCTTTTCATGGCCTTGGTTTGGGCGTTGCCACCGACGCGTGATACCGATATACCGACGTTGATGGCCGGACGGACACCCGAATAGAACAGATCGGCCTCAAGATAAATCTGGCCATCGGTAATGGAGATTACGTTAGTGGGGATATAAGCCGAAACGTCGCCGGCCTGTGTTTCGATAATAGGCAAGGCGGTCAGCGAGCCTCCGCCGTTTTTATCTGATAATTTGGCGGCTCTCTCCAACAGACGGGAATGCAGATAGAACACGTCGCCCGGATATGCTTCTCGTCCCGGAGGACGGCGTACCAGGAGGGCCAGCTGTCTATATGCCTGGGCATGCTTGGAAAGATCGTCGTATATACAGAGGGCATGTTTTCCCGTGTACAGGAATTCCTCTCCTATGGCGCATCCGGCATAAGGGGCTATATATTGCAAAGGAGCCGGATCGTCGGCGTTGGCCACCACAACAGTGGTATACTCCATAGCGCCATGTTTTTCGAGAGTCTCTACTACCTGGGCTACGGTCGATGATTTTTGCCCGATAGCGACATATATACAGAAAATATCGGAATCTTTCTGATTGATAATCGTATCGATGGTCAGGGCTGTTTTGCCTGTTTGACGGTCTCCGATAACCAGCTCTCTTTGTCCCCGGCCGATCGGAATCATGGAATCAACGGCCTTTAGTCCGGTCTGCACCGGCTCTTTAACCGGTTGTCTTCCGATGACGTTGGGCGCTTTACCTTCGATAGGACGGTATTTATCGGTAACTATCGGCCCTTTGCCGTCAATGGGCTGACCCAGAGCGTTGACCACCCGGCCGATCAGAGCTTCGCCGACGGGAACACGTGCTACCGCGCCTGTTCTCTTGACCAGATCCCCTTCTTTTATCTGGGAATCGCTTCCGAAGATAGCGGCGGATACCGAATCTTCCTCGAGGTTTAGAACCAGACCGATGATATCATTGGGGAAAGACAAAAGTTCCGACTGCATAGCGTCTTCCAATCCCCAGATTCTGGCGATCCCATCGCCGACCTGCAGGATGGTCCCAACAGATTCCATCTCCAGTTTGGTTTCATATTTTTCAATCTCTTTTTGAAGAATAGAACTGACTTCTTCGGGTCGAAACGCCATATATAATCCCCTTTAATAGACCTTTACCGCTAAAAGTTCATGCCTAAGATTGTCCAACACGTTCCTGACCGATCTGTCGATAACTTTATGCTCCAGTTGAACGATGATACCGCCGATGATCGAGTGATCTATTTTATAAAGGATCTCGACCTTTTTGCCGGTCAGATTTTCCAGCCTGTCCCGCAGTCTTTTTTTATAGACTTCATCCAGGAAGACGGCTGTAGTAACCCTGGCCCGGATCAGACCCTTATGGGTCCGTACGAGCTTTTCGAATTCTCTGGCGATCTCACCCAAATGGTCGACTCTCCCCTTCTCGATAAGAAGCAGAAGGAAGGACAGCAAAGACGGCGACAGTCTGGTGGTAAAAAGAGCTTTGACCATCGCTATCTTATGTTCGGTCAGTACCTGAGGAGCGTCCAGAAAATTGCCGAAACGGGCGTCTTTATCGTTGAAGGATTTCAGTTGAGTAATTTCGGAGGAAATAATATCAACCGTACTTCTGGATAGAGCCACGTTGAAAAGAGCCTGCGCGTAGCATCTGGAGACATGGGTGTCCTTCATCAGGTTTTATCGACCTCCCTGAGGAAATTCTCCAGAAGCCTTTTCTGCTCGGCTTCATCCAATTTGGCGGAAATAATTTTTTCGGCGGCCTTAATCGCCATGCCCACCATATCATCTCTAAGCTCTACTCTGGCCCTGGCAATATCCCTGGAAAGCTCTTCGCGCGATTTCTCCACGATTTCGCGGGCCTCGTCGCGGGCATTTTCCCTGATCTCGACGGCGATACGATTTCCTTCGGATATGGCGTCCTGAATTTTACTTCGCGCCTCGACTTCAATATCCCTGAGTTTGGCGTGATATTCATCCAGGATTTTTCCGGCTTCAGCTTTGATCTTTTCCGCGTCGTCGATATCCCCGGCGATCTTTTTCCTGCGATCATCGAGCATCTTCAGAAGCGGTTTCCAGGCGAAAGCCTTCAATATCCATAGAGCCAGAACAAAACCTATGATCTGGGTGACAATTAAGTCCCATTTTAGACCAAGCGCTTCCATCTTCCGCTACTTGATCAGAATAACGGCTACAAGGGCGTAAATAGTCAGAGCCTCTATAAACGCCGCCCCGATGATCATGGCCGTTTGAATCTTCGCGGCCGCTTCAGGCTGACGTCCCATAGCTTCCATAGCCGAACCAACAGCTCGTCCAAGACCCAGACCGGAACCGATAGCGGCAATGCCCACCGCCAGGGGTAAAAGAAATCCGACTGCCGTTTTAGGATCCATTATTCCTCCTTTAACTATGCTCTTCTTCGTGATGAGTCATTAATGAAAAATAAATCGTTGTTAACAATGTGAAAACCAGGGCTTGAACAAAACTGGTCAGGATCGCCAGAAAAATAAAAGGCAGCTGAAGAGGCAATCCTATCGGCAGGTGGGTGAAGCTCAGGATGGTGACCCCCAATCCCGCGAAGATGGCTAAGAGCATATCCTCGCCCGAAATATTCCCGAATAAACGAAGGGACAGGGAGACCGGCTTGGAAAGCTCGCCGATCACATGCAAAGGCAGATTCAACGGGACCAGACACCATTCCACCGTGGATTTGGGAGATCCGGCCAGATGATAGAAATAGCCTAAAATTCCCAGGTTTCGAATACCGCTCCATTGCACATAGAGAAATACGCATAAAGCCAGAGCGAGGGTTGTATTAAGTTTCGCGGTCGAGGAGAACATTCCGGGTATCAACCCCAGCATATTCATGCTGAAAATATAGATAAACAAACTGCCTATGAACGGAATATATTTTCGGCCCTGCTCGCCCAGCAATGTTATAACCATGTCGGAGAGGGATTCGACCACCCACTCCATCAGATTCTGCGCCGGACCAGGTATCATGGAACGCTTGCGATAACCGGCATAAGCCAGGAGCGACAAAAACAGGCCGACTATCAGCGAGAAGAAGACTATCATGTAATCGGAAATCAGCTGAACAAAGACACTATCGGGGAAATAATGATGAAGAATTTCCACGATATTGGGGAATTCCGGGGCGTGTTCGGCCACATGCTCCCCGCCATGTTCGGCGACATGACCCGCGGCCGCGACCAATGTATCGGCAGCCTGATGAGTCTCATGCTCAGTCGTGGTGATAAGAGAAAGAGACTTCAACCAGAGGCCGTTCATGCTTTTGTCCCCTCCGTATTTACTTTATTGTCAAGCCCCAGATAGGATCGGCCGATTGCCTTGAGGAAAGAGACGATTAAGATTCCTGAAAATCCCCAGAGCAGGCCGACAATCGAAAGATAATCCCAGGTAACCAGAAAATAGCCGATTCCGTAAAGCACCGGCATTTTGAAGAACAATACCAGCAAGCCCAATTTCAGATTTTTCCCGCCGGTCCGCAGAAGATTGACAATAACGATCTTTATAGCCAGAAGGTTCAGAACTCCCCAAACCGCTCCGAAGAGGACCGATAAGGCGAACTCGGTACCGCCATAAACGGTCAAAAACGGAAATAGAAAAGCCGCCAATATTAGCGTTGTTTTCATTACTCTATCTACGAATTCCAGGTTCAATTCAGCTTTCATCTTCCCTGGCGATCTCCTTAATTATCTTGTAGGATTCAACTCCTCCGGCGACAACGCCGAGGAGCAAAAAGATCACCGTCATCAGATTTGAAAGTCCAAACAGTTCATCAAGGTACCGTCCCAGAAAGTACCCGACCGCCGGACCGGCTAACATCATAAGCGGAATCGTCGTGGCCCTGGCTATCTGACGGTATCCCTTTTGCCGGTCATCGCCCGGTTTAGGACTTTTGTCATTTAGCGGCACGATGTCCCGCTCAAAACAGAGGGCAAATAAAACATTAATGGAGTAAGTGTCAAGGGTAAATTTTCCACATCTTTTTAGTTCGGCCGCTTTTTCAATTTACAAGTCGCGTGATTGGGGTCCATCATAAAGATAATCGCTGATTCCAAGCTTTCTCATCGGTTTTTCACGGGTTCTTTCCTCATGAGCCTGGGCTACCAGTCCGACTGTTCTGGATATAATAAAGAACCCTTTGCCCAGCCTCCAATCGAACCCCATATCGGAGATGACCGCGCCAATCGCGCCGTCGACGTTGACAGGCAATGGCTTACCCTGGTCGGCGAAAGTCTTTTCTATCGCTCTGGCCAGCTTTTGATGTTTACCGGAGAATTTCAGCTCGTCAGCGATGGCGAAGAGTCTGACAGTCCGGGGGTCTGTCTGATGCAACCGATGGCCATAACCCGGCATTCGGTAACCTCGGGTTTTCATATCGGCCAACAGTTCATCGGCCAGTTTTCCCGGATCGCCTTCCTTCGCGGCCCACTCCTGCAGTATGCGGGCGCATTGCTCGATGGCCCCTCCATGCGATTCGCCTATGGTCAGGATACCTCCGGCCACCGCGGCGTTCAGAGGATTCCCTCCTGATATAATTGTCCGGGCGGCAAGGGATGACGGGGGTGTGACACCGTGATCGATCGAGCTGGTCAGGATAGCGTCCATCATGCGAGCTTCTTCCGATGATGGCAGTTCTCCCTTTAATATCAGGTAGACCACATCGGCAAAACTCTTCCGCCCCATCATTTCGGCGATATCATACCCTTTGACCCTGATCCGGCCGGGAGCGACGCTGGTGATATTTGTTCTCGGTTTATCGTCAGGCATAAAATCGAATTCTCCTTTACTAATCCATCGAATGATTACGCAGGATGAATTATACCTTTATGGGCCCGGCAGTCAATCGAATTTTAAGATCGGCCCAGGACTTTGAGTTTGGCGTCTATCAAGTGCTTATGACTAAGGCCGAGAAGATAAGAAAGTTTATGAACCAGAGAATCCTCATGACGACTTAATTCCCCGTCGGCGTAAACCACGCTCCAGATCGCCTCCATGATTTCAATCCGGTCTTTCAGGGAATAGCCGGCGGCAATTATCCTGGTGAATCTATAAAGATCGATGCTTCCCTTGATCTCCTCCGAGGCTATTTCGATAAGATCGACGGCCTCTTCGGATGTCAGCTGGTATTTGGTTGTTAGAATATCTATAATTCGATCCTGTTCCGAAGCGCTGAATTCGTTATCGGCTCCGGCTATTTCCACCAGAATAGCGCAGGTGGCAATACGGATTTTTTCAGCCGGATCGTCTGGAACCAGATCGGATAATTCACTCTCTCCGCCGGATAATATCTTTTTAAATAATGAGATCACGCTTGTTCGTCCTTCCTGTTGTAAACAGCCTATTTCGAAAATTGACACGAAATCGGCCTTCAGATCTTATCGTCAAAAGAATAAAACGACATTTTATGGGAAATTCAATCATTAATTTGCTATGGGACAAATGATACCGTCATGAAAAAGGGTATTCTCCTCTCTGTCGGGAGAGATGGAATACCCTTGAAGGCGAATCGTCCTGCTATATTAATTTATCCCGACCTATTTCACCGGGCTTTCTTTATTGATGATACCGGCGGCCGCTCCGCCGGCGGGAGGGCAATCCGGACAGGGCATCGGTTGAGAGCCGCCCTTGAAATAGCCGACGCTATAAGTGACATCGAGCCCGTTGAACGAGCAAGAGGCGTTGACATCCCCCTGCAGATA
Organism: Candidatus Zixiibacteriota bacterium; assembly: GCA_024641335.1. Lineage (GTDB taxonomy): Bacteria > Zixibacteria > MSB-5A5 > UBA10806 > UBA10806 > JAHEDG01. The sequence goes on from JAHEDG010000058.1 coordinate 7,765, forward strand.
GAACTGGCTGTGCGGAGGACATTCGCACTCGACCGTGGGGGCGGATCCTCCCTTGAGGAACGAGACCATATAGGTGACATCGAGCCCGTTGAAAGTACCGGATCCGTTCACGTCACCGACGGTATACGCGCAGCCTGAAATTACAGTGACGACGACCTCGAGCGTGTCGGCCAGTTGGCCGTCGGAGGCGATGACTACGAATGACGTATCCGGCGAGCCTTCGGGGGGATAACCTAATATAGTACTTCCGGAGACAGCCATCCAGGCGGGATAGCTCTCGAAAGTGATCACCGGATCGGTTCCATCGGGGTCTTCGGCCGTAGCCAGGTAAGTGAAAAAGACCTCGGTTTGCGCGATTACGCTATCAGGCGAGGTAATGTATGGCGGAACATTAACATGCAGTATTAATACGGTTACGGTAAGCGAATCGGCCAATTCGCCGTCTGAGGCGATTATCACAAAAGAGGTATCCGGGTAGCCGACAAGGGGCATGCCTGAGATAGTATCTCCGACCACATTCATCCATGAGGGGTAATTTTCGAAACTGATGGCCGGATCAGAGCCGTCGGGATCGTTAGCGACGGCGATATAGGCAAACGCCGAGTTTTCCTCGACAGTAACCGTATCGGCGGAAATTATCTGGGGGGCGTGATTGATCGCGATCACGGTTACTGTCACTTCCAGAGAATCAGCGTACTCTGTATCCGAGGCTATGACAGTAAAGGTAGTATCGCTATTGTTCACGGACGGAGTACCGGAAATTGTGTCCCCGGTGACTGTCAGCCATGACGGATAGTCGATGAAACCGATAATCGGGATAGTGCCGTCAGGATCGATGGCGGCGCCGATATATGTGAATTGACCGCCTTCGAACGCAAACACCGAATCTTCGGAGGTGATATATGGAGGATCGTTAACCGGCACGACGGTCAGGACGACATCGATGGTATCGGCGTACTGGCCGTCAAAGGCGATGACTGTAAACGAGGTATCATGGTCCGCTTCCAATGGAATACCTGAAACCGCGTCGCCTATGACATTTAACCAGTCAGGCAGATTCTCATAGTTGATGTAAATCACCGGGCTATCAGGATCATCCGCCGCCGCGATATAGATGAAAAGCTCGTCCTCCGTAGCCGACGCGGTATCGGGCGAAATAATAACGGGAGGATCGTTAACCGGAATAACATCGATGGCGACGGTTAATGTTTCCGCTTTTTCGCCATCGCTGGCTATAGCCGCGAATGAGGTATCGGAATCCCCTTCAAGTGGTATCCCGAAAACAGTATCAGCCGAAACGCTCAACCAAGAGGCCATATTAATGAAGCTATAGGTAATATCGTTTCCTTCGGGGTCGTAGGCCGCCGCGATATAGCTGAAAGATTCATCCTCAGTGGCTGTGGCGGCGGACGGCGAAGTGAAAACCGGCGGATCGTTGAAAGGAACGACGGTTACCGAGACAAGAACCGTATCGGCATACTGGCCGTCGGCGGCAATCACAGTAAAGGATGTATCCGGAAATCCTTCGAGCGGAATACCGGATATGGTATCGCCCGCTACTGTCATCCATGAAGGAGTATTTTCAAAACTTATTATCGGCGTTGTACCGTCGGGATCACTGGCCTCCGCCAGATAGCTGAAAAGCTGGTCCTCGATCGCCGTAGCGGTATCCGGCGATATAACAGACGGCGGATCGTTTACCGGGGTTACGGTTACCGTCACGATCAGCGTATCGGCGAATTCGCCGTCGGAAGCAATTACCGTGAAAACCGTATCGGGATCACCTTCGAGAGGAATACCGGATATAATATCGCCCGCAATGCTCATCCATGAAGCGTAATTTTCAAAACCGATGACCGGAATCGATCCTTCGGGGTCGTAGGCGGAAGCCGTATAGCTGAAGAAGATATCCTCAGTGGCGGAAGCCGCGGCGGGCGAAGTGATCACCGGCGGCAAATTGACCGGACGAAGCGAAACAGATACTCCGGTCGTATCGTTAGGCGTGACAGCCGCGCCGACAACGGTCGTATCTCTGTATAGCGAGTGTGAGAAGGTCAGATTATAATTGCCGGCCGGGAGTGATGACTGGTAGCGGCCCAGGATATCGGTATAAACAGAATCGACTGCCAATATCATCGAGCCGGATTTGCCGAGTGAGAGCCCCTTACCGTTATTTCCGTCAAAATCAAGCAGCCCGGCAGCGGGATTAATTTCCACGTAAACGCTTTCGATCGGCGCTCCGGCGGTATCGGTGACTACACCCGAGATCCAGCCGGGAAGCTGAGCGATTGTCATATTCAGGACCGTTATGTCTCCGGGAGTCACGTTGATACCGGCCGCGGTGGTGTCCCGGTAATCTAAATGCGAGAAAGAGACATTATAACTCCCCGCGCTCAGCCCGCCGAGAATATACGCGCCTGTCGGATCGGTTGTATCGCTGATCGAGGTCCCGCCGGCGGTTACGATAACTCCGTTTACTGGGGCGGATGCCTGATCTCTGACGACTCCGGTAATCGATCCGGGCAATTGATCCATAACCACGTTCAAAGTCGTGATACCGCCGTCGGTAATACCGACGCCTCCGATAGTGGTATCCCTGTAATCAATATGAGAGAAGGAAACGCTGTAAGAGCTGACCGGAAGCTCCATGGTATAGGTGCCGTCACCGGCGGTGACTGTTGATCCGGCATTTCCGGAACCGTCATCGGCGTCTACCTGGACCCCGGAAACCGGTCCACCGCTGTAGGTAACAGTACCATTAAGTATACCGTTAAGCGCTGGGCTGCATTCGGCGGATGATACTAAAATATCGTCGATATTCCATCCGCAATATTGCCAGGATCCGTCAGTCGTCCCCAACCCGAACCTGATTCTGAAATTAGGATTATTGTCGGCATAGGTCGAAACATCATAGAGCTGCTCGTTCCAGACCGATTCATCGATTGTAACGCTATTGGTGAACAGTGTTATCCATGATGAACCATTGAACACTTGAAGGTAACCATGATCATAAGCGCTTTGTTCGAGACCGAGCCAGCGGAAATATTTTAATGTAACTCCGGCCGCGCCCGAACAATTGATAACCGGGGAGGTCGCCCAGTAGGTGGTGGTCAGACCGGCGCTGTAATCTCCGCCCGATCCGGATGTCAGATCATTGCCGAGAACTCTATTGTCTGTGGACGGGCTGTGATCAACCGCTGGATCCGGACCGCCATATGAATCCGATCCCGCGCCACCGGCGGCGACACCAATAGTCCATTCCGCGGAGCCTCCCATGCCGGACCAGCCCTGGTTAGTGGAGAAATCATCCTGATAAAGTATAGTAATACCGGTGGCGGCCAGCGCGGAATAACTCGCTGACGGAGCGTTATCGGGATCTGTCACCGTAAAACCGGCGGTTGTCTGCGCGCTGAAGTAATAATGAACAGTAACTCCACAGTCGAATGATGGAAAAACAGCGTTATAGACATTGGGCGAAACAACCTGCATAGCCTGGCTACTCCAGCCCGAGCCGGAATTGTAGTACATCATGCCGGTGCCGGGTTGGGGAGTTCCGGAAATTCCGAAAACTTCGACCCGCACGGTAGTTCCCCCGGATGGATCGAAGGATGACGGCAGGCCGTTGGGATAGTTGAACCCCATTAACTCCAGAGGCGGGCAGGTCATATTATGAGCCCCGAATCCGGCGCAGATCTCCGCCCAATGGGGAGTACCGTTGCCGATATTACCGTCGTTATCATCGAGAGTAAGGTAATCTATAGTGATGCTCGGAGTAATCTCGGTTCCGGTATGCAGGAGAATGGAGTTGACTGCCAGATTGGAAATAATATCCAGATAATCCAGCGGATGGGTGGCCGCTAACTCGTCGCGAGTACTCCAGACACATCCGGAGATAAGCTGACCGCAATAATGGATCTCGCCGCTGCAGGGGTATTGCATGGTGTTGTCGGCGTTGCGAAGGGCCTGGTTGCAGGGACCGAAGAAACCCCAGGCGGCGCCGGGATTATCGGTTATCATATTGCCAACAACGTCTCCCATACCCTCGCCGTAAGCCCCCTGCCCGCTTCCCCCCACGCTGACCAGGTGATGTCCGTACTCATGGTGCACGACAGTCGAGAAGGCGGTATTGGGATAGCCTGAGCCGGATCGGCAGAAATTGATCGAGCTGTAATCGTACCAGGCATTGCCCGGGCAATAACCGTCGTTCCTGTTGACATAAACCGGAAATTCGACCTGATTATAAATTACCGGATAGGCGGGATTATATCTTAGCGTAAAATCTCTGACCACGTTGGAATGCAGATAGGCATTGACCTCTCCGCGGTAGTACTCGGATGAATTGGCTGAGTTATGCAGAAAATTGGCCGGTCCGGGAGGGGTTACACTTTGGGATATATAGGAATCGCTTCCAGCTGTGTTATAGACCCGGAACCATTGCCCCCTGATATATGATTCTACCGTAACGGTCGAACTGCCGCCATTGGGGATAACAAAATCCCCGGCCGAATCGGCAAACGCGGAACTTCCCCCTACGATGTTGACCCTGGAATATGGCAAACCGGTGGCGATTTCGTTGCCGCATTGTTCGGCATTGAAATTCTCGGTCGCTTTTCCCTCGACCTGGCCGGAAACATCGATATCGATAACCATATCCTCCTGATAGAGGATATCTCCGGTCAGTGGCTCTATAATATAGAGCATTTTTTCGGTGGTCGGCTTGTTGCCGTCATCGGCGATAAACATCACACCCACAGTTGGATTAATCTCCATATCATCCATACCGGCCCAGATTACCGTTTTGGGCAGGCTGAAGTTTGTCATATAAGGAATACTGATGGCGAACGATCGTTGAACCTGGAATGGATCAGCTGCGGCGGCCGATGGGTTCGGGGCGAAATCTCCCAGGTCTCTCAAGGCCGATGAAGCCAGTACCAGCGGATATCCGGCTTCATTGCGGAACAGCAAACGAAGATCCGCCCTGTAGACCGGGATACCATCTTTATATTGAGAATAATAGACCAGAGTAAATTTATATTGCCCGGTATCGGAATCATACATAACCGGAGTAGTATGTCTGCCGTCTTCGAGAATACTTTCAGGCCGAAGATCGTCGGGAAATACCCCGAACAAACCAGAATAATCTACCCTGAATCGATTGGCGGCATTAACCGGATCGGATCCCGAACCGAACGGCTGTCCGTACACACGAGCGATCCGGCCGTCATTCTCGCGGTAGATCCTCGATTCCGGATAGTCTGATGCCAGCCTTCGAAGGGCCTCCTTGGCGCTGGTTCTGTCCGCGGAACTTGCCGGAGAGAACATTCCCAAAGCGATAAATGACATTAGAGACAAAGCGATTGTAGTTCTGATGCTTCTCATCCCGATTCTCCGCTCTTGAATATATTTGATTCCCACTCGAAATTCAGCGCAACAAAGGACCCTTAAACAGAACTTTATTCAGGCCGGCGTATTTTCTCATTAAACCCATGTTACCGCGATCCGATTATCGTGTTTTTCAAAAACAGGCTGCTCGAAGAAACAACCAATTATGATAAAATAGCGAATTTGCCTTAATTGTCAAGCTTTCTCCCCGGTACCAAATCGAGTGGTCAGAATCAGCTATAACGATTTTGGCTCATAATTCAAAGGATAATTAGTTCCCGCGGACCGCAGAGCGCGGCCCACGGGAAAGGACCGTTTACATAGAAACCGGCTGCATTGTACTGAGCATAGAATTAAAACCGTTCTGCGCCGCGGCCATAGTTTTTTCAGGCCCGGTCATTTTGAAGAATACCGATCCTTGAGGGCCTTCGACAATAGCTCCTAATAGTCTGTATCCTTCCTTCTTTTCAGAAACCTGCATCATCGGCCCGCCGCTTACCAGGAAAGTTCCTGTCAGATCAATAGTTGTAATCTGCAAGCCATGAGCCTCAGATTTATTAATAGATGCTTTATCCTTGGAATTCGCGCCATCCGGCTGTTCGAACTGCCCGGCCCATCGATCGAGATTAGCGTCTGTGCCTCCCCCCGATGTCGGCCCGAAATAGAAAACCGCGCATTCGGCGCTGTCACTATCCCCGTCGGCGGGACTGATGATATAGGTTTGCACTCTCATCTGTCTGTCGGGAGCCGTATTCCAGTCGGCCGGAATCGACCAGGAAATTCCTCCGGCGATATAAGGAGTTGAGCTGTTCATTTCCGCCGGTTTATTATCGGCGCTTTCTTGACGTTTGCCCTGGTCGCTGGAACATCCTGCTATTAAAAGCAGGGCCATTATAACCGCAAAAAGTACCATCATGGAACTAAGAACTCGATTCATTACTTTTTCTCCCTAAAATTGAACATTATTATCATCCCGGTTGCATTTTATTATTTTAATTCGATTCAAGCAAGAGAATTCATGTCCACAACAAGGATTCAGCCTCCGTTTTGGCGATCCGTCAGTCGATCAATATCTTTGCCCCTGATTCGAAAGATCTGGTATCCTATGAGGGAAATGGCGATAAAAAGGAGCAGGATTCTGAATTCTCCTCCGATGGCGAATATTACCAGTCCATAAACGGAAATTACGGCGCACATCGCTGTTATCACCAAATTTACGAAAAAAAGACGCTTGAAAAGGAATTGATCGCCGTTATTATCGGCCGGTAAGCCGGTTATCAGACTTTGTTTTACAAAATGTATGGCTGGCAACTCGAGCACGGCGATCACAAACAGGGTATTCCTCAAAACGACATTCCGGATAAACGCGGGCGGTATATCGGATTGAAAAAGAATATAGGCCACTGCGAGCAACGCGATATTGGATCCGAGAATTATAAACAACGACGTTTGCGACAGACGGGCCAGCATTTCGTATTTTTTCGAATCTGCTATGAAGTTCATTTTTTTCCCCTCCTTTTGGGACGGAAAAATTCCCGCATAAGAGCGGCGCACTGATCTATCATAATCCCGCCGGAAACAGACATTCTGTGATTGAGCCTCGGTTCCCGGACAATATCGAAAATCGATCCGCAGGCTCCGAACTTGGGATCGGGAGCTCCGAATACCAACCTGTCGATCCTGGCCAGCATCAACGCCCCGGCACACATGGCGCAGGGTTCGATCGTGCAGTAAACGGTGCATCCGGTCAGACGCCAGGAATTCAAATTTTCCGCGGCCGCGGTGATAGCCAGTATCTCGGCGTGGGCTGTGGGATCTTGAAGCGATTCGGTTCTGTTGAAGCCCCGTCCGATAATTATGCCATCATGGACGATAACACAACCAACAGGCACCTCGTCGGCTTTCATGGCTATAGCGGCTTCTTTTATCGCTTCTGACATAAATTTCCGATCTAAATCGGCAGTCAAACTTAAAAGCTCTTCCATGGATATTAGTTTACCTGTTTGGGCCGGCAATTTCAAGATGATAATTTTCATTGCGTTATGGCATCGAT
>JAHEDG010000089.1 GCA_024641335.1 Candidatus Zixiibacteriota bacterium
CCGCCGGGGACATACCGGATGTCATCCGCGGGACAGATGGATGCTACCTCTGTTCCCAGGAGCCGCACGACGTCGCCGCCAAGCTGGAGCAGGCTTTAAACCGGGGAAAAAGAACCACGGGTCGGGAGAAGGTGGCGTACCTGGATATTGACGCTACCGGCAGGAAAATCATCGCGGTTTATGAGGACGTGATGCAACGGAAGAAGAACCGCAGGAAGAAATTTAGTTTACCATGGTGGAAAAGCCAGAAGGTCACCAGCCGGGAAATGAAACAATAAATCCGGATTTTCATTGCTTGTGATTAAATATAAGGACAAACGGCGTAATTCATGAGCGCAACAACGGCCATAGCCAAACCAAGATTTTTTTCAAGACCGATAGGTATGGTTGTTATTATCGGGGCAATTGTCGTCCTGTGGAGCTTGATGGCAAATTCCCTATCGGTCCTGATAATACTCGCTTTAATAGCTCTTTTAGTCGCCGGAATAAAGAAACCCCTGTGGGCCCTGGTGGCGCTCATTCTCAGCCAGCTATCTGTAACCGGCTACATGGTCAACACGCCATTTGTCGCTATCAGCCTGCGCCTGCTGCTCTTTATAGTCGCGTTCATCATCATAGGCAAGACCTTTTTACAGAGAAAGGCAGACCTGGGCCCGGGCGCGCGCCGAATAATGCTCCCCATGCTGGTATTTTTCGCCATCACTATTGTTACGAACATGATTAATATAGGGTTCGGCCTGGCCTTCAAGGACTTCCGGGCTATGCTGATTGGAGTGCTTTTCGTTATATTCATACCGGCATTTGTCAAGGATACGAAGGAACTTAAGACTCTATGCGTGGCAACCGGGATTCTCATCACCGCATCGGCCGTCATAGGTATCATGCAACACTATAATATACTGGGCATGGCCGGGGCCACCACGATTCAGGGCTGGCTTACTACCGAAGACCTGAGAGTGCCAGGCATGTCCGAGAGCGAATTGGAATTATCGTATATACTATCGGCAGCGTTTATAATAGTATTTTGCCTGTTTTTCACCAGGGGAGCCATCAATAATAAAAGGCTGCTCCCGATGGCCATTATTTTGATACTTGCAGCCCTTTACTTTACCTATACCCGTTCGGCGCTCCTGGCTTTGGGGTTTGGATTGCTTTCATTATTTCTCTTTCTCAAGATAGGAATTCGGTGGGAGATAATCCTGGTAGCCATTTTTATAGCTGTTTTCTTTGTCGTGCAGACCGACATTCTTGAAAAAAATTTTCTCGGGGCTCGTTCATCAAACTCACAACTTGAAAGTACCATAGCCCGTTCCATACTCTGGCAGGCAGGTATCGGCATCGTTAAGGATAATCCGGTACTGGGAATCGGTGCCGACCAATTTATCATCGTTTCTCCAAATTACGCCAGCGCCGTCGACCAATCCCTGATACAATGGGAAACGAACCGGTACTTTAACTGGAGTACGCTGGGCTCCTATGAGCCCCACAATGATTTTCTGAATGTATGGGTATCCTACGGATCGATTGCGCTCATTATTTACTTCTGGTTCCACTTTGCGATTATCCGCCATTGTTTTTTGTCTTTCCGGCGGTCTAAAGATAAATTTGTAAAAGCCCTTTCCCTGGGGCTGGCAGGCGCACTGGTTACCTGGGTGGTCAATTCCTTTTTTCATAATATCACCAGCACATTACCGTTACTATGGATAATAGCCGGCTTTTCACTGGCAGCGATGAAAATGGCCGCGAAAAATGATGAAATCAAAAAGCTACAACCTGCAACAGAAAACACGGGGTGAATCAATGGGAGCCTTTATATTCATTAAAAAACCGAGAGATACGGGTATTGAAGAAATCGAGAAGAAATACCACGATTCTCTGAATGTTTTCAATAAAATGGGACTGCGCCTGAACCGGAAGATAGTCAGCGATGAATTCGTGATACACGTATTTCATAAATATAATTTCGACGCGGACAATATACTTCAACTGGGAAATAACCAGTTTATTATCGCCACGGGCACATTAATATACAAAAGAAAAACAGGGCGCGAGGCACTTCAAGACCTGTTTGCCGATTTTTCCGAAGATGGAAAATTCCTGGCCGATATCCTGGGGCAATTCTGTTTAATTGTAGCCAAGGACGGGAAGCTCTACCTGCTTAATGATTACACCGGGCTTTATCATGTCCACAGCAACGATTCCAGGAGTATCATTTCCAATTCATTCCTGGCAATTCTCAAAGCGCTGGACCAGAGCAGCGTTTCAACCCAGGGTCTTTACGAATATCTGGTTAACGGGGCATATTTCGGGGACGCCACCCCGATAAAAGAAATCACCTTATTGAGCAGTAAAAAAATCTGGCAACTGTTTCCCGATGTGTCTGAAATTCCCCGGGCCTCCCCTGCCAGGAAATTCGACAAAACCGGTTCACCGGATGAAATAGCGCCGGGGATAGCTACCGACTTAATAGATTACTTCGATATCATTAAAAAGAACTTCGGGGATAATATTTGTTCGGCACTATCCGGGGGAGTGCATACCAGGTTGCTGCTGGGCCTGATGAAAAGAGTCGGCATCAAGCCGGACTATTTATATGTCTACGGCGATGAAAATAACGTGGCCGGCCGGGACGCGAATGTTATTCAAATCGTCAGGTCGATGGCCGAGGGAGAAGGCATTTCCGTTGACTATATTAACAAAGACAATTTTCCCAGATTCACCGAGGACGACTATAAAGAGTCGCTGGAAAAACGCTTTTTCCTCGGCGACGGCTTCGGGCACGAGATAGGGCTTTTCGATAACGGCTCGGACTTATACTACCGACTATCCCGTACGGAAAAAAGCCGGCTGCAACTGAACGGCGGCGGGGGCGAAGTGTTCCGCAACTACTGGAAACTACCCGATAGAAGCTATACCGTAAGGTCGTTTCTCCAGGCGAGATACGAGCGAAGCGATTACTCCATATTTACCGACAGGTTCGACTACGATTCTTATGTTTCGGCCCTGCAAGAAAAGATAAAAGCCAGCCTGGGCACCGATAAAAACCGGCTTGACCGGGTGCAAATCGAATTGCTCCAACCCGAATTCGATAACAAATACTGGATGGGCAGCAACAACTCCATTAATAATCTTTTATCATACTCGCTGACCCCCTTAGCGGATGCCATATTTCAATACCGGGGCTGCTATATTCCGCTGAAATATAAAAACTATTTCACCCTCGAATCGGCCTTGATGAAGATAATCGACCCGGACCTGGCGCGATACCCGACTTCGCACGGAGTGGACCTGTTTAACAACCGGCTGACACCGAGGGCAAAACTCCAGTACTACGCCACATTAAACATGCCTTTATGGCTCAGGGCTTACATGAGAAAACACTTCTGGTACCAGAAAAAGGAAGTATTTAAACTGGGTGGAAACAGAGATGAATTACCATTCTACCTTACCCGGAAATACCTGGATAAAGTATTTAAAGTCGATAACCTGCACATATCCGAATATGTTTATCCTGAGAGGATAACCGACCCCGAAGTGCTGTCCAGGGTGCTTACCGCCGAACTGGTAATAACCAATAGTTTTTAACCCTTGCAGCAGATATAAACGTATTTTCGATGAGGAATACTTGATGCCAAGAGTCAGCGTGGTCATTCCCACCTATAACCGGGCGCACCTGCTCCCGGAATGCATCGAAAGCATTTTATCGCAGTCATATAATGATTATGAGATTATTATCGTCGATGACGGCTCCACCGATAATACGTCAGAGGTGGTCAAAAAATACCCCGTGAACTACATATATCAGGAGAATCAGGGAGCTCAGACCGCCCGAAACAGGGGCATCACGTCAGCCCGGGGCGAATATATCGCCATTATTGATTCAGACGATATCATGCTCAAAGACTCCCTGAAATTGGGAGTCGATATTCTTG
>JAHEDG010000090.1 GCA_024641335.1 Candidatus Zixiibacteriota bacterium
CTTTGGCCGGGGCGGTCTGAAAGATGCTATCTATTTGTTGTTGCGGAGAAACACGTGATCAATCAGGTATTGTCCCCCGAACTCCCAGATTTACTAGAATTCTCCTCAAGCAGTGTGAAAATAATAAAATAATTGGCGCCTATTAAAATAGATGCAAGAGTAATTTTTTCCATGATATATGTGAACATGTCAATATCTAGTACGAATGTTGGTTTTATATATTCTACGATACGGAATTCAAAAAACATAATCGCGTTTGTAATTATAGTCAAACTAAATACTAGAAACATTGCTAATGACAACTGTATTAGTTCTACTTTTTTGTTTTCGTTTTCGTTTTCGTTTTCGGTATTTTTATGACCATCCCGTGCATGTCTATATTTGCTATTGTTATATATTGTCATAATTAATAATAATGAGAAGGAAAATGAATTAACTATGTATTGTTCGATATCGATAATTCTTTCATATTCAATATCATAGATATTTTTAATAAAAATAACAATTGTTGTTAATACAACAGACAGAATTGTTGTAGTAATTATTGTTGAATAAAACGTTCTCCATGATATTTTTGCATATGAGTGCCAGTCCGAAAATGTACTTTTCATATTTTTCCCTGCTCTGCAGCAAAATTGAAAATTACGGGCATATCATGTACACGACTATCTCTTCAATAAGAGCAGCAACTGCAGCGACCAGAATGGGGCCCATGCCGCCAAATCCTTCCTTTCCCAATTTGGACAAGGCAGAGATGCCTACCGCCGCCCCACTCAATATCACGTGAACATTCTTCATGAGCGACAGGGAGCGGCAACTCACAAGAGAAGGCAGTCGGCGGTTTTTCAAGCGACTGTAAGTTCCCTCAAATATTACAAATGCAGCGAACGTCGCAATGGCTGTGCCTCCGACCAAAAATAATCCGCCAAGTACGGTTCGTCCCTCGGGGTCAATCAAGTTCGGTGGAGAGTTGTAGACATACCGGTACAAATTCAAATCCTCCCCCTCGAACCCGATCGGGTCCTCGGAGATGAATCTCCCGATCCTCGGATCGTAATACCGCGCGCGGTAGAACATCAGGCCGGATTCGGCGTCGCGTTCGCGGGCGGTGAAGCCGTAGGGGTTGGCCACGCGCTCGTAACTCGTGCTCTCCCAGTTGCCAAACGCATCGTAGTCGTAGCGGGCCGCCACCGCGCCTGCCGCGTCGGTCATCAGGCGGATGCTGCCGAGGTGGTCGGGGTGGTAGAAGTAGCTCGCCGCGCCGCGTGTCATCGCCAGCGGCTGGTCGATCTCCTCGCCATGGGTGTAGCGGGCCTGAAGCATACCGGCTCCGTCCAGTTCCACGAGTATCGCATCGTCATCGTAGACGTATTTGGTTACCGAGCCGTTGACGTCCTTCTCGATCCGCCGCCCTTGCGCATCGTAGCGGTAGGCCGCGTATGTCCCATCCGGGTTGTCGATGCGGACCAGGCGGTTCAGCGCGTCCCAGGCATAGCCCGTCTCCGCCCCGGTGCAGGAGGCGCCGAGTTTCTGGATGCGGCGTTCCAGGTTGCCGTTGGCGTCGTAGGCGTAACACGTCGTGTCGTCCTCGATCAGCCGGTTGGCCACGCCGGTGACGTAGCTTGTGGACAGGTGGGACGAGGTGCGGTTGCCCTCCGGATCGTATGAGTAGGTTTCCGGGCGGGAGGCATAGCCGGCGCCGGTCAGCTGCTGCGTCGCGTCATAGGTGAAGGCCCGCGTGCCGCCGGCATCGGCGATGGAGGTGATCTTGCCGTCGGTGTCGAAGCCGTAATCCAGGGTCTCCAGCGCCACCGCGCCCCGGGCCGTGGCGATGCTGCCCGGCCGGCCGGTGGCGGGACGGGGAAAGATGGCTTAACTTTTTGGTTGAACGATGACCGCGACTGTTAATTGGTATCGTGTCCCCCGAACTGCGATCGTATGCGTGCGCGGTTCGGCCTTTGGCCGGGGCGGCCTGAAATCCGCTAACTATTTGTTGTTGCGGAGAAACACGTGATCAATCAGGTATTGTGTTCCCCGAACTCCCGCTGTTTTGATTATCGACATCTAATTTAGGACTCCTATTCGCAGAATCTATAAGATCTTTAATTATATCATCATATGATCTGTATTGTATATAACTTATAGATAAAAACAACAACCAGGATATTATGTTAATAGTAATTTCAATATTTGTGCCATTTCCAGTTCCTGCAAACATGCCTACCATAGGAAAATATATTAACATGGTGTGAAATCTGTTCACTATTTTCTTTATTCTATAATAGAAACTATTGTTATTTTTATTATCAAAAAATAGCGCAGCGCGCAATTTTTGCGTTTTATCATCGTCCGTCTTCCATCTTACATATACCATGGAAAATAATAATAATATTAGAAATATTTTTATTGACCATGAAATATATGTATTTTCTGTTATTTTAATATTAATGCTTATTATAATCACGCTCATCAATATGATAAAAAAATGATATACTATGTCAAAAATATGTTTTTTTGTCTTGTTTTCTTTTTTCATTTTTCCATTCCATCAGAATCGAATTTGATATTTGTGTCTTATACGATCACCTTCTATTTTTAAGTATTATATATGATATTTCCGTTTTTAACATTTTATTAAAGTAGAGTGGAGACAGCAGCATACAACATAGATCAAATATAGACAAATATTCCGAGGGTTTTTGCACCGCTATATGCGTCCATAGCAACCGTAAGGGACTTTATCGTGCGATCTATTTTCCACGTTAATTTTATTATATCAAGCGTCCTCCCTAAATTACATCCTGCCACACCCACGGTGCCAGTTGCGGAGGCGATAACATCGGAGATCTGGGGACACTATACTTATCTCCCTTCTTCCGCCGCGAGCGCCCTGTAGGCCTCGTAATCCTCGTCGGAGAAAAATACCGTCTGGCGCCGGTTGCCCCGCTGCGTCACATGATGCGGCAGCCCCGGCGCCACAACCCGCGCAAGCCTTGCCATCGCAACAACCTTGGCGGGAACCCCGGGCAGGAGTCAAGAGATAAGTATCGTTGTCTAATCGGGATCCTTGCGCAGGGTATCGCCGAGATAGCGAAGGATCGGCGCCAGTTCGATCATCTGGTCGACGATCGCCTCCTCGGTCTCGTCCAGCGCGAACCGCACGCAGTCCCAGTCGTCGACCAGCGACCTTATGTCGAATTCGGTCGGCTGGGCGTTGATGTCGTATCGGGTCTCCTCCGGCACATCCCAGTAGAAATTCTGCTCCAACGCGACGGTTTTCTGCCCGGTTGCCTCGATCTGGTCGAGGATCGCATTCACGATCTTCCGCAAGTCGGCGATCTTGATCTCGGGCTTGGCCATATCCTGTCGTCCCCTGCTGTCGCGCCACCGGTACTATGCCGCAAATCCGCGTCCGCCGGCTTTTCAATTTTATCGGCCGGCCGGCTTCTGTTTTTACCGGGTCGCGTGCTAGATGTGAGGTCCACGAGAGGAAGCCGCGAATGAAACTGCCGCTCGCCGGATTCAGCGCTGCACGGCGTGCCTTCGCAAGCCGGGAATTCGCGATCTACACCGCGGGCAGTTCGGTGACGCTGATCGGGTTGTGGGTACAGCGGCTGGGAATCGGCTGGTTGACCTGGGAGATGACGCATTCCGGCTTCTGGCTGGGCGCGGTGTCGTTTGCCGATCTGTTTCCGGCCGTCATCATCGGGCCCTTCGCCGGGGCCGTGGCCGACCGGCTGGACCATTTGCGGCTGGCGGTGATCTGCCAGGCGCTGTCGCTGGCGCAGACGGTGCTGCTGTTCGGACTGGCCGCCACGGGCACGATCGGGCTGTGGTCGCTGCTGGTGCTGGTGCTGTTCCTCGGCATCGTGCGCGGATTCTACCAGCCGATCCGGATGTTGCTCGTGCCG
>JAHEDG010000017.1 GCA_024641335.1 Candidatus Zixiibacteriota bacterium
TCGTCGCTGCCGCCGTCACTCTGACGGACAGCCGAGTAAACATCGCCGAAACCGCTGATCTCCAGCTGAACCGGCTCTTCGGATTGCTCTCCGCCGGAACCGGCATTCATACCCATCGGCTCGCTTATGGCTCCTTTGATCTCGCCGACCAGACCGCGAAGATCTGTGGTCAGGCCGTTTATCTCGGCCAATTCGACATTCTCCCTGTTTGCCGAATTGCTCCTTATCTCGGCGACTTCGGAGCTAAGATCGGCCACGGAGTTTTCGATCTTCGAGAGATCGACACTTCCGGCCGGCCTGTTCCGCAGGTCATTGAAGTCCTTCTTATATTTAGCCTCCAGATCATTCAGGCGATTTTCCAGCTTATCGAGTTTATCCAATACCGCCGAAAAACCCTGGGCATGCGCACCCGCAGACAGTATTAGAGAGGCTACAAAAAGAAAGATCGCTATTTTGAGTATCCTGTTCATTGTTTCCTCCAAGACAAAATCGCCTATTTTATGACTATATCCGGGTTAAGCTGACATACCGCCTGCTTAATTGTCTCCGAATACATGACCTTATCGACATCGAGAAGGATCTTGACATCCTCGCCGACCTTGCCCATTCCCTTGATGAAACGGCTGGTCTCGCTGCCGCTGATTCTGGGCGGAGGATCGATATCCTTCTTCTCTATATCTATAACTTCCGATACCGAATCGACAATCACGCCGACCAGCATGCCGGCGATATCGACCACGATTATGCAGGTACGTTCGTCGTAGGCACGTTCTTCCATGCTGAAACGAAGCCTGATATCGATAACCGGTATAACCTTCCCGCGAAGGTTGATTACTCCTTTTACATAAGACGGCATGTCGGGAAGATCGGTGATCTTCTGCACGCCTATAATCTCGGTGACGTTCCTGATGTCTATCCCGTACTCCTCATTGCGAATCGCGAAGGTTAAAAACTTATCCTCCTGCGCGTCCGTCTGCTCCTCGTCAATAGCAAGAGCGGTCGCTGTTTGCTCGATATTTGCCATTTGCTCTCCTCTTTTCGTTTTCCGCGATTAGTATCGCGAGACGTTCTACCCGTTGATTACCTGGATCCAGCCCCGGCGCCAAGTCAGCATGGATTGAAATAATTAGGCGGTGACGGTCTGGGGGAAGAACCGTCACCGCCAGGAAAACCCAGTGGCAGGACCAGGTTTAGAGCTTTAAAAGAACCTAATTCGCTTTCACTAAATATCTTCCGGCTCGTAAAATTTGAATCTATTTCCGTCGGACATTTGTTCTCTCCGTTACAGCCGGATCTGGATTCATCGCTTTCGGAATTCGTCAGCATTACGCTTTCTGATCGATCCGCTGTTTTTGTCTGTATTCTCCGTTGTCTCATTTTTATTACCTTTAGGCATACAAATACTGAATCGAATAATACCGACAAACGCTGAACTGGTGGAAATCCCAGTTCTGATAGTGGAAATATCTGGGGGAACCGATATGGAACTGTAACTCTATATTTAATTGTGAGTAAGGAATAACATACAGAAATTGAACAGCTTAAGATTCCAGAGTTGTCAAGCCTTCTTTTATAGCGTACTTGGTTAATTCCGCAACACTTTTGATGTTCAGCTTTTTCATTATATGCTGACGGTGGAAATCCGCGGTCTTAATACTTACACTTAACATCTCACCTATTTCCCTCGAACTTCGTCCTTCAGCGATAAGTTGCAACACTTCCCGTTCCCGACCGCTTAACAGCCTAAATGAAGATGAATCTTCATCTTCGATCTTATTAATATAACCGTCGACTACAATTCCCGCGATTTGCGGGGAGAGATAAACCTGATTATTGATTATGGTCCTGATAGCCGTGACCAATTCGCCGAACGCGCAGTTTTTGGGCAGATATCCCGAGGCTCCCGCCTTAAGCATCTCGGTGACATAACCCTTGTCAGGGTACATGGATAAGGCCAGTATTTTGATATCGGGATGACTGATTTTAATTTGACGGGTGGCTTCCATACCGTTCATTTCCGGCATAGCCACATCCATGACAATTACATCGGGTTCCATTTCCCCGGCAAGGCTGACCGCGGCTCGTCCGTCATCGGCTTCCGCTATTACGCTTAAATCGGCCTGCTTTTCAATTAGAGAACGCAGACCTTCCCTTATAACCTGATGATCATCGACCAGCATAATCCTTATACTCATGACGCGCTCAATTCGGTACTGTTTTCTATTTTATTGAGAGGAGCGATAATAGTAACCCGGCACCCATCCGATGGTCGGCTGTCAATTATTATCCGTCCGCCGATCGATTCCAGACGTTCACGGATACTGAAAAGTCCGAAACCGCCGGATTGATTGATCTCCCAACTGGCGTTCAACGGATCGAACCCGACTCCGTCGTCCTCTACTTTTACGGCGAAATCGTTGAAGCTTTTCATTATAGATACCTTGACCCAACTCGCTCCGGAATGTTTGGCGACATTCAAAAGGATTTCGCGTACTGCCCGAAATATGATCACCTTCTCGCTTTCGTCGGGAGTCTGCGGCAAACCATCGTCATAAAACTCCACGGGAATACCGTACTGGCTCTCGAACTGTTCGCCCAGCCATTCGATAGCTTTTCCCAGACCCAGTTCGTAAAGAATAGGCGGGCTGAGTTCGAATGTCAATGACCAGGTGTCCCGAATAGTTTTTTCAAGAAGATCTATGACCTCGTCCATTCCGTTCCGCATTTCGCTGTCGGGTTCGGGAGGGCGAATTAGCGAGAGTTTGAGTTTCGAACTGACCAGATTCTGCCCTATCCGGTCGTGCAGATCGGCGGCGATTCTCCGTCTTTCCCGCTCCTCGGCCATGGAAAGCTCCGTGGCCAATGAACGCAACTGTCGTTGATACTCGAAAAGCCGTTTTTCCGATACTTTCCGCAGAGTGATATCTTCTCCGGAACTTAAAGTGCCTATAATATTATTATCCGAATCTCTAAGGAGAGTATTATGCCAGGCTATCATCTTTTCCTGGCCGCCTCCCGATACGATTTCATTTTCATGATATTCGAATATTCCTATATCACCGGAAATTAATCGATCGAATTCCCGTTTAAGGTCTTTATTCAATCCTTTCGGAATATAATTTTCAAACCAGTTCTTTCCCAGAATATCTTTCTCATCATATTCCAAAACCGAGCAGCCTTTTTTATTTATAAGAGAAACTTCACCCTTCGAATTAAGGGCCATCAGGATCGTGCCGGCTATATCAAGATATTTCCGAGCTTTTTCACGTTCCATGATGATTTTTTCTTCTGCCTGTTTTCTAGCCAGGGCAATACCGATACTGGTTGATATTTTCTCGAGAAACGACAACATCCCCGGCCGAAGCATATCTCCGCGTTTATCGTTAAGCTGAATCAGACCGAGCGTATCAGAATACGACTTCAATGGAATCAGTACCACCGTTTCATATCCTTCGCCGTTACAACGGTTTCTGGTTCTGGCTTGCCTGTCATTTTCGGTAGTGGAGGCCAGCAGGTCCGACGTGCTGTTGGTCCAGAAACTCCCCGCGTCGCTGAAAAAGGGTAGCGACGAATTACATCTTCCGCTTAAGACATTGCCGCACATGCATTCCAGAAACGGATTATGATTCTTATCCCGAAGAATTTCCCCCAGGTTGTTGCGGACGCACAAATTATTCTCCTTAATTACAAACTGTTCCGGAAAACCTATGGTCTCGATATATGGATAATCATCCTTCTCTTTCAAGCGGATTCCCACCGCTTGAAATCCGGTGTAGTTTTTAATTACGGTCAATATCTGACGTATTATTTCAGGTGTTTCATCTGTACTGTTCAACAAACCGAGAATTTCTCCGGCGAAAATTAAGCGCTGTTCCGCCTGCTTCCGCTCGGTGATATCCTCGATTAAGGTAACGAAATGATCTTTATCAAGACCATAAGCGTTATAGCTCAACCATTTACCCCATGGCTCGAAATATAGTTCGAACTTATATTCTTTGTCCGCGTCCTTGATCTTCCTGACAGGATCGATAAGATCGGGATATTTTTCGAACATATTGGGGAACAACTCTGTTATTCTCCTGCCTACTATGTCCGATCGTTTAATGCCGGCTAATTTTTCGAACGCGTCATTGATTTCGATAAACTCGAAATCTATCGGCTCGCCGCTTTTGTCATTGATAATCCGGCAGTAATTGAAGCTGTTTGTCGTGTTCTGAATGAGCGACTTGAATTTATTCTCGCTGGCCTGAAACTGCTCCTCGGCGGCTTTCCGGGCGATAGCCACTCCCAGGCTGGCCGCCACCTCCTCGAAAAACTCGATTATATCCGGGGAAAACATATTTATTCTCTTATCCCCCAAAACGAGCAGACCGACTGTTTCCGAACCGGATCTAAGCGGTATATAAGCCGCTGATCTTATCCCGGCGGCAATACAGCTGTTCCGCATTATTATATCGCTTTTATTGTTTTTGATATTCCGCATGAATAAAATAAGATCATTAATCCAGAAACTGCCTGTTTTTGTATGATTTGAGAAATCACAATCGGTCTTGCAGGATATTACTTTACCGCATAAGCATTCCAATAGAGGCTTGCCGGAATTATCACAAACAACTTTCCCATCTGAATCGAGCTTGCATAAAATATTCTCGCTTTCGAAAAATCCATCCGGATATCCGAGCGTTTCGACAAGAGTGTAATCATCTCCTTTCTTAACTCGCAGGGCCACTCCGTCATATCCGCCGAATTCTTTGATTTTTCGTAATATCTCTCGCAGCGTATCTGATTTTACCCAGCCTTGATTCATATCCTTGAGTATTTGAGTAATAAATCTTCGGCGGTTTTGGGCCAATTTTTTCTCATTAATCTCATCGACCAGTTTCTTTACCGTCTCCCTGAGCTTATCGGTTCTCTCTTCGATCCGGATTTCCAGAGAATCTTGAATGGTTAGGAGTTCTTCTTCGGCTTTTCTCCGTGCGGCCAGATCCAGCTTGTGAGAAAATAGACTCCAGATCATACCCATAATCAAGCCCAGGCAAGCCATTACCAGGAATGATATTTCCCAACTTAACAGGTTTCGTTGATATTGGGTTATCTGCAGCGACAAACCTGGCCCATCAGAATTTAGAGGAACGATCAGAACATTGTTTGGATTGATCGCTTTGATTGTCGGTAGTTCCGCTACTACCTCACCATTGGGATCAAGAAGCCTTAACTGGTTGTTTTCCGGGAATTCCTTATGAATCCGCCGAACAGAATTCTCAAGGAGTTTTCGACAGGAATAAGACGCTCCGAAAATCCCGGCCAACGTATCGCCATTATAGCAGGGAGAATATATCTCCAGGTATTTATCATCGTTTATCACACCGAATAGGGGGTCGTTTATCGAAGATCGTTTTTGCGGCGTAATTTTGAACGAATGAGCCTGATCGGGCAGTGATATTTTCTGTCCGATCTTTCTTTTTTCCTCATTTGTGTAAACTGCCCTGCGAATAACTGAATCAGCGTCCGCCCAAAAAACAACCTCGACATCATTATGACGGGCCGTAAAATCCCACGTTATCTGGTCAAAGGCGTTTTCATTCAAATTGTGGCGCAAAAGATCTTTTCCCAATTCATCGAGGAAAACCTGATGAGCCTCCAGATCCTTGATAACACTATTTTGGATAAATTCGCTATCATTTTTCAAATGTGCTCTCAGATCATCATATTCAACTTCGATTAGAACGAGAACGATAGACGCGAATAATATAATAAACAGAATCGCCAGAAGACCCGGTCCAGCCCAAATATAGTTGTTTTCCGATACCAGTTTTCGCCAAACTCCTGTGAATATCTTCCTCAATTTTAGAATCCTCTAAGTGGGTTAATTACAATTTGACCGGTGTTAGCGCGGGTCGTAATACAACCCTCCAACAGCGAATAGAATATAGTTCGATGACGCGGTTATTCAGATCCATTCTCAGATTCCCCCAATGGTATCCGCTTCTGCTGGCAGATTAGCTCCTGACATTATGTTATCGTCAGCTCATTCGATAACCTGAATTCCATAAATCGGTTTAGAGCATTTTATTACAGTTTTATCGCCATTTCTCGCTCAGCGAATCGAGTTATCTCTCAGTTAGGAACCTTAATATTGCTCAAACCTAAAGCGGCTTTTCAAACGCCTCGCGGGAATTACCTATGGCATTGTTAATAAAGAAGTTACGCTTACCGCCCTAAATTACTCACCAGGAGATGCTATGCCGCTCAAGGGAGAATTAATTCCTTTTGATTCTAACTATTTTCAAGGCCTCGACTGTCGATCAAGAGTCCCGATGTTTTAATCTTCTCATTTCCGGTTACCAAGCCGAATCTTAGTAACTTTCAATAATCTTATAATACTGAGACTGGTCAAAAATTCGCCGTAGTATCTATTGGCTTGTATATCAACAGGTTAGTTCGACATCGCAAAAATTCTAAACAAATCCCTGAAAAAAATGAAACCCAATAAAATAACGTCCGTAATATAACGCATGTTGGATAACGAACGTTTGAGAAGGAGAGATTATGCCCCCGAAAACCGTTTTTACAAAAGATGACGTGATCCAGGCGGGTTTCGAAATAATACAAGAGCAAGGATTTCAAGCACTTACGGCCCGCGAGGTGGCTCGCGCGCTGAAATCGTCGACCGCTCCGGTCTATAGCAATTTCGAATCAATGAGGTTATTGGAGAAGGAAGTTCTCCTTAGGGCCAACGCCCTGCAAATGGAGTATATGACTCGATCTTATACCGATCGAGTATTCTTAAATATGGGAATTGGGTATGCCATTTTTGCCCGTGAGCAGTGCCGCCTTTTTAGAGCACTATACTTGGAAAAAAGCGAAAATAAGGATCTGCTGTACGATCTCGAAAAATCAATGAGAAGCCGGATGGTTAAAGATACCAGGCTATCGTCTCTGACCGATCAGGAAAGACATTCCCTTTTGGATAAGATGTGGATCTTCACGCACGGCATGGCCACCATGATCTGCGTGGGATTAGCCGAGGATAACAGTGATGAATATATAACTAAAACACTAATGGACGTCGGATCGGCCGTAATCGGCGCCGTGTTCATGAATAAACAATCTAATCAGGAGCAGCAATGAAAAAGAAAACATTGGCGAGCATTCTGGCGATATTCCTGGCGGTTTTTTCGACCGCAAATCTACTCGCGGACGAAATCCCGGTGGGTACTATTAAGGGAAAGGTTGTCGATTCCGAAACCAAGTCTCCATTGCCTGGTGTCTCTATTTCCATTCTCGATACGAGAAATGGAACCAACAGCGACCCCGACGGCAATTTTACTATCAATAATATCCCTGTTGGGACCTACAGTCTTCGTTTCAACTGTATCGGATTCGAATCAAGTGTCAAGACCGATATTATTGTAAAGCCCAAGCGTATCACGTTCGTACAGGCCCATCTCGGAGTTTCCCCGGTGCGGACGAATGAAGTAATAGTCACCGGCGGCGTTTTCGCGCGGCAGGAGAACGAGCCGACCAGCACGATCAATTTTTCGGCCGAGGAGATCCGTAGATCACCCGGCACAGCGGGCGATGTCAGCCGTATTCTGATGACATTGCCGAGTGTGGCCAAGGTCAACGATTTATCAAACAGTCTGGTTGTCAGAGGCGGCAGTCCCAATGAGAACGGGTTTTTCGTGGACAACATAGAAATCCCTAATATCAACCACTATCCCGTCCAGGGCTCATCGGGCGGCCCGATAGGATTGATCAATGTCGATTTCATCCAGGACGCCGATTTCTCGTCAGGCGGCTTCTCCAGCGCATACGGCGATCGGCTATCGTCGGTAATGAACCTGACTTTTCGCGAGGGTAACCGTGACGAGCTTGACGGCCAGCTCGATATGGCCTTTGCCGGCGTCGGTATTGCCGCCGAGGGTCCCGTTGCTGCCGGTAGAGGCTCCTGGCTTCTCTCGGTTCGCAAAAGTTATCTCGATTTGCTTGTCGACGCTATCGGTACGGGGGTGGCCCCCAAGTACAGTGATTATCAGGGGAAATTCGTTTACGATCTTAATCCCGGCAACAAGTTGACCGCCCTGGGAATACTTGGTATCGATTATATTAAGTTCAATAAAGACGAAGCGGAAGATGTGGGCTATAACGCGTACGGTACGTCGAGATCCAGGGAAGGCGCGGCCGGCGTGAACTGGCGTTATCTCTGGAGTGAAAAAGGATATTCCAATACCGCTCTATCGTATTTCGGAACATGGGGGAAAAACGATTTTATCGAGACAGCAAGCGAAAACCTATTGACTGAAAACGAAAATTTCGAACAGACATACCAGCTGCGCAATATCAACTTCTACCGCTTTAACAGATCGTTCGAGGCCGAGTTCGGGTTCGACGCGAAAATAGTCGGAGTCGACTACGACAATTATCTCGGGCCGTATACCGATCCGTTCGGCAATCCGATTCCCGCTTACCTTGTTAGGGATAATTTCTGGTCGCGGAAGGGGGGAGCGTTCGTAAACTTGTCGTGGAAACCTTTCACAAGGCTGACCTTGAGTCCCGGGGCGCGTTATGATTATTTCGCCTATAACAAAAGCGGCAATATCTCGCCCCGTTTCTCATTCTCTTTCGATATCGACGATTTGACATCGTTCAACGGCGCCGGCGGAATATACTATCAGAACCTGCCTTTAGTGCTTCTCACTCAGCAAGTGGAAAATAAAGATCTCAAAGATCCGGTAGCCACTCATTATGTTCTGGGAATAAACCGTCTTCTAACCGAAAACACTCGTTTGACCTTAGAGGTATACGATAAAGAGTACAAGAATTTCCCGGTAGACCCGTCGACACCGTCTCTGTTTGTCATAGACGAGATCGCCTACCGTTACGGTTTCTATTTTACTCATGAACCTCTGACGGATATAGGCAAAAGCTACTCCCGAGGCGTGGAATTAACCCTTCAGAAGAAGCTGGTCGAGGATGTCTATGGCCTCATCAGCGGATCTTATTTCCGGTCGCGCTACCAGGGCGGCGACGGTGTCTGGAGAGACAGGATTTTCGACAACCAGTTCTCTTTCAGCGCCGAAGGCGGTTACAAGCCGAACAGCAAATGGGAATTCAGTTTGAGGTGGATCTACGCCGGCGGAGTGCCGTACACGCCATTCGACCTGACAGCCTCGGAGGCGATAAACAGGGGAGTGATTGATAACGCCAAAGTTAATCAGGATCGTTACCCCGCGTATCATTCGCTCAACGTGCGCTGCGACAGACGATTCAATTTCAAAGGCTCGAACTTGATACTTTACGCCAGTGTCTGGAACGCCTATAATCGGAAGAACGTGGCCGGATACTACTGGAACGAGATCGAGCGCGGGCAGGACTCCATGAATCAGTGGGGCCTTCTGCCGGTAATCGGGATGGAGTACGATTTTTAGCCCCGATGCCAAGGGATAGAAAACAGATGGAATCAATATCCTTCTGGGGATTAATAAAAGCGGTCTTTTTTGCGGCCGGGGCGGTTTATATCGCCCTGGCTCTTTTATTGGCGATATTTCAATCGAGGATGATATATTATCCCACTTACAGTATCGACTCGACACCTCGTCAAATCGGTCTCGGTTATGATGATGTCGATTTTGTCTCTGATGACGGTATCAGGCTCAACGGTTGGTTTATTCCCGCTGAAAATAGAATCGGCGTATTGCTCTTTTGCCACGGCAACGCCGGCAATATATCTCATCGACTGGAATCTATAAAAATATTCCACGATCTCGGGTTGTCTGTCTTCATATTCGATTATAGAGGTTATGGCCTAAGCGAAGGCGATCCGTCGGAGAATGGAACCTACCGCGATGTCGAGGCGGCCTGGAATCACCTGACCGAAATAAGTATGATAGATCCATCGGAGATCATAGTATTCGGCAGATCCTTAGGCGGATCGATCGCCGCTTATATCGCCAAAGAGCAAAACCCCGGCGCCTTGATACTGGAATCGGCCATGACCTCCGTCCCCGATATCGCGGCCGGGATGTATCCGTTTTTACCGGTGAGATTGCTGGCCAGATTTGAATATAATACGATAGATTATATCCGCGAGATCTCCTGCCCGGTACTGGTTATCCACTCCCCGGATGACGAGATCATACCGTATGAGAATGGACAGAAGCTGTTCGCCGCCGCCAATGAGCCAAAGCTATTTTTGGAATTAACTGGCGGGCATAACGAGGGGTTCTTGCTGGCTGCGAAGGAGTATAAGGATGGTCTGCGAGAGTTTATCGGAAAAATTCTACAAGAATAAATTGACGAAATATCAGATCCTCGACCGCCAGGAGGGAACAATCGCCTTACCGGCTATTGCGAGTACCCCCGCGCTGATAGCGCGGGGGAGTTAAGCAATCGATAAACGATATTTTCAAAACATATTTATAGAAACCGAATATTTCCCATAATAATAGCCAGATCGATTGCTTTATTGTCCCGTAAAACGGGACTACTCGCAATCAAATGTCATGACAGCCAAGCCTGCTATATCGATCCCCCGATTGCTCCGCCATGTCTGACAATATCCCCCTCGATCATGTAGATAACATCCTCGGCGATATTGGTTGTCGAATCCGCGATCCGTTCCAGATGCCTCGAAATGCTGAGGTGGGTGATATACACGGTAATCTTCTCAGGCTCTTCGACAATCCGTTCCTTGACCCAGTCGTAAATCTCCCGATTGATCTCATCGACAATATCGTCGGCGACCATCACTTCCCGGGCCAGATCGGCATCCATAGTCACCAGCGCCTGAATGCATTTTTTCAACATCTCCTTGGCTTTCTCGGTCATCTCGGGAAACCTGGAAGCGCAGGGGATTTTGGGTTTATCGGCGATGATCTTAACCCGTTCTGCTATATTGACCGCCAGATCGGCGATTCGTTCGAGATCATTGTTGATTTTCAGAACGGCTATGATAAACCTAAGATCGATAGCCACCGGCTGATGAAGAGCCAGAGTTTTAAGGCAATCTTCTTCGATCTCCACCTCGAACCGGTCGATCTCGATATCCTCTTTTATTATCCGATCGGCCAGAGCTGTATCGAGAGTATCAACCGCCTTGAGAGCGCACTTGACATCTTCCTCCACCTTTTCGGAAAGCAGTAATATTTTCGATTTCAGTTTTTCGATCTCTTTCTTCAAATGAACCGGCATAAATCTCTCCTTAACCGAAACGCCCGGTGATATAGTCTTCGGTCTGTTTCTTTATTGGTTTGGTAAAGATCTGCTTGGTGGCCCCGAATTCCACTAACTCTCCCTCGTAGAAAAAGGCTGTGAAATCGGAAACCCGGGCTGCCTGCTGCATATTATGGGTCACGATTATTATCGTATACCGTTCCCGCAATTCCGCGATCAGATCCTCGATACGGGCGGTTGATTTGGGGTCCAGAGCGGAAGCCGGTTCGTCCATAAGCAGTATCCGCGGATCGACCGCCAGCGCTCTGGCGATACAAAGCCTCTGCTGCTGCCCGCCGGAAAGATCCAGGGCATTTTTATCGAGCCTGTCCTTGACCTCGTTCCATAATCCGGCCCGAATCAGACTTCGCTCCACAATCTCATTATATGAGGATTTATCAAAACCGTGGATTCGAGGTCCGTAGGCGATATTCTCGAATATCGATTTAGGAAACGGATTCGATTTCTGAAAAACCATTCCTACTTTCCTGCGCAAGGCGACAACATCGATATCACCCCGATAAATATCCTGATTATCAATATAAACCTCACCTTCAACCCTGGTGCCGTCAATAATATCGTTCATCCGGTTTAAGGTTCGCAGGAATGTCGATTTGCCGCATCCGGACGGTCCAATCAACGCGGTGGCCTGTCCGGGAGTAATATTTATACTGATTCCGTGCAACGCTTTTACAGCGCCGTAATAGAAATCCAAATTAATGGTTTTGACAATAGAACTGTTTTCGCCTACCACCGGTATTTTTTCCTCACTCTGTTGCGAAAGATAATAGCGAACATGTTCAATCCCAACACTAAGGCGATCAGCACCAACGCCGTGCCGTACTGCATGGGACGAACCTCATCCGCGTTGGGCATCTGTGTCGCCAACACATATAAATGATAAGGCAGTGCCATAACCTGATCGAATATCGATCTCGGAAGCTTGGGCAGATAAAAAGCTGCGACTGTAAGTAGTATCGGAGCCGTCTCCCCGGCGGCCCTGCCTATGCCCAGGATCGATCCTGTCAGCATACCGGAAACCGAATACGGTAATACATTTCTACGAATAGTCTCCCATTTCGTCGCTCCCAAGGCGAGACTGCCTTCCCGCAACGCTTGCGGCACCGCCTTCAAAGCCTCCTCGCTGGATACGATAATGGTCGGCAATATCATGCAGGCCAGTGTCAGGCTTCCGGCCAGTATGGACGCTCCCATCTTAAGAAACAGGACGAACAATCCCAATCCAAAAAGCCCGAAAACAATCGACGGCACACCGGCGAGAGTGATTATCGCCAGTCTTATGAAATATGTAAATCTCCCCGATCTGGCATATTCCGAGAGATAAATCGCGCTGGCCATCCCTAAGGGAAGAGCTACGATTATCGTACCTGTCACCAGCAGCAATGTCCCCGCGATAGCCGGAAGAATTCCCCCCTCGGCGCCGCTACGGCGTGGAAATCCCGTGAGGAATTCCCAGCTTATTGTCGGCAGTCCGTGCCAGGCGATATCTATAATAATGTAAGCGATAACCGCCAGCATCGAGTAGGTGACAATCCTCATTACCCAGTGAATCGATGTTTCCAGTTTCCTGCCGGGCATTAGTTCATCCTGTACTTTTTTAATACTCTCATGGCAACCATATTCAATCCGAAGGTGACAATCAAGAGAATGATCCCGATCCAGAAGAGGGCGCTGTAATGAGCGCTACCGAAAGGTACCTCCCCCATCTCGGCCGCAATTGTCGCGGTCATCGTCCTGACCGATTCAAATGGAGACATCGTAATTATAGCCGCGTTGCCCGTTACCATCAATACCGCCATTGTTTCGCCGATGACTCGTCCCATACCTAACATGACAGCGGCAATTATGCCGGAAAGGGCCGCGGGAACTGTCACTTTCCAGGTCGTCTGAAGTTTACTTGCTCCCAGGGCCAGCGACGCTTCTTTAAAAGATCGGGGAACACCGCGGATAGCGTCTTCCGAAATCGAGATGATTGTCGGAATAGCCATCAGGGCCAAAAGCAACGCTCCCGTAAGAGCGGTCAAACCCGAGGATAAATGAAAGACACTTTTGGTAACCGGCCCGATGACCATCAATCCGAAAAAACCGAGGACAACTGACGGTATTCCAGCCAAAATCTCAATGAACGGCTTGAAGAGTTCCCGCTCGAATCCACTGCCGATTTCGGAGATATAAACGGCCCCGCAAACCCCGATTGGAAGCGATATCAATGTAGCAAGAAACGTGATCAGCAATGATCCTGTTAAAAGTGGATATATACCGTAAGATTCCTTGATAAAAGAAACCGGAGCCCATTTTGATCCTAAAAGCTGGAAGAGCCCGGGATCTTTAATGAATGGAAACCCCTCCTTTCCCAGAAACACGAAGATCAGCATAACGATTATTATACTGATCGACGCGCTTCCCGCAATCAAGATCCTTACGGCACTCTCTTTTATCCGTAGTTTTTTCATCTATTTGGCTATCGAGATGTACCCTGTCTCCCGTACGATTTTCTGGCCCGCGCTGCCCAGGCAATAATCTATGAAAATTTTTACTCTGCCGGTTGGTTCCCCATTTGTGTAGAGATAAAGAGGCCGGGATATCGAATATTCTCCAGACTTAACCGTAGCTTCCGAAGGCACAATTGCCTTACCGCCATCGCTGACCGCCAAAGGCTTAACCTTATCCCCGGCATCTGTGGCGTACCCTAATCCGACATACCCGATAGACCACTTATCCTCGACCGTGGCGTTAATAATAGCCGACGTTGCCGGCATCAAACGAGCCTTGGGGGTGTAATCGTTCATTTTTAAGACATGCTCCTGGAAGAATACAAAGGTACCAGAACTCGATTCTCTGGAAAGAACGATGATCTCGTGGTCGGGGCCGCCGACCTGTTTCCAATTTGTGTAAGCGCCGGTGTAAATCTTGCCGATCTGCTCGATACTGAGCGAGTTGATCGGATTGACCGGATTGACCACCACAGCGATTCCATCGCGGGCCACTACTATTTCCCTGGGCTTGATATTTTTCGCCGCGGCGAGTTTGAGTTCTTTATCCTTGATCGATCTGGAGGCCGCGCAAATATCAGTAGTACCGTTTAGCAGAGCCGCGATTCCGGTTCCGGAACCGCCGCCGGTGACCGAGATTTCCGCTTTGGGATTGGTTTTCATGTAATCCTCGGCCCAGGTACTAACCAGGTGAACCATGGTATCGGAACCCTTGATTATAATGTAGTTGCTGTCTCCGGCAACAACCTTTCCCGCTCCGAAAACGAATGCGGCCATAATCCCGACAATCGCGATTTCCGCCGCTATTTTGATTTTCAGCAATTTCATTTTTTCTCCTTAGTTTGATTATTCGATCTCTCTGCCTTATTTACAATTATTTTGTTAGACTTGTGTTAGGAAAGCGTGAGATTATTGTATTTATCGAATCTGGCTTCTGTTGTCACCAGCTTAAAATTTCACCAGAGTATTAAAAAATCCCCATTTTCCTCCTTTCCGGGCCTCCATTTTTAAAGATCCTCCAGATTATTGTTTAATCCCCCCAGAGGTAATCATGGGTGAATTAACTATGAAAATATTAGGTTATGATTAGCGCCGGATTAGTTTAATGTAAGGTCCGAAGCTTATATTAGTGGAATAAAAATAGAAAATTCGCTTCCCCGGCCGGGTTCGCTTTTCACGGTCACATAACCGTTGTGTGCTTGCGCTATATGCTTTACGATAGCCAATCCCAGGCCGGTTCCGCCCAGCCTTCGGCTTCGGGCCGTATCCGCTCTGTAAAACCTCTCGAACAACCGAGGCAAATGACGTCTTTCAATTCCGCGGCCCTGGTCGGAAATCGCGATTTCTATTTCAGAATCGGATTTGATAATCTTTACTTCAATATCTTTTCCCGGGTCGCTGTAGTTAATGGCGTTATCGATTAGGTTGGATACCGCCTGCTCGATAAGAGAAGCATTTATATTTATTCGAAAATCGTCGTCAGGCACGTAACCGATATCTATCTTTTTCTCCTCCGCCTTGATCCTTAGTGGCCCGATCGCCGATTCGATCACCTCACTCAAAACAACTTCTTCCCTCGTTATTCTATTATGATCGGCATTCTGCTCTATTCGGGAAAGGCTCAAAAGATCATCGATTATGGCGTTCAATCTGTCGGTATGGCGAGATATAATCTGCATAAAATTCAACGCCTGCGCCTTATCGTCTATGGCTCCATCCCGCAATGTTTCCACAAAACCCTTGATAGCGGTTATAGGAGTCTTGAGTTCGTGGGATACATTGGCCGCGAATTCGCGACGGATATTTTCCAATCTCAGAATATTTGTGATATCGTTCAAAACAAGCAGCCCGCCGATTTTTCTTCCTTTTTCATCTCTTAGTATCGCGCCCCTGGCTTGCAGAATAATTTCTTCTTTTCCCCCGAATGGTATCTCTTCTTCTATGCCGACCTCGGACTCCAGGATCCGTTCGGCGAATCGATGAACGTGGATATTTCTGGCGATTTCCTGAATGGTCAGCCCATCAACTTCGATACCACTCATATCGAAAATTGCCGCCGCCGCCCGGTTCATAGTTAAAACACGCATTTCAAGATCCATCGCGATTACGCCTTCTCTCATGCTGGAAAGTATAGCATCGGTCTCCTCCCGTTGACGGACAATCGCCTTTATCCGTTCATCGAGCTGGGCAGCCATATTATTCATCGATTCGGCCAGGACCCGGGTTTCGTAATAGTCGGATAAATACAATTTCTGATCGAACTCTCCACGGGCAAATCGCTCGGCCCCCTTCCTCAGCTCATTTATGGGACGTCTTATTCTCCGGGAAATAAGATAGCTGATCAGGGCCAGAAATAACGCGGCCAAAATTCCACCGAGTGTGATTTTCCAATAAATTGCCCCCAGCACTTCCCTTATTGAAACCAGCGGAAGGGAAACTCG
The DNA here is from genome assembly GCA_024641335.1 of Candidatus Zixiibacteriota bacterium. Lineage (GTDB taxonomy): Bacteria > Zixibacteria > MSB-5A5 > UBA10806 > UBA10806 > JAHEDG01. The sequence continues at coordinate 16,169 of JAHEDG010000017.1, forward strand.
TACCACAGCGGCGATTTGATTTTCGTCTCGCAAAGGGACCGCGACATACATCATATCTTCACGGAGCGTAAAACTATATCTTATGCTGCTTCCTATTTCCCCCTTGAGCGCCTCTATTACTTCCGGTCGATCGGCGTGGTTGTCCATTTTCGAGGGCTCCTCATCGGAATCGCCAATTACCTTTCCCGACGGCAGTATCAGTGTAACCCGCGTCGATATCTTGCGACCCGTCGTTTTGCATATACTATCAAGGGCCGTCTCCGATTCACTGGCTATCATCGACGAAAATTGATCGTCCAGTAATCGCGCTCTGACAAGCAAATTGGCGAAAGTGCTTTCTATATATATTTTTTTTAGCGAATAAGAAAAATATACGCTGATTATCAACAGCGAGACTATACCTACAAGAAGAAAAGGCACAAATAGATACCAGATTAGTCGTCTTTCGCGCATCATTCCTCTTTCATTCTGTACCCTATACCCCGCACTGTTTCGATCCTGGCCCCGGTCTGACCTAATTTCTTGCGCAATCCGACTATTTGAACGTCAACGGATCTGTCGGTTACGGGGTAATCATCGCCACGGACCGCGTTAACGATCTGGCTGCGGGAAAAAACCCATCCAGGCCGTCGAGCCAGATAATGCAGCAGTGAAAACTCGGTCGCTGTTAACGACACCGGATGACCATCGGACAATACCTCGAAACGTCCGGGATCGACTACGATATTCCCCAGATCGATTTTATCCTGATCACCGGGCAATTTGACCGAAATTCTCCGTAATACAGCTTTGATTCTGGCCAACAGAACCCGAGGAGAGAACGGCTTGGAAATAAAATCGTCGGCCCCGAGTTCGAGCCCGGCCACAATATCGGCCTCCTCTCCCCTGGCTGTCACCATTATAATAGGAATAGCCTCGGTACTTTCATTTCTTTTCAGAATCCTGCATAATTCGAGACCGTCAAGATCGGGAAGCATCAGATCGAGCAAAATCAGGCTCGGACGCGATTTTTTGGCAATGGATAATCCCTTTTCCCCGGATTTCGAGGCAACAACCTGATATCCCTCTTTTTCCAGATTATATCTGATAAGCTCTATTACGTCCTCTTCGTCCTCGATAATTAGAATATTTTGCTTTGGCAAATCGATTCCTCCTATATTTCGCTATTCTCATAAATACCGCTTTTTCAATAGATTGGCAAGCCCGATCCCGAAATCTTGCGGACGTATATCCGAAGATGCCATCCTGTAAATACCCTTTGACAAATGAGCGAATCGCTGGTATGTGAAAACTGATATAGATTGAATTCTAAAAATCTTTGAAAGGAACCTCTAGTTGGATTCTTCCGCTGGTATCCGGGATCTGTTAAAATTAATGTGGGAAGCCATGGAGTTCAAGTTGTTCGAAATCAACCAAACTCCGGTTACTGTTTCCTCGCTGGCCATGTTTTTCCTTATATTGTTTATCTTCTTTTTTATTTCCCGCTTGTTCAACGCGGGATTGCTCAGGAAAATCCTGATCAAATCGAGTCTTGAACAGGCAACCCAATATACTATTATCCGCATAGGCCATTATCTGCTGATGATTATCGGCTCCATCGTTGCGTTTCAGTTCGTCGGGATTGACTTAAGCGGCCTGGCGGTAATCTTTGGTCTGCTTTCGGTGGGAATAGGTTTCGGCCTGCAGAATATCACCTCTAATTTCGTAGCCGGCCTTATTCTGCTTTTCGAACGTCCCATTAAGATCGGCGATAGAGTAGTAGTCGGCGAAACCGAGGGAGATGTAATAGCTATTAATATGAGGGCAACGACCATTTTATCGTTGAACAATATCGCCATAATAGTACCCAATTCCGAGTTCATTTCTTCCAAGGTGATAAACTGGTCATACGGCGACACAAAGATTCGGATAATAATCGAAGTCGGAGTCTCCTATGGTTCCGATCTGCAGTTGGTCTTGAAAGCTCTTCGCGAAGTGGCTGATAACAATCCGGCGGTCCTCGGTAATCCAGAGCCGGACGTGCTTCTCGAAAATTTCGGAGATTCATCCTGGAATATGAAACTTAGAGTTTGGATCGATCACCCTCAACGGCACCATATTATCCGATCTGAAATCAACTGCGCGATAGTCGAGAGATTCCGTCAGTACGGTATCGAGATTCCGTTCCCGCAGAGGGATGTACATTTTAAAACGCCGATAACCTTGAATAAACAATCCTGAATTATAGTTTATCAACGGATATCCCACGTTTTGTCAGGTCGCACGCCCAGAGCGGGGATCTGATGGTCAATCGGCATATCTCCGGTCGGGTCACACCCTTAATAGAATTCGGGACTACAATCCGACCGAACAAGCGAATTAGAGTCTATAGGCGCCTATTTCCGTCCTACCGCCGCTATGTGATCGCTCAACGGCAGCAGTGAGCGATCCTCCTCGACCATCCTGACGATTTCCAAAATCCGCCCCCGTCGTTCGGGCTTTTTCATATCGGAATCGTAATCACGAACCAGCCAGCCGGGGCCTTCGATAGCCAGAATCTTTTCGACTTTAAATCCGACCTCTTCCATCTCCGCTTCTATTTCGTCGGGATGATGGAAATAGGCGGTTGTAAAATAATCACTGTTGTTTGTCCGATGCTTCTTTCGCTTGTTCTAATTGTTTTCTCACCGGATCGATCAAACGCACTTCGTAACCTTTGCGCGCCAGGGGGCAGGAGTACATCCCCGACGCTCCGCCGATATCGAGTACTATTGCAGGAGGAGGAGGCAGGTATCGTTCCATAAGCTCCAGGGTACGAAGATATTCCAACGACGGCGTACCGCCGAATAAGCGGCCGGATTCGTCATAGCGTTCGTAATAGTTTCTTATCTCATCCATCATCTATTGCTTCAAGAAGCTGGATATGTTGAATTGATATTTGTTATGATAATCACCTATTTAGCGATATTGCGTTTCTTTATTCGACGAATAAGCCAAATGGTTAATCCCGCCAGCACTAGTCCGCCCATGATATATTCTTCATATCTGCGGATATCTCCGAAAACAGCCTCGATCGCCGATCCGAAAAAGTATCCGGCGCCGGCAATCAGAACCGCCCAAACCATCCCGCTTATCGCGTTAAAGAGAACAAAGCGGCCGACTCGAATATCGCTCATTCCCAATGCGAAAGGTACCATCGTACGGGTCCCGTAAAAAAACCGAAATCCCAGCAGGAGCCATACCTGATATTTACGAAGGTAGAAGTTTACTTTTTCTACCCGATCCTGCCATTCCGGCCGCCGGGCCAGCATCTTCTGCCCTTTTTGTTTTCCGAGATAAAAATAGAACTGGTCTCCCAGAAAACCGCCGAGGAAGGCCACCGCGCAGACGATCGGGAAATCAAGATACCCCCTGTGAGACGCGAACCCTGCCAGGATCAGAATAGTCTCCCCTTCCAGAATCGTGCCTAAAAAAACAGCGATATAACCGTAATTTTGGAGAAGCGTCTCTAGCGGCATCCCGATTCCGCGGGCGATTTTAATTCGATCATCATGAATATCCTTCGGAGTGAAGTAAAATCCATTATTTTATTAATTTGATCACTCTCGATTATTTTCATTCTTATCGGCTATCTCCTTCATCAGCTCGGTCTGAATCTGCTGTATCTCGAGAAGTCTGCCCCACGAATGATTCATCAGCTGGTCGAATTTAATATGCAGCTGCCTGATCTCTATTTCGGCTTTCAGATTAACCTGGTAATCATGTTCGGCCCGCAGGCGATCCTTGGCCTCCTGCCGGTTCTGGCTCATCATTATTATCGGCGCCTGAAGAGCCGCCAGACAGGAGAGAATCAGGTTGAGCAGGATAAACGGATACGGATCGAATGGTCGTCGTAGCAAGACTATCGAATTAGCGGAGATCCAAATTGTCATCATAATAGCAAACAGGATAATGAAACGCCAGCTTCCGCCGAACGAAGCGACCTTATCCGCGGTCCGCTGGCCGAAATTTTGATCTTTATCGAATTCGGGATTAATATTGCGCGCGAGAATTTCCTGCTCTCTAAGACTCTCTAATACAGCCTCTTCGATTTTACCCAAATCTCCCTTTTGCTCCTCAAGAGAATTCTCTACATACTCCATCCTGAATTTACGCAGGCAGGAAGCGCAAATTTCATGATCCGGACCCCAGTCGGGATGCTGACCGCGAATCAGCTCCCCTACCGGCCCGTGAACCAGCTCCGCCGGGCGGCCTTCGATAACGTCCTTCGACAACCCGCATATCGGGCATTGGAAAGTTCTCTGATGATTTCTACCCATATTTCCCCCGAGCTTATGCTCCGATGTTAATTCTATGTTTTTAACCGTTAAATGTCAATTATCGTCTAACCGCGCGGATCGGTGTCGTCAGATCCCCCGACCTGACGACTCTCCGTAATAATGGAATTTTTGGTATGGTCAGGCCTTGATAAACCGACATTGTATCGAGCGGTTTATTTCCCGTTTACAAATATCAGCTTTTATCTTTGGTATGCCGGTAGGCGATAATTCGAATCTTCTCGAGTGTTACTAATCCCTCGCCGATCATCTTATCCAGATCGGGCAGAAACGCTTCGATCCTCTCCTGTGAATCGGCGATCTCAATTACCACGGGCAGATCCTCCGAGAGACGCAGCACTTTCGACGTGTGAATACGGCTGTTGGCGCCGAACCCCAAAAAACCCCGCAAAACCGTGGCGCCGGCCATCCCCCGTTTGCGAGCTTCCTCGACAATCGCCTCATACAACGGTTTGCCTTCGGCCTTATCGCTTTCCCCCACGAAAATACGCAATAACAACGATTCGGATGGCAGTTCCATATATTAATCCTCCGTTAAATCATCCGCCCTATAGCCGCCCCGGCAAACAGAGCGATAAATCCGAGTCCGGTCTGTCCGGCCACGTTCCCGGCGGCGTATATCCATTCGGCGGAGCGGGCCAGTTCGCCTGTCTCCAATATAAACGCGGAAAATGTAGTAAAGGCCCCCATAAAACCGACCAGAATAATCGTCCGTGTTTCACCGGATACGGGCCATCTGGTTTCGAACATCGCCCAGAGCAGACCGGCCAGAAAACATCCCGCTATATTGACAACCGCGGTTCCCCAGGGAAAGGAGGCACCGCTGAAACGATGAACCAATCCGGCCAGTCCGTAACGGGCCAGTGTCCCCAACGCTCCCGCCAACGCCAACATGCCGATCTTGTGAATCAAATCCGGAAATCTCCTTTCGCTGCGAGCCTTAAGCTTGCGCGTTTAGCTTAGCCGATATAGGGGAGGGTGTCAATGATGAAGATCGTTATGGCTGGGTCACGTCCTAACGGACTACGACTCGACCGAACCTTGTATGTTCACTTTATTGCAGGATTTAGCCAAATCCTGCAATAACAATCCATTCTATTGCAGCTTTCGATAATATACTGAAATTACACAATTGCATCCGTTATAAAATTCGAGAGCGCAAACCCCGGGTTCCCCTACTCCGCCACATCCCCCAGCAGCTTATCGACCACGTCCAACGTGCCCACACCCTCGGCCTCGGCGGAAAAGGAGATGACACTTAAGGCTTACATTATCAACAGGTTAACGTTTTCAGGCATTGGCAAGTCATTTCAATTTGATAAAAAAATCGTTCATACCACATTACTTTTTTCTTGATCTTTTTGATAGAACTGCCGTAAATATAAGTGAGTCCTGTTTTGGCGAAAGTCGGCTTCATGCCGTGCGCCCCCTAAAGGGGCCTAGCCAAGACAGGGCTTATTTTTTTGCAGTCAATTACGTTTTAGCTTATTGAGGTCTTTCAATTTTACCTCTACATTTCCATTGCTGATTAATTTTAATGCATCAACTATAGAATTCGCATACTTGAACCCATCAGCGACATCACTTTTATTAGGATTTACATGAAATTTGGCATAATTACTATCGTAATCTGCTTTGACTCTTTTCTTCTTTAACGCAAATAAATGCCTTCCTGCAGTCTTAATATCTTCATTATCATTTACTTCTAATAATTTATGAACAATCTCGTGGGATTGCAATTTATACTTCTTTCTACAATTATTAACCGTATGGAAATCGAGATCAATATCGCAATACTTCAATAAATGTAACTTTGTAGTGTTAAAAACCGAATAATATATCCGGCTAATTGCTGTTCTTAGCTTAGCATCGACGATTTCGGTGTTTAGCGACTCGCCGCTTAACAATTTTGCTAATAAAAGATACTCGTTCCAATCAAAAGTCATTTGTAATCGACGTCAAAGCAAATATTATTTCTCGCAATTTCTATAATATTGGATAAATATTCTCTTTGAAACATATCTAAACGCTCAATAGCATTATCATTACTTTCATCCGTAATTATAGTAACGGAAAGAAACTCGGAATCCATATCTTCTGGATCATTCATCAGTTCAAGTGTAAGAATATCAGACGTCTTAAAATAATTGAAAATATTAGTCGATATATAGATTAATAGATCGAGGATACCGTCGATTCTTTTCAAATAACTTTCCGTATCTTGCTTGTTTGATATTTTATATGCGGTGTTTACTTGCTGAAATTTACTTTCTATGGAAAGTATACCGAAAAAAACGCTCATTAACTCCTTTTCCCAGTTTGCTCCTTCACGTTCATAACTACCTTGAAGCACAGTAGCTAAAGCACGCCGACGAACGATTTCTGCCGAATGAAGATCAATCGATGTGCCTGAATCTACAAAATAATTAAAAGATATAGCTGTACTGGCAGTTGCGCCTATGGCAAGGGGCCATTTATTATGGTCGATATTGCTTACGGTTCTATGAGCAATTGCTTCCATCACTCAAAGTCCTTCAGTAGTTTTGGAGAAACAATATTCAAGAATGCTTTTTCGACTTCGTCGTGTGCGGTTGCGACCCAATCTATAGCCTCGCCTTCGTTTATTCCTTCCATTTTTAATATGAAATAATCAATATCTAGAGTATGGGCCATCTTGAAATCTGGATCTGGTATTGTATTTGATAATGAAATTTTAAGAAGATCGCGATTATCTTGTCTGGGAAATTGAACCCCTACTATATACGAACCAACATCAGGTCCGAAATATTCCTCATCAAACTGTGGTGTCAAGTTAAAATGCTCATCCAAATCCAGATTCGTAGTATTAAGATTTATCTTATTGATATACCTAAGTCCAATTCTTTTAAGGCGATAAGTATCACCGTTTTTTATGGTTGAATCAAAAGCCATCTTTATACAAGAGTAGAAAATATCCCAATTTTGATATGGTTTCAGCATATTTATTGTTAAAATGTCGGGGCCAATTTGAACAAGCGTTTTTTCGTCTTCTGAAAGAAATTGCTGGAGTTTTTGCTCGATTATTCTTTGTTGTATTTTGCCGTCCGCATTTTCAAGTGCAACATCTAAACGGGTTGCTATACGTTTTTTGGGGAATTTATCTTTAAGACTATTTCCCAGAGTGCCGTAAATAGTCAAATCCTCAAATGGAGTCACAAATTTAAATTCGCAGACCGCCTCAATGATAGGTGCATTTTTTAATATTATTCCCATAGCCTCTCTCTTCCCAATTTACCATATTTAAATCGGAACGCAAGGATTTTTCTTTACCCCGCCCCTACTCCTCCACATCCCCCAACAGCTTATCGACCACGTCCAACGTGCCCACACCCTCGGCCTCGGCACTGAAGGAGGTCACTATGCGGTGACGCAGCACCGGGCGGGCCACCTCACGGATATCCTCTATCGATGGGGTCGGACGGCCATACAAAATCGCCCTGGTCTTGGCGCCCAACACCATGTATTGCGAGGCTCTGGGCCCGGCGCCCCAGCTTACCCAGTTCTTGATATACTCCGGCGATCCTTCCACCGGGCGAGTAGCGCGCGCCAGACGGACAGCGTAAGCGATCACCGTATCAGCCACCGGCACACGACGGACCAAATCCTGCAGCGAGAGGATCTCGTCGGCCTTCATCACCACGCCGACCTCGCTCTTGAAAGCAGAAGTGGTGGTCCGCACGATCTCGTTCTCCTCCGCCTCCGACGGGTAATCGACATAGATATTGAACATGAAACGGTCGAGCTGGGCCTCCGGCAACGGGTATGTCCCCTCCTGCTCGATCGGGTTTTGAGTCGCTAACACGAAAAACGGCATGGCTAACTTGTTGGTCTGGCCGGCGGCGGTAACCTCGTACTCCTGCATCGCCTGCAACAGCGCCGATTGGGTCTTGGGCGGCGTGCGGTTGATCTCGTCGGCCAAAACGATATTAGCGAAAATCGGCCCCTTTACGAATCGGAATTCCCGTCCGCCTGTAGCTCGGTTTTCCTCGATAAGCTCGGTGCCGGTAATATCCGATGGCATCAGGTCGGGCGTAAACTGAATACGGGAGAATTTCAGATCGAGCGTCTTGGCCAACGTGGAGACCAGAAGCGTCTTGGCCAAACCGGGTACCCCCACGAAAAGGCAGTGCCCGCGGGCTAAAATGGCGATCAAGAGTTGTTCGATCACTTTTTCCTGTCCTATAATAACCTTGCCAATTTCCGCTTTTATGGTTTTAAATCCTTCGTTAAGCCGTTCAACCGCTTTAAGATCGCCTTTTTCAGGAGCCATTTATCCTCCGGGATCTGATTAGTCTGAATTATCGTCCAATTCCCTGATAACGGAAATCGCCCGGCCGTCGCCGGGGACATCTTCTTATTATACGCAAAAACCGGGGAAAAGCAACAGGGGATGAAAGTGTTGGAAAAAATCAAAAATCAACTACCAAATGATCCGGCAACATCGGCAGTCTAAAGTAATCTATGAAAAATATTTATTTGGAATACTTTATCTGATCATCCTGATGAGCGTCGTTCCGTCATTTTGAATATTAAGACGGTAGCTCGATGTATCGTTGGCGTTGATAAAATCGCTGGCGAAACTATCCACCTCGGCAAACCACTTGAAATACTTGGTATCCCGGAAGAAAGTGAAAGCGTTGGTCTTTCCCCCCTCCAGAATCTCTTCATTAAAAAGCTCCCCTGATGTATTGGGAGGCAATCGTCCCAGAAAACGTCCCTCAAACTCAACTGTTTTATAACACTCTTCCGGCAGCAGTAGATATTCGCCGGCGAATTTGAATCTCAGGATCTCCCCGGAGAATCGCCACGAATCGCCGGAAAGATAGAATGAATTTTCGACCCCGGCCGAGTCTCCATACGCCGGTGTATAATTAACCCTCAACGATTTAATCGGATCGTTCATCCATTCGATCGCCAATATTCCGATGGAACGATCCTGGCCGAACGGCCGGAAATATTTCAGCTGGGATGACAGCCAGAAACAAGATTGAGCCAGAACGATTGATATTAGAGCGAGCAGCATAAATAAAATACTGGCACGCCGAGGCGGTTTATTTTTTGGATCGCCGGTATCCTGAAACCGTAATCGTTTAAATACCCTGTTCAAGAGCAGAGCGAGAATCAGGATGCCCAGAAGAAACAGAGAGACACCGATAACAGTAAGCCGCGTATCCATTATTTACCGTTTATTTGTTGTTCGGTCTTGACGAGTCCGGGGCTATTGACCCGGATGGTCCTCCGGCCTCTTTCATTTTCGAATTGCCATGAAATATGGCGCCGTGCTCCACCAAAAGAGATTTCGACGATATATCGCCGATAACCTCCGACTTAGCCTGAAGCTCCACCTTTTCGGTGGCCACCAGATTTCCCTGAACTCGACCGCCGACCGTTATAGAGCGGGCGCGAATCTCCGCTTTGACCATGCCTGTTGAACCGACAGTTACCGAATCATTGGAAACCAGTTTGCCGGTCACCGTACCATCAATCCTGGTCGAACCCTCGATATTGATATCACCTTCTATTTTGGTTCCTTTGCCTATTATGGTGCCCATTTCGCCTTTGTTACCGTTCATCGCTCCCTCTTTCAAACTTAGCAGGTTTATTCTCTTTAGATACCTATCAATCCAGATACGCGGCCGGATCGACCGAAACGCCGTCTTTCCTGATCTCGTAGTGCAGATGAGGAGCCGACGAGTGGCCGGTATTGCCCGACAACGCTATTACATCTCCTTTTAAGACTTCCTGCCCCTTTTCGACAAGTAATTTTTCGTTGTGACCGTAATGAGTTTGGAAGCCGTTGCCATGATTTAGTATTACCAGGTTCCCCAGGTTTTTATCCCAACCGGCAAAAATGACCACGCCGGAGGCCGTCGCTTTTACGGCTGTTCCCTTCTTCACCGCGAAATCCATGCCGGAATGTTTATCCGGTTTACTTTCTTCGCCCTTCTCATACGGTCTGGTGATCCAGCCGTAAAGAGGTCTGCCCGCCGGAATTCGCTCTCTGGCCAGCTCTTCGGGAGAAAGAGGAATCCTTAATGTGTCGTCGGATAAAGAGCTCTGCTCGTAATTAAAAGCGCTCTCCTCGTCCTCGAACGATTGCAGATCGACCTGCGGAGGACCATCGAAATCCTCCAGATCGACACCGGCCATACTGGCCAGCTGGGCGGTCAGCTCCCGATTTTTCTTGAGGCTTTCTTCTATGTCGACAACCCTGGCCAAATAACCCCTCAAATTATGATTCTCATTTTCCAGCATAACCGCTTTGGCCGCTGTCAATGAAAGCCGGGAATAAAATACAGTCAAAACCACCAGGGATACCAGCCAGAGAATCAAGACGGCTCCCAGAATCTTCACCAGGGTTATCGGATATGTTCTGGAATATGCCCTGTCGCTCCCCTCGGGGACCACCATCAATGTTACTCGTCTGCTCAAAAATTCTCCAGTACTCCGAACAGCTCGAGAAGCCTGTTCAACTCGTCAACCGAATAATACTCTATTACGATCCTGCCCCCTTTTCGTTTCTGAGAAAGTATCACTTTGGTACCGAGCTTGCGTTTCAGCGATTCTTCTATCGACGAAAGCTGCGCCGATCTCAGACGTTCCTTGCGGGGCTTCTTTTGAGGTTTATCGGTATAAACCAGTTTTTCCAAATCCCTGACAGAGAGATTTTCCGAAATTATTTTCTCGGCCAGCTCGATTCTGTCCGAATCGGCCGGCACCGCCAAAAGAGCTCTGGCGTGGCCTGACGATATCCGGCCATCCATGAGCATCTCCTGTATTTTTTTCGGAAGCGATAAAAGCCTGACCGAATTGGCCACCGACGATCTGTCTTTACCGATCCTGGCGGCTAAATCGGATTGAGTTATATTGCACTCCGTTATCAATCGGTAATAAGCCGCCGCTTCCTCTATCGGATTGAGATCCTCACGCTGTATGTTCTCGATTAAGGCCATCTCCATGACCATCTCGTTGTCGGCTTCTTCGAGTATCAATGCCGGCACGGCGGACCATCCGAGTTTCTCCACAGCTCTGAATCGACGTTCTCCGACTATAATCTCATAACCGTTATCCGCGGGACGAACAAGTATAGGTTGTATCACTCCCCGCTCTTTTATCGATTCGGCCAGCTCCGCGAGACGAGCGGGATCAAAAACTGTCCGCGGCTGAAATTGATTCGGTCTGATTTTATCCAGAGGAATTTCCACTATCGCGTTAATTCCGCCCGCTGCCGAAACAGCCGTATCGTCGACCGAAACTCCGCCGGTAGGTATCAATGCTTCCAGTCCTCGTCCCAACGCTAATCGTTTCATCTGGACAATACCTCCCTGGCAAGATTCATATAATTAGCGGCGCCGGTGCATAATATATCATAAAGCAAAATCGGTTTGCCGAAACTCGGCGCCTCGGATAATCGTACATTTCTGCTGATCACTGTATCAAAAACCTTCTCGGGGAAAAATCGCCGGGTCTCATCGGCCACCTGGCGCGATAAATTCAATCGCCCGTCATACATAGTCAGTAGCACGCCGTGAATCTGAAGATCAGGATTCAGATGTTTTTGAACCAGATTGATCGTATTGAGAAGCTGGCCGAGCCCCTCCAACGCGTAATACTCGCATTGGATAGGGATGATCAGCGAATCGGCGGCGGTCAGAGTATTGATTGTCAGAAGCCCCAACGACGGTGGACAGTCGACAATAATAAAATCGTAATCGTCCTTTATCGGTTCCAAAGCTCTCTTTAACCGATGCTCCCTGGATTCAACTCCAACCAGTTCGAGCTCGGCCCCGACCAGATTGATATTGGCAGGCAGTATCTTTAGATATTGTATCTCTGTGTCTAATATGGCCTTAGGGGCAGAAACTCCATCCAAAAGAACATCGTAGATAGAATTATCCAGTTTAGTTTTATCGAGTCCCATGCCTGATGTTGAATTACCCTGGGGATCGATATCGATTAACAGGGTGTTCATTTCGGCCACCGCCAGACAGCTGGCGAGATTGATGGCGGTGGTAGTTTTTCCGACTCCGCCCTTCTGATTTGTAATCGCGATTATTTTCGACATATAACCTCAACCAAAACATCGTGTTACGACAGCCCTATCGAGTGAGTTCGATTTTATATTATTTTACGCTAAAATGCAAGAGAAATGTTTCACGTGAAAAAAATAATATCCGACGGATATTTTATACCAATCGATACCGGCCCGGCTTTTCATAGTAGATGATTTTACCGTCCGGCTTGACCACTGTCTTGAGGCTACGCAGAATTTTCTCGGTAATAGCTACAGCTCGAACCGTAGCAATATCGACCGGGAAGCCAAACTGGTAATCCTCAAGACGGCCGGTATGAATAGTAACATTGGCCAGTTTCAGCCGGTTCACCGCCTCTTTCAAGAAAAGTGTCTTCTTCTGACGGCTTTCCAGGGCGGTAATATTCAGCCCCGGACGGATAAAAGCTATTGGGATAGCTGGAAATCCGGCCCCGGAACCGATATCCAGTAAACTGCCGCTGTCCGGTATCTCGGAAACAGGAGTAAGAGAATCGAGAATATGGCGTTCTAATAATATCCCCAAATCGTTCCGCGAGACAATATTGATTTTCTCCGACCAGGAGACGATCAGATCGTTATATAGTTCGGTGCGCTCGATAAAATCGTCCGGAAGTTCCAAACAGTGGAGATCGAACCAGTCTTTTATTGTCTTTTCAGAGCCGTGAGACAATGGCATATCGGGGTAGTCCTGTGGATTAAATGTTGACAGGCATCGCGGTTTTCAAGAATTCAATGATATTTACGCACATTTTATCCAGATCCGTTTTCGGGCGATTTTGAGAAAATTCGACAATATTGTTTCACGTGAAACTTTTCCACGTCGCAAACCCATTGAATTGTAGATATCTTCAGATATTTCCACAGTTTGTCAACAGTTCGAGAGGTTGACAGCCCAAACCCCGGTTTCTAACCTCGGCCCAGATAGACCATCAACACTGTAATATCTCCCGGCGTAATTCCGGAGATCCTCGAAGCCTGCCCCAAAGTCTCCGGTCTGAATCTGGATAGCTTTTCCGTAGCCTCCTTTTTCAGTCCCTTGAAACCGGAAAAATCGATTATAGCGGGAATTTTGAAACCTTCGAGGCTTCTCATCCTGCCGATACGACTGTTCTGCCTCTTTATATAGCCATCATAACGAACCTCATTGGCTAACATGGAAAATATCTCCCGGCCGAATCTAAGCATCCCTTCCTTATATATAGGCTCCTGGTAAAACTCGATTCCGGGATTTTTCAGCCCCTCAAAACCGTTGATTACCCTCATCGAATCGCCGCCGCCGCTCAAATCGGGGATCTTCACCCTCGAATCCCTCAGAAAACGCTCCAATTTGGCCATGGACTCCAGTTTCCGCAAGAAATTTTCCCGAATACCCCCGGCTACCAATCCCAGGGCGAATCCTTTTTCAAGGAGACGGTCCTCGGCGTTGTCATCGCGGAGATTCAGCCGGTATTCCGCTCTCGATGTGAACATTCTGTAAGGCTCTGATGTCGACTTGGTTACCAGATCATCAAGCAGGACTCCTATATAAGCCTCAGATCTGGTCAGATGGAATGGTTCCTCTCCGCGAATCTTTAGGACAGCGTTGATTCCAGCCATCAATCCCTGGGCTGCCGCCTCTTCATACCCCGATGTACCGTTGACCTGCCCGGCAAAATATAGTCCCGGGACCACCTTCGACTCCATGGTTATGTTGACCTGGTGAGGAGGGAAATAATCGTACTCGATAGCATAACCTGCCCGATTCATCTCTACTTTCTCGAGTCCGGGCACAGTCCGAAGCGCTTCAAGCTGTATAGTACCGGGCAAGGATGACGAAAAACCGTTAAGATAGTACTCCGTGGTATTTATACCTTCAGGCTCTAAAAAGAGCTGGTGTCGGGGTCGTTCGCTGAATCTAACTACCTTATCCTCTATTGACGGGCAATAACGGGGCCCGATGCCGGTGATTTTGCCGGAATACATGGCGGAACTGTTCAGGTTATCTCGGATTATCCGGTGCGTATTCTCATTTGTATAGGTCAGATGACATAAGGCCTGTTCGAAATTTCTCGGGTTCAGGGTTCGATTGGAGAAATAGGGGGGAGGATCGTCGCCCGGCTGAATTTCGCACTTAGAAAAATCGATAGTCCGGCCGTCAAGCCTGGGAGGAGTGCCGGTTTTTAGCCGCCCGGTCTCTATCCCCAGCGACAGCAGCCGCCGGGTCAAGCCGATAGCCGGAGGCTCCCCGATCCGGCCCGCTCTTGTTTGTTCTAACCCAATGTGTATCAATCCATTAAGAAATGTGCCGGCGGTGACAATAACGGCTCCGCAGTCTATTTTCTCACCACTATCGAGAATAACGCCTCGGCATTGACCATTTTCGATTATAAGATCGACCACCTGTCCTTCGATGACCTCGAGATTGCTTTGATCCAGGACTGTCCGGGACATGAATTTCGAATATTCTTCCCGATCGGCCTGGGCTCTCCGCGCCTGGACCGCCGGGCCTTTGCTTTGATTGAGAATCCTGAACTGAATGCCGGTATTATCGATGGCCAATCCCATTTCGCCGCCGAGGGCGTCGATCTCCCGCACTAATTGCCCTTTGGCCAGTCCGCCGATAGCCGGGTTGCAGCTCATCCGTCCTATGGCATTTTTATCCATGGTAACCATAGCGGCAGACATGCCCATGCGGGCGGCGGCTAAGGCCGCTTCGATGCCGGCATGTCCTCCGCCGATGACGATTATTTCGAAATCTGGTTCCCGCATAACAATGGAAAATACGAAAAAGTGAGAATTGTTTCAATCAAATAGTTTTAGGGGAGATTTTATCACAGAGTTGGAAAAGACATAACAGGAGTTGACAACAGCGATTGCTCCGAATCAGCTGAAGCAACACAGATCCGGAACCTGACAATGATTATCATAGTTAATTAATACTAATCTATGATAATCCGGGAAGGCGGATGGTCCGCCCCGCGTTTCCAGGTTATGGTCAAATTGAAACTTTCAAAACTTTATCAAAGGAGCCGACCATGTCCGGACCGCGAACTGTTTTTATGACGTTAGGAGCGATACTCGGGGCGTTACTGCTTTCCCCCCGAACTGCCGCCGCTATCACCTGGGAAGTGGAGATCGAGGATTTCGCCTTCATTCCCGGCAGACTGCATATCAACGTGGGAGACGCTATCGAATGGAGAAACCGGGATAATGTCCAGCACACCTCCACCAGCGATGACGGCCTCTGGAACTCCGGCCTGCTTTCGAGAGATCAGAGATACACTTACGTTTTCTCTACCGAAGGCATATTTCCGTATCATTGCTCGCCGCATCCGACTATGGTCGATACAATCGTGGTGGGCAATCCCACGTCCATAGATAACGAACTGCCGTCGGTACCCATCGGTATCGATCTTTCGCAGAACTATCCGAATCCGTTCAACGCCCAAACGGTGATCGAGTACGGTCTGCCCGGACCGTCCCACGTGAAAGTCGCTGTCTATAATCTTTTGGGCCAGACTACTAAAATACTCGTCGATCAGAATCAGGACGCGGGGTCGCATCGAGTAATCTGGGACGCCGCCGATGCTCCGACAGGAGTATATTTTTATAGAATAGAGGCTTTGGGAATTACAGAGACCAGGAAAATGCTTCTGGTGAAATAGCGATCAATCGATAAATCAAATCCCGGGGGAACGGCCACTCACTTTTTTTTTCGAGATCGCGGGCTCCCGTTCCATAAGAACGGCTGGAAATCTATTTTGTCGGATTTATCGAACTCTATTCCCTCACATTGAAGAAGCGATTTCTGCTCATCGTAGCCGAAGCCTGGCTCCAAAGATATCAGTCCTTTGCTGTTGATGACCCTGTGCCAGGGGAGACGATCTTTTTTCGATGATGAATGCAGTATTCTGGCTACCTGCCGGGCGGCTCGCGGATTTCCGGCCAGGATCGCTACCTGACCGTAAGAGGCGACTTTCCCTTTTGGAATCTTTTTGATGACCTTCTTAATTTGCTCGCTTAACGAGATGAAATCGCTCTGGTTTTTTGGCAGGGCCAAATTACCCCTTTCTCAGACGTTTCAACAGCTGTATCTGTCCGGCGTGATATAGATCGTGCGAGGCGGCGCCGTAAATAAACTGGACGTATCTGTATTTCGACTTCGGAGCTGATTGATTCAATTTCGATTGAGGAAAATCCGAAACCGCGTTTCTCAGCAAGGCGTGTTGAGCTCTCAGCAGCGAGAGATCGTCGTCCCAGCTCTTTTTATCCGGTCGGTCGGGAAGCGACGGCCAGTTGCTCGGTTTTCTGGGAAACGAACCCCGTTCGGCCCCGGTTAATTTTCGATAGACAATATATTTCCAGTAGGCGGTATGAAGAATTATATCCCAAACGCAATGACGTTTAGGAGCCGGCTTCCAGAGCAGCTCATCGAGTTTCAAACCCCTGACAGAGCCGCGCAGATTGGGGCCGTGCCAGGCGGCCTTTTCGAAAGCTTGATCCAGCAGTTCGATTAAAATATCTGTTCCGGCGATACCGTTTTTTTTCATCGTTCCCCCGCGGCTAAAATGCTATTTTGAAAAATTCCTTAGGTTCGTTAATGATGAAGTATTTCTCTATATGCCGGATCGCATTCATCTGCTGGTCGAACGCCACCATTTGGCAGGCCTCGTCGGGCGCCGCCCAGTGATATTCTTTATGCTCGCCCGACAGTATTACCTGACGGTCGTCGTCCACAACCCCGACGAATACAGGGGCTAAATGGATACTGTTTTGGCTTTGCTCATAAAATGATTCCACAAAATCAGCCGAGTAAAGACGATCAGGAATAATACCGGTTTCTTCTTTGATCTCTCTCAGCGCCGCCTGCCAGGCCGTTTCGCCATTCTCGACTTTACCGGTAACGGGCTGCCAGACATTCTTCAGATAAACGCCGTTACGCAATAGAAGCAGGATATGACATCGATCTTTATGGAAGCGCAGAATATATGCGGAGATGCAATTGGATTTAATCGGAATTCTGCCGCCACTGTCGAATATCGGATCAGGTTTTTTATCTGTCATGATCTAAAGATATCGGTTTCGGGGGCCGACGCAAATATATTTCCATGAAAGCTTCGTTCTACCGCGACGTGGATAAATAAGATTTCTCGAAATGCGGTTACCGACGAGTCAGGCCATTGAATCGCGGTTCGTATTCAAATAAACCTGATAAACGCCGTATCCAATATCAACCGCTTCGATCAGGCGGCAGAATTAACAGCTATGACAAAATTGAATGAATGAAAGTAAATATGGTAACCAGGATTCGATTCTATCAGCTCAACGCCTTAATAACGCTAAAGGCCAAAAGCCCGGCGGCCCAGGGTATGGCTTTCTCGTCGACCTTGAAAGCCGGATGGTGCCAGGGCTTGTCGGCGCCGATCTTCGTATTCCGAACTCCCAGACGCATCATAGCCGACGGCACAGCCTGGGTGAAATACGAGAAATCCTCGCCCCCCATAACCGGCTGATCCATCTCCATGACCGCGTTCCTGCCGTATAGCTCGCCCACCGATTCCCGGTAGATATCATTAACACTTTTATCGTTAATTGTAATCGGGTACCCTTTGCGATAAGTCAGTCTATATTTCGCCCCGTATGTTTTGCAGACACCGGCTATGATTTTCTCGATCATTTTTGGAATATTATCTGCCAATTTTTTATCCAGAGTGCGCGCGGTGCCCATCATGGTTACGCTGTCGGCGATAATATTATAGGCGGTTCCGCCATAAATCGAGCCGATTGTCACGACCACCTGGTTCAACGGATCGACCTGTCGGGATGCGATATTTTGCAGGGCCGTGACCACATTGGCCGCCACCATGACAGCGTCGATTGTCTCATGCGGACGGGCGGCATGCCCGGATCGTCCGAAGATCTCGATATCGTAATCGTCCGGCTGCGCCATCGCCGCGCCGTCGATAAGCCCGATTTTCCCAACCGGAATAGTTGTATCGACATGCAGGCCGAATACCATATCGACTTTAGGGTTTTTCAGAACCCCGTTTTCGATCAAGAACTTAGCGCCACCGGGAGTCATTTCTTCCGAAGGCTGAAAGATAAATTTGACATTGCCGCCAAGTTCGCTTTGCAGTTCGCCCAAGATCCTGGCCGCTCCCCAGACTATTGCCATGTGGTTGTCATGGCCGCAGGCGTGCATTTTGCCTTTGTTTTTCGAGGCGAATGGGTAGCCGGTTTTCTCGGTAAGCGGCAAGGCGTCCATATCGGCCCTTATGCCGATTGTTTTGCCGTTGGATTTCCCTTTGAGAAGCCCGATAACCGCCGTTTTCCAGATTTTGGCATCGACCCGGCATCCGGTCTCCTTGAGTTTGGCCGCGATAGTTTTCTGAGTGTGGAATTCCTCCAGCCCTAACTCGGGGTATTGATGGATTTGTCGTCTTAGGGCAATCATGCCCGGACCATGCTTTTTAACCAGGCTTAGTATTTTGGATTTGATATCGGGCACGATTGTCTCCGGTTAATGGTTGTCAAATCGCAGGCGGCCTGACCTCTGCAAAGACGGTAAATACCATTGTTGTAGGTCAAAACCCCTGTGGTTTTGACTGCTTCGTCAAGTTGGGTATCATCAGGGTTAATACCCCTCCAGCCTCCTGAGAGCCTCAGGTACCATCGCCAGGATATCCCCGGCGATCATCCCGCGGGAGCCGAGCTCGTCGCAGGCCAGGTCGCCGGCCGCTCCATGAATGAAGCATCCCAATACCGCCGCGTCGATATCTATCACTCCCTGCGCCAGGAAACTGCCGATCAGCCCGGTTAACACATCGCCGGAGCCGGCTGTAGCCATCCCCTCGTTGCCGTTGGGGTTGATCCAGGCCTCCCCCGAAGGCGCCGCTATGACCGACGGCGCGCCTTTGAGCAGGCAGACAAGATTGTATTTATCCGCGAACTCCAGCGCTATATCGATCCTGTTCCTGGCGATCTCTTCGATCGTTCTTCCGGTCAGCCGGGCCATCTCCCCCGGATGCGGAGATATGACCAGCGGAGCGGTATGGTTTTTAAGGTAATCGGTATTATTCGCCAGGATATTCAAAGCGTCGGCGTCGAATACCGCGGGTTTATCGAGCCTGGAGATCAAACGAAATACAAGATCCCGTGTTTCATGGTAAATCCCGATACCCGGCCCGACAGCGACAGCGTCCGCCCACTTGACCATCTCCCGAATTTCCCCAAGACCTCGCAGGGCCAGGCAACGGCGCTTTCTTACTTCGGGCAACGGCCTGGTGATGACTTCTGTGAGCTTTGTTTCCAGAATATCGTTAAGGCCCGACGGGCATCCCAGAATGGTCAAGCCGACACCGGAGCGAAGCCCCGCCTCGGCGGTCAGAGCGGCCGCGCCGGTCATCCCCTCGGATCCGGCCAATACGAAAAGCCTGCCGAAATCTCCCTTGTGGGAATCGAACGCCCTAAACGGCAACAGCCCGGCGGCTTCATCTTCCATTAAGAGCGAAAGGCCGATTTCCTCTTCGCTGATAGCTTTTTCCGGAATACCAATATCGGCCACTGTCAGGAATCCGCAACGCGCTTTGCCTGGATAAACGGTCTGGCCATATTTGGGAAGTCCGAAGGTAACGGTTATATCGGCTGAAATGCAGGGATCGGAAACCTCGCCTGTCTCGCCGTCAAGACCGCTGGGGGAATCGATAGCAATGACCGGGGTGGGATTATTATTTATCCGGCGAATAACCTCGGCGTAGGGTGATTTGATTTCACCGGAAAAGCCTGTACCGAAAATGGCATCGACAATAAGGGCGGAAGTTTCCATTATCTGAAAATCCACAGGATCGTTTATCTCTTTTATCCAGAGTCCGATCTTTTCGGTTCGCTCGAGGTTGACTCTGGCGTCTCCCTTTACCGAATCTCGTCTTCCGATCAGGTAAAGTTCGATATTGGCCCCTTTCTCGTGGAGCAGACGCGCTACGACGAAACCGTCACCGCCGTTATTCCCCTTGCCACATACTATAGTAACAATCCTGTTTTTTATATCGCCGAAACGTTCGAGTATAGTTTCGGTCACACGGGTACCGGCATTCTCCATCAGCTTGAGACCGGGAATTTTCAGCTCCTCTATAGCCCGACGGTCGATATTGCTCATTTGTCTGGTAGTGCAGAGTTTCATAGAGGATATATTAATTTAGCGGGAATGGTATGTCAATCGCTTTGCGATTTCGCGGGCAAATAGATGACGTCGCTGTTTTCACATATTCAATGGCATATTCGAAAATAGCAGAACGGGTCTGTTGCAGTCGTCGGGAAATAAAATAATATTTGGCCTGCATCCAGATTTGTTCGTATATTCGAGCCATGAAAATCACTCTAAGGAGCTCGAAAATGATCAGGAAAACGCCATTTTTCGATATACATGAGAAATTAGGAGCTAAAATCGTCGAATTCGCCGGCTACTATATGCCGATCCAGTACCGTTCGATAACCGAGGAACATAGGCGGATCAGGAAAAGTGTGGGAATCTTCGATCTCTCCCACATGGGGGAAATAATGGTCGGCGGCGAGGGAGCCTGGCAGTTTGTTCAGCAAGCGGTCACCAACGATATCACCCCTTTGGGAATCGGGCAGGTGCTCTATACCTGCATGTGCTATCCCGACGGCGGTATTGTCGACGACCTTTTGGTGTATAATCTGGGTGACGAATACCTACTGGTGGTTAACGCATCGAATATAGAAAAAGATTTCGATCACCTCAAATCTCTGCGTAAGAGCGATGATGTTACCCTGACCGACCTTTCCGAGGCGACAGCGCTTCTGGCGATACAGGGCCCCGACGCTGAAAAGGTCATGGCCAAACTGACCGATTACGACCTGCCGTCGATAAAGTATTACTGGTCGGCCGTGGGGGAGATAGCTGGAATCGAGATGATGTTTTCCCGGACAGGATATACCGGCGAAGATGGTTTCGAGCTGTATTTTCCGGCTGAAAACGCGAAGACTATCTGGGACGCGGTAATGAGAGCTTCCGCGGAGTTTGATGGCGAACCGGTTGGTCTCGGAGCCAGGGATTCGCTGCGGCTGGAGATGAAGTACGCGTTATACGGCAGCGATATAGATCAGACCACCAATCCGCTGGAAGCTGGTCTGGGCTGGACAGTAAAACTGGATAAACCGGATTTTGTCGGGAAAAAAGCGTTGATGGATATCAAAGAAATAGGCTTGAAACGGAAGCTGGTGGCTTTCGAACTGGCCGAGCGGGGGATTCCCAGACCGCATTACCCGATCATGTCCGGCGGAGTGAAAATAGGAGAGGTAACATCGGGGATCTTTTCTCCAATGCTCGAAAAGGGGATCGGAACCGGCTACGCGGCCGCGGAATCGTCTGGAATCGGTACGAAGATAGAGATAGAAATCAGGGGAAAACTGATTCCGGCGACAGTTATTAAGCCGCCATTTTATAAAAGCGGGACACGACGATAACTTAACAGGAATAAGTACCGATAACTATATACAGGATACAAAGCCTATATCAATAAATAAATACGAGTAGCGGCGTATCAAGGGGGGGGCATGCTATTTAAAATGTGCACTAAATGTCGTACCGAATGGAAGAGTCGGGACGAATTCCTCAATAGTTATGATATAGAGCTTTTGGGTTATCAGGCGGACTGCGATCAGGTTACCGAGGGGATTTTGCTTTTTAATCATAATGTTCCAGGATGCGAATCTTCGTTTGGAATAAAAATGCGTTATTTTATAGATTTATATCCCGGCAAAATCGCAAGCGGAAAAAAGGATAGCGCCGGGGCCTGCCGAAAAATCTGCCTGAATATAAGCGAGAGCGCAAGATGCGAGGCAAATTGCGATCAGCATTTTGTCGCTGAAATCGCCTCGATTATCCGCAATTGGAAACGTCCTGCGAGGGCAAAGAGTGAGCATGTTTCCGGACGCGATTCGATGTAAAAGTGATGCAAAACGAAATTGTAAGCGAGCAATATAGAAATGTGAAACATCCGGTTAAGAGTCTCCATTTTATATACCGATAAATCGAACATATTAATTTTCATATCACGACCAGTGGCAGCATGTAGGGGAGAAAGGCGTAATTTTATGCCGTTTAAGACCTGTCCTAAATGCTCTGCCGATTGGTCTGACAGGGATCAATTTCTTAATTCTGTGGATGTATTTATAATTGGCTATCAGGCTGATTTCATAGTACCCGGAAACGGTCTTTTGCTTTTCAATCATGAGAAACAGAACTGCGGCACGACATTAGCCGTGCCGGTATTAGAATTCGATGATCTTTATATCGGGATTCGTTATGCAGAACCGCTCCTGGGCAAAAAGGGGTGCAGCGGTTACTGTCTGAGGGAAAATGATCTGAATTCGTGCCAGGCTAAATGTATGTACGCGTTCGTTAGGGAGATTATCCAAACCATAAAAGCTATCGAATCGACAAGAAACGCCGGAAGAATTATTATCCGGCAGGCGAAATAATGAAAACGGTCGAGCCAGAGTAAAATATCGCGAGCGTTTCTCCGAAGACCATAATATTAAGAAGATAGCCGAAATGAAATCATGGTAGAATCGGTTGATTGGTTTAACGCCTGTAATTCATCCGAGAACAACAAAAAAAAGAAAAAGCCGGAAACAACTATCTCCGGCTTTATTTATTTTGTAAGATTAAAAGGACGATTGTTCTCTTTCCAGATTGCTATAGTGGAATCCCCGTTTGATGGCGATGGCTATATTGGAAAGATGATCGCCGATTTTTTCCAGGTTCAGGATGTAGTCGATAAAGAGCAGTCCGGATGCCGGTTCGCATTGCCCGCTGTTCAGCCGTCTTAGATTGGCTTCTCTGGAAAGTATATGATAATCGTTGATTCGCCTTTCAACTTTCAAGGCTTCGTGAGCTTTTTGTTCATTCATGCTGGAAAGGGCGCTGATAATGAGTTCGGCCATTTCGCTCACCGCTTCGTACATTCTCTTTATTTCCTGATCGGCCTCTTCTGAGAATTTCACTTTGGCATCGAGCACTCTATCGCTCAGATCGCCGAGGTTTTCGGCGTGATCTCCCACTTTTTCGAAATCATTGATACTGTGCAGCCAGACCGGGATTTCATCGGCGACTTCCTGGGCCAAATCTTCTTTGGAAAGATCAACCATATAGTTGGTTATCTCTCTTTGCAGTCCGTCGACAGCGTCTTCCATGTGGGGCACTTCTCCCAGCCGTTTGCTGTCCCTTTCGAAAAGCCCGTTCATGGCGATCCTGACCGCCTCGATGGAGATCTCGGCCATACGCAAAACCTCGCGGCGGGCCTGAATCAGGGCCATTTGAGGGGTATGCAGGAGAGTTCTATCGAGATGCTGCGGAATTCCCTCGACCCGGCCGCCTTTTCCCATTGGCGTAATCCATATCACCAGTCTTTCGAGTACTTTGGTCAAGGGGAGGAAAATCATGGTATTGAGGATATTGAACACAGTATGGGACATGGCGATATTGACCATTATGGTGGCGCCGGTGATAGTTCCGGGCACGATAAAATCTATCAACCGGGGATACCACCCGAACCAGACAAATGGCAGCATATACATAACCCCGATCACGTTGAAAGCGGTGTGAACGTTGGCTGTGCGCCGGGCGTTTATATTGGCCCCCATAGCGGCCAGCTGCGCGGTTATGGTAGTGCCGATATTATCGCCGAGTATCAACGGTATGGCAGATTGAAAATCGAGCAGCCCCTGAAAAGCCATGACCTGGATAATAGCCACAGTAACCGAAGAGCTTTGCACCAGAACCGTAGTCAACGCTCCAACCATTACTCCAAGAATAGGATTTTGTCCGAAATTGAGAAACAGATTTTTGATAGCCTCGCTGTCTTTGAGCGGAGCGAAGCTGTCTTTCAGAACCGCCAGGCCGAGAAATATAAGACCGAATCCCAACAGGGATCGTCCCCAGTTTTTTGTGGAACGCCGCCGGGCCAGGGCGGTCATGGCAAAGCCAATACCTATCGCCGGGTAAGCGTATTGCGAGATCTTGAAAACGGCAAACGCGGAAACCAGCCAGGCGGTGAATGTCGTGCCGATATTGGCTCCCATGACAACGCCGATAGCCTGTGTCAGGTTGAGGAATCCGGTGTTCACCAGGCCGACAGTCATCACGGTCATGGCGGACGATGACTGAATCAGGGCTGTAAATCCGGCTCCTATCATTACGGCAACCACCCGGTTTTTCGTCAGCATACTGAGGATTCGTTTTAGTTTCTCCCCGGATATGCTTTTCAAGCCGTCGGACATGAGCCTCATGCCATAAAGAAATAGACCCAGTCCTCCGATGGTGCCGAAAATGATTTCTCTAACCATAAGCTCCTATCGCAATACTATATATAGGCGATACTTAACGCGGATTTTTCTTTTCCCTGGACCACTTTCCATAAACTCCGACATTGTCAAAAGTTATCTATTATAATTGTAGTCTCGGTGTATGTCAAACTTAAAATGAACGATAACGCTAATAAAATCATCTCTGTTATCCAGTCTCATTTTTATCAAGATTACATAGCTAAAAGGCGGCTCCTTCGACCGATTTTGTAAAAACATCTTGATAAAATCCGTAATAATGGCTATAATTTCATTCCGATTATGGGTCTGATTTCGATATTTTTAAAATAAGGAGTAGCTATGCCGCCAAAAAAAGCCAAGAAAAGTCCGGCGAAAAAGGGCGCCACCAGCAAAACCGCTAAAGTAAAGAAAATCAGGAAAGCTCCATCGGCAACAACGGCAGACAAACCTGCCAAAAAGGCAGGAAAAAGGAAGGTAATGACTAAGGTAGCTACCCAATCAGTTGCCAAAACAAGGAAAGCCGCCGTCAAGGCCGAACCGGCAGTCGGTAAAATGGTGTATTATTTTGGGGACGGTAAGGCAGACGGCAACGGAAACATGAAAGACTTGCTCGGAGGTAAAGGATCGGGACTGGCGGAAATGACTAATACCGGCGTGCCTGTTCCTCCGGGATTCACTATAACGACCGACGCCTGCAGGCTTTTCTATGAAAACGGTATGAAGATTCCCAAGAAGACAGAGGAAGAGATAGTCAATCATATCGGCAAACTCGAGAAATCGACCGGAATGCGGTTCGGAGATAAAACCAATCCTCTTCTGGTATCGGTCAGATCCGGCGCGAAATATTCGATGCCCGGTATGATGGATACTATTCTAAATCTCGGCTTAAACGACGAGACTTTGGCAGGATTGATTAAGAAAACCGAAAACGA
Source organism: Candidatus Zixiibacteriota bacterium (assembly GCA_024641335.1). Lineage (GTDB taxonomy): Bacteria > Zixibacteria > MSB-5A5 > UBA10806 > UBA10806 > JAHEDG01. The sequence continues at coordinate 41,836 of JAHEDG010000017.1, forward strand.
CAGATTCGCCTACGATTCTTATCGGCGTTTCATCCAGATGTTCGGCAATGTCGTTCTGGGAATAGACAAATCGCAATTCGAAGATATTCTGGAGACCCGAAAGAAGAAGCAGCGAATCAAGCTCGATACTGAACTGACAGTGGAGGATTTGAAATATATCATCAAGAAATACAAGGCGCTTATCAGCGAAAAATCGGGCGAGGAGTTTCCTCAGGATCCGATGGAACAGTTGATTAACGCCAGGGACGCTGTATTCAAATCATGGAATAATCCTCGGGCCATAACCTATCGACATCTGAATAATATCCCGTCGGATCTGGGAACAGCGGTCAATGTTCAGGCGATGGTATTCGGCAACATGGGGGAGACATCGGCTACGGGTGTAGGCTTCACCAGAAATCCATCCACCGGCGAAAAGGAATTTTATGGTGAGTATTTGACCAACGCTCAAGGGGAGGATGTGGTGGCCGGTATCCGGACGCCCAAGCATATTTCCAACCTGGCCAAGGAAATGCCCAAGGTATACAAGCAGCTCAGAGATATAACCCAGAAACTGGAAAAACATTATCGGGACGTTCAGGATTTCGAGTTCACTATTCAGGAAGGCAAGCTTTACCTTCTTCAGACCAGGAGCGGAAAAAGAACAACAGCCTCGGCGGTAAAGATCGCCGTAGATATGGTCAAGGAGGGTTTGATTAACAAGAAAGAAGCCCTGATGAGAATCGAACCGACCCAGCTCGATCAGCTTTTGCACCCGATGATTGATCCGTCGGCCAATGTCAATATTTTATCGAAAGGTCTGGCCGCGTCACCCGGCGCCGCCAGCGGTATGGCGGTATTTACCGCCGATGACGCGGTCCGTTTCGCTGAGGCCGGCAACAAGGTGATTCTGGTCAGGCATGAGACGAATCCTGACGATATCCACGGAATGAACGCCGCCGAGGGAATATTAACATCGCGCGGAGGTATGACTTCGCACGCGGCAGTCGTCGCCAGGGGGATGGGAAAATGCTGCGTGGCCGGCGCCGAGGATATCAAGGTATACGAAGTCGACAAGAAAATGATCATAGGGGGAACTGTAGTCAAGGAAGGTGACGCGATCACTCTTAACGGCAGCACTGGTGAAGTAATGGCCGGACAGGTGGCGACCATCGCTCCGACTCTATCGGGAGAATTCGCGGTTTTCATGAAATGGGCTGACGAGGTTCGGCGCTTGAAAATTCGCACCAACGCCGATACTCCTGCGGATGCCGCTCAGGCTTTGGAATTCGGAGCCGAGGGTATCGGCCTTTGCCGTACCGAACATATGTTTTTCGCGCCCGAGAGAATTCCCATTGTTCAGGAGATGATCCTGGCCACCGACGAGATCGCCAGAAGAGAAGCATTGGACAAACTGATGCCGTTCCAGAAAAATGATTTCAAGGGAATTTTCGAGGTAATGGACGGCAGACCGGTGACTATCCGCACGATCGATCCGCCGCTGCATGAATTCCTGCCGGACAAGAATGTGATAATCGAGGAAATCGCCAAGTTGAAATCGCGCGAGGTCTGGGAAGACGAGATAAAGGCCAGGGAGAGGATATTGGCCAGGATCGATGAACTCAAGGAATTCAATCCGATGCTGGGACATCGCGGATGCCGGCTGGGTATCACTTATCCGGAGATAACCGAGATGCAGGCCAGGGCGATATTCACCGCCGCCTGCGAGGTAGCTCGAGGACGAAAGGCCAAAGCCCCGGTAGTGGAGATCATGATTCCGCTCGTCGGAAGCCTAAACGAACTCCGTCATCAGAAGGAAGTGGTAATCAGGGTGGCCGAAGAGGTCATGAAAAAGCAGAAGGTCGAGGTTCAGTATCTTATCGGCACTATGATCGAGGTTCCCCGCGGAGCCATTACCGCCGATGAAATAGCCACGGAAGCGGAGTTTTTCAGCTTTGGAACAAATGATCTGACCCAGATGACCTATGGTTTTTCCCGTGACGATTCGGGCAAATTTCTGAAAGTATATCTTGATAAGGGTATTCTGGAAAAAGATCCATTTGTTACCCTGGATACGACCGGTGTCGGATACTTGATAACCATAGCCGCTGAAAAAGGGAAGAAAACCCGTTCCGATCTAAAAGTCGGTATCTGCGGCGAGCATGGCGGCGATCCCGATTCAATACATTTCTGCCATTCGATCGGGCTGGATTATGTATCCGCCTCTCCTTTCAGAATACCGATTGCCCGGCTGGCGGCGGCCCAGGCCGCTCTCGGCAAGAGCGATTATACTCAAAAATAAGTGTGTCTGCTGGGGCGGCATCGGCCGCCCCTTTTTCTTATTGTATTTTTATCCGCATCGATATTCCCATATATAATACCGATATTTCCGCACGGCATCGCGGCGGATGTACGGTTTATTATTAATACTGGCTGGTTTCGAAATACAAACGGCCGTTCTATAATTTTATATTCGGATCCATTTTGTCGAACAAAAATTAAATGGGGGTTGACATTTTCCGGCTGATTTTCGTATTTTGATATCAGGAAGGTGTGGGATTGGGCTTAAGACCCAACGATTTACCGAAGCAAATCGTGAGACGTTGGCAGTGAGAACGTCGCAGTCTTAGAGAAAGAAGGTGAACATGGGAAAAAGTATCAGCGAGATCGCTAAACAGGCGGAAAGAGCTGTCGCGGGGATCAAGGACAGAGAGCTTCGTAAAGAAGCGTTCAGAATCCTGTTACTACAATCCCTGGCCGGCGGAAGTATATCCTCAGGCGAACCGGCCGCAGGCCCGAGACGCGGTCCCGGCCGTCCTCCGCTAAAACGCGGGCCGGGTCGTCCCCCGTTGACAGGAACCCGGAAGGCCGGTAAGAAGAAAGCCGCCAAACGTCCCGGAAGAGCCGGTGGCGGAGTAGTAACAACCGGGCTCAACAAGCTGCTCGCGGCCGGGTATTTCAAAGCCCCCAAAGATGCCGCCACTTCGTTTAATGAGTTCAGGAAACGGCGCATCGATATCGAACCGTCGCAGCTTCGCATGGAGCTTTTGCGCTTCGTCCGTCAGGGAAAATTAAAAAGACGGATTAAAATGAAGGGCAGAAAGGTTACATACCTTTACAGTGTCAGGTAGCCAATCAGATCGTGGGGACAAGATTCCATTGTTCCCGCGATATATTTTTAGGCGCATCCATCGACAGCATTCAAAGTCTGATCTATAAAATATTAATTTCAGCGTTTGTTCATTTATTCAGAAATGATGAAATGTTTTTTTCTATTTGTCTGAATATTTTTCCGAAAAACTCCAGTTTCGCTTCGAGAGAACCATTGAAAGCGGCCGGGTCATCGAAACTCCAGTGCAGTATTTCGGTTTCGGCAGGCCAGACAGGACACGACTCTTTGGCGCTATCGCAGACCGTAACCACTATATCGATATCCTGTCCGAGAAATTCATCAAGCGGTTTTGACCGGTAACCATCAGACGAGATACCATTATTTTTCAGGGTTTCTATAGTCATGGGATTAACCGTTCCGGACGGTTTGGAGCCGGCGGAGAAAGCCTGGAAATTTCCCCGGCTTAGACGGTTCATCAAGGCTTCCGCCATGATGGAGCGGGCCGAGTTGCCCGTGCAGATAAAAAGTATCTTCTTCAAAAGAAGATCCCGTTTTCGCATACCTGATAAAAATCAACCATCATCGATTGTATTATAGGCGACTGAAAAACCCGACGCCAGTTATTTCGAAAAAAAAGCCCCGGCATTATCCGGGGCCAAACAGAGAAAATATTATGTTAAATCTATTTTAAATACATCATCTTACCGGTTGCCGAAATGGAGCTGTCGACCGTAACGCGGTAATAATAAATTCCGCTTTTCAACTGCATCGAGTATTGCGGCCAGGGGTATTGATGAATCCCCGCCGGCAGATACCCGGAATAAACCTCGCTGACCAATCTGCCGAGAACATCGTAGACATTGACATTGACATCGGCGGTCGACGGCAGGTTAAAGCTGATAATAGTCCGGCCGTTGAACGGATTCGGGTAATTGGAATGCTCCACCCGGGTAGATATGGAGACTGGATCGTTAACAATGCCGGTGGCTACGCTGCCTATAAAGGAAACGACTCTGGCCGTTCCGGTTTCGCCTTCGATATTCAGTTCGGGGACATCGATCTGATTTCCTTCGCGGCATAGTATCATGCTGCTTCCGAAGGTCTCGCCGATTCCCATGGTTACGGTTAAGGTATCGCTGTAATTGGCGCGATTCATCCCGGCGTCCATATCCATGATTGTAACTTCTATTTCCGACGGTTCGTCGGATTCGATTTCCAAAAATACCATCAGCCTGTCATGTTTATAACGGTAGGTTATCTCATCACCGTCATCCCGTCCGCGTCTGAATTCGCCGAAAGTGACGCTAAAGCTGTATAATTCGCCCAGGGCCGAATTGAGCGCGAAGACTACGCTGTCGGAATCGGCAATCTCTTCAGGAGCGTCTTGAAGCTCCAGGGTGGAGAAAATCCGTTCCACAGGCCTGTTGCGGTAGAAGAATATAAACATACGATCGATATCGACACTCATGCTGTCTGATGGAGGAGGCGGGGGAGGAGGAGGTGGAGGAGGGGGGGGGATAGAATCGAGGAACAGGGAGGCCATGCCGCCGCCATAGGCGGATACCCAGACCGATCCAAGCGAATCGAAAGCTATATCAGAATAGAATTCGCCCCAGATAAAACCGCCGTTGGGAGGAATATAGCTTCTCCAGACACTATCCGGATCGAGCACCCATACGCCATAACCTGTGCCCAGCCAGATTTCGCCGTTCACCGGACGGGTTTCAATGGTGGCAATAAAACCGTTGGTCATAGGGGAATTTCTCGTATTATAGACTACCCATGAGGCGCCGTCATAAATAGCCGCCCCGAAGCCGGTGGTACCGAAATATACTTTACCGTCGAATGTATCGACCTTGATCGATAGCAGCTGGTTTGACGGCAGTCCGCTGTTGCCGGAATGGAATCTGGTCCAGACGTTATTAACGACTCTGACCGCTCCGCCGTCGGCAGTAGCTAACCAGACATCGCCGCTGTTATAATTGATATCGATAGCCCGAATATAATCGGTCGGGATATAGGTTCCGGGGGGAACGTCAAAAACCTGCTGCAGGCTGTCGGCGTATCTGAATTCGGTTCGCGATGAATATCTGTATCTGACCCAGCCGCTGTCGCTGTAGACGGTTACTCCGCCACCATAAGTGGTAACCCACCTTTTTCCATTATACAGAACGATACCTGTAACAACCTGGCTTATTTCCAGCCCGCTGTTGTGCATGGTCCATGACGAATCGCTGATATCCAGATAGGCTACGCCGAAACCATAGGGGGACGAATCCAGGTTGCCCGAAGCCGCCGCCAGCCAGAGATTGCCGAGACTGTCTTTGGCCATGAGACGGACCGCGTTGATAGGCACGCCGGAATTGGACTGATTGAATATAGTCCAGACTGAATCGTGCTTTACGGCCAATCCGCCGCCGGTAGTTCCGATATACTCATTACCGTTCCCGTCGAAACTAAGCGAGGCCACGTAATTCGAAGGCAAAGGCGAGTTTCTCATTGTATAGACATTCCAGGTGGTATCGGCATACACCAATTCGAACGGCAGGAATAGGGCCGCTAAGACTGTGATAACTCCGATTATTTTTTTGGTCTCACCTGACATAGTTTATCCTCTCTTTCGGACATAAACAACGCAAAATCGTTGCCGGATGAAACAGAATATCGCAAAATGCAACCGGGCCCCGATAAGAACAGTTAAGAGATAACCATACAACGTCTTGCGAAAACCGCAGGACAGATGATAGTAAGGTAAATTCGGTCATTTCCAGGCCCGTGCCAAAAGATGATAAATTTATTGCATAAATATCATACTTTCTGTTCATTTGGTGAACAGTAAAACTCCCTGGATTTCTCTATAATAAACAGACGGCTTTCGGGACGCGAACTAGTGGTATTTTATCCGCCGGCCGACATTACGGAACCATACATAGAACATAATGGTTATAATTATTAACACAGATTTAAATTGCGTGATTAAAACAGCGTAAATTCGGGTTATAATGAAAATCAACACAATAACCAAAGGAGTTTGAGAATGCGAAAGTCGATAATGATTTTCATTTTTCTGATCATTCCGGCCGCCGCTATGGCTTATTCGAGCGGCCCACCGGACGGCAAAACCGGAGCTCCCGGCGAATCGAACTGCACCGACTGCCACAGCACTTTCCCGGTAAACAGCGGCAACGGCACGCTGACCATAAGCGGCCCCGCGCAGTACTCGCCGAATACCACATATGCAATCACCGTGCAATTGTCCGATCAGGGGCAAAGCAGATGGGGCTTCGAATTTACGCCGCTGACTTTCGGAACCGTGACAATAACGGATCCGACCAATACGCAGCAGTCGTCATCCAACGGCAAATTCTATGTCAAGCACAGATCGGCCGGTACTTTCGCCGGCACCCAGGACGGTCCGGTAAGCTGGAGCTTTAACTGGACGGCTCCCGCCAATCCTCCCGATTCAATCATATTTTACGCCGCCGGTAACGCCTCCAATAATAACGGGAATAATTCCGGAGACTATATCTATACGGCCTCCTTCGTCTCCTTCGCGGCGCAAACCGCCATCGATGACGATCCATTCGCGCTCATCCCGACGCATCTGAATATGAACAACTACCCCAATCCTTTCAACGCTCAAACGATCATATCCTTCGATTTGCCTGTTTCTGGAAATATGACCTTGAGCATTTACAATCTTAACGGTCAACTTGTGGAAACATTGGTTGACGGTTACCAGAGCGCGGGAACTAAAACCGTAAACTGGAACGCCTCCGATGTACCGTCGGGGACATATTTCTACACTCTTTCGGTCAACGATGTGATCACGACCCGTAAAATGGTTTTGATAAAGTAATCATCGAGATAAGGGATGTAATTTAGAGAAGGCGGGATTTTCATGATCCCGCTTTTTTTTGCGCCATATCCTGGCGTGGAATCTATCGGCCGGTAATTTCGCCTTTCAGGGTATTCGACGTGGCCTTGACGATCTTCACGTCGATATAATCCCCGGCTTGTTGATCGGTCCTCTGAAAAATGACGATCTTATTGCTTTCGGCGCGGCCGTACCATTCGCTGTCGTTTCGTTTGCTGGGAGCCTCCACCAGAATTTGATGTCTCTCCCCTATATGCCCGCGGTTTTGATCGAGGCTGATTTCTTTCTGAATTTCATTGAGTAATGTGATCCTGTATTTTTTCTCTTCCGGAGGAATATCGTCTTTCCAACGACGTTTGGCGACGGTTCCTTTACGTTCGGAATAGTTGAAGATAAAAGCCGAATCGAACCTGACCTTTTTCATAACCTCGACAGTCTCCTCGAACTCCTCCCTGGTCTCTGACGGGAACCCCAGAATGATATCGGTAGTCAGGGTGATACCGGGGATAGTTTCGCGAATATGTTCGGCCAGCTTCAGAAATTCGGCCGATGTATAATTCCGTCTCATCATTTTCAATATCCTATCGGAGCCGGCCTGCAGTGGCAGGTGGATATGTTTGCAGATATGGGGATGATCGGCTACCGCCAGTAGCAAACTATCGGGAAAATCCTTGGGGTGGGGCGATGTAAATCTTATTCTTTTAATCCCGGGAACATCGGCGGCGGCCCTTATCAATACCGCGAAATCCCGACCGTCATGAACATAGGAATTAACATTCTGGCCGAGCAGGGTAACCTGTGAGTAACCCTCGGAAGCCAGCCTGGCGGTTTCCTCCACCACGCTCTCCAGAGAACGGCTTCTTTCGCGGCCCCTGGTGTAAGGAACTACACAAAATGTGCAAAAATTATCGCAGCCTCTCATTACCGCGATCCAGGCGTTGACCCCCTCGCGGCGAACCGGATAGATATCGTCATAGGTTTCGAACTCGGAGAGATCGATATCGGATGTTTTTCCGCGGCCGTCCCTGGCCTCCCCGATCAGGGACGGTAACCTTCGATAGCTGTCGGGTCCGGCGGTAAGATCGACATAGACGGAATTTTCCAGAAGCTCCATTTTCAGATTCTGGGCCATGCATCCCAGAACACCGATGACGATCTTTTTCGGGCCATCCCGCAATTGACCGAGCCTTTGCAGGCGGCCGTGGACCTTATTATGGGCATTCTCCCGGACTGAACAGGTATTCAGAAGAACCACGTCGGCTCCCTCCGGTTCCGCGGTCTCTATAAAACCATGATTGCCGAGAATCGAACGGACCAATTCGGAATCGTATTCGTTCATCTGGCAGCCGTATGTCTCCAGGTAGAAGTGAAGCCCTGGCTGGTTATGGATGTTATTGGCAACTGTTGTTATTTTTTTTTCGTCGCTGTTCACGTTCAGCAGAATCCCTTTTAAAATATGAAACTAACCGGTTCAATATCGGGTCAAAATCCCGGCAGTCAAGGAGAATTTACCGACAAAGATTCGATTTACATAATAGATCTTCAGGTTGATTTTGCCTATGCCGAAAGAGTATCAATCCTGTTCTATCTCAAAAGAACCATCTTGCGGGTTATCTCGGTACGCCCGGAGGTCAGACTATAAAAATATACTCCCGTCGATAAACCGGCCTGATCGATTGTCACTCCGTGAGTGCCGGACGACAATAAGCCGTCGACAGGCACCGATACACGTCGTCCGAGTATATCGTAAACAGACAGGTTGACATATTGCGATTTCGGCAGGACGAACTCGATCCGGGTGGAGTTATTGAACGGGTTCGGATAATTCTGCTTTAAAAGGCAGCTTGTCGGAAGTATCTCCTCGCGGTCTATTCCGACCCGGGCCAGATCGACAAAATTATAATTCTTGGTCATCAGGTTATCGTGAGAGAGCATCGGCCATTGATCGGTCGGCCCGGTGGTATCGGGGAAAATATAAATCTCCACGTAGCCGGTATCGATTTCCGGTTCTGGCTCCAACCCAACACTGATCTCCGTGTATAGACCCATATATAATTCATGGCTGACCGGATCGCGGGCGAAGGAGGGCGGTCTGGAAAAACAATCCCCTTCCACGATCAAGGGATAACCGGCCAGCTCCTGACCGAGATAATTATGAGCGTACAGATAGCCATGCCCCCAGTACCAGGTAGAATCTTCCCCCATCGAATCGGCATGAATGGCGTTGTAATCGCCGAAAATCTCGCTGTAACCGTCGCCGTTGAGATCGACGATGATGAGTTCGCTGGAAATCCCTCTCGGACTGCCGTCGGGATAGGTGGTCATGGCCGGCCAGCCGGGGAGATTCTGGCCGTTGATATCCACAAAATAGAGCCATTCATAGGCCGAAAACCCGATCTCCATCTGACCGTCATTATTGATATCCGCCGGAGTGGGAATCTGCCATACATAACTGTTGGGCAGCATCAAAGGCCAGTTTTCTTTAATTGTACCATTATGTTCATAGATAGCCACGTAACTATCGATATAATACCGGTCTATTCTGGTATGTGCCGAGATTAGTATTTCGAGGTAACCGTCACCGTCCATATCAGCCAGGTTGGGACTCCACCAGTAGTTAAAGAAATACGCGGTATCTATTATGCCTATAGGGAAACCGTCTTGAATCGTGCCGTCATATCGATAAGCGTATATCTCCTTCCTCCCCTTCACAATATATTCAAGATAGCCGTCCAGATCGAGATCCCCCACGGCGCCCGCCGATCCGACGGTACTCATAAGCTGTCCGGGCAAGTATACCGGCCAGCCAGGCATGATATTACCGAATCGATCCACCATAAAGATAGTATCGTTGTCATAGTCCACTATCATAATATCGTATTCCCCATCGTTGTCGAAATCGGCTACGTTGGGGGTAGGACAACGGTTCAGGAAGAGAGGGAAGCCGGGAAAGACGCTTCCGTCCTCGTCAAATATGTACAATTCCGAACGAACAAAGTGGTTATCGTACGATCGTCTGAAGGCTGTAACAACCACCTCCTCGATACCGTCATGGTCAATATCGGCCAGAACGTTAGGAAAGCCGAACAGCAGGGTATCTTCGACAAAAGGCCAGCCGGGGAAAAAGGAGCCGTCGAGACGAAACCGGTCGAATTCGTGGGCCGCGCAGGAGCCGAAGGTGATTGCCGGGAGAGCCTCGGAATTCCCCAGGGAAAACTTGGGGATACTATATACCGCCCAGTACGAGTTCCAGGTCTTGTACGGCCAGCCGTCGACCATCTCCGGTATCTGGGCCAGACTGTTCGAGGCCGGCAAGGTTATTAGCATAATCCATATTATCAGTTTCATGATTTATCTCCGGTTGTTCATTGCCGTAAATGGAGACCGGCGGAGAGTTCCGCCGGTACTCCGCCTTACTCAAAAAATCATTAATCGCCGCCGGGGGCGTCCGGTTTCGGGGTGGGGCCGTAAACTATCAGATTCACCCGTTGGTCATCAGTGCCGTGATAAACACGTTCTAACTGGACCTTATCGCAATCTGTAGAGATCCCGAGAACGACCGCAATATCATACCAACCAGGCGGAAAAGTCTGTGTTCCAGTATTATAGCCATCTGGTCCCCCCCCTCCGCAAGCTGCACTCCAGAAAGTGGAACTACCGCCGGCTGTCGAGCTAATTTTTACTTGATCGAATCCAGGTCCATTACTACAATCACAGTTTCGATAATCGATACTTCCGAAAAACCCGCCGTCGGCAAAAGCGGTCGCCCCCGCGAAAACGATCAAGAATATTGTTATAAGCAAGTTTCTGGCAAACATGAGTTGAATCCTTTCTTTTTTTTCAATTTAATAAACAGACTATAGAACGCTCGCCTTTGCCAGCGCGGCGGAGCGCGTGGAACGCGTCCGCGTTTTAACCGTCGTTTCCCGGGGGGGGGACAGAATAATAATATTCACCATAAAGGCTTCCTTTGAATATAAATATAGCAGGGCGCGATAATTATGTCAACAAAAATAGGACAATATATCTACTATAATAATAAACGCGGGAATTCGTATATTTCAAGTATAATTGATGGAAGCTGATCCCTCCGCTCTCAACCCTGATACTTGGGGAGCCTGGAGCTGCATTGGGGCGGAGTGAAATTATCCTGGAATTTTTCCAAAGGTACCGACGGCCCCGCGGCGGTACAATATTCGTTGAAGGCCTCGATTAAAATCCCGGCCACGTCCTCGGCGTCCATCATCTCTATCTGTCTTCTATGAAGCATGAAGACCAGTTGGCCATCTTTAAAGAGAGCTACCGACGGCGACGATGGCGGGACATCGCTCATATATTCTCTGGCCCTCTGGGTGGCCTCGCGGTCCACTCCGGCGAACACAGTAAAAAGATGATCCGGGATTAAATTGTTTTGAAGCGCTAAGCCTACTCCCGGACGGGCATGGCCGGCGGCGCATCCGCAAACCGAGTTAACCACTATTATGGCGGTTCCCGGCTTATTTTTCAAAGCGTTATCGACATCATCCGAGGTTTTCAGCGAAACTATTCCGATATTTTCAAGCTCTAAAGACATCGGGCGAACCGCGTCGAGGTCATACAATGGCTGCATTATTTATCTCCTTACCTAAGTAAACAACTTCAGGATCTTCCCCGCTATTTCTGTTCCCAATCTAACCTGAAACAAGAGAGGAATGTTCCCAACCTCAATAAAGATTTAAAGTTAACATTGCCGAAACTGTCTTTGTTCGGCATATTGATTATTCGAATCGAACAGCCGGACCGGCTGTCTTTTTGGCTCCTCACCCGGGGCCGCAATGGGCGCAGGCCCTGATCCGCTCGGTAATTATATTGACATTAATATCGGCGTCGATAACTGTATCGGCTCCATCAAAACCGATTTCGGCCAGGGCGCAGGATTTTCCGACGGAGCCTGGATCGATTCCGGCATAGACTCTCAGCGCGGCCTGTAAAGCGAACAGGTGCTTGAGGCCGAGGAACTCTTCTATCTGATTATCCGGCTTGTTGTCTTCGCAGAATGTATGCTCGTCGAGAGAGATAATATGTTCGACCGAACTCCCGGCGAGATGGTCCTGAAGCATCGATTCATAGCCGACCGCTCCACCGCAGGTTTTTTTGGAGAAGCGATATGATTTCAGCTTCTGATCCCTATCGAGGGTGATCTTAATTATTTCGGTGATATCGGTACAGGGCATCTACTAATAACCTCACAGAGGCCTGATCATGATCTGGCCGGTTGTCATTTTTACAATAATTATCAATTGAAGGCTCGGTGTCAAGGTATTCCAGCCGGAATCAGAATCGACGGATAAAAAAAGGGCCGGTTTCAAACCGGCCCGGTGTAGATATCGATAGCGCGAATTTATTGTGAGAAGACCCCGTCGTGGAATTTGGCTACATATCGCAGTCGTTCACCCACATAGGTAGTATGGTCGGCGGAGTAACGTCCCTCAAATCCGCTGTATATTTCGAACTGGTCGACCATGCTTCCGGCGACGCTGTAGAAAATCTGGGCATGAGCGTAAAGCCCCAGATCGTCTTCATCGCCGCAGTCGATATACAAAGCGGTGGAATCGAAAACCCCTCCGTAACCTCCGGCAAACAAGGCCAGCACGTCGTTAGCCATCCAGAGATTCCAGACCGGCATGGCCAGATCGCCGTTAACATCAAACGGCAGATCGACGTAACCGGTGTAGCCGGTCACGGCGAAGTAGTGGGCGTAGGATGTATCGGTATCGGCGGGATCGTGGGGGCTGAAGGCCGAGGCCATGGCGAACATCATATTGGTCAGGCTTTTTCCGGTGCCCGGTCGAATGGAATAAAACGCGGCGGTGTCGCCCGGAGCGGCGCCGTTCTCCGCGAACACGTAAGGTAAAAGTTCGATCAGGCCGGCAAAAAGCGTATCCTGCGGGTAGGTACCCCAGAAGGTCAGCGGCCCGGACATGGAAGCGGCCGACCCGAAGACGTCGCTTCGGAGCATGGCCAGCTTGACCGCTCCGTAGCCGCCCATCGAATGGCCGGCGATACC
>JAHEDG010000018.1 GCA_024641335.1 Candidatus Zixiibacteriota bacterium
CCTCTACACCCTGATCCCCACCAGCTCCGTCTCGGCCGCGGGGGCGGTTTCTAACGTCTGTTCGGTGCCGTCGCGGCGGAGAGTTACGCGCAATAAGGGCTCGGATTTGCCGTCGGAATAGCGGGCTACCACCTTAGCCGCCATAAGCATCGTATCCGGATCGGCCTCTCCGCGCAGCAGACCCACCGGCGAGCCGAAATCCGGTGTTTCCAGATGGTAATCGCTCTTTATCATCAACGATTCGATGATCCGGTTTTCGCTCTCGTCGCGACCCACCACTAACTTGGTTTGAGGGCCGAGCCGAAAATGCCGTCCCACACGCAATAAATTGAAATCATTGAAATCTGTTTCGGGCTTGTATTTCAAAAGATCGCGCAGACGGTCGGAATAACGCTGGTCGGTCAGAAGGCATCCCGAAGCCGGATTAGGGTATTGGGTCAGCCCGAACTCCGCGGCTAAGGCCATCTGACGTTTCCTGGAACGCCCCTCGATATCCAAAAGCCATTCTCTCTTTATCAGGCCTTCTTTTTCCGGCAGCGTCGCCGGCAAAAGACGTCCGGAAAGAGGGCGAACCAGCCGGCCATCAAGACCGCATTCTTTGGCCACCAGGTCGATGGTGAACCGCCTCTGCGACATGGGACGCTGTCCTAACACCTCGCCGGTAATCACAAAATCGGCGCCGATCATATCGATAATGCTTTTGACCTCGCCGATCATCAATAGACGGCAGTCTATGCAGGGGTTCATGTTCTTGCCATGGCCGAATTTCGGATTTCTGACTATATCGACGAATTTCCACCCCAGATGGGCCAGCCTGACCTTGAATCCGAACTGTTCGGCGGCCGGGTATGGGTCGGAGCCGCATGACGACGAATCGGTGGCGTCGCACCCGAAATGGGTCATAAAAGTTATAGCCTCGACCTCCACCCCGAACTTCATCATCTGAAGAATGGCCAGGGTCGAATCGAGACCGCCCGAATACAACGCGACCGCTTTAACTTTTCCGTTCTCCAATCAATCCTCCGAAAACAAAAAAATCAACTCGCGGCCAGGCGTAATGTTTTCTTAGTTTGTTTCCGCGACCGGCTTGCCGTTACCGCGCTGGGCAAACGGATAGAATTTCTTGTAATTGAACGAGGAAAGACTGACCGAACCCAGGGAATCGGTTACTCTCTTCTGCTCAGCCAGCCAGAATTCATGCATGGCGCAATCCGATTTGCGGCCGCAGCTGTCGCCGTCGGAATGACGAATGCAGTCGTTGACCGCGATCTTGCCCTGCATCGCTTCCACTATAGAAAGAAAGGTTATCTCCTCGCGGGATTTGGCCAGACGATACCCGCCGTTGATCCCTTTATAACTATGCAATAAACCCTGGAGCGAAAGCTCTTTCAGGATCTTGGCCAGGTATTCTCTGGGTACTTTTTCGGCATCGGAAATCTCGTTGATGGAACAAATCTTATCCTCTTCCCAGGCTGCGATATAAACCATGGCCCTGAGCGCGTAGTCTGACTTTCTGGAAATCTGCATACTTTCTCCTCAATCATGGAGTTAATCAATCCACTTATCGCCAATATACATTTTTATAATACCAGCTGTCAAGACAAAACGTTCCCACTTTTTTCAGGACAATTTATAGAGATAATATTTCCACGTAACTTATTGAATTAATAGATGATAAGCTGTGGGTCCCGATGTCTTCCGGTATTAGGTCCTGATATCTTTAATCCTTAGTGGCTTCAACGATCCAATTAACCCTGTTTAACCCTCCCCCATTATCCGGTGAACGAAGACAGATACTAATATCTATTTTTTGATTTGTCAATATTTCTTGTGGCAATGGAGATATTTCTCGAAAACATCTCGAAGCTGATCCCGCTCATAGCGTTGTATTCGTAGGAATTCCTGAATTCGGTTTCGGACATTCGGCTCATCATCTCAAGATCAGTTTCGACCAAATCCCCTGCCGGCTCGAGCCTATTTTCCGACGTAATTACCGGGCTGTTATTATAAGGACAGACTATCTGGCAGATATCGCATCCGAAAACCATATTCCGCATACCATCGGCGATCTCGTCGGGGATGATCCCCTTATTCTGGGTATTATGATATGAGACGCATTTGCCGGCGTCTATAACACCGTCGCTCACAATCGCCCTCGTGGGACAAGCATCGATACATTTGCGGCACCGGCCGCAGGTGCCGTCAATAGGAGAGTCGGTCGAAAGATCCAGATCGCTGATAATCACTCCGAGGAAATGATAACTTCCCCTGGGAATACCCGCTTTGCTTTTATCCCTGGGGATAATTATCGTGCCGTTTCTGCCCAAAAAACCTATCCCGGCTTTCAAGGCCAGCGACTTTTCGGAAACAGGCGATGTATCAACGAAGATTTTATATTTAAACTCGCCGTTGGTTCGCGAGATCCATTGAGCCAGATCATCGAGTTTGTCTTTTACCACCCGATGGTAATCCTCGCCTCGGGCGTAAATCGAAACATACCCTTTGAGCGGGTTATTTTTCGGTTCGGTGTAGTAGTTGAACGCGAAAACCATAACCGATCTGGCCTCGGGCAGATGGATTTTCGGATCGTAACGTTTGCGGTCGGCCCGTTCCATATAATTCAAACCTGCCTGGTATCCGTTCCGGAGCCAAAGCAGCAGCCGATCGTGTCCGACAGGATCATATACGGCCGGGGCGACTCCGAAAGCCGTAAATCCCGATTCCAATGCCCTATTCCTGATAGTCTGTTTTAAATCCATCGAATTATGCCGTTACGCCGGCAGGCTAATCTTTCCATCTTTTCGACGGTTCGGTATTGATCATCCTGTAATACGATACTATTTCGCCGCGGTGATGAATCTCGTGCTCCAATACAGTGTTGATCATTTGAATCACCGAGACATGAACATGGCTGACTGTCAGATAGCGAAAAGCCAGTTTGTCCTCATCCAGTCTTTCGATAAACTGATCGCCCAAATCATGAATCCGTTTCCATTGGGCGGCAGCCGAAGACAGATCGGCCGATTTCTCAAATCCGAATGGTATCTTTTCGAATTCCAACGTGTCGGCGATCTCGTCGAGCAGATCGGCCTCGACATAGGCTATATGATCCACCTGCTCGCCGAAAGTCATGGCCTCGGGAAACGGCCGCGTATCGAACCATTCGGGCCTGATTCCGGCGATAACCATTTCCGTACCCTCGAAGAACATCCTCCGCTGAGCCAAAAGAAGCTCGATCGCCGTCACAGCTTGACCGCCATTCCCAGTCCATCCCTGATAGGTATGATGGACGACAGCGCTCCGGGAGATTCGAATAATTTGCGGTTGAATTCCAGGATAGCTTTGGTGGTTTTATCCGGCTTATCGGAAAGAATCCGGCCGGACCAAAGGACATTATCGGTAATGAAGATACCTCCGGGCCGCAAACGGGCCATAGCCAGATCGAAAGCCTCCGGGTAGCCATCTTTATCTATGTCGTTCAAGATAATATCGAACGGACCGTCGAATTGTCTGATAATCTCGAGAGCGTCGCCGACTTGATAATCGATCATCTTTTCGAATCCGCCCCGCTTGAGATATCCCAAGGCTTTCTGTCTGTTGACGTCCGAACCCTCGGTACAAATGATCTTTCCCTGATCATCCATCCCGCCGGCAAACCAGTAAGCCGAATAACCGTAACCGGAACCCATCTCGAAAATCCGTCGGGCCTTTATAATTACCGCCAGCTGACGAAGGAACGGACCGACCATCGGACCGATTATGGGGAAGCCATTCTCGGCCGCGTATTGTTCCATCTCCTTCAGCACGGGATCGGACGATGACACCATACGAGTGATGTAATCGTTGATTTTAGGTTCGGTGATATTGATCCTGTTCATAATATGTTATCCTGACCCATAGGGTTCAATTCGACTAAAACGTCTCCGTCATCGATTATGATCGGATAGCTTTTGATCCTGGCCCAGTTTAGTTTGGGCGGTTCGAGCAACGGGTCCAGAAGATCCGAGCTTTCCGGATGAAACTCGGCCGGCAGAGCTTGTCCCAGGGTATCATTGAAATCGCTCCGTACCTCCATAGCGATCAATTCCTGGTCGGCGTATTTGACCACCACGGTTCTGCCGAACAGCCTGATCTTGAGGAAACCTCGTTTCTCGATATCTTCGAGCCTGCCTACCTTAACATATTCCGGCGACCCCGGCATAATTTAAATCTCCCTCTCTAAAGTTACCAGGTCATCTATATTATCGATCTTCTCCATTTCATAATAAAACAACTCGGCGAAATTATCGGCCAGGGTATCCGTAAAACCGGCCATGTCTATATCGCTTCCCAGCATCGAGGAAACTGATCCGACCGGGTATCGGGTGATCCCGCAGGGATTTATCAATTTAAAAAAATCCAGGTCGGTATTGACATTAACCGCGACCCCGTGATAGCTGATCCATCTGGATACCGCCACGCCAATGGCCCCTAACTTATGATCATCGACCCAGACTCCGGTCAGCCCGTCCTTTGTCACGGCGCGCAGCCCGAACCCCTCCAGAGCCGCTGTTACCACAGCTTCCAGATCCCGCAGATACCGATGCAGATCCCGGCCCCGATTATTCAGATCGAGTATCGGGTAGGCGACTATTTGTCCCGGACCATGAAATGTGATATCGCCTCCCCTCTCGATCTCTATCAGCTCTACTCCGCGCCTGGTCAGCTCTTCCCGGGAACAAAGCAGATTATCCATTGACGACGCCCGTCCCATGGTAATTACCGGGTCATGCTCTGTCAGGATAAGGCAATCGGGAATTCGGCCGCCGCGCCGGAGATCTACAAGCTTTTTCTGCAATGCCCAAACCTCGCGAAATTCGCGTCGGCCCAAATCTAATCTGAAAAGTTTATTATTTCCTCTGCCGCGCATCTGGTCGTCCCGTTTATCCTTTTTACTCCTCATCCGAGATAAAGTGCTATATATATTAACTCTTTCGCAGGTCAAGCGGTTTTCATATATCCGCCTGGGACATAAAAAAGCCCTGCCGTAATCGCGGCAGGGCATTACCGGAGAAACAAGACCGGTTCGATCGCTTATTCGATAATTTTAATGCATTCCGACGGACAGCTCTCGACCGCTTCGCGGCAGGCGTCCTCGATATCACCGGGGACATCGTCCACGATAACCTTGGCCACGTCTCCATCCATCTCGAATACTTCGGGACAAAGATCCACGCAGATCTGATCGCCGGTACATTCGTCTTGATTTATCTCGACCTTCACACGGGTCTCCTTTCAGGTTTAAACAGGGGCTGGTCTGGCCTTGAAACCCAGACCAATTCGAATTTTTGTGTTAATATGGATATTCGACCCGTTTACGCAAGTGTTTTCTTTCACAAGACTGTGGAAATATAACCCGGC
Source organism: Candidatus Zixiibacteriota bacterium (assembly GCA_024641335.1). Lineage (GTDB taxonomy): Bacteria > Zixibacteria > MSB-5A5 > UBA10806 > UBA10806 > JAHEDG01. Next base: position 5,401 of record JAHEDG010000018.1, read on the forward strand.
CGAGACCGGCATTAGAGCCAATCCGCTTCTTATCGTCCGAAGCAGAGATCTAAAAATAAGTTACATGGCTCGAATTACGGAAATTCACAGCCTGGAAATTAGTCATTTTGCGACGGGCGTTGGAATCGGTATCGAACATCAGGTTATCCGTCGGGCTGACATGCCATAGTCCGCAGGCATGCCCGGACTCATGAGCGATGGTCGTCTTGTCGGTCGTCTCCGTCCCCACAACTGTCACGTAGTCGGTGAGAATCGCCATGGAACATCCGGTCGCCCCCGCCATACTCCGCACCACAAAGACCGTGACCGGACCGCCGTAGCGCAAAAGCCTTCGGGCATTACCGAGGAAGCAATGCCTCGACATGAGAATATTAAACTCCGAACCGGCCATCCATAGATCTTCGAGATAGCCGCTTCCGCCGCAATGAACATCGAGCACGTCGTCTTTGCTGACAGAATCGACGATATGAATAAACGAATCATCGGCGGGCCTGTCGTCGCTAAACGGCGTAGTCGAATTGAATATGGAAACCGGGATCAGCCGGACATTGGCCTCCTCCCGGAAAATTTCTATAGCCGCCTGCACTTCCTCTATAACCATCGCCGAATCGGCGACCGGACCCTTTTCGTCCCGGAGTATAATCACGCACATTCGCAGCTTTTTTTCCGGCCTGATCCCGATAACCCAGGCCAAAGCGTCAATCAAACCGAAGAATCTGTAAAACAGTTCTGTCAGGATTGTCCACAGCTGCTTGAGTAATCGCCCTAATATCGGGATAGAGAAAATCACCTCGAGGACAAAATCGATGAAGCTGATGATGACCCCGACGATAACGCTGATCGCCTCTATTATGATAGAAACAACAGTGACCACAACCTCCCAAACCAAGCAAACCACCGTTGTGATATAAGTCCAGGCCACGCAGACCACGTTGGATACCCAATACCAGGCCACGCAAAACCAGGACAGGATTTTGCATCCCCATGAACAGGGCCACCAATCGCAGCAATCCGAATCCCATCGAGCACAGCTATTGTATCCCTGATCGCGGTACTCGGCGCACTCTTTTCTGGTTTCCTCTCCCCACTCGACACATCTTTTAGACATACCTCTTCCCCCTGTGGATTTTCAAACGACTATGAAATTCGCTCGAAACAAATATCGAAGATAGCTTCATCAGATACCCTCCCCTCGACGATCAGGCTAAAAAAACGGTTTATTCAGCAGCCCGCGAACAGTTTTTTTCAGATTTTTCCCGGCCAGGGATATTCCCAGCCCCTTACCCAAAGCGGCCGACAGCAAAATGAATAGCAGGCTACAACCGATATCCGCCCAGCCAACGCCAAAAATTCCACCGGGTTTCGCGACGAGGTAAATTATCGCCGACACCATCGCCAATGATGAGGCTATAGCCCCGGAGGCGCAGCCGCAATCGTAGAAATATCTATTTAGTTTCCGTTCCAATAATCTTTTCTCATCAGCGTCGATCTTTTCGATTTCCACTACAATCCGGCCCCTGCCGGGCAGCATCCTCGGCCTTCCGCTCGACAGCAAAGCCTCGAAATCTTCTCGGCTGGCCAGTATAATCGGGGGCCTGGCCTCAGTACGTATCATGGCCTGATCCGTTATCCTCATGATATTGCCTTGTAAACAGAATCAAACTGGTAGAGAACTACGCCCGATCCAATTCGCGAATAGAAAATTGAAAATATATTCATGCCCCTTCCGCGGTTGTTATCGCCTATTTACGGCCAAACAAAAATCTCTGCGAATACGCTGATAATTAATACTAATAGCTGCGTCCGAATAAAAAATTACGCCAAAACCTATAACCATGTCAACACCTTATTGGCGGATCAGGAAATTTGACAAATGATCATATATTATATTGTATAAACGAAGAGCATTCTATCCTGATGGAGCGGGGAGCATAATCAACTTTTTACCAGCTTTAATACCGTTATCTCCGACGGCGCGCCGATTCTGATCTGCGGGCCCCAGTAACCGGTTCCCCGGCTTACATATATCCGCGTATTTCCGTGTTTATGCAATCCGGCGATATATGGCTGGGCCAGGGCCGCCAAAAAATGATACGGGAAATACTGTCCGCCGTGAGTATGCCCCGAGATCTGCAAATCATACCCCGCCTCCGAGGCGGCGAAAATCGATTTGGGCTGATGGGCTAAAAGTATTTTGATATCGGCCAGGGGCGCCCCGGAAATCGCCTTATGTGGATCGGAGTTATGATCCTGATGAAACTGCCCGCCGGTATAGTCGGTCACACCTGCCAGGAGAATCCGGCCGCTGTCATGCTCCAATACCAGATGCTCATTCATGAGGACTGTCAATCCCAGCCTTTCGACCTCTTCTATCCACGATTTCACTCCGGAATAATATTCATGGTTGCCGGTGACAAAAAACGATCCGTGACGGGCTTTCAGTCCGGCCAGCGGAGCGACATCGTCCCGAAGACGGGGTACGGACCCATCGACCAGATCTCCGGTCAGCGCGACAATATCAGGATCGAGCCCGTTGACCGTATCGACTATCGCCTGCACAAACGGTCTCTTGATGGTCGAGCTGGCATGAATATCGGTAATCTGGACTATTCGGAGCCCATTCAGAGCTGGAGGAAGGTTATCAAACGGGATTTCAACTTCTTTTACCGCTGGAACTTTGGTGGCCTGAAACAGGCCGTAGCCGGTCATAGCTCCGGAGACTCCCAGTATGCCGAGATTGAGAGAGTTCAGTATGAAACCGCGCCTCCCGGAATCTACTATGGAAGAAGAATCCGACCCTGCGCCGAAATATTTTGAAAACAACTGTAAGGTCTTTTGCCCGGCCAGACCCAGAATCCAGATTAAATCCCTAACCACCAGGAAGGCGAATACTATGGAGAAGAAACCGAGGCTGAAATATCCTATCCAGGCGGCCAAATCGACAGCCGTATTCTCTATCCCTTTCAGCCTGAATATTATCGGCACAAACGGAATGACCACGAAAACAGCGAACAGCCCCCAGAATATCGAATTCCAAAAAATCCCCAACGCCGCCGGTATGATCAGCCTCCAGCCGATATAACCGTACATCAGAGAGAATATCAGGATAACGATAACAAAAAACGACAATCCGGTTCCCTTTTCACTGATATCCCGTCCGTTTTCCGTTCGGGATATCACAATACAGCCGTCAGATAATTATACCTGACGGCGGTAAAGACTGGTTCAGTTTTTTTCCCGCGTCCGTCCTATCGGCTGGAGAGCCTAAAACGGCTCGAATCCCGCGTCATCGAATATAGCCCGCTGCAAAAACTGCTTCTGGGCGATAAGCGCTCTTAAATGCTCCCCTTCCCAGTGGGCCAATTCCTTGAACAAGCTTTTGGCTTTAGGATCGGAAACTTCCTTATGCTGTTTATTGAAAAACTCAATGGCGTTCTGCTCCAGGAGAATCCCCACGGTTAACGCGGACATCTCGAAATGCTTCTCCTTTTTCGATTCGAGGAATCGTTTGGAGAAAACCGGCGATTTTACTTTTAATTTCGATTTGCCGATTTTGGGCGCTTTGAAATCCTTGCCCTCGACAATGGCGTAATAGCGGTCCCGAAGGATTTTGTGATGCTCCACCTCGTCTTTGGCCAGAGAATCGAACATCTTCCTGGCTCCTTCGTCCTTGCATTTGGCGGCGGCAATTTTGTAGAACTCAAACCCTTCGAGCTCTGTCTGCATAGCTACAACCAGACCCTTAGCGGCGCTCAACACGTTGCTTTTCTTTACCGTTTTTTTCGCTGTCTTCTTCTTCGCGGGCAACCTTTCCTCCTTATCCGATCATCACCTAATTTATGATATGTATCGCTTTTTTATCGACATTCAATCCCGCCTCCATCAGCGCCTCGGACAACGTGGGATGGATCGCCATGATATGTCCCAGGTCTTCCGAAGTTCCGTCGAACTCCATCAACGCCGTCCCGGCAAAAATGATATCTCCGGAATGCGGGCCGAACAGGTGAATTCCCAGGACTCTGTCGGTGTCCGCGTCTGATATGACCTTGGCGAACCCATCGGTGGCCAATGTCGCAATCCCCTTGCCGACGGCCCTGTACGGAAATCTGCCGATCTTTACTTTAATCCCCTGATCGGCGGCCTGCTTTTCCGTCAGTCCGATACCGGCGATCTCCGGATCGGTAAAGACGGCGTATGGCACCGCTTTCCAGTCTGCCCCCATTGTCGAACCGGCTATCGCTTCGGCCGCTGCTATCCCCTCATGCGAAGCCTTGTGAGCCAGGAGCATCCCGCCGGTCACATCGCCGATAGCGTATATATTCGGAATGTTGGTTCGCATGGTATGATCGACCGTGATAAATCCTCTGGGATCGGCGTCGACGCCTATTTTCTCCAGATTTAGCTTTTTGGAATTGGGAGCCATACCGACCGAGACCAAAACCATATCGAACATCATGGTACTGTTGCCGTCCGGCGTTTTGACCTCGAGGCTGACACCGTCGTCTTTACGGTCGGAAGATAAAACCTGAGATGATGTATAGATCTTCATTCCCTGCTTGGTAAACGATTTCAACGCCGCGGCGGATATCTCTTTATCGAGACTGGGCAGAACCGAATCCATAAGTTCGATTACGGTTATCTCGGAACCGAGGGTTTTATATACTGTAGCCATCTCCATCCCGATAGGCCCGGCGCCTATTACGCCGAGTTTCGCCGGTATCGACGGCAGATCTATCGCTTCCTTGGCGCCGACAATCAATTTACCGTCGATCTTGAGACCCGGCAGGTTGATATTTCCAGCTCCGGCGGCGATTATAAAATTATCCGAATCTATATAGGTTTTATGAACTTCCTTGATGATCTCGATCCGGTTCGGTGAAGTAAAAGCGGCCTCGCCCGAATAGATTTTTACTCCCGCCTTTTCGAGCAAAAGCTTGACCCCGCCTGTCAGACGTTTGACTGTGTCGCTTTTATGTTTCCTCAAAGCGTCGAGGTCAATTCTGATATTATCGGCCTTCAGGCCGATCCTTCCGGCTTCCTCCATAGTCCGCTTGAGTTCGGCTACGTATAGCAGCGCCTTGGACGGTATGCAGCCCCAGTTCAAGCATACGCCTCCGAGTGAGTCTTTTTCGACGATGGCGGTTTTGAGTCCCAGCTGGGCGGCCCGGATAGCGGCCACGTATCCGCCGGGCCCCGCGCCTATGACCACTAATTGATATTTATCGGCCATCTTATATTACTCCTATCAGCCAGCCGTCGGGATCTTCCAGATACTCGATCACTCTTCTCAAAAACTGCACCGCGTAACCGCCGTCGATAATCCGGTGATCGAACGACAGCCCGAAATTGAGCATCGGCCTGATAACAATTTCGCCGTCCCGGACAACCGGTTTATCGGTAATCTTATGGACACCGAGTATGGCCACCTGCGGTTGAGCGATAATCGGGGTCGACGCGGTAGCTCCGAACATCCCGGCGTTGGTGATGGTGAAGGTGCCCCCGGTAATATCGCCGATCCCGAGATTATCCGAATTAGCTTTCTCGCCGAGCGCTTTCATCTCTTTGGCCAGCTGCAGAATCGATTTCTGTTCGCAGTTTTTGACAACCGGCACTATCAGCGAATTATCCCTGGCCACGGCGAATCCGATGTTGAAGTTTTTCTTAACATGAAGATTGGCGCCTTCATAGGTCGAATTCATCCATGGAAATGATTTGGCGGCGAATATCACAGCTTTGGTGAAAAAGGGCATGTAGGTGATGCGTATGCCATGTTCGCGCTCAATCTGATCGACATATTTCTTTCTCCAGAGAACCAACCTGGACATATCGGCCTCGTCGAATGTGGTCACGTGGGGGATGGTGAACGCCGATTTGACCATATGCTCGCCGATAACTTTACGCACGCCGGTTATGGGAATTATCTCTTCTACTTCGGTATCGGGCCACATAAAATCAGGCTTTTTCTTGTCCACAGAGTGGCGGGCATCGATATATTTTATGACATCCTCTTTGCTCACCCGGCCGTCCCGACCGGATCCTCGCACCAGTCGAAGATCTATGAAATGCTCTTTGGCCAGCCGCCTAACCACCGGAGACGATTTCACAGACTTGATCCCCGCGTCGATAGATTCTTTATCAGCGTGAATGCCCATTTTTTCATGATGGGCAGTGGTTCCCACGAATTCCTCCGGAGGCGCCTTGGTCTCCTGCTCCACTGGAATATGCTCTTTGCCGTCGTCGGAGGTTGTTTGAAACGCCCTGGTCTCTATGGCTACACCCTCGATATCGAGTATGGCGATCTGCGCGCCTATCTCCACGAGCGTATCGGGAGGAACAAGGTGCTTTTTCATTGTGCCGTTGTGGGGCGACGGTATCTCGACATTGATTTTATCGGTCATGATCTCCACCAAGGGCTCATCGATCTTGACCTTTTCGCCTTCGCTCTTAAGCCATTTAACGATGGTTCCCTCGACCACCGATTCCCCCAGAGGCGGTACTACTATTTTAAAATCCATTATCCCTCCCCTAATATTCCATTACTTTTCTGGCAGATCCGGCGATTTTCTCCGCGTTGGGCAGAAAGAAATGCTCCATTGGCGGGGCGAAAGGTATAGCCGGGACATCGAGCCCGCAAACTCTGGTCACAGGAGCGTCGAGGTAATCGAAGACCTCCTCGGTAATCGAAGCCGAGATCTCGGCCATGACACCGCCTGTCTTGGAACCCTCCTGAACCAGCAGAACCCTCGATGTCTTCTTGACCGATTCGAAGATCATTTCTCTATCCCACGGCCGCAGGGTGCGCATATCGATAACCTCGGCCGATATCCCCTCTTTTTCAAGAGCTTCGGCCGCCTGCATGGAACGGTGATACATCAAACCATAAGAGACTATAGTCAGATCGCTTCCCTCTTTGCGAATGGCCGCTTTGCCGATGGGAACCGTGAAATCCTCCTGGGGAAGGTCCTCTTTAATCCAGCGGTAAAGTCTTTTATGCTCGAAATAAATCACCGGATCGTCTCCCCGGATGGCGGATTTCAGCAAACCTTTGGCGTCGTATGGGGTCGACGGCATGATGACTATCAATCCGGGCTGCGAGAAAAACCATTGCTCGTTTATCTGCGAATGGTATAGCCCTCCGCCGACATCGCCGCCGCAGCAAACCCTGACCGTCATCGGGCAGGTCCATTGCCCGCCGGTGCGATATCGAAGTTTCGAACCCTGCTGAATCAACTGATCCATCGACGGCGTGATGAAATCCGCGAATTGAATCTCCGGTACCGGCTTCATACCGACCATGGCCGCGCCGATCGATCCGCCGGCTATATATACTTCGGAAATCGGGGAATCTATGACCCGGTCAGAGCCGAATCGGTCCATCAATCCCTTGGTGGCTTTGAACACTCCTCCATAGAGACCGATATCCTCCCCGATGAGAAATACTTTTTCATCGCGTTCCATTTCCTCGGCCAAGGCCTCGGTTATGGCCTCTATAAATGTGGTCTTCTTCATTATTGCTCCTGATTCTTTATCTTCAACATCTTTTTTCTGATATTTTTGGCTTTCTCGCATTCGGCCAGCTCTTCCTCGGTTTCGAGAATCAGCGGCGGTACCGCGCGGGGTTTGCCGTTATTGCCGAGCGAAACGAAAGTCAGGTGGGCCTCGGAGGTCTTCTTGACTTCACCGGTATCCATATTCTCCGAATGAACATCGACCTTGACCACCAGAGAGGTGGTGCCCACGCAGACCACCCGGGCCTTCAGATGCGCCAGGTAGCCCAGCTTGATCGGATTCAAAAACGATAACCCCTCGATAGCCGCGGTTACGCAGATAGAGCCGCAATGCCTATGCGCCGCCGTGGCCGCCGCCAGATCTATCCAGTGCATCACCCGGCCGCCCAGAACATTACCCAGGATATTGGCGTCATTGGGTATGACCAGTTCGGTCATGCTGATTTCCGATTCCGACGGCCGTTTCCCTTTTTTCGAGCCGGTATCGTCCATCTTAGTACTCGTCCCTTCTGACCGGAAACGCGGTGGAGTAAACATCGTTGTACGCTTCTTCCGGCTCGACATACTTCATAGTCTCGCAAACCTTGATAGCTTCCTCTATCTCCTGTTCGATCTCGGCAACCAGCGATTCCCGCTTATGAGTAGTCAGTTTTCCGGATTTCAGAAGCTGAGCCTCCGCCCGCGCGATCGGGTCTTTTTTCATCCATTCATCGATCTCCTCCTGACGGCGGTAATCGGCGGGGTCGATCTCCGAATGGCCGTACCAGCGGTAAGTCAGACACTCGATTAATGTCGGCCCTTCTCCATTTCTGGCTCTTTCTATCGCCTCCCCGGCGGTCTTATGCACCAGGGCCACGTCGTTGCCATCGATAGTTATCCCTGGAAAACCGTAGGCTTTGGCCCGGTCGGAGAATTTCTCCACAGCCGACTGCCTGGTGGACGGCACAGATTCGGCCCAGAGGTTATTCTGGCAGATATAAACTATCGGCAGCTTGTGAATACCGGCGAAATTCAAGGCCTCGTGCCAACCTCCCCGCGACGTTCCCCCTTCGCCGAAAAAACCCAATACTACATTATTCTTCTTTTGGATTTGAAAGGCCATAGCGCAGCCCGTGCCGATAATCGACTGGCTGGCTACCGTAGACGACGGGTGTATTACTCCCAACTCCCGGCTGCCATAATGACAAGGATGCGATTTCCCTTTATCCGGAGAATTGGACCGGGCGTAAACCTGGGCGAATATCTGCTCCAGAGGTATCCCTTTGGTGATGGCCGCCCCGATCTCCCGGTGGGACGGGGCGATGATGTCTTCTTTGAATAAGCCATAGGTCGGACCGACTGTGGTCGCTTCCTGGCCGACCGCCGAAAAATATGTCCCGGCGTATCGCCCCTGTCGGAAAAGCTTGCGGAGACGTTCGTCGGTCATCCTGGTCTTTACCAAATTGGTATATAATCCCAAAAGGGTATCGTCGGAAAGTCCTGTCTTATTCACTTTGGGTTTGGCTTCGGTTTTTTTTACGGGCATCTATCCTCCGAAAATCGAAAAATTTATCTTTTTGAAAATCATCTTCAAATCCGGCATAATTGCTCAATATAAATCCAATATCGCGATTGTCAATCCACATTACCTTTTTTCGTTGTTAAGTACCAGTATTTATCCGAATTAGCCGACTCCAGACTCCAAAAGCGGACCGGTTTGATTAAAACTACCACCTTGCCTGCGAGGTTTCGGGAAAAGGGGAGAAACATCGGTTTTTTGAAATGTAGAGGGATAAGTCTATGGCATTCCTCTGGTACGGGTCGGGCGTTTCCATAAGGATCCGTAGGACACTTAAACGCCCTTACGAAATCTATCCGGCAACAATAAGGAGTATAGTGTCATTGTTGTGGCGGGCGGAAACCCTCGTCCGCCAGCTGATCGGTTGGCATACGGGGACGTATGCCAACCACAAAATATGTTGATTATCTGGTTACTAAGCCCCTGCTTAGTAACCTATATAGTAATCAGACAACGCTTTCTTGCCAGTAAAATATCCTTAACATGACTATCGTAATCAATCGAACGCCTCGATCTCCCAGCCTTTGCTCTCGGCTATTCGCCGCAGGTCGGGACGGGGGTTGACCGCGATTGCCCGGCCAGCCCTGGCCAATAAGAAGCTGTCGCCGCCATGATCCGCATAGGCGGTAATATCAGGCCAGCGCAAACCCTTAGCGTCGATAATACCCTGAACAATCTCGACCTTACCCTCGGAAAGCGGATGAGGACCTATCGTCCGGCCGGTATAGACACCATCGGTATTTTCCAGCACGGCGCCGTAGTATTCATCGGCTTGAAGATATTCGGCGTAGAATTTCAAGAGAAACAACGGCATCCCCGAGAGAAGAACAACCGTCTCCCCCGCTGCTTTGTGCTTGTTAAGACGGGCGATCCCTTTATTCGATATCCGGGGAACGATCTCCGAATCAAAAAACTCCCGTCCGATCCGGTTCATCCTCTCGACCTCGAAATCCTTCAGATACCCCTTGTTGGCTTTGATGAAGTATACGGTTCCGCGGGGGAGCAGGGTCAAACCTCTGGCGATGAAATTCAACAGGTTGCCGAGACCGAGGATCCTCTTATGCTCGAGGTACCTGACAAACAACCGCTCGGTCGACGTGCCGGGAAGCAGCGTGCCGTCGATATCGAATACTATCAAAAGGGTGCCTTCCAGGTATATTTCCTGGCCAAAAGAAGATTCCTCGATTCCCATATGACCGGGATTCCCCTGACTAAGCACATAACTACGGTGATATAAACCAGAGTCATGCCGGTAATAAATCCTGTCCGCATATAGCTTTCGGGAATTCCCCATCCGTAACGGGTTATGCCGGACTGGATTGTCAGGTATATCCCCAGCCAGACGAACGCGGCCACCTTGGCCCCGCCGTAAAGCCCTCGCGAAAACCTGCTGGCGCAGACGAATCGCGCGATTTTCGAACGCAGATGAGTCTTCTCGCCGAACGGAGTTTGGCCGTCGGCGAAGGCCGAGCTTCGGATAAGGTCGGTCAGAAACCCGCGGGTAACCACGATCAGCGGCACCCAGAAGCTGAATATTCCCAGCCAGGCGAAGAATATCCAGTAGGCGTTCTCGACTATCCGGTCCCCGGCGATATCCAGCAGGGCGCCGAAATCCGACGATATCCCCAACTTCCGCGCCATATAACCATCGAGCGCGTCCATATACATTACGATTATGGTCAGAATAGTGGCGGTCAGTTTATAATGAAAGCCGAGCGTGAAGAGCCAGACAGTTATCAAAACCAGGACAATTCTCGCCAGGGTAACAATGTTGGCCTGCATGGCCACGCCTCCCGCGTTGCTGTTTAGCCAATATTAGGACCCCGGAGAGCCGAGGTCAACGCTTTTAACGGGCGGGGCCGGGTGGTGTCGGGCACCCTGACCTGCCTCAGGCATGGCCTGTTGAAGTCGGGCTTCGATGATCCGCAGACCGGATAGCGGAAAAACCGGGCCAGAGGCCGGCTGATATCGGAGGCGGTGTTTCTACTGCGGCTGCTGGCGGAGGGGGCGTAGGTGAAAGTAACGCGACCATGTCAATCCGGACTTGATGAGGGAGCCAGGGGCGGAGGAAAGGTGGTAGGTCGAAAGGTTTACCCTTTCGACATTGCCCAGGGGTGTCGAAACCGTGAAGGTTTCGGGCTACGGGGCTGTCCCACCCGGTCATTCCATAGCCTTACTTGTCATTCCGGACCTGATCCGGAATTCGTACTACCTTTATTATTAGTCTTTAAAAATTCCTCATGTCGATCCGACATTTCTATAAACCAATCAATGAATATTTTGATCCTATCAGACATCGCGTGGCAGTTTGCTATATCCACGGAATACGCTTTAGCTGCCATTGCGACTAATATTGGAAAGCTGCTAAAAATCTGTGAACGTGGCACATTATATTTCAAGTTAGGCCACCATGATTTGTTGCCTTCAACCAAATGATATTTCACCAACTCAGACCAACTGCTATGAACTACCCTACTCAGACTTCTATATAAAAAGGTATATGTCTCTTCCAATTTTACTGATTCAGCTCTCTTATATAATGAATCAGGTCGATGCCATTCGCTTGACTGAATATCATCTGTCACTCGGCCTGCTTTGCCAAAATCATATTCTACTGATGACTTAATGCGAAGACGAATATTTCGATTTCCCTTTCCGGCTTTTTCGTCGCGCTCCACATTTTCGAATATCTTCTTACTCGTAGCCAACGTTGTATTGATGAATTCAGTGACTTTAGATTCGTCTTTAGTATGGCAAAAAAAGAGTATATCAATTGCTGTTTCATATGCAGATCGCGCAAGAATCATTGCCATTTCCATGCGTCTTTCGCAGATAAGCAATAGAAACGTATCAAATAGCTTATAAAGTCTCACCATTAGGCCAGTAAGCACGGCAGAGTTTTCGGGCTTATACTTCACGACAGGCGCCAGCATCGCACATTCGGCAATCGTCGTGCGAAGTTCGCTCCCCGCAATCACTAGGTCTTTTAAAAATTCAAATTCATCTTTTCGAACCCGTTCAACAGGCGGTAACGATATCGGGAGTGAATTAATATTTTTATCATTTGTCATAGCTCGCCTTCCACGTTTATTTGACAGGTTTACTAAAGGGGCTGGTGCTCCATATAATTCTTAGTACAAGTCTATTGAACCTCACCTATAATAGCTAATCAAGGAAACAACGCCCTTCTTCACAAATCGTCGCAAATTGACATCTCTCGCATTTCCATTTAATAGGATCCGGTGGATATTCCTTAATTTCCAACGTCTCTGGAATGACTTTCATTCTCCTTTCAATAAAATCAATGAATGCTTGATAATCGTCCAATGATCTTACTACCGCCTCTGAAAGCGATTTTGTTTTCAGATAATAATAATAGCCCAAGAATTCGTTGGGAAAATTCCTGGCCTTTCCTTTATCATCAAAACACGCAAGAAATATGGAGGCGGATAATTGCAGGTTATTTTCAGCATCATCATCTCTTTCCTTCCCTGTCTTCCAATCAATTATAATGAATTTTTCGTCATTGACGATCAGATCGGGCTTGGCGTATACGCCGAAGTTACCACACATAAACCAATTTGCGTAATTTAAGGGATCGTCCAAATACAGAATCTCCTTAACCTGGTACTCTGGCCATATTTCTTCAAAATTGCCAACTTGAATCATGCAATCCGTTTTTGCCTCCGCGAGTCTCTCATGCGCGATTTCCTGTCCGTTGGTAAATTCGACAAGGGAGTGCTTAAAATTCGATTCTTTAATCTTCCAATGATGCTCAAAATATTCCATTGGCCTATGTTGGGTACGCGTTTCTACCCAATCTCTGATATACCTCGCGATCGCTTCGTGGATAATCTCGCCTTTTAGTATAGGTAGAGTTTTTAGATTTTTTAGTTCCTTAATCGTGTCTTTTTTTGGATGATCTGATTCTTTTTTAACAGCTATATATTCATAATAGTACTTTCTCCTGCAATCTTCCCAACAATTGTCTCGCGTTTTTGACCATTTCCTGATGCTAGACCAAGGGCTAGCGAAATTCCATTTTATCTTTCTGTCGCTATCCATATACAACCTTCATTCTCTAACATCCTAATTCCTACCTAGCTAGCCCATACCTATACTCCCCCCTATCCCTGCGCTGCATCCGCCTGCTGTTGCACGTTTTGCCGTAGTATCATGGGGGCCGCGATATTCGCGAAACGCATCTTTATCACTCCCACCTCAAACCTACAACCACCTGAATATTACCCGCACTATTCCCTCTGGTGATTTCAGAAACATACCCTTCCGAGCTGATTACATCATCGATGCTGAATCCGTACGAAGATCCCATGTAGTCGTCGCCGGTATCATCATAATCCCATACCCGTACGAAATAGTGCGTTCCCCAATGGGTCATTTCAAAATCCGGACTCAAGTTCCAATTCAGAGGCAGATCTGACGGCGCGACGTCGAGATAATATGTTTGCGTAGTAAAGAGAACATTATTAGAATCGGCAACTTGAGGATAAACATCCGGGCCGGTAAATAGGTCCCAGCCGGCGCCGTAGCTGTCGGTAAAGGGTATATCCTCGATTATAATTCCGCCGATATACACCTTACCCGGCGTAATCTCGATCTGCCGCATTTCTATATCCGAAGCTCCGGTAGCGTTATTCCTGGCTATAAGGGTGACAGAATAATACCCATGAGTATCGTAAACATGAGTGGGATTCGTTATCGTGGTTGAGTCTCCGTCGCCGAATCGCCATAAATATGAGTCTGCGTTAGTGGACATATTTGTAAAGCTAATTGTAGCGGGCGTTACCGTCCCACCGCTTTCCGTAAATAACGCGCTTGGATTGGGTATGGTTGGGGATGTAGAATTGTCTTTTCCGCAGTTATTAATGATAATAGCGAAAAATAATAGTCCGATAAAAAAACCAAATCTCCTCATTGCAGTTTCCTTTCTCCTAAATTTTCATACCTGCTCACTATCCCACAGCAAGCTGTAGGGCACCGGTACCGGTCCTTGTTGCGGTCACAATAAATCGTTCACAGTCGTCAGGTACGGTGACCTGACGACACAATAATTCCGTCCTGGGCGTAACCAACCGCCTGAAAAAGAAAAATAATGATTAGAGCCGACCAGTTAATTTTTTCAATCATATCGTTCTCCCAACTCCAATAAATCGGGGATTTATCCCGCCAAACAGTTTAAAGGACATACCCTGGCCATCCACGCCTCGAACTAATAAATTCCTGATGAATATCCCAAGTATTATAATCCGTTATTAATGTTATAGCAAGTCCTTTTTCCCATTACCTATAATTTATTTTGCGAAAACCAGCGTGGATATCCTATATTTCAAGCTCGCGAAGGAGGTTTCTTTGATGAGAGTACTGCTGGCCGGGGGAAGCGGCTTTGTCGGCCTCGCCTTGACTCGGAGATTGGCCCAACATGGTCATTATATAATTCTTCTAAAAAGGCCGGGCTCCGGCTTGAACATGTCGGATGATAGTCGTATCACCGTTCTGGAATCAGATCCCGGCCGACCGATTCAGGGCGATGATATAAGCGCCGACGCCCTGATAAATCTGATCGGCATCATCCGGGAATTCCCCGGAGCGGGAATTACATTCCAAAACTCTCATTTTGAAGTCACGAAAAACCTCGTCGATTTAGCTCGGAGAAGTAACATACCCCGATTTCTGCAGATGTCCGCTCTGGGAGTCGGGCCTGAAAGCCGCACTGGATACCTGAAAACCAAATTCAAGGCCGAGGAGTACTTGAAATCGTCGGGACTCGATTGGACCATATTCAGACCATCGTTGATACATGGCCCCGATGATCATCTGGTGGCCATGTTTGCCAAAATGATCGGCCGCCTGCCGTTCGTTCCGGTGGTCGGGGACGGCCGATACAAGCTCCAGCCGGCGCATATCGACGATGTCCGCGATGGGTTTGTCAGGGCGTTGACCGATAATCGCGCTATCGGCAAAACATTCGAGTTTGGCGGCCCGGAGGTTCTCATGTTCGATCAGATCCTCGACGCCATCGGGCACGCGATAGGAAAACACAAAGTCAGGAAGATTCATCAGCCTGTGATCATGATGAGATTGATGGCCGGGCTGTTCGGACGGTTTCCCTGGTTTCCCATCACCAACGAGCAGATTACCATGCTATTGGATGATAATTTTACCGAGGATACATCGTATTTCGATTTTCTCGGACATCAGCCCAAACGGTTCGAGGAGAGCCTCGGAGAATACCTGCGCAAACCTGATTCCCGATAGCTTGGAAAGATCTATTAAGAAACCAGAAACCGACGACCCCGCGGCGAGGTTATTATCCCGTATGGACGAAAGCCCAAAAAGGAGGATTAATGATTGAACCGGGCAAAAAGGCTCCCGATTTTACCCTGACCGACCAGGACGGCAGAAAACATAAGCTCTCGGATTACAAAGGCAGACCAGTGGTCCTGTATTTCTATCCCAAGGACGATACTCCCGGCTGTACCAAAGAGGCCTGCTCGTTCAGAGATAACTTCGACGAATACAGGAAAAGAGGGATAGAGGTCCTGGGCGTTTCCGCGGATGACGAAAAATCGCACGGCAAATTCAGGGAGAAATATGATCTGCCGTTTGCCCTGCTGGCCGATACGGATAAAACCGTAGTGGAAAAATACGGTGTCTGGGTGGAGAAAAATAACTATGGCAAAAAATATATGGGTATCGCCCGGAAAACTTTCCTGATCGACAAGGACGGTAAAATCCTGCATGTTTTCAATAAGGTCAAAACCGAAATCCATGCCGAAGAGGTTTTGGAAAAGCTGACTTAATAATCGAAAGTGTCAAGGCAAATTCGCGGGGGACGCAAACCTGTCGGCAATCGAAAACCATGAATGTCATAGTCTTACCACCCATCCGGACATGATCGGCAGGTTCAATAATTATTTAAGTATTTTCACGATATTGACCGAAGTCAATGTAATAGAAACCGGAAAAGTTTAAAGTATCGTTATGCTTAAGGTTGTCAATAGCAGGATTCGGCGGGATGCCGTCATGCTTTCTCGGATGGTGGAGATCTACTGTCTCGATCAGCATTCCGACCGGGAGAAGTCCGCGGTCGGCTTGAAAGGGGTCCTGGAGACTCTGGAAGTCGAAAGCCCGAATCTCTGCGGGCAATGCTCGAGGCTGCTGACCCACGGGCTGGTAAAACGTTTGAGCTGTCCTTTCGATTCCATGCCGGGTAAAACCAAACCCCGATGCAAACATTGCTCCGAACCCTGTTATTCGGGAGAATATCGTAATTTTGTCAAACAAGTAATGCGTTATTCCGGCCTGCGGCTGATCAGGGCCGGCCGAATAGATCTGATCTGGAAATACTTTTTTTAGAATAAGGAGTAAAGATGCCGGTTAGAGATATCATTCTCATCGATGAGGAAAAATGCGACGGATGCGGCCTGTGTATACCGTCATGCCCCGAGGGGGCGTTGGCCATTATCGACGGCAAGGCCAGGGTCGTATCTGAAAGTTATTGCGACGGTATGGGCGCTTGTGTCGGGGAATGCCCGCAGGACGCCATGACTGTGATAAAACGCGAAGCGCCGGAGTTCGACGAAGCGGCGGCGCTGGAGAATATGCGTAAAGCCGAAGGGCTTACAAAAGAAACCGCCAAACCCTCTCCTCCGTCCCATTTCGGAGGCTGCCCCGGCTCCAGAACTATGGTCATCGAGAAAAAGGATAACCCATCAGCGACACAAACCGGGACACAACAATCCGAACTAACCCAGTGGCCGGTGCAGTTGCATCTGGTTTCCCCATACGCTCCTTATTTTAACGGCAAAGAGCTTCTGGTCGCCGCCGACTGCGTACCGGTGGCGGACCCTAATTTCCACCACGGATTGCTGAAGGGAAAATCGATGGTTATCGCCTGCCCCAAGCTCGACGAGATATCCTCGTACGCTCCCAAAATCGCGGAGATTCTCAAGAATAATGATATTCCTAAAGTGACTGTAGCGCATATGGTTGTCCCGTGCTGCATGGGAATTCTCGGTATAGTCGAAAAGGCCGTGGAGCTTTCGGGAAAAGACGTTCCGGTGGAATCTGTGGTTATCGGTGTCGACGGCGAACGTACCGAATCGATGTTTTAGACAGATCAATCCATTCGGATACCTCTTGACATTCGAATCCCGGCGGATATATTGGGTGATTGCGACGCGGGGTGGAGTCCCGGCACTTATGCCGGGAGTAGCTCGTCGGGCTCTTAACCTCGTTTGATAACAGAATACGCCAAAATTCGACGCGGGGTGGAGCAGTCTGGTAGCTCGTCGGGCTCATAACCCGAAGGTCCTGGGTTCAAATCCCAGCCCCGCTATTTTTTTTGCCGGGAATGATCGCAATCTCATAAAAACAGGATCATAAGCTCCCGCTATCGCGGGATAAACTGCGGGCTTGGATGCAAATCCCAGCCCCGCTATTTTAGATATATGCCGTCGCTTGTCATTCAATCACGAGTCATGGTTATTTCATCTGGACTAATCACAGCTTTTATCACGCTCCTCTTCGGGATCGTCCTCGTAATACCTTCGGCCGTCTTCCCTGAAAGCGTCCAGTAATAATTCCGGCTCAACGATAACATAGATAAAAAAAGGGAAAGCTCATGGTGAGCTTTCCCTGAATTCGCGATATCAATTCGAATTGCTGGCTGGCTTAAAAATCCGGATATTTTATTTAATCCGAATTATTATCCGAAAATACTAATATCTGCGATTGTTGCCTCTCTGAAAACCGCCGGACTGCCGGCCGCCGCCACCGCCGCCGCCGTACGGGCGGTCGCTTCTGCTTTTGGGCGGACGAGCTTCGTCCACTTTCAGATTGCGTCCTTCGAACTCGGAACCGTCCAGGGCTTCCTTGGCTTTCTCCGCCTCGGTAGTGTTGGACATCTCGATAAATCCGAATCCCTTGCCATCGATTATTCTGGCTTCTTTGACTTCCCCGTGCTCGGAGAACAACTGCTTCAATTGATCGTTCGTTACGGAATAGCTTAGATTCCCTACGTAAAGTTTGCTAACTTGCATCTTAACCTCTTAGAATTAATTTTTTTACCTGTCTGATTATGCTTCCCTCGGAGGGAGACGCAAGGTAGCGGATCTATCCGTGAAACGAAGACACTTTCAAACAAGAGAACTTGTGATTTAACTACTGCTTACAACTTGTTTGTTTTTCTGAAACCTCCTTTGGATAATTGGCCAGCCAACATCAGTCGCGGCTTCTATAACAATATCGGTCAGATAATTGTTCCATATTAGCCGCAGAGAGCTTGTTTAATCAAATTTCATAAATCCACAAAGCCAAGATAGGACAGGGAAACTCGATAAGCAACATAATAATAGCTATCTATATCCGAGCCCGGGTAAATCCGCGATCGTGTCCTATCCGCCTAGTATTCTTTCCGCCAGCTTCTTCCCCAACTCACCGATTTCCCTGACATCCTCTTCCAACGGCGGACCGTTGACCTCAACCGAACCGACCACCTCGATCTTAGCCGCCCCCATAGCGTCCAACGCGTATTTTGACGCCGACCTGGCCCAGCCGTAAGAGCTTACGATAGCCCCGTACTTAAAAGAAGCCTTGTACAGTTTTACTATGTTCATAAACATGGTGGCCAGCGGATGGAGATTGCCGAGCACCGTAGGAGTGACCAGAACCAGGCCTCCGGAATCGATCATCTCGACGCTGATTTCCGAAAATTCGGTGTTGCCCATGTTGTAAAGCCTTGCTGCCACACCGTTTGCTCTCAACGATTCGGAGATAATACCGGCCATTCTCTCGGTGCCGCCCCACATGGTAGTATAGGCGATTAGAGCTTTGGGCAATGTTTCCCCGCCGCACCAGATCCTGTAATTTTCCATGATCGGGCTGACTTCCCTGTATACCGGTCCATGAGTCGGGGCGATTATGGCAATATCCAATCCATCGAGCTTATCCAGCGCTTTATTGCCCCAATTTTTGAGAGGCAGCATTATCTCGGCGAAATAGCTTTTTGCCGCGCCTATCGGGTTTTCCACGTCGCTGTCGAAAATTCCGTGCGATATATGCCCGCCGAAAAAATCGCCCGAAAAGAGAATTTTATCCTCCGGAATATAGGTGAACATCGTCTCCGGCCAATGCAGCCAGGCGGCATCGATAAAATTCAGTGTTTTCCCGCCGAGATCCACCGGTTTTTCGAAATCGACAATTTCGATCCGTTCGGGCCGAATCCCAAAAAACCGCTCAGCCATTTTAGCCCCTTTGGGCGAGGTTAGCAAAACAGCGGAACTCGCCTCCATTACGCGGGGTATAGCCGACGCGTGATCGGCCTCGGCGTGGTTCATAACCAGGTAATCCAGTTTATTTATGTCGGTCAGCCGGCTTATCCTGCCCAGGAATTCCTCTTCGAAGCCGTGAGCTACAGTATCGATCAGAGCCGTTTTCCTCTCTCCTTTGACCAGATATGAATTATAAGAGGTCCCGTGGGGCAAATGCACCAAAGCGTCGAATTTTCTTAAATTCGGGTCTTTTGCTCCAACATAAAAGACATGCTTCGCGATTTCCGGCGCATAATACTCACTCATCAACTACTCCCATTGTTTTTTCCTCATCCATATGTCGAATCGTTCGGAAATTAACAGAAAACGCTCGGCCGCACAAGATGTTTTGGTTTTAAGTTTAAGTATACGGCGGAAAACTCCGGGCCAGATAACCCCTCGGATAGGAACCTGCGCGAATTAAATATCAATATCGGTTATTGGGATTTGATCACCATGCACTGGGTATCGGCGATCTCGATTATGGCTTCGGACTTCCCCCCGAAATATTTCATAAATGCCGCTTTAACTCCGGGAGTATCCCCGCCCGGTATCGGCGAGAGATTGTAGTTATGACTGACTATCCGTCCGTATAGAACCATTCTCGGATAAAAATACTCCAGAGCGTCCAGGGTCGATTGATACAGATCGACATCGAGATTAACAAAGCAGAACCGCTTATTGCCAAAATCAAATTCGGGGTATCCGCTTATTGAATCGGGAAATATCCCTTTTACCAAGTAAATATTTTTATGGCCGGAAAATCTCGATCTGACCTCCCCAATCGATGTGGTCGCGTGAGTTTTTCCCTGCCAGGTGTCTATCGCCGCTGATATCCTGCTTTCCGGCATCCCTTCAAAGGTGTCGAACAGATAGAGATCTTTATCCCCTTTGGCTTCGCAGATAAACCTGGCGGAGCCTCCCCGATAAACTCCCACTTCGGCCATAGCTCCTTCGAGATGCCGGACAGCCAGCGCGCCCGAATATAAAGTGTAGGCCTCGTCTTTGGTCAAGCTCATCTCCATACCCCTTTCCCTTCGGGAGAAAAGCTCCTCGAAAACTCCGTCGTATTTCAATGTGGATCTCTCGTAAACCGGGGTGCCGTCCTTTATAGTCTTAATTGAAAACCGGAACAATTTCCCCAGAAGTCCAATTCTACGAAGATACGGTTCCGCTTTAAAATACTTTTTCATCCGTTAGTCGCTCCGGGTTCGAAGGAAACAGCTTCAACGTGGTATATTCCATAGTACGCCTCTATGTCAATAGAAATGAAGATCGTTCCCGGCTGCGGGAACAAACCTTCCCCAAATCGAATTATAAAGTGTAATGAAACGACCGATTCGAATTCCAATGATTCGCTTACCCAAAGCGGCCAAGTACCTGACCGCGGCTGTCATTGTATCGGCCGCCATCGGAGTTATTTTCTCACCAACAGCCGATTCCGGAGATAGTGATATGAAAGTAAACAAATTGACCCCCCAGGAAAAAGCCGTAATTATCAACAAAGGGACCGAAAAACCATTCAGCGGTATCTATTATGATAACTGGGAAAAGGGAACCTATCTGTGCAAGCGCTGCGATTCTCCTCTCTATAAATCCGACAGCAAATTCGATTCGCAGTGCGGCTGGCCCAGTTTCGACGAGGAAATTTCAGGCGCGGTAAAACGTGAAAGAGATGCCGACGGTATCCGCGTGGAAATACTCTGCGCCAACTGCGGGGCCCATCTGGGGCATGTATTCACCGGCGAGGGATTCACCGATAAAGATACCAGACATTGCGTCAATTCCATCTCGATGACCTTCGTGGCCGATAAAAAGGAAACGAAATACGAAAAGGCATATTTCGCCGGCGGATGTTTCTGGGGCGTGGAATATTATTTCGAAAAAGAAAACGGTGTAATCTCGGCCGAATCCGGGTATATCGGAGGAGATAAAAATGATCCCACCTACGCTCAGGTATGCGATGGAAACACCGGCCACGCCGAAGCGGTCGAAGTGATTTTCGATCCCGCGGTAACGTCCTATGAAAAACTGGCCAGACTTTTCTTCGAAATACATGATCCGACCCAGGTCAATCGACAGGGGCCGGATATAGGCGAACAGTATCGCTCGGCGGTTTTCTATACCAACGAAGATCAAAAACTGACAGCTCTGAAGCTGGTCGGTCTTTTGGAAGATAAAGGATACGATATCGCCACCCAGGTGGTCGAAGCCAGGAAGTTCTGGAGGGCGGAAGATTATCATCAGGATTATTATGAGAAGAAAAACGGCACTCCTTATTGCCATGGCTATACCAAACGGTTTTAACCTATACCTTCTGACTCTCTTTATCGCGCTTTTCCTGAATCTATAGTATCATTTTTGCAACATATTCCTGATCCGGGATTTCCCTGGTGAATTCGGAGAACCCCCCGAACCCCGGCGTCATCCGGGGCCCGGGTTTCGCCTGGGCAGTTTAATGTCTTGCCCGGGACTATCGCCTGCAGCCGCTGGCGCAATGCGCGGTTCTGGGAATCCTGAAACGCTTCATTTTTCCTCCCTGTCTTACCGTTTGATTGTATCTCTCATCGAACGCGCCGTCCGCCTAACACTCCTTCTTCTCGTCCGGCGGGCAGCAATCCGTCTTGGCCGCTTGTCCGCGTTCGGCTACCGGGATACAGCAACAGGAAAGGTATTTTGATAAATCCTTACCCTTCACCTCTATCCGATAACCGTCGTCGGTTTCGATAAATTTGATCTGGCCGCGTTCTTTTTCCATGGCGTTCACCTCCTTTCGGGGCCGCTAATACATATATCTATATATGCATATATCGCTATATTTGTTTCAAAAAAAAGAGGTTTTTATTTTTTTTTCGATTTATGGGGCATTTTTATCGGAATCGCCAGGCAATCGCAAAAACCGGTGCAACAGGTCTCAACGGAGCTTTTGTTCAGACTATAATAAACATTCTGCCCGTCGCGTCTATCCACCACTATTTCAGCCTCCCGCAGAATCCCCAGATGCCGGCTGACGGTCGGTTGGGACAGACCTATGGCCTCGACTATATCGCCCACCGCCATCTCTTTGACCGATAACAGCATAACAATCTTCAGCCTCGACGGATCCCCGAATGCCTTGAAATATTTGCTGAACATTTTCTCGTTTATGATAAATGATTTTTTGCCGCTCAAAGACCGCTCCTTCCGAATCTCATTCTATTGATATAACTATATCTATATAAGCAAATGATCCGATTTATCAAGAGAATTTCACATTTTTCAGAATATTGCCATAATTCTGATTAATTTCCCTATTTCAAAAAACGCGGATCGAGAAAAATCAAGAAAACCGGACGTTTCATAAAACCAGGTCAATTCCTTAATATGGCACAATTATTGCTGTATCATATTGCGTAAACTGAATTATAATGGCAATTCGTTGAATTGCTTTGGGTTGGTTTTTTAATGCGGAGGAGGAAGTTGCAAGACACTTCATAATATCGTAAATAAATTTCACAAAGATCCAAATTGACCATTTTAAACACAAGCCCCGTTTAACGGAGGAGGCAAGAAAGTGCGAAAACTTATCGGTAATTTACCAGTATTTTTACTGGCAATCGCGATCCTGGCGGTAAGCTGCGATCAGAACCCGGCTCCCTTTGAGCCCGGAAGCAAAGGAACGGCTAACGAAATAGGTACCACCTATTATGTCATTCCCGCCGGCGCGACATTGCAGTCGGCTACTTTTAATGTTTACATCAGCGCGGCGCCGAACCAAACCGTGAATATTCATAGAGCTACGGCTCCCTGGGACGAAAACACGGTAACCTACAACAGCTTCGCCGACAGCTACGATCCGGCGATCATAACTTCTTTCGTTTCAGCCGCCAACGGCTTCATTTCGGTCGACATAACCGGCCTGGTTCAATCGTGGTTGGACGGCACCTATGAAAATGACGGTCTTTTCCTCGAACAGGGCACGACCCAGTTCACGCAGTATCTGACCAGCGAGGTTGCCAATGTCGATTTACGTCCCTATTTTGAGCTTTGCTTCAATACGGGCGGCGGCACGGAATGCGTGACTATCAAGCGCGGGGTAGAAGGCGCGGTCGCTGATACATATCTGCGCTGGAACACTCCCGATGTAAACTACGGCGATTCCGATTATCTCTACACCGGCCTGCTTAGCGGTCAAAAAGACGGTCTGTTCTGGTTCGAGCTTCCCGAAATGGAAGAGATTGCCGCTATCGGAGATTTCGTCTGGTTCGACGATAACATGAACGGTATCCAGGACGACGGCGAGCTGGGTTTCCCCGGAGTCGAGGTTCATCTGTATGATTGCGCCGATAATCTGATCGGCACGACATTCACCGACGAAAATGGCTATTATCTCTTCTCCAATCTGGTTCCCGGCGATTACAACGTGAAATTCTTCGCCCCCGAAGGCTACGCGTTTACCCTGCAGGATCAGGGCGGTGATGACGCTCTCGACAGCGACGCCGATCCTTCTACCGGCGTGGCCATCTGCACGACTCTTGATAACGGCGAAACCGATCTCACCTGGGATGCCGGCCTGTATATGATTCCACAGGAAGGCTGCACCCTGACCATCGGATATTGGAAAACCCATGCCGGTTTCGGGCCTCAACCCGATATGGTTACTGCCTTACTGCCGATCTGGCTGGGAACGCCCGGTGGAACGCATAGTGTCCAGGTGACAACTGCCGCCATGGCCGTCGATTATTTGAGCCAGTTTGTATATGGTGTTCCTTCCAACGGTATCACCAAGCTCTACGCCCAGCTTCTCGGCGCCAAACTCAATATTGCCAATGGCGCTGATAACGCCTCCGCCGCGGCCGCCATTGCCGCAGCCGACGCCTTCCTGGCTAACTATGACTGGACCGCCTGGAGCAGTCTCTCCAAATCCAACAAGAAACTTGTTCTCGGATGGCAAAGCCTTCTCGACGAATACAACAACGGCGATATCGGCCCTGGGCACTGCGGCTGATAACCTGTTATTTGAAAAGTAGTTAATTTGATCGCCCGCCGGAATCCTACCCGGCGGGCGATTTTTTTGCCATCAAATAGCATAACTTAGTCAGTATCCTGAACGAGAATAAATTCCTTGGTCGCATAGAAGATATTCATATCCATTATGAAACAAGCATGACCTAATCCATAGATCGAATTGCAGCGTAACTTATTGATGATCAATATAGTATGTCATATCAACTCAAACACTTCTGATGTTGTTCAAAATAATCTGATATAAACCCCGAATCTGTCAAGCCGATACAATTAGTGTGGGTTGTGATTAAATTCCTACATTCAACCTGGAGGGTGGTGAAATGACAAAATTATCTTTAAAGGCCAGATTGACAATTTTCTTCCTTTTAAGCCTGACTTTGATTTTATCGGCTATGGTTACCATGAATTATTCCAATCAGAAAAAAACGACTAATGAGCTTTACGATCAAGCCTCCGATAATGTCAAATGGCTGGTAGATAAACAGATAAGGATGGCCATGACCGCCGGATTTAATGATCAGCTTCAACCTCTGATAGAGGATATCAAGGGTCGCGAAATGGTTCAATCGATGTCTATCCTGAACGAAGAGCAGATAGTCGCCAGATCTACCGACGAGTCGATTCGTGGTTTGCCCACGACCGATCCGGTATGGAAAACGGTATTCGAAACAGGTAAAGATACCCTGATCGAGACAAACGCCGATGGCCGGAACCTGGTGACCAATTATCAACTTTTTCATGGTACCGAGGTTTGCTTCGATTGCCACGGCGATACAAAAAAACCTCTCGGCGGATTAATGATAGTCAGATCCAAGGACAAACTTCACTCCGCCATTAGCGGCAGCCGCAATAATAATATCATCCTCGCCATTGCGGGGGGATTAATTCTGACAATAATAGTCTTCCTGCTCTGGAACTCGAAGATATTCAAGCCTCTCGACGATGTCCGACGCAAGCTGGAAATAGCCTCGGCGGGTGATATAAATCAGACCATAAAACCGAAATCCAGAGACGAAATCGGCTTGCTTTTAGTCTCGATCAGAGATTTGATCCATTATGTCAAGACTAAAGCGGCCGCGGCGGTAGAAATATCCAAGGGAAATATCGATGTGGAAATAGAGGTTCTCTCCGAGCAGGACTCGCTGGGCATAGCCATGAGAACCGTGAAGCAATCTGTCGGCGACCTTATCAGCGAAGGGACCATGCTGGCCGGAGCGGCGTCCGACGGAGATCTTTCCAAACGTGGCAATACCGAGATGTTCCAGGGCGGATTTCTGAAGATCATCCGGGGAATGAACAGCACTATAGATAATATCGTTCGCCCGATCAACGAGGTTGTCAGATGTCTCTCGGCTATAGAAAACGGAGATCTCACGGTTTCAATTGAAGAAGACTATAAAGGCGATTACGCGGTAATCAAGAACGCCCTCAACGGATCCATCGATTCGTTAAACGAAATTCTGGCTCAGGTAACTATGTCCGCCGGGCAAATCGCGACCGGCGCGCAGCAGGTCTCCGATTCCAGCCAATCCCTATCTCAAGGGGCCACAGAACAAGCCAGTTCGCTTGAGGAGATTACGGCATCCATGACCGAGCTTACCGACCAAACTCTCAAAAACGCAAAAAACGCTATCGAAGCCAGCCAATTAGCCGCGTCAGGCAGAAATATCGCTCATGAAGGAAATCAGCGCATGCAGGAAATGCTGGCCTCAATGAATGAAATAAATCAATCGTCCGCCCAAATCTCCAAAATAATAAAAGTCATCGATGAAATCGCCTTCCAGACCAATCTCCTGGCCCTGAACGCGGCGGTAGAAGCCGCCAGGGCAGGCGTCCACGGTAAAGGCTTCGCCGTAGTCGCCGAAGAAGTCCGCAATCTGGCCCTAAGAAGCGCCAAAGCCGCCAAAGAAACAAGCTCATTAATAGAAGGTTCGGCTGTTAAGGTGGAAAATGGTACGGGAATAGCCAATTCCACGGCCAAATCGCTCGAAGAGGTAGTCGCATCCATCACCCAAATGTCGACGTTGATAGGCGAAATCGCCAGCGCCTCCAACGATCAAGCCCAGGGGATTTCCCAGGTCAAGGACGGGTTGACACAAATCGAACAGGTAACCCAGGCCAACACCGCCAACTCCGAACAAAGCGCCTCGGCGTCTGAAGAGCTTTTCGGCCAAACCAACCAGCTCAAGCAGATGATCTCCAGATTCCAATTAAGATCGGACGGAGATGCGCTGCAACCGAGGGACGGAATTTCTGCCGATAATCTGAAAACAGCAGGGTATTCTTCGGGAGGCAACGGCAAAACTAAACCGGGACTAAATATCGCCCTTGATGACGACGAATACGGAAGATTTTAATATCAAAATTCGCGTTCCCAAAGGCGGCAACCGGATAGCGGCAGCCGCCTTTTTTTACGGCTCCCCGGCCGCCAATTTTCTATGATAAAGAAGAAATCAAGGTTTGCGTCATATAAGCCGATCCATTAATATAATGGCGGTCCGGTCATATTATGGCTGGAAAAGGGGCATGATATCGGGTATAATCGCCCTATACAGATCATGAAACTGGCAACAGAAAATAGGTTCGCAGGGAGGATTGCTTGAATATTCGCGCGGAGATAAAAGGATTTATCGGAGATAATTTTATGATGGGGATGGACCCGAATGATCTGGGAGACGGCGATTCTTTGCTTACCAAGGGTATTATAGATTCCACCGGGGTCCTGGAACTGGTGGCCTGGCTGGAGGAGAATTTCGGATTTCAAATCGACGACCAGGAACTGCTGCCGGAAAACCTCGATTCGGTCGACAACCTGGTAAAATATATCGAGAGAAAAAAACCATAAGATAAGATGTTAGTTCACCAGTTTTTGGAAACCAATGCTCGGAATTATTCCTCTCGCGAGGCACTGGTGCATCTGGAATCAAGAATCAACTATATCGAATTGGAGAAGAGCTCCAACCGTCTGGCTAATTTCCTGATGAACGCAGGCTCCGCGCCCGGCGATCGAATCGCCATTCTCCAGGATTCGTCAATAAATTACGTCATAAGCTATTTCGCGGTTTTGAAAACCGGCGGGATAGCGGTCGCTCTCAATACAGCTACCACATCCAGAATTCTGAAAAATATCCTATCCGACTGTACCCCCGCGGCTATTATCGCGCAGAGCCAGTACGCCCATTTTCTCAAGGATTTAATGAATGATCTCGACAGCGTAAAAACAATTGTTCTTGACGGACATTATGATGGATTCGGGGAAAAGGGATCAGCGACCATCGCCGATTTTTCCGATATACAGCTTTCCGGCGATCAGGAAAAACCATCGGTGAAGATCTCTCCGGGCGATCCGGCGGCGATAATATACACATCCGGCACGACAGGCAATCCCAAGGGGGTCACACTCTCTCACAGGAACCTCGAAGCCAACACAGATTCGATTATCGAATATCTCGGCCTGACCCATGAAGATAAAATCATGGCCATACTTCCTTTTTTTTATTCCTACGGTAATTCGCTTCTCTTAACCCATATCAAGGCGGGCGGGACTCTGGTCATCGACGGCCGTTTCGCGTATCCCAATGTCGTTCTCGATATCATGTCGAAGGAACGGGTCAGCGGATTTGCCGGGGTCCCTTCGACTTTTGCCATCCTGATGCATAAATCGAATATTCTAAACTACAACTGGGATCATCTCCGTTATCTTACCCAGGCGGGCGGCCCTATGACACCGGCTTTAACTATGAGACTGATGGAGGCTATGCCTCATATAAAGATCTATATTATGTACGGCCAGACCGAAGCTTCCGCCCGGCTGTCATATCTGGAGCCGGCAAAACTATTGGAAAAAATTGGCTCCATAGGAAAGGCCATTCCCGGTGTCGAACTAACCGTGCGCGATGATAAAGGGGCAATCTGCCCTGCGGGAATAGTCGGCGAAATAGTGGCCCGCGGAGATAACATTATGCTCGGCTATTGGAACCGTCCCGACGAAACCGCCGGCGTCTTGAAGAAAGATGGTCTCTACACCGGAGACCTGGCCAAAATCGATGAAGACGGTTTTTTTTATATAGTCAGCCGCAAATCGGACATGATCAAATCAGGGGCGCACAGAATCAGCCCCAAAGAGATCGAGGAGATAATTGCGGAACATGACGGCGTTTTGGAATCTGTCGTGGTCGGTGTCCCCGACGAAATTCTGGGCGAGGCGATAAAGGCGATAATCGTTGCCAGACAGGGATCGGCATTAACCGAACGGGAAATAATCATGCATTGCCGGAACAATCTCCCAGCGTTCAAGATCCCCAGAATAATCGAGTTCAGGGATGATATCCCCAAAACCTCGTCCGGCAAGATTCGCAGACATTTGTTGATTTCACGGCAGGAAGAAAAATTATAAAGGAGTACATCGTGGGATTTTCCAAAGAATTAATAAAACTCGATCCGGAGAAAACAGTCAACGAACTGACGGAGATCCTGAAACGGCAGGTCTTCATAGATTTGAAACGTCAGGGAGCGGTAATAGGCACGTCCGGGGGAATAGACTCGGCGGTTGTGGCCGCTCTCTGCGCCAGAGCTTTCGGACCGGAAAAAACATTCGGAGTCCTTCTGCCGGATAAAGACTCCTCTCCGGATTCCCGAAAACTGGGAATCGAACTGGCGGAGACTTATGGATATTCGTACGAGATCAACGATGTAACCGTCGCGCTCGAGGGAGCCGGATGCTATAAATACCGCGATGCCGCCTTTCAGCAGGTTTTTCCCCAATGGCGTCCCGGCTGGAAAGCCAAAATAGTCCTGCCGACGAATCTTCTGGACTCCAATCGTCTCAATGTTTACAGGCTGGCGGTAGAATCGCCAGACGGACAGAAATCGGAAAAACGTCTTCCTCTCAAGGCTTTCTTGCAGATAGTCGCCGCTTCAAATATGAAACAGCGTATCCGCATGCTGACTCTCTATTACCACGCGGAACGACTGAACTACGCGGTCATCGGTACAGGCAATAAAAATGAGCACGATCAGGGGTTCTTTGTCAAATACGGCGACGGCGGCGCCGATTGCAAGCCGATCGCCAGTTTTTTCAAAACCCAGGTCTTTCAGCTGGCCGAATACCTGGGTGTTCCCGCGGGAATACGCGGCCGCACCCCGACCACCGATACTTATCCGGACGAGGTTAGCCAGGAGGAGTTCTTTTTCGGCCTGAAATTCCTGACTATGGATCTGCTCTGGCTGGGCAAGGAACAGGGGTATCCCGCCGGCGAGGTAGCCGAGGTTATGGGACTGGCTGTCGATCAGGTAGAGAGGGTCTGGAAAGATCTGGATCAGAAAAAACGGACCACCGATTATCTGCGCGCGGAGCCTCTACAGATATAGCCGTCGAAAAATCAGGCCCCATTATTATAGTCTGTCGACGAAAATCGTAATATCGGCCGCCGACACAGCCTCAATATTCGGGATAAAGCCCTTCAATGTTTTTATCTGGGCCAAAGCGTCCCGAAGATCGACAATTAGTTTCTCCCTGGCCGCCTCGGTTTCCCGGCGCTCCTCTACTTCGCCGGAAAGCCTGCCGTTTACGACGTTCAGGGCCGATGTTCTCTCTTCAACAAAAGCCTCCAGATGATTCTTGTACCGCCGTAATTCCGTTTCGGCCTCTTCCCGTTGTCGCGGAGCTTTTCCTTCATCCTTCCAGCGCCGGCAAGAGAAGACCGTCCCGGCCAATAGGAAGATGGCCGTGGCCGCTATAAATTCATCGAGATTCAAACATTCTCAGGCTTTTGCTCTCTTATGGATAATTTCGAACGGGTCGAAAACAAACGCTATAGCACTCGACATAAGGGCCAGCGACAATATTAGCTTGCCTTCAATCGCTTTTCGCCTGAGCTTCGGGCCGTCTTTAGATGGCGCATCCTCGTTGGATTCTTCAAGAAATGAGGAATCGACGCGCCTACCGCCCGCTTTGGAGAAATCAGGGGAATTTCCGTTCCGTTTATTGCCTGCCTGCAAAATCTACTCTGGATTTAACATCAACCGTCATCCCATTATCCCGATGATTAGCGAAAGAACTTATCATACGCATAAACATCTACAGATTTAAAAAAGCCATAATAAAATCAACGTTCGATTTTGAAACGAATAATGAGAATTCAGGTCTATTATTTTAGGATTTTTTTTAAAAACCGGCCTGAGACCGGCCGCCCCGCGCTACGTTGGAGCGTCCTCATACAATTCCGAATACAATCTGTGTTGGCAGTCGGGGCAAATGCTGTGTGAAAATTCAGCGTCGGAATGATCAGCGATATATTTTTCCACCTGCTGCCAGTACCCTTCATCATCCCTGATTTTCTTGCAGGACGCGCATATCGGTACAAAACCGCTCAAGGTCTTGACCTTATTTATCGCGCTGCTGAGTTCTCTAATCAGTTTTTCCCGTTCCGCCTCGGCTTCTTTTCTGGCGGTTATATCCCGGACTATAGCTAAAACACGGTCGAGACCATCCGCTACCATTCGTAATTCGAAATATAGGGCATGATCGCCCATCTGCAGCGGATATTCGAACACGCTAATATCCCCGGAGCCTAAGATGGTCTTTATTGAATCCATGGTCTTGTCGGCGACATATTTCGGTAAAACGTCGCTGACTTTTCTGCCTATAAAATCTTCTGGCTGGGAGTAAAGAAGCTCGTTGTGGCCGTGATAGCTGATAAATTCGCCGTCCGCGGCAAGCTGGAACATCAGATCCGGGATGGCGCTTAAGATCGCCCTACTCTTGGCTTCGCTTTCCTCGAGAGCTTCCCTGGCGTTTCTCCGTCCGGTAACATCCTGAAAAGCCACCACAGCCCCGGAAATCTTATTCCCTTCCCAGATCGGAGTGCTCACGTAATCCACATAGAGGCTTATGCCGTCCTTTCTCCAGAATACATCTTCGCAGACTCTCCGCTCGGCGCCATCGGTAAAGGCGGCATATATCGGGCATTTTTCGCGCGGGTAATGGGATTCATCGGCGCGTTTATAATGAATAAGATCATGCTGATGTTTCCCGATCATCTCTTCAATCTCATATCCGAGCATATCGGCTGCCGCCTGGTTGGCGAATGTGGTTAGGCCGTTATGATCGAGACCGTAAATACCTTCTCCAGCGGACTGTAAAATCAAGCTGTTATTCTGATGGAGCTTTTCGATTTCAATAATGGAATAATTAATATCCTTAACCATGTCGTTGAATGCCCGGCCCAGCACTCCTATCTCGTCGGAGGCGGCAACATCGACACGAACGCCGTAATTACCCTTGGAGATCTCCTTAGCGGCGTTTTGCAGGTCAATCAAAGGGTTGGTTATCAGGCGGCTTGACAATATCGACATTAGTATGCCGGCCAGAAGAATCGCCAGGCTGATGAAGAAAGTAGTTGTGCTATTGCGTTGGATATTCGCGTACATCTGGCTCATCGACGCTCCCAGTAGAAGAGACCCATAAACAGAATCCCCGTACACTACCGGCTGATACATCGCATGAAGTATTCGGTTGTCGTACTCCACTATCCCGTCTTTTTCCAAAAGATGTCTGTTATCGAGAGAAATATTCCGCGGATTATAAATGGCCACCTCATTGCCTTCCCGATCCAGCAATACCATATACAAAAGGCTGCTGTCTTCCCGCGCCCGGCTCATGGCTTCGATTATGGCTCTATAATTATCCGATTCCCAGGCGATAGCCGCGCCGAGAGCCACCATTCTTGCCAGTCCATGATCCTTTTGTTGAGTCAGAATCTGTGTTTGTTTGCGCTGCTCGGCCGGATAATAGATAAAAATAAACGAGGAGATCAAAAACAAGGTCACCACCGAGTTCAAGACTATCTTGAAACGAATAGGTAGCTCTGATATTATTCTTCTCACTTATCCTCGACCAGTCCGCTCGATTACAGCCGGTTATTTTAAGGGATATCCTTTATCCAGAGGATTCAGGGCGTCAACGGCTAAGACCTTCATCGTCCCATCGATATCTGATAATTTTAAAAAACAAATCGCCCCTGATGTCCTGGAGACAAAATTCCTGACATCATCCGCATTTTTCAAACTAACCGGAGGAATGGCGCTTCCTCCCGAAAATACTATCCTGAGCCATTGTTCCTTCACCCTCCGGGGCGTCCAATCGAGAAGACGTTGATAAAACGAACTCCGAAGATTAGCGCATTCAGCCGGAACAATCTGCTCTCCACCGGGAAAAACCGTGATTTTCCCTATATAGATCTTTTTTAAGCTCTCCAGCGAGACATTATCCAGAGAATTAGCTTTGTTAACCACTATGGCTATCTGCGCCGACGAAGATTGATATGAAAACACTGTCAACGCGACTACGGCCATCGCGATTAATTCTATCCTGAAATTCAAACGTGTCATAACGTTTTAAAAGGCCACCGCTAAGGATGAAACATACATTTCGAAATCCCTCATCGAGTCCATTTGAAAACGATGAAAATGAGTTTCGCCTTTTAATATAACCTTCGGAGTAACCGATATATTTATCCCGCAGGTATATATGGAAATCGCGTCATTATTCATCTTCCGATTTTCATCGTAATATTCATACCTGGCAAACGGCTTGATTGAATCAAAAAGAACATAATTCCCGAGAATATAGTAACCTCCCCCGCTTGTGAAAACACCATCCGGAATTCCGTTAATATCCAACTCCTCAAAGTGATTTCTAATCGCCTCCCCTTCCATATGAAGGTCATCCAGATCCAATTCGATATCGAAACCGATCGCTCGCTGCCGGGAATTGCCGTCGTTGCCGTTCCTGTCTCGATAGGCTGAAAAACCAAGCTTCAGGAACGCCCCCGGAGGAGCCAGGGTCAATCTGGTTCCCATTCCCTTATCGACATTGTTGTCACTTTGATCCTGCTGCGGACCCCTGCCGTTGCTAAGATATAAATGGTATTTTCCCTCCCAGGAGCCTGAATAGATCGAACCCAAAACACCTACGCCGGTGGAATACTTGGAAAATGTCTTGCCGGCGTTGCTGTGCCAATGCTCATGATCGCGGTATATTATCGGAAGAAATGTCGAAATTATCGACGGCGTCGCGCTGTGACGCTCATTGTAAAGGCCAAACGGCGAAAGAAACTTCCCGGCTATAATTCTCAGAGCATCGCTGTACTTGTATTCCACAAAAGCCCGTTCCCATTCAAGAGACCGTCCCATATCGGCCGAATGATCAGAGTCGTGCTGCCATTCCATTTCATTTATAAACGTAAAATGATCGTCTAAGCTGTAAATCGATATTACATTTAAATGATTCTGATCGAAGGTCCAGTTTTTCGGAGCCAGATCCATATATTTCATTTCGAGATCGAAAAAACCATAAACTCTGAAACCGTTTTGGCTCCGAGCCGAGCTAAAGATCAGGAGGATTATAAAAATCGATAGATTCAGTTTTTTTATAACGCTCCCCGGACTTAAGATTCTCTTCCTTCCTGCCATGCTCTCTTCCTGTTGTCTGGAATCCTGAGTTTTATATATTTGGCGATGCCAGGATAAAACCAGGCCATTAACCAACCACGGATCTCCGTTATATACTATCGGCTTTCTGTCAAAGAAATTTAGCTGTAATTCTATTCCCGGGCTGTTTACCTCGGATTATAGATTCCTACATAATCCCCGATATTTCAACAAGTTGCGCATATCGATCGGAATGGAATAAAGGGCTAAACAAGCCTTGGGTTTATTGATTTTTCTTCCCGTATAACTCCGGATACAATGTTGTCCGGCATTCGGGGCAGAGACCATGCGAGAGTTCGACGTCGGAATGTTCGGTGATATACTCCTCTATTTGCTGCCAGTATCCTTCGTCGTCGCGGATTTTCTTGCAGGAAGCGCAAATAGGAATAA
This sequence comes from Candidatus Zixiibacteriota bacterium, assembly GCA_024641335.1. Lineage (GTDB taxonomy): Bacteria > Zixibacteria > MSB-5A5 > UBA10806 > UBA10806 > JAHEDG01. The sequence continues at coordinate 39,687 of JAHEDG010000018.1, forward strand.
ATCCGCTTAAGGTTTTTACCTTAGCCAGAGCGGCCTGCAGATCGAGTATCAGCCGCTCCCGTTCCTTCTCGATCCGTTTTCTCTGGGTGATATCCAGGACAGTTCCGACCATGTTCACCGGACGGCCGCTGGGGTCTCTGGTTACCTCACCCTGTTCATGGACATACCGAATCTCGCCGTCGGATAACATAATGCGATGATCGATATTATATTCCCTTTCGTTTTTTAAGGACTGTTCAACCGAATTCACTACCAATTCTCTGTCGTCAGGATAAACATAGCCGAGAAAAGCTTCGTAGGTGGCCCCGAACTCCTGCGGTTCCAGCCCGAAAATCCGGTAAATTTCATCGGACCAGAAAAGTTCGTTGGTGACGATATTCCAGTCCCAAAAACCCATATGCGCTACTCGCTGAGCGTTAGACAAACGGGCCTCGCTTCGCCGCAACGATTCTTCGGCCTGCTTGATGGTTGATATATCGGTTGAGATTCCGCAAATGGCATAGGGCCGACCGTCCGCTCCGAAAAGCGGGGCCTTATAGCTCAAAAACGTATGCTTGCCGTCGTCAAGGACCGCTTTTTCTTCCAGCTTGCTGGTTGTACCCGCCGCTATGGTTTCCATATCTGTTTTCCTGAACACGTCGGCTATTTCTTTCGGTTGAAAATCATAGTCCGTTTTTCCAGTTATATTCTCTCTGGGAATTCCTACCATATCCGCGAACGGGCGATTTACCAGAACATATCGTCCCTCGATATCCTTGATATAAATCAGCGCGGGACTGTTATCGATAAGGGTATAAAGCAGATTCCTGCTTTCAATCACTTCCTTTTCAATTTGTTTACGACGGGTAATATTACGGCTGATGGAGGCGATAGCCACCGGCTGGCCATCATTTGGATCGTAAACATAAAAAACATCCACTTCAGCCATTATTTTGGTCCCGGATTTGTTGTTTTTCAGAAACAGCTCTCCCCGCCATCCCCCTTCGGATTGCAGAGCCGGAATCAGCTCACGAGATACCATGACTCTATCGTCATCTACGGCAAAATCAAATAGCGTCGCCTTTTTATACTCTTCGATACCGTCGAAACCGCTCATCTTCTGGGCCGCTTCGTTCAGGTAAATTATCCGGCCGTCAAGATCGGCCAAACCTATAAAATCAGCGCTGTGTTCGACTAGAGAAGCCAGCTTCAGGATTTCCCTGCTGGCTTCCTTGCGTTCAGTAATATTGGTTATCACGGTCACGAATAAGGCTGGATTGCCGGTTGAATCCCGAATCGGGTTAATCGATATACCGGCCGAAAATCTGCTTTTGTCCTTGCGTAAAAATGTGAATTCCTGGTCTTTATCGATCCGGCCATCCGCGGCATTCTTATATACCAGCATAGCTTCTTCCAGAGATTCCGGCGCCAGTAAATCGAATATTGATACCTTCGATACTTCGGAAGCGCTCGAAAATCCGGTTAATTTCAGAAACGCTGGATTACAGACGGTTATCAGACCGTTCAAATCAGTCGTTATGATGGCATCGGGCGATGCCTCGAAAACGCCGCCTAATTTCTCCTCGCTCTCCCGCAGCTTAAACTCGGTATTTTTCCATTCGGTTACATTGATAACCGTGAGAATCAATCCGGAAACTCCGGCCAATCCATCCTTTATAGGAACAAGATTCCAATCCCAGTATGATGTACCTCGCTCAGGATTCTCGGGATACGCGAATTCTCTGGCCTGGGCAACATATGGCTTGCCGGTTTTCACTACCCGGCGGAATATCTTTTCATTTTCAGTATTGGGAAATAGATCGAAGAGATTTTTTCCAGGGAAGAATGAAACATCGCGATTGTCGGCTTCGGCGTATCTACTCGAAACCTTTATGAAATTAAATCGCGGATCGAGATAAGCGATCATCAAATGACAATTATCGAGAAAATCCTCGAAGAGCTTATTGGAATCGCTCATCGCGCCCCCCAGCGCCCATCACCACTTCTTATAAGGAAATTCGATTTATCGCGAAAATCCCGGAAACTCTGATAACCTGACTCAGCCCGCCATCACTCCGGGATTTCACTTCCGACCTTAATCCTTCCAGTAAAATAAATCCGATTTAACATAAACAACCTATGTTAACAACCTATGTTATTTATCAATTGTTCCCGCGGCACGTCAAGAATATTCCCAGCTAAATTTCAAGTCCTCTAAAACAGCCGCCGACAAAAGCAATTATTGGAAATTACTTATTCGATCCGACCTACGCTTTGGCCGGCTCTTTGGCGTTCTCGGCGCCTTCGGCGAATGGGGCTTTGCCCTCGACCTTCATGCTCACTTCCACCCTGAATGGATGACCGTCGAGCTTAAACGGGATCACCAGTACCGGCGTGCCGCCCTTATGAGAGATGGTGTGGTTATGTCCTACGACAACCGTTGGAATGGAGATATCAAAGGGCAGACCCAGGGTCACGAATTCCTGTTTGGCGCCGCCGATAACTATATTAGCCAGTTCTCCTACCGAGTCGCGAACGTCATCGGTGATATTCTCTACCTGATCTCCGACCATTAATTTAAATGCCTTCAGGGCGGTCTCCTTGGGGAAACTCACCGCCAATGTCCCGTAGATATTTCTGGCCGCGAACCCGACAATACCAGAGATATCACCCTGCGCTTTATTATGATCTTTCATATGAGGCGCCAATCGTTCGGGGGCGACATTCATCATTGTCTTGATGGCATTATAAACCGATTTTACGAATGGATTTACGTATTTTACATTCACGGCCAAAACCTCCCGCAATGGATTTCGTTTATTTTCCTAACGTAGCGTTAACTTTTTCCAGCAGCGTTTCCGGGGTAAATGGCTTCACGATATAGTTGTTTACGCCATGCTTGAGCGCTTCCATTACCTCCGTTTTGGCTCCCTCGGTCGTAATCATAACAATGGGAACCTTGGAATATTCACCGTTCTTACGAACCTCTTTGACAAAAGTCAAACCGTCCATAACCGGCATATTCCAGTCGGTTAATATCAAATTCACACCGCCGAGACTGTCAATCGCTTCAGCGCCGTTACCGGCCTCGACAATATCATTAAATCCGGCGGATTTCAGGTTATTGCAGATTATGCGCCGCATAATCGCGGAATCGTCGACTACGAGAACTTTCATGACACATTCTCCTTTATCTTCTTTTTCTCGCTGACCAGATTTAAAATATCATTTCCGGATACAACCGCTCTCATGGTATATCCCCCCAGATCAAACAATAATGAAATAACCTCGTTCTCGATTTCAGGAGTATCTCCTTCGCCGGTGTTCGGCAATCCCAACTCGAATTCCTTATCGGCGGAAATCAATTCATCGATGAACCGGCCGGAGATTGTATTAATAAGCTCGGCTACGGCATCGAGTACCGTGCTGGCCGAAAGATTATCATCGCCGATTTCGCCGTATATCGCCTCGGTCAGTTTTTGAGCGTATCCGCATTTGAATTCGAGAATCATCGTGCCGTGGATAGGCTTGATAATGGCGATAGATGTCCAGAGATTCTGAATAACCTGATTGACCGAGGTTTGTTCCAGATCCTCAACCGCCTCATCCGACGATTCTGACTGATTTTCGGCCTGCTCGTCGGTTGCCCCTTCGTCGACGCCGCCAAACTCATCGGCCGGAGCCTCTCCCGAGATTTCCTCCTGAAGATTATTTTCGTTGTCTATCAGTTCCACCTGTTCGAAAGCCATATTCTCCATAGTAGTAGAAACAGCTTCCAACAGCGCTTTTTTGAGACGTTCGGCGCTTTGACTCATGACCTTCTCCGATTTAACAGTTTAAGAACTTTTCCAACACTTCCGCAACATTAGCCGGAGAAACAGGTTTACTCAAAATGGCGAATGCTCCCAGACCCTTGAGTTCGTCCTCCTTGGCCTGGTTGCTGGCGCTGGTGATAACCAGAACAGGAAGTTCCGCGAGCTTGGGACTTGATTTTACATGCTTGAGCAGTGATTTGCCATCCATCTTGGGCATGTTCAAATCCGTCACCAATAAATCGATTTTGTTATTCCTGGCCAGTTCCAGAGCTTCCGTACCATCCCGGGCATCGAGAAATTTCGCTTCTTCGAACCCGGCAATCTCCAGACAACGTTTGATAATCATGCGGGCGGTGGCGGAATCGTCCGCTATTATTATGGTGTGAACCATATTAAAACTCCTCACTCCCGAATATCGATTTTTTGGTGCCGAAAAACTCCTCCTGCACTTTCAGGAGCAAAACAGCAAGCTGATCCTTGCCTATATCAATAAAGCTCTCGTAATTATCGTCTATCTTATAAGCCAGCGAATCGGCGCCGGTCCCGGATCCGCCCATCATGGCCAGAAGATCGCTGAGATGAACGGAGTATACCAAATGCTTATTTTCCTCACTGGCCTGTTCAGGACGGTGATGATATCTGATCGATTCGACCAGCGGTTGAGGAATCCCCCAATGAACCGCCAACTGCTGACCGACTTCAGAATGATCCGTACCGACAAGAGTCCGTTCGGCATCGAGAAAATCACCGGCCTTGCCTTCATCGCACATATCGGTCAACATTTCCGTATTGCCCACAAGAAATTCCGAGATTACCGATTTCCCGATATCATGAAGCAAACCGGCGGTAAACGCCAGACTGGCTGAAATCTCTCTTTTGGAATAATTGGCAATCTCTCGGGCCGCGATAGCCGTTCTTAAAGAATGATCCCAGAGCCCTCCGGCCGCCGCTTCGTAGCCATCCAGAGGGTCTTTAAAAACTTTAGCCGAGCAGGAACCGACCGCTATTCCCATAACCATTTTCTCCCCGATATTAAGAATAGCCTTGGCAACCGTGGTAATGGGGCTGTTCGGAGCAAATGCGGCCGAATTGACTACCCGCAAAATCCTGGTTGTAAGATATGCGTCGTTTTCCACTATTTTGGCCACGTCCTGAAGAGAATGCTCTTCGTCTCCGGATAGCTCAAGAAGACGTGAAGCGACCACGGAAAGCATCGGCATTTCCTTTATTTTATCGGAAACAGACTTGGTCATAATCATAGGACCCACTCCCCTCTACCCGGCGACGACAATGATACTCTGCCGGTGTCTACTTCCACGGTTACAGTTCGACTGATAGTCCCGCCAATATCTTCTGCCCGTGCGCCCAATTTGTATTTCCATAAGATCTTCTTGACCGCCAGGATATTTCTCTTCCCGATGTTAAAAGTGTTATTCGGGTCCATAATCGCCGCTCCGCCAGCTAATTTTACCAGCATCTTTCCGTTCTTGCTGCAGCCCAGCCTCCACATCTCCTCCAAAAGCTTGGGAATTCCGGTGTCGGCGAACATCCCCGGACGTTCCTCCACTCTCTTTTTATTTATCGATGAATCCGGCAAGGCCACATGCAAAAGTCCTACTGCTTTGGCGACCGGATCCAGAATAATCACCCCTACACATGAGCCCAGGGCCATCGTTTTTATTACGTGGCCGTTCGATTTTGACGCCGCGTATTCGCCTACTCCCACGTAAATCGTAGCCATTACTTTTTCTCCGCAAACATATTGATTACCGTTGGCGCTATTTTTTGCAACGGTACCAACTTTTCGGCGCCGCCGTTTTCGTAAGCCTCCTTGGGCATCCCGAACACTACAGAAGTAGATTCATCCTGAGCAATAGTCCTGGCCCCGGCGTTACGCATAGCCAGCATTCCGTCGGCCCCATCATGCCCCATGCCCGTTAAAATAATTCCAATCGCGTTTCCTCCGACATGCTTGGCCACAGAACCGAAAAGAACATCTACCGACGGCCGGTGGCCGGATACCTTGTCCTCATTCTGTGAACATTCCGCCTGATAAATACCGCCCGAGCGACGAATTGTCATATGATAGTCACCCGGAGCGATCAGTATTTTCCCCGCGATAATTCGCTCTTTTTCGCCGGGAACCGCTTCCTTTACAGTCATCGCGCATTGTTCGTTCAATCGATCGGCAAACATCTTGGTAAATCCCGCCGGCATATGCTGGACAATAACCACACCAGGCATTCCCGCCGGAAACTGTGTAATAATATTGCGAATCGCCTCGGTGCCTCCAGTGGACGCCCCTATGGCTATTACTTTATCGGTAGATTCGGCCAAAGCTCGAGTCGATAAGGAGGTTGTTTTTACCTTTTTTCCGTCATGTCTCCGCCAGGCGTTGAGATTGGCGGTCGATACCGCCTTAACCTTGGTCCGAAGCTCATCGAGCATGCCGTTGAGCCCTCTGGCAACATCCGTGCTCGGCTTGGTTACAAAATCGATCGCCCCGGCCTCCAAGGCCTCCAGAGTGATCTGTTTGCCCTTTTGAGTCAAAGCGCTGACCATTAGAACCGGCAACGGATACTGGGGCATCAGCTTGCGTAAAAATTCCACGCCGTCCATCCTGGGCATTTCCACATCGAGAGTCAGCACATCCGGTCTTAGTTCCACAATCTTGTCTCTGGCCGCATAAGGATCTGAGGCCTGCCCGATTACCTCGATTTGAGGATCGCCGGATAACCCATCGGTTAGAATCTGCCGTACCATGGCCGAATCATCGACCACCAATACCCTGATTTTTCTACCCATTACTCCCATCCTTTTGGTAAACAGCCGGCCTGATATATCTGTATGATAGATCGTCACGACCCAGGGTTTCCGAATGACCTATGAATAAGTAACCGGTATTGTCGGTATATCGGGCGAATCTGTCGACCAGGGCCTTGCGCGTCGGCTTGTCAAAGTAGATCATGACGTTTCTGCAGAAAATGGACTGGAATTTACTCTTGAAAGGGTATTCCTCGCGCATCAGATTTAGTTTTCTGTATAAAACCATGGATTTTATTTTGTCCGTAACCGCCCAATTTCCTCCGGCAACCTGCTTGAAGTACTTGGATTTCAGTTTGGTAGGAAGTTTGTTGACATTTTCAGGATAGTAAACCCCGGCCATAGCCTTATCCAGCGCATGGGTAGAGATATCGGTCGCCAAAATACCCAGATCCCAGAACGACGCCTCTCTACCGAAATATTCCAAAAGCAGCATGGCCAGTGTATACGGTTCCTCGCCCGACGAACATCCGGCACACCAAATCCTCATTTCCTTTTTGCTACGGCCTTTCATCATTTCGACCATATGAGGAACAGCCTTGGTGGAGAAAAATTCGAAGTGGTCGTTTTCCCGGTTGAAGAATGTGTGATTGGTGGAGATCCTGTCGATCAACGTGGTCAGCGATGTACCAGTCGGGTCGTTGGAAATATGATCATAATATTGCTGGAAACTATCAAAGCCGTTCTGCCTTAGCACTTTATTCAGACGGCCGGCGATCAGCGCCCGTTTCTGTTCTCCGAGATTTATTCCGGATTTTTCGTAAACAAGCTGGCTAATCAGCTTGTATTCTCTGTCCGATAGCTTGGTCAGCTCGATTACGCTTTTGTTTTCCTGCACGTTGTTCATATCAGTCGTGGTGACATCTCAACTTTCTTTCGGCTGCCACTGCCGGTCTCGGTTGTAATTTTCGCGTTCCTGTATCTCCCGTGGAAACCAGCCCCATACTTTCCGATTCAGGTCTCTGGAATTTCCACCTATTAAAACATATCGGCTTTTTGCTAAACGATATTAAAAACATACTCCCGGCGTATCATTATGATACACTCTCCCCAACTCGAATAAACTCTTGCTAAAGAAGATGTTACCTGGTTTTTTGATTGTCTCCGATGACCTGTTTCAGACGATTTCGGAAAATACGAGTGTTTTATCCTGTCTGAACAAGCCAAGGATATCACTTTCGTTATCATGGAAATACACTCTATATTTTTAAGAAGATTCAAGACTAAATTGTTGAAATTAGCGCGCGGAGATCAATTCCTCGCCGGCCATCAGGCTGTCGACATCAAGCAGTATTTTTACCTGATCGCCCTTCTTGGCCAATCCCAGAATATATCGGCTGGCACGGCCATACCGTATCTTGGGAGATGGTTCAATATCCGTCTGCGGGATATCGGTGACATCCAACACTGCGTCGACAATTAATCCGATTTTAGAATTGTCCCATTCCACAATTACCACGATTTCGCGGTTATTTTCTTTTATCATGGCGCGAGTTTTCTTGAAGATCTTTCGGAAATTCGCCATTTCGTTTTCCCTGGCATAATGGATAAAAAACCTGGCGTCATCAGCCTTTCCGTCGAGTAAATAGTCGCGAACCGTGTCCGCAATCTCATGGACCGCCTTATGAAGCTCATCGAATTTCTTAAGCTGCGAGACCAGTTGAGCGTTCTCCGTCGTGAAATTATCATACCATTGTCCGAAAACGCATCTGCGCGGATCGGTGTTCAACGTAAATTCGCGGTTTTCTTCCACCGACGACTGCAGTTCATTAAGCCAGTCGACATGCTCCTGTTCTCCTTTGCTCAATATATCGATTAATTCGTCGGTAACCTCCGGAAGACTCTTGCGGCCGAGACGTTTTCTCAAGTCGAGAACAGGAATCACCATGCTTCTTAAATTTATAACGCCCCTCATATAATCGGGGTGATCGGGTACCTCAGACGGGTCGGTCAGTAACACCATCTGGCGAATCTGTTCGGTTCTTATTCCGTACTCTTCTTTATCAAGGGAGAATAAGACCCAGCTGTTGTCCATCTCAGACATTTTCCCGCCCGTCTATCCAAATATGAATTTCACGCCCGTCGTGGGCTTCAGATTTTTCATCTAATTGGGAAGCGCTTCGCTAATCTGCTCGATATTGGCGTCGAAAAGCAGTTGCCTGATATCCAGCAATATCTTGACCGCCTCATCCACTTTGCCCAGGCCGGATATAAACCTGCTGGCCTCGCCTCTCTTGACCTTGGGGGCCGGTTCGATATTCCCCGCAGGTATATCGATTACTTCGGATACCGAATCCACAATTATTCCCACGGCGATTTCATTCAGGGTCACTACGACTATACAGGTCCGTTCATCATAGGCGCGTTCCTTGAGATTGAAACGCAGCCTGACATCGATCACCGGTATTACTTTGCCCCGAAGATTGATAACTCCCTTGACATAATCCGGCATATCGGGAAGATCGGTAATTTTCTGGACACCGATAATCTCGTTGACATACCGAATTTCAATCCCGTATTCCTCGTTGCCCAGCGAAAAAGTCAGAAATTTGCCTTCCTGGGTATCTTCCTCCTCTTGCGAGGCGGCTATTTCAGCGTTCAATTTTTCCTGTTCAGACATTTTATCGCTCCTTGGTTACGCTTCGACCGTTTCCATTACTTTGGCGCCGCTATCTATTTCCATCCTCTGATTCATGGCCAGGCCCTTGATCTCTCCTTCAGCCTTGTCGATAATTCCCTTGATATCCAGAATAAGGCTGATAGTGCCGTCGCCCATTATCGTACATCCGGAAACCGTATGAAGATCGCCGACATAATCCGAAAGGCCCTTGATGACTACCTGTTGCTGCCCTACGACCTCATCCACGAAAAGACAGACAGCTTTCCCTTCATTTTCCACCATCACCAGGATACCGTCGCATAACTCCCTGCTATCCGGTTCCAACTGGAATATTTCGTACAGACGGACAACCGGGAAGAGATGATCCCGGATATTGACGATCTCCTGACCATCCATAAGAATATTGATAATATCCCCGGTCGGCTGGAATGATTCCTTTATGGAGATGATCGGAACGGTTAATAGCGTCTCGCCGATCCTGACTACCATTCCGTCTATTATGGCCAGGGTAAGAGGAATACGTAAAATAACCGATGTCCCTCTGCCTTTATCGCTCTTGACTTCAACCTTACCGCGGGTTTTCTCTATATTCCGTCTGACCACGTCCATGCCGACTCCGCGCCCGGAAACATCCGTGATCTTTTCAGCGGTGGAAAATCCGGGTTGGAAAATCATCAGCCAGACATCTTCGTCTTTCATCTCCAAGCCGTCCCCGTCAACCAAGCCCTTCTCTATGGCCCGGCTCAAGATCTTCTCCCTGTTCAATCCCTTGCCGTCATCGTTGATTATAATCCAGACCTCGCCTCCGACATATCGGGCCTCGAGTGTGATCTTCCCGGTATCGGACTTATTATTGGCCAGTCGTTCCTCCGGACCCTCCAGGCCGTGATCTATGGAGTTCCTGATAATATGAACCAACGGATCGGTAATCTGCTCGATGACCGTTTTATCTACCTCGGTTTCTTCCCCGATAAGTTCCAGATCTATTTTCTTTCCCACCTTCTGAGATAAATCACGCACCAGCCTTATCATTTTCCTGAACGTGCCGGCCAGCGGAATCATTCTTATCGACGTGGTCACGTCCTGCAGATCCCTGGTGATTTTATTCAACTGCAGAACCGATCTTTCGAAACGGTCCATCGGCACGTTAAGCTCTTTGATATCGGGGTTCTGCGATACCATGGCTTCGGAAATCACTAATTCGCCCACCAGGTTCATCAATATATCGAGTTTTTCTATATCCACTCTTATAGTCTGACGCTGGCCGTTGATCTTATCCGCGGCGCGACGTCCGCTGGAACGGCCGTCATCGCCCGTTCGCCGGTCGATTCCCGATCTGCGTTCAGGGAATTGCTCGGAACCGCTATTGTTCTCGGATTCCGCTTCCATTTCCACCGGTTCATCCTGATCATCTTCGGTTTCATCCTCGGTATCCAGCGCTTGAGGAGTCTCTGGAGCGGTGCCTCCCAGCGAGACGATAGTTTCACTTAAAAGTGAGACTATTCCGGCCTTACCCGAAATCTCCGGGTCATTTCCTTCATTAAGGGCCGATAAGCCTCCTCGCAAAAAATCTATAACGCTCAATAGCAAAGAGATCGCGGTACCCTGTCCTTCGGCTCCGATACTTCTAAGCGTATCAAGCAGAGTTTCGGCCTGATGACTGACCGCTTCCAAATCGGCATACCCCAAAAAGCCGGCATTCCCCTTGAAACTGTGGAATGCCCGAAAGGCCGTGGATAAAGTCTCTTGATTGCCGGAATCATGTTCCAGGCTGAGAAGCGATTGCTCGGCCGATTCGAGAAGTTCCTCTCCTTCGGTAACAAACTGCTTTATCAACTCCGGCGAAGCGACAAACTGCATTTCGCCATTCTGATCATCAGTAGCGATGGTCTTCGAGCTTTTTTTAGAGCTTTTCTTAGATCCCTGTTTTTTCGGAGCGGCCTTTTTCGATTTGGCGGCCGATGGTTTGGAAGCCGCAGACTTCGTTCCCTGCGGATCGCTTCTCAATTCATCGATAGCCTTCTTCAAAGTATCGACTATTTTGCCGGCATCGTCATCGTGCCCTTTGTCGTGCAGATTTTCCTCTATGCTTCCCAGAAGCTTTCTGATGAAATCGG